>WTFV01000083.1:0-44546 GCA_011523845.1 Acidobacteriota bacterium | reverse complement strand
TACGCATCCGCTGCTCCGAACCCTCGATCGCCTCCGTTACGTGCGTACGCATCCGCTGCTCCGAACCCTCGATCGCCTCCGTTACGTGCGTACGCATCCGACGCTCCGTCGCCTTCAGATCCTCCTTGGTAGCGAGGGTCGGCAGAACCTCTTCGATCCGGTCCACTCGGCGTTCGAGGTTCTGCGTACGCTGCTCGAGCTGGTCGGTCTGCATGGCTGCTTCTGCTCGGGGATTACATACCTACATGATCATGTGAGCCGAAACGCCCAGTATTGACGGGCTTTTCGACCCCGGATCAGCCCCGCCGGAGGGTTGTTTTCAACCGGCCGGGACGATCGCTTGACCCACCTGGGATCGAGCAGCTAGTCTGTTCGCAGCCTCGGCAATGATGCGGGGTGTTGTTCGTCGCGGGCGCCCCTGCCCTGTGCTTCCCCAAGTACCCGACAGGGACGACCCGCTTCGGAGGTACGGCGTTGCCGCAGTCTGGAGACACAGCGTTGCCGCAGTCGAAGTCTGTCACACTGTCCCGGTCGGCGTCCACCGATTCTCTCACCAGGCAATTCGAGCTTCAGAGATCGCTGGTTACCGGGTACCTGTATCGACTCGCCGATAGCCTCGACGATCTACTCTGTTCGGCCCGTGATCGCCGATCGCTGGACGATCGAGGCTGTAGCCGCGGCGCTTCAGCAGACGAAGCCGAGGATCTCGAGACTTGGGGACGGAGACGATTCGACGTGCTACGCTCGCCGGTCCCGGAGAGGGGCGGTGCTCCAGAGAGGAGGTACTGCCCTGTGACGCGAGAAACGCTGAGGCGCAAGGTCGAGTTGCTGAGACACGCACGCTTGCCAATGCCAGTCGACTCGCTCGAGCAACCTGGGCTCGGCGCCGCCACGCGCTGAGCCCAGGTCCTGCTCCAGTAGTTCCGAGCCGTCGGAATCCGGAGCACGCCCTCTCCGGCGCCGGAGACACCGTCGAAGGTCCCTCCAACGCGACGTGTCGCCACTAGAGCCTGGCACATCGACCGGCCAGTGTCCAGGCTTGACGGTAGTGTCTCAGGTAACCTGAGACACTACCTGCCGGGCCGATCGCTTGACCCACCTGGGATCGAGCAGCTAGTCTGTTCGCAGCCTCGGCAATGATGCGGGGTGTTGTTCGTCGCGGGCGCCCCTGCCCTGTGCTTCCCCAAGTACCCGACAGGGACGACCCGCTTCGGAGGTACGGCGTTGCCGCAGTCTGGAGACACAGCGTTGCCGCAGTCGAAGTCTGTCACACTGTCCCGGTCGGCGTCCACCGATTCTCTCACCAGGCAATTCGAGCTTCAGAGATCGCTGGTTACCGGGTACCTGTATCGACTCGCCGATAGCCTCGACGATCGACTCTGTTCGGCCCGTGATCGCCGATCGCTGGACGATCTGCGTGCGGCGCAGATCGGGTTCGCACGCATCCGCGAGCAGTTCGATACCCTCCTCCGCACGCCGAACGTGAAGGCCCTGCCGGACCAGAAGTAACACGGATCCGCCCCTCGCTACGCAACCTGTTCAGGAGGTATAAGTCGTTATTTTTCTGCGAGTTACAGCTCGCCATACTCGGTGCCCCTCGTTCAGCATATCCCTATGCCCCAACCGGGACCGGGAAAGGCGCACCGCTGCGGGATCACCCTGAAGGATCTGTTCCGACGGTTCCCGAACGACGCCGTAGCCGAGGAGTGGTTCATCCAGAACCGCTGGCCGAACGGCATCGCCTGCCCGCGCAACGGCTGCGGCTCGATGAACGTCCTGACCAAGACCAAGCACAAGAACATGCGGTTCCAGTGCCGGGACTGCCGGAAGTTCTTCTCGGTGCGGACCGGCATGCCGATGGAGCACAGCAAGCTCGGGTTGCAGACCTGGCTGATCGCGATGTACCTCCAGTCGACCTCGCTGAAGGGCGTGTCGTCGATGAAACTGCACCGTGACCTCGGGATCACGCAGAAGAGCGCCTGGTTCCTCGCGCATCGGGTCCGGGAGATGTGGCGGCGCAACGATGCGAAGGACGACGTGTTCCTCGGGCCGATCGAGGCCGACGAGGCGTTCATCGGCGGGAAGGTCGGCAAGATGAGCGCCAGTCGCCGGAAGAAGTTCAAGGGGCTTGGACCGTTCGCGAACAAGACGGCCGTAGCCGGCGTCAAGGATCGACACACGAAGCAGGTCCGGGTCGAGGTCTTCGACATCGTGACCGGCGATGCATTGCGTAGATTCGTTGGGCGCCACCGGGAAGATGGCACGCCGCTCTACACCGACGAGTCCGCGGCCTACGAGCACCTGGAGAACCACGATGCCGTGAAGCACCACGTCAGAGAGTACGTGCGCGGCCAGATTCACACGAACGGCATCGAGTCGTTCTGGTCCATGCTGAAGCGCGGCTACGTCGGCACGTACCACCGGATGTCGTTCGAGCATCTGCCCCGGTACGTGACCGAGTTCGAGGCCCGACACAACTGCCGCCCCTACGACACCGAAGAGCAACTGGCACTGATGGTCCGTGGCGCCGAGGGCCGGGTCCTGACCTACGCCGATCTCGTCGAGCATGGCGAGCGCGCCGTCCGGATCGCTCAGGGCTGGACACCGCCGGTGCACTGGCGACACCGGCGACAAGAACCAACCTGAGGCCGATGAATCAGGTAGAATCCCGACTGAAGATGACTGTCGAACGGAACTACGTGATCGACATCGAAGACATCACCAGCCTGCTTTTCACGTGCGAGCACTGCCAGATGCAGGTTGTCGTGCAGTTGGACCCGAAGAACTCGAAACGGCAACCGCCACACGTCTGCGGCGGCTGCAATCAGGTCTTGACGCCCACGAGCGGAGACGGTAACAGCAAGCTGCTGTCCGCCCTTCGGACCGCTCTGGAAACTGTCCCGTCAGAGAACCGAGTCAAGCTGATCGTCCCTATCCCATAGCGACAGCGGTCGGCACACTGGCGGCACCGGAAAGGCTGGAATCAGGTCATGACGACCGAACAGCAACTGAACTCCCTGCTGACCGAGACGGTACAGCGTGAGACCAAGAAGGCGAAGATCGCGGTGATCAAGGCCGCGATGGAGTGCTTGATCCAGCAACTGGCAGTCGTCGATACAACGGCCGCGATGCGACTCAAGTCTGCCGTCGACGACAGCTTGACACCCACCGAATGAGCGGCATCGGTACAGACTAGATCACGGGTCAAGCTTGCACCAGGTCTCCTGCGAGTACGGCGCCGGCTGCGGCTGATCGGCGTAACTCGGCAGCGCGCCGCTCGAGAACGCCAACGTCGACGGGAATCCGTTCGAGTGCCATGCATCGGCATGAATCGCCACCGGACCGCTGGCGATCTGCACCGGAACGGCTCCGTCCTCGACCTCGTCCGTCCGCACCGTCGACCAACCGTTTCCGTCAGACGTGAGCATCATCCGCAACGGGTTCGGATGGTGCGGAAGCAGTCCGGGCGAGAACGCCGCGGTCGGCAGAACCCCCGGATCCAGCCCGCCAGCGGACCCTCCGCGCCGGACCTCCAGGTTCGTCAGCGGTGCACCGCTCGTGCCGCCAGGCGTCCCGTTCTCCGGCGTGCCTACCACGTACCGCCCACGGAGGCTCGTGTCCTCCGACCAGCCTGCCGGGCACGTACCGCCGACCGGAGCAAGCATGCGCATGCCGGCCCAGTCGGCAACGTCTGCCGGAACGGTCGTCGGTGCCGGCCAGTTGGCGATAATCGAATCCAGGCATGCCCGGATCTCATTCAGGTGCTCTGCCTTGATCGGTGTCTGCCCGGCCACGATCGGGTTGTCGGTCCACGAACAGGTGAACGGAGCTTGAGCAGCAGCAGGAACGGTAGCAACGACAACGGCGAAAACGACAACAGCGATACGTGTCTGCATGATTCTACGCCTCGCACTCCTTCGGCCGCGGTCTCTGATGTCCGAAGCCGTCGCCGTGCGGCCTGATCGGCTCGCCGCAGCTTCCGCACCGGAACAGCTTGTCGGTGTCGCCGCCGACCTGCTTGACCAGCTTGGCGATGAGGACCGCGACTTCTCGATCGACGATGACCTGTCGCATCTCCATCAGCCGATCTCCAGACTGACGACCTGGTAGCCGACCAGATCGGACCCCGAGCCGTTCACGATGCACCGCTTCCGGCGGCTTGTCGATCTGTATGCTGATCCTCTGTCGGCCCCGACCTGAATTGGTCACCGGGCCGGTTGCCAGACAAGACGCACGTGTACGTGTGCGGACTCCCGCCTGTTCCCCGCGGACGCGGGTGTTGTAGTCAGCAGGCGGCCCGGTGTCGGGCCACGCGCATCTTGTCTGGCACCGGCAGATTACCCCGTGCGTTTTCTGTCGTCAAACGATTGGAATCAGAAAAGTGGTATGCTGGCCGTCATGCAGGACGAGACACCCCGGCGGCGCGGGCGGCCGATCGACCCGACGAGCCGCAACCAGCAGATGTCCAAGGACGACCCCCGCTACCAGCCAACCAAGGCCGACCTCGAGGAGGACATGCGGGTCGGCTGCTCGTTCGAGGAACTGACCGACATCATGTTCGGCCGGAACCGGCCGCGGCGCGTGCTGCACTGACCGCCCGCCAGGCGCTCGTCGTCATCCAACGTGGTAGGATTTCGGCTGGATGACGCAGAGCGAAAGAGACTCGCTGGATGGCGAGCGGGTTCGGGAGCTTGCGAGAGCAGAACGAGACCTGCAAGATCATCGCGATCTCAAGCATCGACAGTACGGTCAAGTTGCAGCAGTCCTGGCGAACTGGAACAACTTGACCGTGACCAACGGGAAGACCCTGTGCTCGAAACGTGGCGCTCCGGACGCGCTGCCGTTGCCGGCAGAATCGAAGATCGCCGAAACGGTCGCTGAGATTGACCGGCTGTCTCTGCTGGTTTCGAACCTGAAAGCAAAGCTCGGTCTCCCTCCTGGATCCTGACAGCCGCATCGCCATGTCCGAGCATGACCAGCGCGTGATGGAGCTTGCCAGTAATGCGCGCAGGCTGATCCGCGAAGGCTCCGACCGGCTGCCCAGCAACGGCGGGCACTCCTGGCGCCTGATCTACAGGGTACGCTGCGCCGCGGCGCTGGACGCTCTCGTAGCCGAACTGCACCGCTGCGACGACCCCCGCCTGCTGGAACGCGGCAACCTGAACGACCTGCTGTAGCCCGGCCGGCGCCAGCCGCGCCGCGTGGTGCACTGACCCCACCGCAGCAGAGCCACGGTTGGTGCGTGGTGCTGTAGGATCGCGACACGATGACAGCAGAAAAGCTCCGGGAGTTGGGATCGTTGTCGGACGAACAGATCGAAGCAGCCCAGCAGTTCCAACAGGCACGACGTGGAGCGCAGCAGGTCTTGTTCCGACGGATGGTCACCGGCCTGTTGCAGTACCTGATCGACCACGCACCCGAAGAAGACGACAAGGCAGCCTTGAGCAAAATACGGGTGACATGGGACGCACATGCCGGCATGTGAATACGTGAATCCCTATGCATTTCAGGGGGGACCTCTACATCACCGAGAGCGCTCCGTGAGCACCTACTGCGGCTCCAAGCGCTCCTACAGCCGACCGATCCAGCGCCGGCATCCGGACCGCGCCCGATCCGGCCATTCACCCGCCCGCATGAGTACCCAGATATGCACGTGCGTGAGCGATATCGGAATGCTGCGAAAATAGCAGGATCGCGTCAGAGCTGATCCTCACCCGTCCTGAGCGATTTCGGCCCGGAGCCCGGATCCGGACTGCATATGCAGAAGTCGCCCGGAGCCATCTGATTTCCGACTCCAAGCGCTTGAATACGTGATTGGACGTGCTCCCGGAAAGTCCAATGAATCCGGGCGTTTTCGGTCCGGTGCGAGCTGATCACCCACCGATATAATCCCCTTCTGCTCTCGGAACGGCTCGGACCGGGGGATTGAGAGGGCTCTTGGTTTCTATCGTAGCACCCCCTCAGAGCCCTGGGCGCGTTCGGCCCGCGGCGGCCTCCGGGCAAGGATGTGCCGCGAGGTACGATCCCGCCATGCGGATGCCGCTCGGGCTCCCGCCGGCTGACGGCCGTTCCTTCGACGTCGTGGGATTCGGCCTCAACATGACCGACCTGCTGGTCGTGCTCGAGCGCTTTCCCGAGCCCGACTCCAAGCAGCCGGTCCGGGGGCAGGCGTACTCGCCGGGCGGGCAGGCGGCCAGCGCCATGGTGGCGTGCGCGCGGCTCGGCTGGCGCGCCCGGTACGTCGGCTGCTTCGGCGACGACGAGAACGGCCGGCAGGGACGCTCGAGCCTCTCCGACGAAGGGGTCGACATAAGCGCGTGCCGGGTGGCGTCCGGCGCGCGGAACGGGATGTCCGTGATTCTCGTCGACGAGCGGACCGGGGAGCGCACCGTGCTCTGGTCCCGCGATGCGGGGCTCGAACTGCGGGCCGGCGATGTCGACCCGGCCGCTGTATGCGCCGGCCGGGTGCTGCTGGTCGACTGCCACGACACGGCCGCCTCGACGGCGGCCGCCCGGCATGCGCGACGGGCCGGATCTCGAACCGTTATCGATGTCGAACGCGTCCGTGACGGCATCGAGGCCCTGCTGGCCGAGATCGACATGATCATCACGGCACGGGACTTCCCGGCCGCCCTGACCGGCAAGGGCGCACCCGGCGCCGCACTGCGGGCGATCCGCGACGCCTACCGCCCGGCCCTTGTCTGCATGACGCTCGGCGCGGAGGGAAGCCTGGCCCTGGTCGGCGACGTGGAGATCAGAACGCCCGGGTTCCGCGTGCCGGTGGTCGATACCACCGGCGCCGGCGACGTCTTCCGCGGCGGGTTCATATCCGGGTGGCTGCGCGGCGGCGACGAGGCGGAGGTCGAGGACGTGCTGCGCTACGCGAACGCGGTTGCCGCGCTGAAATGCCGCGGCCTGGGCGCGCGAGAGGCGAGCCCGACGCCGGCGGAGGTGGAGGCGCTGCTCTCCGGGGGGACGAGCTGAGGAGCCGAACCCGCAAGTGTACGATGGACGCTTCACGATTGCGACACGAACGGATTCCGGAACGTCAACGCCTCGACTACGTAGCCTGACTGCATGTCCTCGGTGTACAACGTCGTGCAGGCGCCGTTCAGCGCGGCACGCACGACGAGGGTGTCCCAGATCGGCAGCCGATGCAGCCTGTGCAAATCGATCGCCGCGACCACGTCGGGCACCCGGAGCGTCACGACGTCGAAGCGCGAGTAGTGCACGATGCAGCGTCTCGCATCCTCGTTGCTCATGCCCAGCTTCCGCGTGGCGGCGGCGAAGAACTCCTGCAGAACCTGCAGCGACACCACGCCGCGCCGCTCCCTCATGAGGCGGCGAATCAACTCCCGGGCCCGGGTGCGCTTGCGCGGCTCCCGCGAATCGTGCGCGTAGAGGAGAACGTTCGTATCCAGGAACTCACGATCGTTCATGCAGTTCCTCGCGCGTCCACGGACCCTCCGAGCGGTAGTCCTCCTCGGCCCACAGCGCGTCGAGCTGTGCGACCACCGATTCCACTTCGTCTACCCGCGTCAACTGGTTCAGGAAGTCGCGCACAAGCTGGTTCAGGCTGGTTCCGCGGACGGCGGCGATCCGCCGGGCTTCGGCAACGACCCGATCGTCGATGGAAAGCGTCACATTCATGAATCACATGGTATGTGCCGTCGAACGTCGAGCGGCCTGTCATGGCCGCCCGGCTGCTCAGGTAGCTGAACCTCAGGTTGAATTCCCTCTCGCAGCCGAGCCTGACGTCCACCTCGAGGTTTTGTGCCGAGCTGTCCGGTGCCCGCCCGGCGGTCTCCGGCGTCTCCGGTGCCGCGCGCGTGCCACCACACGCGGCGGCAGCGGCTGCGAGGGCGATGAGGACGATTGCGTTGCGTGTCATGTGAACCCCCGGGATTGGCCTGTTCGCTGTTGAACTTCGGGCGGCGGAATCGTCCGGGACGCCGTATGTGCGGGTCACCGCCCGGGCCGCATCTCGGATCGCGGCCGTCACGGCTGCCTGGGAACCAGCTCCAGCGGCACCGTCGCGTGACGGATGCGCCGGCGGTTCCACGTATACGTGAGCTGCAGATCCCCGTTCGAGTCCTGGATCATGGCCGGGTACGACAGCTCGCCGCGCTGGCCCTCCTCGAGCTCCTCGACGACGAGGAAGTCCTCCCAGGTGTCCCCGTCGTCGAACGACACCGCCAGCGAAAGCGGCGTGCGGCGCGTGGCCGAAGGGTTGTAGAGCAGGATGCAGCGCCCGTCGTCGAGCCGCACGGAATCGATGCCGGCGCTCGGATTGTCCAGGTCGGTCAGCTCCAGCGGCGCCCAGCTACGGCCGCCGTCGTACGAGATGGAGGTCGCGATCTTCCCCAACCGGCGGGGCGTCCTCATGAAGGCGCGGACCACCCCGGGCTCGATCTCCAGCAGGGTCGGCTGGATGCTGCCGATGCGGTCCCGCTCCGGGTCGCCGAACAGCAGCGGCCCGTGCTTGCTCCACGACGCGCCGCCGTCGGCGCTGATCTCCATCCAGGACGACCACGTCCGGTAGCTCTCCAGCGAGGTGCCGGCGAGTATGTCGCCGCTTGCGAGCCGGATCGGCTTCGCCCGCACCGGTCCCAGCATCCCCGCGGGCAGCCAGGCCGGCTCGGTCCACTGCTCGCCCGCGGTCGTCGATTTCGTGTAGGCGCCGCTCCACGCGCGGGGGCTCGGGCCGATCTTGAAGTAGAGCCAGATGGTGTCCCCGTCACCGCGGAACAGCACGGGGTTCCAGGCGGGCTGATCCGGCTCCTTGTAGAGCTGCACGGGCGGCGACCAGACGCCATCCCGCGGCTTGCGGGCCGACCAGACGCCGACGTCCTTGTGTCCCTCGCCGGAGCCGCCGAACCAGGCGGCGACCAGCGTCCCGTCCGTCGCTTCGACGATGGTCGAGGCGTGCGCCCGCGGGAACGGCGCTTCCTCCCAGATGAAGTCGAGCGTGTGCTCCTGCGCCCCGGCGGTCGCCGCCAGCGCGACAAGGACCAGCGAGAGAGTTGCGCGCATCCGCATGATCGTGACCGTCCTTTCCGCCCTGCCGAACCGATTGCGCGCCGAATCACGACGGCGCCGCGATGCCGCACCCCGACGCCGAACATGAGGATACCGTCAACGTCAGGAGCACGAATCGTGGGAACGACCCCGGGCCGATACCTGGACTCCATCGACATGCCGCCCGCGTCAACGTCAGGAGCACGAATCGTGGAAACGACCCCGGTCGCCGTCACCCCGACACGCCGGCCCGAAGGTCGGCCGATGGTCCCGGCGCATTCGACCGGCGACCGCGGCGGCTCTCGGCCACGGACGCTCCCATCCGCCCGGCGAAGCCCGGACAGGTATGATTCAGCAGAGTCTCGTCCGGCAACGCCTCTCGAACCGGAGGTAGCAGATGCGCAGGACATCCTTCGCGACGTTCGCGGTTGCGGCAATCGTGTTCGCGTTCGCGGCCCAACCGGCCGTGGCCCAGTCGAACGGCGGCGACATGCCGATGCGGACGCCCGACGGGCACCCGGACATCTCGGGCACCTTCACCTTCCGGACGCTGACCCCGATGCAGCGGCCGGCCCGGTTCGAGGGGCGAGAGACGCTGAACCCCGAGGAGGCCGCACTGTTCGAGGCATCGGAGCGGACGCGCCAGAACCGCGATCTCTTCGACCCCGAGACGGGGGCGCCGAACGCCGGCTACCAGTCGCGCGCCGACGGGGGCGTGCTCTCCTACAACGAGTTCTGGTACGAGCGGGGCATCGAGCTGACCTCCGACAAGCGGACAGCGCTGATCGTCGATCCGCCCAACGGGCGCTATCCCCCGCTGACCGAATCCGCCCGGCAGGCAGACCGGGAGCGGGCCGCCTACCGCCGCGAGCACATGTACGACTCCTACGAGAACCGCAGCACGGGCGACCGCTGCATCGTGTTCGGCAAGTCGGGACCGCCGCTCCGGTCGGGGGCCTACAACAACAACCTGATGATCTTCCAGACCGCCGACCACGTCGTGATTCTCACCGAACAGGCGCGCCAGGCGCGGATGATTCCCCTGGAAGACACCGAGAAGCCTGCGTTCGAGCAGTGGGCCGGCGTGTCGCGCGGGCGCTGGGAGGGAGAGACCCTGGTCGTCGAGACCACGCAGATCCGCGACTGGGGGAACGGCAGGAACGGCCCGAGCGTGCACCTGGTCGAGCGGCTGAGCCGACTCGACCCCGATACCGTCGCCTACGAGTACACGCTGACCGACCCGGAGCGGTACACCGCGCCCTATACGGTCATGATGCCGTTCCGGCGCATGGAGGGCGAGATCTACGAGTACGCCTGCCACGAGGGCAACATCGGGCTGTACGGCATCCTGGCCGGGGCGCGGAAGTTCGAGCGCGACGGGCGCGCGCTGCGTCCGTGACCCTGCCGGAACCGACGCCATCGTTCCCCTCGGGTCATCGACGTTTCGAACGCGAGGCAGCAGGCAGGTAAATCACGCCCATCGGTCGGGTGCGGTTGCCGCCGGGAAGAAGGAGTCAGCGATGCGTGGTGGAGTGCGCGGACGCCCTGGGCATGTCCCGCGTGCGGTTCCGCCGGGAAGAAGGAGTCAGCGATGAGTGGCCTTTCGCGCGTGCAGGTGGTCGTCTGTGCCCTGGTGCTGGCCGCGAGCATGGTCCTCGCGCCGTCCGCGGGCTGGTCCCAGCCGGCGTCCCCGGAGGATTGGGTGGCGCCGCGTACCGCCTGGGGCGATCCCGATATCGGGGGCGTCTGGAACAGCTCCACCGTCACGCCGCTCGAACGTCCGGAAGCGCTGGCCGACAAGGCGTTCCTGACCGCCGAAGAAGCAGCGGCCATCGAGCAGCGCGTCGTCGAGGCCAACGCCCGCGCGAATGCGCCCAGCGTCGTGCGCACCGAGCCGCTGCCGGTGGGCGGCAACGTCGGCGCCTACAACGCCTTCTGGATCGATCGCGGGACCACCGTCGTCCCCACCCGGCGGACCTCGCTCGTCATCGACCCGCCGAACGGGCGCCTGCCCGCGCTCACCCCCGAGCACGCAGCGCACGTCGCATCGCCCGAGCGGCAGCGGTTGAAGGCCATCCGGGAAGGGTTGGTGCCGGCCGACTCGCACGAGCAGTTCGACTACGGCGACCGCTGCATCTGGTACCGCGGGGTCCCGTCGCTGCCCACCGCCTACAACAACAACTACCACCTCGTGCAGACGGCCGGCGTCATCGCGATCGTGCAGGAGCACATCCACGACGTGCGCTTCATCCACCTCGACGGACGTCCCGCTATCGAAGAGCGCATCAGCCAGTTCGGCGGCCATTCGCGGGGGCGCTGGGAGGGCGACACGCTGGTGGTCGAGACGACCAACTTCGGCCATCGCGCCTACCTGTTCTCGTCCGGCCCGGGACCGCAGGGCGGCATCAACTGGGATCTCAGCCCGGCCCTGCGGGTCGTGGAACGCTTCACCCGGGTGGGGCCGCGGACGCTCGACTACGAGTTCACGGTGGACGATCCGAACGTCTGGACCCGCCCGTGGACCGGCTCGTCGCCGTGGGCGCTCAGCGACCAGCCGATGTTCGAGTACGCCTGCCACGAAGGCAACTACGGGCTGCTGAACATCCTCGCCGGCTCGCGCGTGGAGGAAGCAAGGGCCGGGGAGCGGTAGCAAGAGCCGGGGGAGCGATAGCCCGAGCGTGGCAATCGAACCGATCCGGAGCTTTGCCATCACTCCCCATGCGATGGTCCAGATGAAGCGTCGCGGCCTGACCCGCGAGATTGTCCGGCGCGTGCTCGCCGATCCCGGTCAGATACACGGACTCCGTCGTGGGCGGATAGTCGTACACTCGCGGCTCATGCCTGGAACGCCGGCAAGGGAGTATCTGGTCCGCGTCTTCGTCGACACGGATCACGAGCCGCCGGCCGTCGTCACCGCGTATCGGACGAGCAAGATGGAGAAGTACTGGAGTTAGAACCGATGAAGGTCGCCTACGACCCGATGACGGACATCCTGAGGATCATCCTCCGTGACGACCGCGCCGTCGCCGAGAGCGACGAAGACAAGCCGGGCGTCATCCTCGACTACGACACCGAGGGCAACTTGGTCTCACTCGAAGTCCTGGACGCGTCGATGCGGGTGAGCGACACACGCAAGGTCGAGTACCAGATGGCGGAATAGGCACGTCCCGCCGCCTCCGCCGTCTGCTTCCGATTGCCGGCAGGATCTGTTGCGCATCTTGCGGAGCACGGGGCGCCTACCTGTCCTCGTCCGGCTCGCGCGCTCGGGAAGCGAGGCGCGGGGCGGTAGGATGCCCCGGTCACTGGTCCATGCGGAGGTCGACGAAGAGGCGGATGTTGACGCCCGGGCGCGCCCCCGCCGAAATCTGCGCGCCGCGCGGCGCCGGCGGCTCGTACAGCACGCGGTAGCGCTTCGACACCTCGGCGTAGTGGGCGTTCAAGCGCTCGGCGTACCGCCGCAACCACTCCGGCATGCCGGTGGCGGTGGTGATGGTTTCGTACACCCCGCCCGTGTTCGAGGCGATGTTGCGGGCGTACCCCGGCATCGTGCTGACGTTGCCGCCGCGAATGCTGCCGCCGCTGGCCGACAGTTGCAGGACGTTCACCATGACGCCTCGCGCGATGAGCGTCTCGACGAGGGCCCTGTAGGTCGTGTCGTTGTAGTTCCTGCTGGTCTCGCGGCCGTTGGTGAGGATGAGCACCATCACCGGGAGTGTCTCGTCGCCCTCGTAGTAGCGCTCCCAGGTCTGCCTGATGCCGTCGAGCAGCACGGTACCCGCGCCCGAATCGAGGACGATGTCGTCGACCGACGCCTGCAACGCCTCGCGGTCCCGCGTGAAGTCGACCCGGCGCTGCAGGTTCCGCGCGATGGTGAACAGGGCGACCTCGTGCTCCGGCCCGAGCGTGTCGAGAAACGCCTCGGTCGCGTCCCGCAGCGGGTAGAACGCGGCCAGTTCCGACATCCGGTCGCCGTTGTCGATCAGCAGCGCCACCTTCATCGGCCCGACCTGCTCGGCCGACACGATGTCGGCCCGCGCGTCGTCCTCCAGCACGATGAAGTCACGCGTGGTCAGGCCGGGAACCACCCGCCCCTCGGCGTCCAGCGCCTCGATGTACAACCGCCCGAGGGCCTGCGCCTCGGCCGCCGCGGGCTCCGACAGCCCCAGCGCGACCGCCGCGAACAGGACCAACCCGCCGCCGGTGACGGAACGCTGCATCCGGCCCTCCATGAGCTCCTCCCTGCTCTCTCCCGGCCGTCGCGGACGGCACCGGCTGGCCAGCCGGAGGTGCTCGCCGTCCGAGATCAACCGCCTGCCGAACTTCCCGGCCGCCGGGCGGCGCCGGCTCGTCAGCCGGAGAGCGCCGCGCACGCGCGCTGAATCCGCATGCAGGCTACCCGGAGCCGCTCCGTCGCCAGCGCGTAGGAGACGCGGAAGTACGGCGACAGGCCGAACGCCTCGCCGTGCACCACCGCGACCTCCTCGCTGTCGAGAAGATACCTCGCGAAGTCGGCGTCCGTCCCGATGGTGTCACCCCCCGGCGTACGCTTGCCGACGGTCTCCCGGCAATCGACGTAGAGATAGAACGCGCCGTTCGGCGACCGGCAGGACAGCCCGGCCGCCCGGTTGAGCAGCGAGACGCCCAGGTCGCGCCGCTCCCGGAACGCCGCCACGTTGTCCTCGATGAAGCTCTGGTCGCCATCCAGCGCCTCCACCCCGGCCCACTGGCTGATGCTCGAGGCGCCGCTGGTGGTCTGCGACTGGATCTTCGCCATCGCGGCGATCAGCTCCTTCGGCCCCGCCCCGTAGCCGATGCGCCAGCCGGTCATGCAGTAGGCCTTCGAGAGCCCGTTCATGGTCAGGGTGCGCTCGTGCAGATCGGGCGCAACCTGTGCCATCGTCGAAAAAGGTTCCCCGTTGTAGATGATGTGCTCGTAGATGTCGTCCGCGAGCACCCACACGTGCGGATGGCGCCGCAGCACGGCGGCGATCCCCTCGATGTCCCGCGCCGAATAGACCGCCCCGGATGGGTTGCAGGGGTTGTTCAGAATCAGCCACCTGGTCTTCGCGGTGATCGCTGCCTCGAGTTGCGCCGGCTGCAGTCGGAACCCGTTCTCAGGATCGGTGGGAACCACCACCGGATCCGCGCCCGCCAGCAGCACCATGTCCGGGTAGCTCACCCAGAACGGCGCGGGGATGACGACCTCCTGCCCGGGGTCGAGCGAAGCGGTCAGCGCGTTGTAGATGACCTGCTTGCCGCCGTTGCAGACGAGCACCTGGTCGGGGGCGTAGCGCAGGCCGTTCTCCCGCTCGAGCTTGCGGCAGATCGCCTCCCGGAGCTCGGGGATGCCCGTAAGCGGCGGGTACTTCGTCTTCCCCTCCCCGATGGCGCGCACCGCCGCGCGCTTGACGTGGTCCGGCGTATCGAAGTCCGGCTCTCCCGCCGACAGGGCGATGACGTCGCGGCCGGCCCGCGCCATCTCCATGGCCCGCGCGGAGATGACGGCGGCCGGCGAGGCCTTGATGCGGCTCATATGCCGCGCGACGATGGACATCGATGGCTCCCGATTCAGTCTCTGGGGGAGGAGGGCGGCAAGTTCGCCGGCGGAGGGTAGCATGCCTGCCCACGCGAGATCGACCGGGTCGGCGCCGGCCGGCGATTCGCTCGTGGCCGCGGATATTGTGCGGCACATTGTGCGATACTCTGCACATGGCTACGAATCTGGCGATCAGCCCGGACCTGTTGGAGCGCGCCCTGGAGCTCAGCGGAAAGCGAACCAAGACGGCGGCCGTGACCCTGGCGCTGCAAGAGTTCATCGCGCGGCGGGAACAACGCCGGTTGCTGGAGCTGTTCGACTCGCTCGACTGGGATCCGACGTTCGACTACAAGGCTGAGCGCTCACGCGGATGAGTCTGTTCGTCGATACCAGCGTCTGGTCTCTCGCGTTCCGGAGAGACTCGCCCGGCGATGCTCCCGAGCCGATCCGTCTGCGGGTAGCGCTCGCATCCCGGGAGGCCGTGTACACGACCGGGATCGTCCTTCAGGAATTGCTCCAGGGCTTCCGGGGGCCCACGGCCCGCGATGCGATCCTCGAGCGGTTCGCGTCGTTGCCGATGATCGTGCCGGACCGTGACGATCATGTTGCGGCGGCCGATATCCGCAATACCTGCCGGCGCCATGGGGTCCAGCTCGGGACCATCGATGCCCTGCTCGCGCGACTCTGCCTCCATCACGACCTGGAGCTGCTCACCACGGATGGAGACTTCCTGCACGCCGCGCGTCACACTCCGCTGCGGATTTGGCGTCCGCCGTACCGAGCCGGATGATTCCGGACGAACGGCAGCCGCGCTGCTTCTCGCGGCCTACCGCCCCGCCGCCCCGGCCTCCGCCCGGCGGTTCCCGGCCAGGATGTTCTCGAGGCCGTAGTTGCCCTCGTGGCAGGCGAACTCGTAGATCGGCAGCTCGCTGCGCTGCATCGGCAGCTCGGCCGACCAGGGGCGCTCCCACGTATCCGGATCGGTCACCGTGAACTCGTAGAGCAGCGTGTCGGCGTCCACCCGCGTGAAGCGCTCCACCAGCGTCCGGTTGCGGCTGGTGTTGCGCCACGTGGTGTGTGTCCGGTCGTCGTTGAAGTTCACCGTCTCGACCACCAGCGTGTCGCCGTCCCAGTAGCCCCTTCCCTCGCCGACGTACTGCCGGATGCCGTCGGCCGGCGCGGGCCGGCCATCGAGCGGAATGACGCGCACGGTGTGCATCATCTCGTTCATGATGGCGACGTGGTCCGGCGTCTGGAACAACTGCATGTTGTTGTTGTAGACGCCCGGCAGCATCGGCGGCCCCGCGTTGCCGCTCATCAGGCAGCGGTCGGAGTTGCTGAAGTCGAGGTACGACTCGGCCGTGTCGACGGTGTCGCTGAACGAAGAGCGGGAGCCCATGGTCCGCGCCCGTTCCCGCCCCGCCTCGGTCAGCGCGGGCAGCCGGCCGTCCGGCGGATCGACGATGAGCGACGTGCGCCGGGTGCTGACGGCGGTCGTCCCCCAGTCGAACCAGAAGATGTTGTACGACCCGGTCTGCCCCTGCAGGCTGGGGTGATCCGGCGAGTCGAGCCACCGTCCGGGACGGTCGCCGGCGGTCGGAATGGCGATCGTGCGCTGCGCCGGCCGCTCCTCCATCGCCTGGATCCGGGCGCGCTCCCGCTGCTCGATCTCCGCCGCTTCCTCCTCGGTCAGGTACTCTCGGCCGGCGTACTGCTCAGGACGTTCCAGCGGCGTGCGGGTCTTGTACTCCCAGACGCCCCCCAGGTCCGGCTGGCCCCAGGCCGTGCGGGGCGCCGGCGCCGGCTCCTCGATCTGGGCAGCGGCGGGCAATGCGACCAGGCATGCCGCGACGACGAAACAGGCGACCGTGACGGACAGGTACCGCATCTCGACTCCTCCACCCGGCGGATGGACGCCGCCGACCATCATGAATCGCAACCGATCAGAGAGGATACCGCGCTGGCCCCCGTTGCGGCGATGGTCGGACGTGTCGGGATGGACCTGCGATGCTCGCTGCGGACCCTGGCGAGGGACGCGGGTGGCCAGATTCAGGCCACCCACGCCGACCGGGTCAGACCGTTTCGAATTGCAGTGCCGAGAGGTTCAGTCTGGAGGAACGCCTCGAGAGATGGAGCATTTCCACTCCCACCACTTCGTTCGACTCGTTGTAGTCGAGCACGACGCCCGGCGAGACCTCCTCCGAGTCGACGATCTCGGAATCGTCGAGGCGCAGGTACAGAGCGTCGGCTTCCTTGTCGACATGTAGCCTCATATTTCCTTCCTCGCGCTACGGTCGAAGAGAATCGTCGAGTCGGCACGTGCATGCACAGCATGAACGTGGTGATGGGCCAGTGTACAGGAACGCCATGACGCGTACGTCTGATACGGTTCACGACGTCAGGAGCCCTGGAGAATGCTGCGCGCGCTGATCTTCGACTTCGACGGGCTGATCGTCGACACCGAGTCCTCCTCTCTGTCGGCGGTGCGGGAGGCGTATCGCCGTCACGGCCACGACCTTCCGTCCGAACAGTGGCGGCTGTGCGTGGGCTCCACCGTCGATCCCTATGACCATCTGCAACGGCTCGTCGGCCCGGGCATCGACCTCACGACGTTGCGCGAGGAGATGAACGCTCGCCACCGGGCCGAGGTCGCGCAGCTCGGGGCACGTCCCGGCGTCGCGGAGCTGGTCGCCGACGCCGTCACGGCGGGGTTGCGGCTGGCGGTGGCCTCTTCTTCGTCGAGGCGCTGGGTCGAGGGTCACCTGGAACGCATTGGCGTGCTGCAGGCGTTCCACGCTGTCCGCTGCCGCGACGACGTGCGGCAGACCAAGCCCGCACCGGACGTTTATCTGGCCGCGCTCGACGGGCTGCGGGTCAGTGCGTCGGAGGCGGTAGCCTTCGAAGACTCCCCGAACGGCGTGCAGGCGGCCAAGGCAGCCGGAATCCACACGGTCGCCGTCCCGAACGGAGTCACCCGCGGCTGGCCGTTCGACCATGCCGACCGGGTGATCGGCTCGCTGCGCGGGGTCACCGTCCAGGCCGTGGGCGGCTGGCTAGGAGCTTGCGCCGCAGAACGCAGCGAAGCGAAGTGCTGAGGCGCAAGGTCATGGAGCGGGGGGGATGGGCCGAAACGCCTCGTCGGCGAGGCGTTTCGGGGCGCTTGCCGCCGCATCCGACTCCGAGCAACCGGTGATGACAGGCAGGGCAGGAGCCCGCCCGCATGTGACGGCCGCCTATCAGCGCAGCCACGCCCGGTTCGCAGCACTCTACGAGAAGCTCACGAAGTAGTGCGGGACTACCTGACGCTGGGCGTCCTCACAGCAATCCGATGTCGTAGTCGTCCAGCAGACGGAAGAACGCGTCATGGCCGAGGTGGTCGCGCAGCGGACCGTGCAACGTGGCCGTGAGGCAGGGCGCCGTGCGGTCGAACAAGGCGGCAAGTTGCTGGCCGGGATCGTGCCGTGACCCGTAGAGGATTCCATCCGGTCGGTCGCGGTGTGCGAAGAAGGCGCTCGACCAGCGCTGGGCGATCTGGTACGCGCCAGTTGTCAGACGGCCGTCGACGCCCATCCGCACCAGGCCCGTACCGGTCAGGTCCACCAGGGAGACGACCCGCGACGCGGCAATCTCGGCAATGCGGTAGCGTTGCAGGCGCTCCTGGGAAATCGTGCGGACCCCGCCTCTGGCCAGCGTCTCGACGAATGCGCCGGCAATCTGTCGAGCCACGTACAGCACGCCGAACTCGCCCCGCGCCGCGTCGAAACGCGCCCGTCGCGTGGTCCCGAAGTGAAGAGGAGCGTACGGATGCCTGTACAGACGAAACCAGGTCCGATTCTTCGGAATCCGCGTCAGCGCGAGCGAACCGGTTATACCGCCCGCGGGCGGCAACGGATGATCGCCGGGCGCGGTCATGGCGATCAGACGGCCGCCTGCTCACCGTACAGCTCCGCCGCTCGCGCCACCGCGTCCAGCCGGCCCGTGCGCAGCAGGTCGAGCGGCCGCTGGTTCCCGGCGGCCGCATCGGGTTCGAGGAAGAAGGTGAGAATCGACCAGGCGTCCTCACCGCGGAGCGCCCGCAGCGTGTCCTCGAAACCGGGCAGCATGCCCTGGTCCGTGAACTGCCATGCCGGGTAGAGATACCCGCGCGGCCCCTCGACGCCGAGCAGCCTGCCGGCCGCGCGGCGCTGGCCGACGGCCTGCCGGCTGACCCCGAGCAAAGCCGCCGCACTCGACGGCGAGAGCACGCCGCCGTCCATCTGCAGCAGCTTGCGCTTCGCCAGGGCACCACGCAACCGCACCTTGTGTTCCGCGGACTCCGCGACCGGGGCGAGCGACAGCGTTTGCATCACGGTCCAGAAATCGTCCGCCGCACGAAGGATCACCAGCCGATCCCGCTTGCGCAGGCCACGGATGGCGCCGTCGAAATAGCGCGTGATGCGCGCCAGCAGTGCCGCCTCATCGAGCGTCCGCTCGTCTTGTGTCTCGGGACTCGTTGTGGTTGAGGGTCCCACGATTAATCTGCCGCCCTTTACGATAGGGCGTATTGGCACAAGCTGTCAATATCGTAAAGCTGGCAAAAAAGCTTCGCCCGCCACGCAGCGCTGGCGTCGTCGACGGCACTGAACGGCAATCCGAGCGCACGGCATCCCGCGAGCCGGATGGCGCAGACAGTCCGGCATACTAGAATCACGCCAGTGGCCGCATCCGGGCCGCGAGCGATGAGAGGTTCTCATGAAGCGACTTGACCTGTTGGCGACAGGACTGGCCCTGATTCTCGCGGCTTGCGGACAACCCGCGGCGCCCGAAGATGAAGCGCCCGGCGCGCTCGCGCTCGTCGGGGCGCAGTTGATCGACGCGACCGGCGGGCCGCCGGTCACCGATTCCGTTGTCGTCGTTCGCAACGGCCGGATCGAGAGCGCCGGCGCGCGCGACGCCACGCCGGTGCCCGAGGGCGCGGAGACGGTCGACCTGAGCGGCAAGACGATCATTCCCGGCCTGGTGAACCTGCACGTGCACTACCGGGAGGGGCCGGAGGAAATCGAGCGCCAGTTCCGCACGCAGCTCCACTACGGGGTAACCACCGCGCGGAGCACCGGCAGCGACACGCCGGACCGGGTCGCCTACCTGCTCGGGGCCGCCGGCCGCGCCGACGCCCCCCGGACCTACACGGCGGGGATGGGGTTCTCCTACCCCGGCGGCTTCAACGCGGCCGGCCGGAACGCCCCCGCCACCGAGGAAGAGGCGCGGGCGCTGGTGCGCGATCAGATCGCGCTCGGCGTGCACTTCATCAAGATGTGGGTGAACGAGGTCGCCGAGCCGGGCCTGAAGATCCCGCCGGAGATACGCGCGGCGATCATCGACGAGGCGGTGGCGAACGGCGCCATCCCCATCGCCCACATCGACGACGAGGCCGACGGCCGCCAACTCGTCGAGGCCGGCCTGTGGGATTTCCTGCACAGCACCGTGCTGACCTTCGGCCCCGGCGCCGGCGTCCCGATGGACGATCCCGAACCCTCGGCCGAGTTCATCCGAATGTGCCTCGACAACGACGTCTACTTCACTCCGACCCTGTCCATCGTCCAGAACCGCTGGCACTTCGCCGAGCATCCGGAGCTGCTCGACGACCCCGAGCTGCGCGCCGCGTTCGAGATGTTCAACCCGGATGCACTGGCCGGCTGGGACGACGCGGAACGCCGCGCCGGGGTCGTCGACGACCCGGGCTTCGAAGACCGCAAGGCCGCGTTCCGGCAGCTCCTGGACTTCGTGAAGACGATGCATGACGCCGGGGTCGCGGTCGCGATGGGCAACGACGCCGGCACCCCGAACGTGCCGTTCGGCTGGGGCATGCACCACGAGATGGAGATGTACGTCGAGGCCGGCCTGACCCCGATGGACGCCATCGTCGCCGCGACGGCCACCGGCGCCGCGCAGATGCCCCCGGTGGGCGAAGCCGACTTCGGCACCCTCGAGGCGGGCAAGGTCGCCGACCTGATCGTGCTGAACGCCGATCCGCTGGCCGACATCCGCAACACCCTGGAGATCGACCGGGTCATGCGGCTCGGGGAGTGGGTGGACCGCTCAGGATTCGTGCCGGCGGAGTAGAACCCGCGCGGACGCCAAGACGCGTGTCGCCAGGCCGGCAGCGTCTCAACGCGCACACTCGCGCTCAACGGGCTCCGGCCGGATCACCCCTGACAGCCCACCGAGGTCCGCCCGAGCACCTGCATCGCTTGTGCGGCGTCCCGCAGTAGGTTGCCGACCATTCCACGGGCTGTCGTTGAATGGTCGCGACCAAAACACGACATTGCAGATAATGGTCGGGCCGGAAGCCGTCCACTCAGGTCGGCTCTACGGGCGAGGCCCGCAGTGTGGCGCGGCGACGCCGACCTCCAGCGCCCCGAGGTCGGGCGCGCTCCCGGTGAACCCGTCGGTCACCGTCGCCAGCACCATCCCCCGGTCGGCGGCCGCCGATCCGGGCCGCAGGCGGAAATCGAGGTCGTCCGCGTCGTAGACGGTCTGGAGCGTGCTCACGTCCCGAGCGTCGACCTCGCCGTCGCCCGCCGCCTTGATGGCGATCGGCAGGCGCGCGGCTGACCCCGGGGTTTCGGGCTATCATCCGACCGTCTACCGAGGGCGGACGGCGGCAGGCCGCCGAAACCGGAAACACGGACTCGCCGCACACGGGTTTGCCAGGAGGAAGAGCCATGTCATCGTCACGATACCTGATGTTCATGTTGGTCGCCTGCGTCGCTCTCGTGCTGGGGGCGAGCGCAACCGAGGCCCAGGCGCAGGGCAACACGATCACGGGTGAGGGTCTGCCGAACCCGACCGCGACCGTGATCGCGAACTGGGGCGACCTGCCCGAAGGCCGGGAGTGGGGCTCGACCGCGGGCATCGACATCGACCCGCACGACGGCCAGGTCTGGGCCTACGAGCGCTGCGGCGCCGGCTCGTTCGGCGCGGGCGTGCCCGTCAACTGCGACTCCAACCCCGTCGATCCGATCTTCAAGTTCGACCGCCACACCGGGGAGGTGCTCGCGAACTTCGGCGGCGGCGTCATGGTCACGCCGCACGGCATCCACGTGGACGCCGACGGCAACGTCTGGGTGACCGACTTCGCGGGGAACCGGGAGGGAACCAAGGGACACCAGGTTCACAAGTTCAGCCCCGACGGCGAGCTGCTGATGAGCCTCGGCACGGCGGGCCAGCCGGGGAGCGGCCCCAACCAGTTCAACCAGCCGAACGACGTGGTCACCGCGCCGGACGGCAGCATCTTCGTCGCGGACGGCCACAGCGGCCAGGGCATGACCACCAACCGGGCGATAGAGGAGGGACGCGCGGCGGGCGCCACCGGCCGCATCCTGAAGTTCGCCGCCGACGGCACGTTCATCAAGGAGTGGGGACGCATCGGCACGCTGCACGGCGAGTTCCGCACGCCGCACGCGCTGGCGTTCGATTCGCAGGGGCGCCTCTTCGTCGCCGATCGCGGCAACCACCGCATCGAGATCTTCGACCAGGACGGCAACTATCTCGACTCGCTCTACTCCCATGGGCGCATCAGCGGCATCTTCATCACCGCCGACGACGTGCTGTACTCGATCGACTCCGAGTCGAGCCCGACCAGCCATCCGAACTGGGTGAACGGCGTGCGCATCGGGCCTGCGAGCGAGGACCGGATCACGGGCTACATCCCGCCGTTCGAAGCGGACACGCGGCCGTACCAGGGCGCGGCCGGCGAGGGTGTGGCGGTCGACGCGGACGGCAACGTGTTCGCCGCCGAGGGACCCAACTCGCTCCGCTTCGCGGGGGGCGCGTTCACCAAGTACGCGGTCGATTGATAGCGGCAAGGCATTCGCCCGGGCTCGTCGGACGGGTCGAGCACTTCGACGTGCTCGTCCACGAGCCCGGCCGCGCGTCGCGACGCTATAGCCTGGCCCGCAGTACGTCCACGAGTCGCCTGGCGTGGGCGACGCGGCAGTCACTCTTTCGGGATCCAGCTCGGCGAGAATCTCGAACGAATCGCGCCCCTTCCTGTACCCGCCGCGGGTGGCGCAGTCGCGTGCCGCGTTGTCCAGACCTGCGAGAACGTCCTGCTTCGGAATCCGCTCGATATCATCCGCTCGACCGGGGAGTGCCCCGGGGCGGAAGCGGTTGCCGATGTAGGCGGCAACCGTCCCGGGATCGGCCAGGAACCACGCCTCCATGCATTGCACCATCAGGTGGGCATGCTCGTCCGCGGCCCCTCGCGGCCTGTTCCACCCGTCGCCCGGCTAGATCCCGCAGGTGCGTCCAGGGACCGGCGCCCTCGGCGACCGGAGCTTCGCTGTCGACGAGCAGCACCGTGAACGCGTCGTTCCTCGGATTGCGCAAGGCCGTGCAGAAATCGTCGTACGTCTCTCTTCGCCCCCCACCGGGAACGACGCGCGGCAGCCGGCCGGCGAATCCCGCCTTCGTGAAGAACTCGCTGAAAGCTCTTCGACACTCGGCCTTCAGTGCCTTGTTGCCGGTGCCCCCGCCCTCCACGTGAACCCTCGCACTCACCAGCGGCTCCCTCCCAGCTCGCCCTTCATCCAGAGCTCGCCGAGGCTGTACCGGGCGAGCCACTCGGCGAGGTCCTTCCGGTTCAGCCGGCGCAGTCGAGTCCGCCCCTCGTGCTTCTCGCACACGACCACGCTCTCGGGCTCCTCGGTCAGCGCGTCCACCAGAACGTCCGAGTGGGTCGTGACGAGCAATTGACAACGAGTGGACGCCTCGCGGAGCAGGGCCGCGAGGGTCGGCATGATGTCCGGATGCAGGCCCAGTTCCGGCTCCTCGATGCACACGAACGGCGGCGGGGCGTCGTGACACAAGATGGCCAGCAGACACAGGTACCGCAGGGTGCCGTCGGACAATCGCGTGGCCGGCACGGTGATGCCGTTTTCCTCCAGGAACACCTGGACAGTGCCCCCTTCCACGATTACGTCGAAGTCCGTCAACCCGTCGTAGAGCTTGCGGGCCGCTTTCAGAAGGCGCTTCTTGACCGCGGGCTTCCTGCGCAGCCTGTTCAGAATCAGGCCCAGGTTGCTCGCGTCCTCGGCGAGGAAGTCGTTGCGGAGATCGGAGGGCTGTGGTCTGCGCGTCGGCGTCTGACGGCCGAAGGACCATTCACGGTAGATCCGGATTCTGTCGAACCGCTTGCCGAGGTCCGTGATCTCCGGGAAGGCGTACGGATCCCTCAACTGCGAAAGAACCGACTGCCTGCGATCCAGGTCACCTGCCCCGAGCGCCCGGCGGACGCCCTCCTTCGGGTGCAGGGTGCCCACGCCGCGCTCGTAGTGGTAGTACACGTGCAAGCCACTCGAGGGCGACTTTTCGCCAACGAACTCGGCGTAGACCTGGAACTCGTGGTTCTGCTCTTCCATGAAGAGGCGGTAGCGGAGGGGCGGGCAGTCGACTTCCGCGCCGATTGAACCTCGTCGGTCGCCCGACTCCCGCTTGTGCAGCCACTCGCCTATTCCGCCGGTGTCGCTGATCGGCGCTGCAAGATCCCGCGGCGCTGCCCGCAGTATCCCGATCGCCGCGATGAGGTTCGACTTTCCCGAACCGTTCGGACCGATCAGTACGTTCAGGGGCCCGAGTTCCAGGTCGGTCTCGTCCGGCCCGAACGACAGGAGATTCCGCAACTTGATGCGGCGAATGAGCAGGTCGGGCCTCTCATCGTCCGGCCCGGCGACGGATGCCGCGGTCATGGCGGCGCCGCTATCGTTCTCTCCGAGCGCCCGGCGACAGGAGCGGCTGGAACGGCGCCGCCAGCGAGAGCGTTTCGGTCCTCGGCGTATAGCAGATCGTCTCGCTGCAGACCTGATACAGGATCGACAACGGCACGTCGACCACGTCCGGCCGGTCCGGGTTCGACCGGTGGAACACCTCGGCGTTGGGCGTGACCGGAATCGCGACGTCGACGACACCCTCGTAGACGTTGAGCGTGACGCCGAGCGCGGGGAACTCCCGCGGATATGTCGGCGGGTACTGTGCCGTCCCCACCCGCAGGCCGGACGTGTCGGGAATCGTCACTTCCGAGGCGATGTAGTTGTCGGGAAGCGGCCGTCCGTACATGTGCAGGCCGTCCTCGAGCTCGAAGCGCACGTGAACCGTCGACTGGGTCTCGAACGTCATCGACTCGTCGGACAGGAAGGCCGAGATCCTGACCTGGTCCGTGCCGAGCTCCGCCGCCGGCGCCTCGGCGGGCATCCCAATCGTGATGCCGAGGTCGTCGGTCCGGGTGCCCGGCTCCAGGTCTTCGTGCGCGGAGCGGACCGCGCCAGCGTCCTGCGCCATGACCGTGGTGGGAGCCAGCAGCAGCACAAGCGCCGCCGCGAGTGTCCAGCGTGTCATCGTCTCGTCTCCAGGAAGTCCGTCACGACGACTGAGGCAGTCGTCCGTGCCGCGGTTTGCGCCCACTTTATACACCAATCTCCTCGCGCGCGGGCTCCGCCAGTCGACATCCGCAACCCGCTGCGGATCGACCCCGTCATGCCGCTCGGCGAGCGAGTGGACCGCTCGGGCTTCGTGCGATGATGGAGGGTAGGTTGATGACTGCTGACAAGGACGAGACCGACCACGGCAGCGGCAACGTGTTCGCGGACCTGGGGCTCCCGGACCCCGAAGCGCACCTGCTCAAGGCGCAACTCGTCACCCGGATCGACGACATCGTTCGCAGGCGCGGCCTCAAGCAGGTCGAAGCGGCCAAGTTGCTCGGGTTGTCGCAATCCGACATGTCGCGCCTGCTGCGGGGCAACTTTCGGGCGTACTCCATGGAGCGCCTGCTGCGCCTGCTGACGGCGCTGGGCTGAAATCGAGCAGATCTCCACTGGCATCACACCGTCGGCCGTTGCTGGTAGCGCTCGACATCGATCCGATCCTGGTCCTTGCGCGCCTGGACGAGATCCCAGGTCGCCTGCCGGCGTAGCCAGAACTCGGCATTGGACCAGTCTGCCTTCTCCAGCCTGATGGCGATCTCCGGAGAAACCGCCGCGTGGCCGTTCAATACGCGCGAGAGTGTCTGGCGGGCGACTCCCAACACCTTCGCGGCCTCGGTGACGTTCAGACCGAGCGGGACCAGGCAGCTCTCTGATGCTGCGGCCTGGATGCGGGGGGTTGTTCATCGGCATGTTCGCTGCCTCCGCCAGCCAGTGATAGTCGGTTCGGGTATACATTTATTCCCTTGAGCTTCCCTGCCCCACTTGTCCCGTCTGCCGTGCAGCGCTTGGGTCGCCCTTTTCCATTCGCCGACCGCGATGTCGCGCTTCATAGCAGGTTGATGCCTTCGCGTGCGATTGCCTTGGTCAACCCTGCCCCGCTCTTCTCGAGGCGCTGCCACCTTTCGTCGGTCAGGATCAGGATTCCGGGCACGGCGTAGGAGGTCACGGCCAGTTCCTGGCCTCTTCTCTGGAGGGTCTTCCTGGTGCCGGCTTCTTCGTTGCGCACGATGACGAGTACGTCGATGTCGCTTTCGTCGTGCCAGTCGCCTCTGGCCTTCGAGCCGTACAGAACCACCTTCTTCACGGCGTCCCGGTAGTCAGCGGCGATCGCCTCGAGGAACTGCTGCAGCCACAGACGTTCCTCCGGATGCCACTTCCCGGCGCACGCGGGCAGTCTGGCGGGTGTCTCGATTCGCATCTCGTCGAACGTACCACGGTTTTTTCCGCCGCAGGGTCCTTCCCGGCGTCATGTGCATCCGCGCCGGCTACGGCCATGCCGCCCAGGTAGACCGCCGGGCCGTCATCGTGTCGTTCCCTTCCCCGACCGGCGTCCCTCGATACTCTACGCCGACGTGCGCGCCCTGCGCCGCGCCGTGAACGATGGACTACCTGGGGTCGGGCGAGGCCGGCGGATCGAAGTACTTGTCCACAATCCAGGGCGGCTGCCAGCGGTCGGGCTCGCGCGCCTGACCGGTCAGATCGCGATGGAGCGGCAACGGATCGGATGTTTCGAGCGGCACCGGATCGGCCAGCGCCGCTCGCCAGCCTTCCAGCAACGCTTCGAGCCGCGTCAGCGTCTGCCCGTGCGCGGGGTCGGCTGCGAGATTGCGCAGCTCGTCGGGGTCGTCGGCGAGGTCGAACAACTGCCGGTGGTTCACCCTGGGATAGACGATCAGCTTGTATCGCTCGTCTTGCACCGAGCGCATCAGGTCCCGGTACGGCAGGAACAGGCTCTGCCGCCAGATCGTGTCGCCCTCGCCCGACCACAGCGCCGCCAGGTCGCGACCGTCGATGCCGGGCGGCACCTCCGCGGAAGCCAGGCCAAGCAGGGTCGGGAACAGGTCGAAGAGGTAGGTGAAGGCATCCGTCGAGCCCCGCGGGATGCCCGGCCCGCGGATGATCAGCGGGCAGCGCATCGAGTGCTCGTACAGGTTCTGCTTGCCGAGTAGCCCGTGGCTGCCCATGGCCAACCCGTGGTCGGCACCGTAGACGACCACGGTGTTGTCGGCCTGACCGTTCTCCTCAAGAGCCGTGAGAATGCGCCCCACCTGCTCGTCGAGGTGGGTGATCAGGCCGTAGTACTCGGCCAACTGATCGCGGATGACCTCCGGCGTCCGCGGCCAGGCGCCCAGGTTCTCGTCGCGCAGGATCAGGGCGCCGTGGTCGAACGGGTGCTGCGGCATGAAGTTGGCCGGCAGCGGCAGGTTGCGCCGGTAGTACCGCTCGCGGTACTCCAGCGGCGGCTGGCGCGGATCGTGCGGCGCCATGAACGGTACGTAGGCGAAGAACGGCTGGTCCGATCCGGCCTCCCCCGCCGGGCCCGCCCGCTCCTTCAGGCGCGCCTGCTCGTCCAGGAAGGCGATCACCGCATCCGCGAACAGCGTGCTGGAGAATGCCCGCCCGACGCGCCTGCGGACGAGCCTGCCGTCCTCGATGTCCTGCACCTCCACCTGCGTGTGATCGGCCATGCCGCCGAGGTACACGGCCGTGCCGCGGTCGAAGCTGCGCAGCAGCGCTTCTTCGCCGTTGTGCCACTTCCCGGTGATGAAGGTGCGGTAGCCCACCGCCTCCAGCTCGCGCGGCAGGGTCCGGACGCCCCGCATGTCGTTCGGCGAGCGCATCCAACTCCTGCCGGTCAGCACCATCGCCCGGCTCGGCACGCACACCGCGCCGCTGTTCGAGCCGAACACGTAGTTGCGCTCGAAGCTCAGGCCTTCCGCGGCCAGCCGGTCGAGGTTCGGGGTGTCGATCCACTCGTTGCCCCAGGCGCGAATGGTGTCGGCGCGCTGGTCGTCCGCGAACAGGAACAGGATGTTCGGACGGTCGGGCGCAGCGGATGCCGCTTCGCCCGCCGGCTGGGCGGCCAGCGGAAGTGCGCCGGGCAGGAAGACCAGCACCAGGACTACGGCCGCGGCCGGCGCGACGGTCCACCGTCGGAGCAGGGTCATGGCGGTTCTTCAGGCCAGTATGTCGTCAACGACCACGCCGGCCACGTCGGTGAGCCGGAAATCGCGTCCCTGGCTGCGGTAGGTCAGGCGCTCGTGGTCGAGGCCGAGCAGGTACAGGATGGTCGCATGCAGGTCGTGGATGTGGACCTTGTTCTCGATGGCGTAGTAGCCGTATTCGTCGGTGCGGCCGTGGCTGTGGCCCCCCTTCACGCCGCCCCCGGCCATGAACATGGTGTAGCCGTGGGGGTTGTGATCGCGGCCGTTGCGCGCGCCCGCCTCGGCCCCCGGCGTGCGGCCGAACTCGCCGCCCCACAGCACCAGGGTCTCGTCGAGCAGGCCCCGCTGCTTGAGGTCGGTGATCAGCCCGGCCACCGGCCGGTCGATCTCGGCGCAGCTCCGGGGCAGCCCCGTGATGAGCCCGGAGTGGTGGTCCCACTTGGTGTCGGGCCCGTGGGTGGCCTGCACGAAGCGCACCCCCGACTCGGAGAAGCGCCGGGCGAGGAGGCAGCGCAGCCCGAAGTCGCCCGCCACCGGGTCGTCGAGGCCGTATAGCCGCCGGGTGGCCTCGGACTCGCCGTCGACGCGCATCACCTCGGGCGCCTCGGTCTGCATGCGGAACGCGAGCTCGTACGACTCGATGCGGCCCTCCAGCGCGAGGTCGGGCCCCGTCGATTCGAGCTGCCGGCGCTGCCAGCGCTGCAGAAGGTCGACCTCGGCCCGCTGCACGGCGGGGCTGACCGCCTGGTTCTCGAGGAAGTCGATGGTCGCCTCGGCGGTGTTCATCCGCGTGTTCCCGATGGCGGTGCCGTTGTAGGCGGCGGGGAGGAACGCGGCCGAGTAGTTCTGCACGCCGCCGTGCTGGTACGACGGGCAGATCGTCATGAACGCGGGCAGGTTCTCGTTCTCCGTCCCGAGCCCGTACGAGATCCACGACCCCATCGACGGCCGCACGAAGCGGTCGCTGCCCGTGTTCATGGCGAGGATGGCGCCGCCGTGGGCGGCGTTGGTGCCGTACATCGAGCGGACGAAGCAGAGGTCGTCGGCGATGCCGGCCAGGTTGGGCAGCAGCTCGCTCATCCAGTGCCCCGACTGCCCGTGCTGCCGGAACTCCCAGGGGCTCTTGAACAGGTTGCCGGTCTCGTTGAACTGCACGTCGGGCTTGGCGAACGGCAGCGGCTTGTTGTCGTCGCGAATCAACAGCGGTTTGTACTCGAACAGGTCGTGCTGCGACGGGCCGCCGTGCATGTGCAGGAAGATGATGCGCCTGGCGCGGGGCGCGAAGTGGGGCGCCCGCGGGGCCAGCGGGTTGTCCTGGGCGGCCAGCAGGTCCTGCTGGAGCAGCGACGAGAGGGCCAGTCCCCCGAAGCCGCAGCCGCAGGCCTTGAGCATGTCGCGGCGGGTCACCGGCGGTGCCTGGTAGTGGGGATTACGCATCGGTCTCTCCCGAAGTGGGGCCCGGACCACGCTTTGCGTGACGGCCTCGGAGCAGTGTCGACATCAGGTTTGCCAACTGCACCCCGGACGCAGGCCGCTCTTCCTGGGTTTGTGCGTGGCAAGGTAATCTCCGCCACCGTCCTCAGTCGACGTAGATGAACTCGCTCGCGCCGAGGATGACGTGGCACAACCGCGTCCACGCGAAGCGGTTCGCGTCCCCGCCGCCGGGCGCGGTGTCGCGCATGGCGGCGAGGAAGACCAGGCTCTCCTCGATCTCGACCTCGGCGGCCGGCCGCCCGTAAGCCTCGACGAACGCCCGGTCGACCCGCGCCGCCTCGCTCTCCAGCGGCATCGCCAGCAGCCGCGCGGCGAACTCGCCCGCCCGCTCCTCGACGAACGCGCTGTTCATCATGAGCAGCGCCTGCGACGGCACCACCGTGACGGGGCGGGCGCCGACCGAGTCGCTGGCGTTGCCGAAGTCGAAACCGGCGAAGATCTCGTAGATGGCGTTGCGCACCACCGGCATGTACACCGAGCGGCGCGGGGCCCCGTAGAAGTCGAAACGCCCGAACGTGTTGCCCTCGCTGAAGACGTAGCCGCGCTGGTCGTACTCCTCCACGCGCCCGCCCATCGTCAGGTCGAGGGCGCCGGCAAGCTGCAGCAGCGCGTCGCGGATCGGCTCGACCTCGAGCCGCCGGCGGCTCGTCCGCCAGTGCAGCCGGTTGTCGGGATCGACCGCCGCGTTCGCCTCGTCGTAGCCGGCGCCGAGCCGGTAGGTGCTGGAGAGCAGGATCTCGCGGTGCAGCGCCTTGACCGACCAGCCGCCGTCGACGAAGCGCCGCGCCAGCCAGTCGAGCAACTCCGGATGGGTGGGGGCCGAGCCGGTGGCGCCGAAGTTGCTCGGCGTGTCGACGAGGCCGCGCCCGAAGTGCCAGTGCCAGACGCGGTTGGCCATGACCCGCGCCGTGAGCGGGTGCTCCGGGTGCGTGATCCAGCGGGCCAGCTCGAGCCGCCCGCTGGCGCCGGCGGGGATCGGCGGCGGCGGCACGATGTGATCGGTGACGCGGAGGAACCCGCGCGGCTGCGGGGTGTCGGCCAGGTTCAGATGGCTGCCGCGGATGTGGACGGGGAGATCGACGATCTCGCCCTCCTCGACCGACATGGCGTAGGGGGGCTCGGGCGGCGAGGCCGCCTCGCGCTCCTCGACGACGGCCCGCAGCCGGGCGAGCTCGGCGACCGCGTCGGCCCGGTAGAGGGCTTCCTCGGCCTCCTGGTCGAGACAGAGGATGCACAGCCGCCCGTCGTAGACGAGCCGGCGCAGCTCCTCCTGCTCGCGCGGCAGCCGGAAGTCGGCGGGAGTCAGCTCCTCCTCGTCCTCGAGGCCCAGCCGCTGGAGGTGCTGGTCCCAGGCGATCTCGATCACCGCGAACAGGCTCGCGTAGCGCCAGGCGACCTCTTCGAGGCTCCGGGGCGCGGGCCCCCGGACCAGGCTCCGGGTCAGCGGCGCGATCAGCACCTTCTCGGAGGCGATCAGCGCCCGCAACTCGTCCGTGACTTCCCCGTAGCGTTCCGCCGGCGCCGCCGCGTAGGCGTTCCAGATCTGGAAGACCACGCTCGGGTTGGGGCCGTCGCCCTGCACCGGGGGGCCCTCGCGATAGCGGAAGAAGGCCCGGACCCAGCGCTCGATGACCGCCGCCTCGAGACCCTCGCGGCTGGCGATCCTGGCGATCTTCTCGCTCCCCCGGCGCTGGCGCTCCTCGTCGTCGCCCCAGGCCGGGTAGGCTTCCTCCGCGGCGAGGAGATAGCGGGCCAGCGCCTGCCGCCGCGGCCGCCGCAGCAGCTCGTTCTGCGCGTCCACGAGGTCGTCGACCGCCTCCTGCGCTTCCTCGACCAGCTCCTGCGCCGCCTCGTAGCGGGCAACGGTCTCTGCGTCGGCCAGCGGCCGCTCCACCCACCGGCCGACGCGGTTTTCGCCGACCATCGTCCGGGTCGAGCGCAGGATGCCGGCCAGCGCGTAGTAGTCGGCGGTGGGAATCGGGTCGAACTTGTGGTCGTGGCAACGGGCGCAGCCGATCGGCTCGGCGAGGAACGCCCGGCCGATGACGTTCACCTGCTCGTCGACGATGTCGATGACCATCTTGTCGACGTCCTGCTCGGCCAGCACCTTCGCGCCGAGGGTCAGGAACCCGGTGGCGGCGAGGTTCTCGAACCGCTCGTCGTTGCCGGCCGCCGGCAGCAGGTCGCCGGCGATCTGCTCCTGCACGAAGCGGTCGTAGGGCTTGTCGGCGTTGAACGCCTCGATGACCCAGTCGCGGTAGCGGAACGCGTTCGGGTGCGCAATGTTCTCGTCGAGCCCGTTCGAGTCGGCGTAACGGGCGACGTCCAGCCAGTGCCGTCCCCAGCGCTCGCCGTAGCGGGGCGACGCCAGCAGCCGCTCGACCACCCGCTCGTAAGCGTCGGGCCGCTCGTCGGCGAGGAACGCGTCGATCTCTGCCGGGGTCGGCGGCGAGCCGGTCAGGTCGAACGTGACGCGCCGCAGAAGCTCCCGCTTGCCGGCGGGGACGACCGGGCTCAGCCCCTCCGCCTCGAGCCGGGCCAGGACGAACCGGTCGATCGCGCTGCGCACCCAGGCCTCGTCGCCGACGGCGGGCGGCTCGGGGCGGGCCATCGGCCGGTACGCCCAGTGCTCGCGGCCGGGACCGAAGTCGTAGGCGGCGCCGCTGTCGGAGCGGGCGGCCACGACCGGTGTATCGGACACCCGCGGGTCCACCGCGCCGCGCGCCACCCAGCGCTCGAAGTCGGCGACGACGCCGGCCGGCAGCCGGCCGTCGGGCGGCATCCTGATCGGTCCGTCGTAGCGGATGACGTCGATGAGCAGGCTGTCGTCCGGCGAGCCGGGCACGACGACGGCGCCGCTGTCGCCGCCCGCGCGGACCCCGGCGGCGTCGACCAGCACGAGCCCGCCCCAGATGCGCTCCGGATCGGCGCCGTGGCACTGGTAGCAGCGCTCGGCGAGCACCGGGCGGATCTTCGACTCGAAGTGCTCCAGGTCTTCGGGCGAAAGCTCCTGCCCCTCCGCCGGCACGGCGATGCCGGCGGCCAGCACGAGGACGGCGCCCAAAGCGAGCAGCAAGCCGACCCGGATCATGGCGTCCAGCAGCGCCCGCAAATGTGTGTGCATCATTGACCGCGGCAGTGTACCGCAGGCCTGTTTGCGGGCCAAGCATCCCGTATGCCGCAAGCCTGCCGACACACGCGTGCTGGCCGGATCGCCGGCAGAACAAGGAAGTCCTACCGGAGATCGGCGCAGACGGCGGTGACAAGCGACAACGAGTCCTGACCAACCCGTACGCCCATGCGCACAGTAGAATGGGAAAGGCGGATGAAGGCAGCGGCATCAAGGACCTGCATGGCACATGTCTCCGCCGGCGCCGACCCGGAGTCCGCCCTGGCGGCAGCCGAGGAGATGAGCGAGATCGCCGGCGACGTCCAAATCCTGAAGTGGATGGTTGGCGTGGTCATCGCCCTGTTGCTCGCCGGCTTTACGATAGTAGCGGGAGCACTTTTCCAAATCAGCCTCCGCCTGCCGGCAAGCTAGAGTCGCACCCCCACCCGACCGGCAAGACCCGATGATTGCTCCCCCCCTCGAAAGAGCCAGGGAGACGGCACGAGCACAGACGTTCGGCGGTATGATCGCCGCATGGAAGCGTCGATGGTGACTAGAGCCGGTTCCATGGTCCGAGTCCTTGTGATCCTGATCGGCGTGCTGGCCGCCTCCGGCGGCACGCGGCTCGCCGCCGCGCAGGCCACGGAGCCCGCGGCGACCGCATCCGCCACGTCGGTTCGAGCGGCACTCGACCGGTTCTGCGTGCGCTGTCACAACGATCGGCTGCGCACGGCCGACCTGGCCCTCGACACCCACGATTTGGCGGACGTCGGCGCCGACGCCGAGACCTGGGAGCGGGTCATCGTCAAGCTGCGCGCGCGGTCGATGCCGCCGGCGGGCAACCCGCGGCCCGCCGAGACCACCTACAGCGCCGTCGCCTCCTGGCTCGAGACGACCATCGACACCGTTGCCCTGGCCAGCCCCGACCCCGGCCGCGGCGAAACGTTCCACCGCCTCAATCGGGCCGAGTATCACGCCGCCGTCCGCGACCTGCTCGCGGTCGACGTCGATGTCGCCGAGCTCCTGCCGGCCGACGACACCTACGAGCACGGCTTCGACAACAACGGCGACGTGCTCTCGATCTCGCCGGACCTGGTGGCCCGGTACCTCTCGGCCGCGCGCCGGATCAGCCGCCTCGCCGTCGGCATCCCCCCCATCGGTCCGTCCGTGGCAACCTACCGGGTGCATCCCGCCCTGCTGCAGGACGACCGGCAGGACGACCTCCTGTCGTTCGGCTCACGCGGCGGCATCGCGATTCGGCACACCTTCCCCGTCGACGGCGAGTACACGATCCGGATCCGCCTCCACCGCAACTTCTCCGACTACATCCTCGGCTTCGCGGCGCCGCAGGAGCTGGACGTGCGCGTGGACGGCGAGCGGGTCACGCGGTTCGCGGTCGGCGACGCCGATGCGGTGGGCCAGATGGCCCCGCTGAGCTTCGCCGGGAACATCGCCGGGGATCCCGACTGGGAGTACTACATGAACACCGGAGACTCCCACCTGGAGGTCCGCTTTCCCGCGAAGGCGGGCCAGCGGACCGTGGGCGTCTCGTTCGTGCGGCGGTTCGCGGAACCGGAGGGAGTGCTGCAGCCGCGCAACCGTGGCTACGGCCGCTTCGTCGACGAGCGCTACGACGAGAACGCGGCCGTGGAGCAGGTCGCGATTGGCGGCCCCTATGCGGTCGAGGGTCCCGGTGACACGCCGAGCCGCCGCGAGATCTTCGTCTGCCGGCCCGCGGCGGGCGCCGCGGCCGACGAGGAGCAGACCTGCGCCGGCCGGATTCTCGGCACGCTGGCCCGCCGGGCGTATCGCCGGCCGGTCGACGACAAGGACGTCGAGGCGCTGCTCGACTTCTTCCGCGCCGGGCGGCGCGACGGCGGCTTCGACGACGGCATCCAGTTCGCACTGGAGCGGATGCTGGTCGATCCCGAGTTCCTGTTCCGCATCGAGCGCGATCCGGAGGACGCCGCGCCGGGGACACCCTATCGGCTCGGCGATCTGGAGCTGGCGTCCCGGCTGTCGTTCTTCCTGTGGAGCAGCGTCCCCGACGACGAGCTGCTGGAGGCCGCGGGCGGCGGGCGGCTCGGCGACCCGGCGGAGCTCGAGCGGCAGACGCGGCGGCTGCTCGCCGACGCCCGCTCGAAGGCCCTCGTCGACAACTTCGCGAGCCAGTGGCTGCGCCTGCGCAACCTGGAGTCGCAGGAGCGCGAGTCGGCCGACTATCCCGAGTTCGACGAGAACCTGCGCGAGGCATTCCGGCGCGAGACCGAGCTGTTCGTCGAGAGCACCATCCGCGAGGACCGGAGCCTCCTGGAGCTGCTCAACGCGAACTACACGTTCGTCAACGAGCGGCTGGCCCGGCACTACGGCATCCGCGGGGTCTACGGCGACCGCTTCCGGCGGGTGACCCTCGATCCCGATCACCCGCGCGGCGGCCTCCTCGGCCACGGCGGCCTCCTGATGGTGACCTCCTATCCCAACCGGACGTCGCCGGTGGTGCGCGGGAAGTGGCTGCTCGAGACCATCCTGGGGGCGCCGCCGCCCGAGCCGCCGCCGAACGTGCCGGGGCTGCCGGACCGCGGCGAGGGAGGCGAGCCGGCGTCGGTGCGCGAGCGACTCGAGCGGCATCGCGCCAATCCCGCCTGCGCCGGTTGTCACGCGCCGATGGATCCGCTCGGCTTCGCCCTGGAGAACTTCGATGCGATAGGTATCTGGCGCGACACCGGCGAATCCGGCCAGCCGATCGACGCGTCAGCAACGATGCCCAGCGGCGTGGCGTTCGAGGGACCGGCGGGCCTGCGGCGCGTGCTCCTGAGCCGGGGCGAGGACTTCGCCGCCGCCGTCACCGAGAAGCTGCTGGCGTACGCGCTCGGGCGCGGTCTCGAGTACACCGACCGTCCCACCGTGCGCCGGATCCTGCGCGATGCCGCGGCGGACGATTACAGTTGGTCCTCTATCGTGCTCGGCATCGTGAAGAGCACGCCGTTCCAGTGGCGACGAGCAAGGTTCCCATCATGACGATCACGAAGATGTCGCTCCCCCGGCGAACCGTGCTGCGCGGGCTGGGCGCCGCGGTGGCCCTGCCACTGCTGGACGCCATGGTCCCCGCCGCGTCGGCGCTGTCGCGCACCGCGGCCGCGCCCACCCGGCGCTTCGGCGTGGTCTACGTGCCCAACGGCATCGCGATGGATTACTGGACGCCGGCCGTGGAGGGGAAGGGGTTCGAGCTCACGCCGATTCTCCATCCGCTTGCGGCCTTCAAGGACCAGCTCACGGTGGTCTCGGGGCTCCGGGGGTACTGGACCCCGGCCCACGCCGGCGCGTCGACCACGTTCCTGACCGGGGCGGCGGGCGTCGCCGGCGAGACGGCGCCGGTGGCCGACATCTCCATGGACCAGCTCCTGGCCCGGGAGTACGGCCGGCACACCGAGCTGGGGTCGCTCCAGCTCGCCATCGACAGCCGGGCCAACGCCGGCCAGTGCAGCGGCAACCACAGTTGCGTCTACACCAACACCATCTGCTGGCGCAGCCGGACCACGCCGCTGCCGATGGAGAACAACCCGCGCGTGGTGTTCGAGCAGATGTTCGGCGACAGCGGGAGCACCGACCCGGCCGTCCGCCGCGCCCGCATGGCGCGCGACCGCTCGATTCTCGACTCCGTGACCGGGAAGGTCGCCGACCTCAAGCGCGAGGTCGGGCCGGCCGACAGCCTCAAGGTCGACGAGTACCTCGAGGGCGTGCGCGACATCGAGCGGCGCATCCAGCGGGCCGAGCAGCGGCAGGACTTCGACCTGCCCGAGCTGGCGCAGCCGGAGGGCATTCCCGCCACGTTCGCCGCGCACGTCGCGCTGATGTTCGATCTGCAGGTGCTGGCCCACCAGACGGACCTGACCCGCGTGACCTCGTTCATGCTGGGGCGCGAGGTGAGCTCGCGGACCTACACCGAGATCGGCATTGCCGACGCACACCACCCGCTTTCGCACCACGAGTACAACCCGGAGAAGATCGCGTCGATGTCGAAGATCAACGCGTATCACGCGTCGATGTTCGCCGACTACCTGGCGAAGCTCCGCGCGACGCCGGACGGCGACGGCTCGCTGCTCGACAACATGCTGCTCCTCTACGGCTGCGGGATGTCCGACAGCAACGCCCACAGCCCGCTCGATCTGCCCGTCCTGCTGCTCGGCGGGTGCGCGGGACAGCTCGAAGGCGGACGTCACATCCGCTACGCGGGCGATCCGCTGATGCCCAACCTGCTGGTGAGCCTGATGGACAAGCTCGGCGTCCCCGTCGAGCGCCTGGGGAAGAGCGACGGCAAGCTCAGCATCGAGCGGCTGACGGGGGTGTAGCAGCGACGCAAGAGGCTGACCAGTTTGCCGAAACCCCGTCCTCCGCTGGATGGTTGGAACCCCACTTGCAACATCCCGGCGCCGTTGCGGCGGGTTGGCTTTCTTTCCCTGTAGTATTCTGACATGAGATTTGCGGAGTCCGTCGAGCAGCGAGGTGCTAGTTTCGTCGCACGCCTGTGCGGAGATGATGGCTTCGTTTATGAGACGGACCCTTGTAGCACACGGGAGGCTGCGCACGATGCTGCTCGCAATTGGTTGCATTGGTGCTCCGGTGTGGCTACGAGCACGGTAGAGAGCATCTACTACATCGTATCTGTGCCCGATACTTGGCCTGGGCCCCCAGAAAACGGTCATCGGTACAGTGGCTTGCGAGTAAAGATTGGTCGTGCCCGTGACGTGAGAAAGCGCCTTGCCGATCTCAGGACTGGTACTCCCACTGACCTCCTCATCCACGCACTTGAACCTGGCTCTCCCCAGCTTGAGAGGCAACGACACGACGAGTTCCAAACAGATCGACGACAGGGCGAGTGGTTCTCGTGCTCACCACCGCTGACGGACCATATCTTCAAGACCTGGAAACGAAATAGGATGCTGCCTCCCGAGCATCAAGTAGAAATCCTCCGCCTTCAAGACCGTATTGAAGTACTCACGAGAGCACGCCAAGCTCTAGGCGGTTCTTTCGACATGATCAACCCAAGTCTCGACGAACCTTGGAAGGGCACGGTCTTCCTCGATATGGCATACGCTGGGTGGCGTGTTTCGATGAATCCCCGACCTGGTGCGATACCAATCTCTATAGGTCAGTTTTCTCGGGCTGATGCTGCCCGCCGACGCTGACTCCCGCCCTGTTCACCTTCCTGTGGGACCCGTCGGTCGACGCCACCAACTGGCGCTCCGAACAAGCTATCCGGCCCGCCGTCGTCATCCGCAAGGTGTGCGGCGGCAACCGCACCCGCAAGGGCGCCGACACCCAGCAGGTCCTCGCCAGCGTCGTACGCACCGCACGCCAATGCAACCTCGACCTGCTGGCGCTGTTCGCCACGATGTTGCGCGCCCCCGAGCCCATCGCCCCCGACGCATTCGGCCTGCCGCCGCCGTCCGCGTCCAGTGCAGCACCGCAACGAGCGCATTGACGCGCGACCGACTCGCGGCTGACTGCCGCGCGGGCTAAAATGCCGAGACGCTGCCCCCCCCCCTGTGCTGTGCACTCCTGAAGAACTCGTCGACGTGGAGGTGGATGGCCATGAACGCTGACCCTATCCTGGAGGAACTGTGGGCAGTGCGAGACCGGCTCGCGGCCCGGTTCAACTACGACGTGGACGCCGTTTTCCGGCACATCAAGGCGGAAGAAGCCAAGTCGGGCTTGCGCTACGTCGAATGCCCGCCTCGCCGGCTGTCTCCTGCCGAGGATGACTCTGGTGACGGTGGCGCGCGCGACGACTGAACGGTCGTGTCCGGTCCGCAAAGGCACTGAGACGATCGCCGGACGGTTATCCTCTCGACGCCTCGAACTCCTGCGGCAGTTGCTCCGGTCGCTTCCTCAAGCCGGCCTCCGACGCCAGCTTGTCCAGCAACGGCAGGAAGTGTTGCTCCACCCACTGCTGCATCCTCTGCCAGTCCGCTTTCGTTACGGGCTCGAAGCCATGCGCCAGTATCGATCCGTTGCGGACGGCGAGCCGGTCCTTCAGCCTGCCCTCCTGTTCGGTGATGAACACCTGCGCGGGTCCTTCCATGTCCGCGTTCAACTTCACGACCTGCCACGCGGCCCAAAGGCCGAGGCGGATCTTCCCGTCCCGGTCGGGCTGCTGCGTGATGCCCTCGGGTAGCCGGTCGGGCGGGAAGTCCGCCGTCTCGACGCCCAGCCGGCCCTGAAGCTGCCACTGCGCCGTCCACTCGATCAGGCGGTACACGCGCGCTGTGGCATCGTCGTAACGGTCCTGGGCTGCGCACCGCTCGGCGTTCAGCCACAGGTCGAACAGAAGTGCCGGTTGGCGTTTGGGGCCGTTCTCGTGCGTCAAGACACGCAGCGCGGGGAGCATCGCCGGGTAGCGCCTCGCGACGGCGGCCTGGTAGGGCTCGACGAGGGCGAGTGCGCCCCCGTGGTCGAAGTCGTCCCAGCGGGCCAGAGCGCGGCTCAGTACCAGGGCGAGCTCGAAGTCTGAACGGTCAGGGTGGTCGGCGCCGATCCGGATGCCGCGCAGCCCCTCTACCGCTTCGCGATAGGCGAACCGTCGCCAGGCGTTCAGGCAGGGCGCCATCTCTCGAGCCAGACGCAAGCGCGCTGTACCGGCCGGCATCGCCCGCTCCGTGCCGTCGGGAACACGGACGAGATTGGCCCGGGCGCCCGTCACGAGTTGGAGCTCGACGTCGCTTCTCTCCAGCGCCGCGCAGACCAGCGCCGCCGTCATGGTCTTGGTGCCCCCGGTGTAGTCCGCGACGAGCCGCGCGCCGGGGAACCGCCCCGCGAGCCGGTTCATGGCGTCGCGCATGACCCGCCACGCACCGTCAAGATCATCAGCCCGCACCACCACCGGTTCGAACACATCGTCGGCGAGACCTGCCTGTGCAGGGATGTTGGGCAAGGTGGGCCTGACGTCGTCATAGCTCGCCTTGATCACCTTGCCCTTGCCGATGACCTGCGCCTCGGAGCCCGGCTTGCCCGAGTCGGGATCCTTGCCGGTGCAGAAGAAGCAGACGTGGCGTGGCTCGGCCGCCTCGATGGCGCGGAGGATCGGCTGGTGGCTGCCGCCGACCGTGCAGAGGAGAACGGTATCCTTCATCGTCGCGTCTCGGCGTCACTTGATGGCGTGGTTGCCTCCGGACGCTCGCGCCGCGTCGACAGCCACCTCGTGGGCACTGCCAGGCCGAAGGCAGCCTGCGTGGGATGCACGTCGAGGGCGGCAAGTGATCGGCGATCCTCGGGGGCGAGCAACCGGTCCGGCCCGATGGCGCCGCCGTAGTACGGACGAGGCGGACCGCCGGTGCGAAAGCAGGACCCGGTCTCCAGCATGACCTGCGGCCGCTTGAAGACCGCCGCGGCGTGGAACTCCGGCGCCAGCTTGCCGTACTTGACGAACACCCGCCAGAGACCATCGACAGGATCGGTGCGCGCAGGCTGCCAGGTCGAGAGCGAGATGAAGCCGGCGGCCCCAGGCACGTCGTCCAGCGCCGGGCAGGGCCCTGGTTCCTCCAGCAGTTCGAAGCCGCCGTGGCCCACTGAAGCATCCGCGCCGTACCCGGTTCGTCCGAGCAACTCCAGCGCCTGCATCAGGACGTCGATGCCGCGTCGGGTCGCCCGAACGTAGAGGCTCAATCCCTGATCCGGCTCGTTCATGTCCGAGTACGGAATCTCGAACAGTTCTCCTCCAGCGCCGGCGGTGTTCGTGGCACGGGATACTGCGTTGCGCAGGCGCACGTGATCCCGCACTGTAACTGACACCGGCTCCAGCTTCGGCTGTTCACCGTGTTGCACGCGGCGGAAGTCCGCGGCCGTGAGCCAGCGGTGCTTCTTGACCTCCTTGCGCCTCTCCGCCGGCCAATCCCACCACAACGGGACCGTCTTGGGGGCTGGCAAGCAGTCGCCCGGGAAGGCGTCCGACAGGACGAACGGGGGCTCGTCAGCGCGCCAGGGATCCAGCAAGTCCCTCCGCAACGCCTCCGCGCCATGCGAACGGGCCCAGGAGCATGCCAGGGCCCCGAGAAGCGAGTCCGCCTGCCACGGCGTCGTCCATACTCCGAGCGGTCTCAGTTTCAGGCGGGCCAGTGCTTCCACGGTTCGCCGTCCATCCGGCAGTCGCGGAAGGTAATCGCGCCGGAGCCGCGGCTCGTTCCCCCGCCCAGTCCCGTCATCTGCACGAAACGAAGGCCGTCCGCGACGACCGCCTGCAGGGCATCTGCGCCCCTTCGTGCCTGCTTCTGTGCGTTCACGTACTCGAACGACTCGTCGATGTCGAAGACCTGGAGCACGATCTGCATGTCGAACTCCGTGCCTTCGACCACCCGCTCGTTGGATCGGGGATGCTGCGCCGCGCCGGTTCGGCGGTCGATCACGTTCTCCGTCTTGTTCTCGATGCGCCACTTGTCGCCGCGCAGCCGTCCGTCCCGAACGATGATCCGGGACGGGCCAAGCGTGCTCCTGGTGTTCATGTGCGCCCCGAACACGCGACAGACCGGGCAGCCGTCTCGCGCACATCCGCAGGGCTTGTCACCGTCACGGCCACCGTCACGACCAAAGCGGCCCAGGTGCTTCTCCAGTTCGGCGCGCATCTTGCCCTTGAGCGAGGATCCGGGCACGTAGGGCCTGCCCGTATCCGGGCTCTTGATGACCGGGCTATCGGCGCCGCCGATCACGAGCTCGTCCTGAGACCCGCCGATGTGCAGACCGCTCTCGCAATGAGCGACGAAGGTAATGGCGTGTATGGCAGTTCTTCGCAATTCGACCGTCCTTCGTTCAGGCGCCCTGCTTCAGGTGCGCTGCGCCGAAGCCGACCAGGGCCTCGAAGTGCGGCAGGAAGCCCTTGAGAAACGACGTCTTCGGGTCGGCGGACAATGTGACCCGGTCGACGTTTTCGTCGATGAACGTCTGGAACTCGCGGGGAATCTTGCGGGCAGCCTGCGCATTCTGCGCGTGACAGCCGAGCATCTCGAAACTGGCGGCAACGCGTTTCCAGGGCTCGCCCTCCACCACCAGACGGCGTTCAATCACTCGACAATGGTTGAAGAACCTCCGGATCTGCCCGGTGGTGAGCGCCGGCTTCGCATCGTACCGCAGGTAGCGAGCCATTCTGTCCAGGTTACGCTTCGACACGAACGCCGTGTCCAGGCACGGCGGCTCCTCGTCTCCGGCCAGGAAGTAGGTCCGAGGCAGCGTCGGCATCGCGGCCTGCTGGCCGCGCGGCCTTTCCTGTCCGCGCCGTTGGCCGTGCCCGCTACCCTGCGGGTCGCTGTATCCCGCTCGCTTGATTGCGGATCGCATGTCAGGCATAGCTTCCTCCGGCACTGTCTCTCGTCGCCAGCAGAGCGTATCGCAGGCTCGCGACGGATTCCGTCGTCCGCTGGTCGTTACGCTCGTCCAGATGGCCGACCACGCGATGCGCCCAATCGCGGAATCTCGTGACCTCCTTGCCGCTCCGCGGAACGTTGCGGGCGACCTGGTACGACCACCGGGCGGCCTGGAGATTGCCATCCGGTGACGCCTCCGCAAGCTGCAGCAGACGCAGCAACAGCCCGCGGGGAACGTCGCCCGCCACCGCGTCGGCGATCATCTTGCCATCGGCGACGACTTCACGGTGCTGGTCCCATGTCCAGTCACCGCCCAGCGTCGCGCAACGGTTCTTGCCCGGCCAGGCCTTTGCCTGGTCGAGCAACTCCTCGGCGCGTTCGACCGCGTGGCGAATCGGGACGCGATACGGCGTGAGCGCGATGCCGGCACTCAAGGTCAGTCCACCGTGAGACGCCGCCGGACCGGCCCGGAAGGCAGCTTCCAGTGCGCTCGCGAAATCGAACGTGACATCCCACGGACCGACCAGCAGCAGGTCGTCACCGCCCGCGTACAAGGTATAGATCAAGGGCCAGTGCTCCTTCAGCAGCTCCCGGATTCGGTCGCCGAAGAAGGTGTGTAGTGCGCTGCTGAAGCCCTGCAGTCGCCGGTAGGACGGATCTGAAGCAGCGACTTCACCGACACGCCGCCCCATGTCGTCGACGTCGGCCTTGAGTACGGCGAGCCGCGAATCGCCGCGCGACCGCCGCGACAGATCCTCGAACGTCAAGGGATTCCCGACATTCGGATCGCGCGGCACCCAGCGGCCAACCCGCCACGCTCCGGGCGCCTTCGATGGCAACAGTTCGAATGCGACGCCGAGCACGCGCAACTCACCGGCGCCGACACGAATCCACTCGTGGCGGGTCAGATCCTGACCGATCCTGCGCGTCTCCACGCAGGTCCGGCAGTGCAGCACCTTCCCGTCCTCGTCGTCGAGCATGCGGGTTCCCGGGAAGTCCCCGCATACCTGGCACGGTTTGCCGAGCGGCGGCTGACTCAACCGTTCGAGGTCCCAGGCCCCTTCCCGTTGCAGCACGCCGCCTCCCGGCATCCGCTTCCGCCGCTCCAACTCCGCGCGCGCCGCCGTCGGCGTCGCGGCCCAGCCGAGGGAGACCTGCATCTGGCCCCCACACTCCTGCCACAACATGTCCTGCAGGTCGGTCGCGAGCCGGTCGAATTCCGTGTCGTCGGTCGCCGCCCGGAGGCGCACCAGGAATCCCCCGCCACCTTGCACGAGAACATCTTCTTCTCTTAACGTAAAGCGCGTCCGAAGGATCGACAACGTCGCGTGCTCCAGCAGTTGCAGGAAAAAGGACCGCGCGCGCAACCGCTTGGCCTGCGCTTTCCCGGCCGTCTTGACCCTCAACACGAACCGCTGAATACCGGAGAAGTCGCCGGCCAGGTAGAATTCATCGGCCACCGTCGGTCATCCCATTCTGCGCGGCCTCATCCGCGCGAGCGCGGCCGGGTAAAGCCGTCCGCCGGATCTTCGATCGAGGCCCCTCACCGTGGCGATCAGCACGAGCGCCACCTACATGCCCAGGCCGAACACAGGCCCCTTCGAGCGTCACCAGCCTGAGCAGGTCCGTCATTCCCGACATCGTCGGTCACGAGCACAGGCCCTGCCGGCATCGGCGCCGTCCCAGAAACCGCCGTCGATTCGCTCCGGGTTGCTCCATCGGATATACCGACCTCTTCCTCCTCCCGACCTTCGGCACGAGTCGCGCGTCGAGAAAGTCCTCCTTCAACTTGTCGTCAGCCGAGCACAAGACCAACGCATCGCTGGCCATGGCCAACGCCAGAACCGGTTTGTCCTTCATCCCGGACCGCGTGGCGACGTCCGTCAGCGACTCTTCGGCGGTCCGCAGTGAACTCGCGGCTAAGAGACGTGCGCGGTCGGCCCGGCGGTAATCCGCAATCAACCGGAGCATCCGGCTGCTTCTCTCGAGCTCCTTCCAATAGCCGCCGGTGGCCGAGTACACGACCCGCCCGTCACCCCGGTCGATCCACGCGCGGAGATCCGCACCGGCACGGGAATCGAGAACCGCTCCGAACGCGCTGGCGTCGATTTATCGTCGGGATGCACATGGCCGCAGACGTCGCGATCAGAAACCCAGGAGGGATCTGGTCTCGTCGAGAAAGAAGGAACGGTATCCGTCGGGCGCGCCTTCAAGATTCCCCTGAGCATCGACGGAAATGCTGTGCATCCGGCACCGGGCGCCGGCATCGCTCCGGTCGAAGTAGACGATGGACAGCTCGTCGGGAGCGAGAGTCTCATTCATCACGCAGATCCGGAGTCGATCGACGAAGTGATCACTGTGGGTCTCGACCACGAAGCTGCGACCGCTCTCGGCCATCCACTGCGCCAGCGCCGCTTGTGCACGGGGATGCACGTGGACTTCCGGCTGCTGGAGAAGCAGGGCGGTATCGGGTGCGCTCCGGTGGACGAAACTGAAGAGCGCCATCAGGCTGTGGACGCCGTATCCTACGTCCAGGAGGTTGAACCGACCGCTGGGCGTGTCGACGAAGACCTGTGCGCCGCGCTCGTCCAGGCGGCGATCGACGTGTACGGCGCCCCAGAGTCCGAGCTTCCT
>WTFV01000119.1 GCA_011523845.1 Acidobacteriota bacterium | reverse complement strand
CCGGAGGTTCTGGAATACACCTTACGCAGTGGTCCGAAAAAGCGGGACCACCTCAACCGCCCATGCTTCATCTTGAGGCGGCGTGAGCTTGGAAAAGCCGCTGGCCGGCTCAAACCCCATGTTATACTTCCAGATCCGCACCCCCTCAACCACTGTCAGGCCGCTGACAACCTTGTTCCACGGGCTGCTAGGTGGAGGAAGAGATTTGGGCGGACACCTCCCGTCTTGCGGTCAGCGTGCGCGCCTACAACCGGGAAACGGGAGCCCGCGATCCCAGGAAGGATGTCCTGCACACGCTGGGCGAGGGGCCGGACGGAGTGCGATTCAGGGGCAATACCGGTATCTGGTCCGACGGCACGACCATGTGGGTCGCGCGCGCGATCGGAGAGCAACCACAGCTGGATCTGATCGCCTTTGACGTCGCGGGTGCGGTGGGGAACCGGCCGCCGGAGGTGGTGGTGGGCGTGCTGGCCCCGCTGAGTCTCCGTGCAGAAGAGGCGAGGGTGGAGGTGTTGGGCGCATTCCGGGACCCCGACGGGGATCGGCTGAGCTACCGGGCCATTTCCTCGGCATCGAGCGTCGCGTCGGTGTCGGTGGCGGGAAGTGCGGTGGTGGTGACGCCGTGGACCGACGGAACGGCAACGGTGACGGTGACGGCGACCGACCCCGGCGGTCTGATCGCGGCGCAGTCATTTCCCGTGCGGGTGACAGGACGGTTCACCGACGACCCGATACGACCCGGGGTGACGCCGATCCGGGCCGTCCACTTCACGGAGTTGCGGGAGCGGATCAACGGACTCCGGCGCGGGCTGGGCCTGTCGGCCTTCAGTTGGACGGACCCGGTCCTTCAAGCGGGGACGACCCGGGTACTGCTGGTGCATCTTCTGGAGTTGCGGCAGGCGCTGGGCGCGGCGTACGCCGCAGCCGGACGGACCGCGCCGCGCTGGACCGACGCGGCGGCCGTGGAGAGGTCGTTTCCGATTCGGGCGGCACACCTCTCGGAACTGCGTGCCGCGGTGGCTGCGTTGGAGTGAGCGCCAGTCGACGCTGCGCGCCGAGTCGCAAGATGCGTCGCGCACGCGGACGCGTCGGCGCGTTCCCGTTCACCCTCGACTGGCGAACGATCTCCGGCGAACTTGGGAAGTCCGGCGGGGCCGCGGCCCTCCGCATGGCTTCTGTGCGCCCTTTGCGGGACGCGGCGTAACGCGTTACAGTGCTGCTTATGGGCGTAGGGCAGACAGTAACGCCAGCCTCTCCGGCGGAGCGGATGCGGGCAATGCGTGTGCGTCGTCGCAGGCTCGCAGAACGCGAGATTCGGTTACGGTGCCGGACGCCCGGAGCGATGCAGTACGGGCGCGCGTTGCGGATGCGGTCACCCGGCTCGATCCCGCCAGCGAGTCGGACGCGCTGGCGTGGATTGAGGCCGTCTCGGATTTCGATGCGTCTGCGGTGCGGTGATGTGGTGACGCTTGCCGAGTCTGGCGGCTTCGGCAAGCCCCGCCCGGCAGTGGCCGATCCCCCCGCTCCATGACCTTGCGTCTCGAAACTTCGCTTCGCTGCGTTCCACGGCGCAAGCTCCTGGCCGTCTCCGTCCTCGACGGCGGGCCCGCAGTCTTCCTCAACCGGGTAGACTCGGCCGCATGGCCGAGTTGAAGACGAAGAGGAACGACGCGGACGTCAGCGTTTTCCTGGACGCCATCGAGAACGAGCAGCGCCGTCGTGACTGCCGCGCCGTCGTCGAGCTGATGGCCGACGCCACCGGCGAGTCGCCCGCGATGTGGGGCGACAGCATCATCGGCTTCGGCAGCTACCACTACAAGTACCCCACCGGCCGCGAGGGCGACTGGATGGCCACCGGCGTTTCCCCGCGCAAGCAGAGCCTGACCGTCTACATCATGACCGGCTTCCAGCGGCACGAGGCATTGATGAAGCGGCTCGGCCGCTACACCACCGGGAAGTCCTGCCTCTACATCAAGAAGCTCGAGGACATCGATCTGGAGGTGCTGCGGGAGCTCGTCCGGGAGTCGTTCGCGCGGGTGTCGAAGGGCCAGTACGGCTGGTGACACGCAGCCGGGAGTCTGCGCCATAGAACGGAGCAGGCCCTGGTCAGGCCCGGTTGGGCGGCAATCGGAGCCGCAGACGACGATTGTCGGGCTACGGATTCCTCCCACGGCGCGTGCTCAGTCCCCGCCGCACGCGGCCCACGTCATAATCGAAGTGGAGTGACGCGGCATCGTGAGGCGATGGAGGCATGCTGGGCGACGCGGAACTGATGGGCCGTATCGAGGACGGGGAGAGCGATCGCGTGGAGTTCACTGCGTCCACGACGGATCTCGACAAGTTCCGGGAGGCGATCTGCGCGTTCGCCAACGACCTCCCCGGAAACGGAGAACCCGGGCTGCTCTTCATCGGACTGCAGGACGACGGGCGCTGTGCCGGCTCGACCATCGACGATGGCCTGCTGCAGACGCTGGGCGGATTGCGGACAGACGGGAAGATCCTGCCGTTCCCCGTGATGGAGGTCGCCAGGAGACGGCTGCGCGACTGCGACGTGGCCGTCGTCCAGGTGGAGCCATCGGACAACCGGCCGTTGAAGGTGGACGGCCGTTGCTGGATTCGCACAGGCCCCCGGAGGGGGCAGGCCACCGCCGAGGAAGAACGGCGCCTCACCGAGAAGCGCCGCTGGGGCAACGTTCCGTACGACATGCACGGCGTTGCCGGAGCCGCCGTCGAGGCCGACATGGACATGCGGGCGTTCGAGAACGACTATCTGCCCAGTGCGGTTTCGCCGGAAGTGCCGGCGGAGAACCGGCGCGATCGGGGCGCCCAACTGAGAGCGTTGCGTCTGGTGGCCCCGAACGGCGCCCCGACGGTTACGGCTATCCTCATGCTGGGCCGGGACCCGCGGTACTGGTTTCCCGGAGCGTACCTGCAATTCGTTCGCTACGCCGGAACCGAGGTGACAAGTGACATTCTCGATCACGCTGAGCTTTCCGGGCCGCTGCCGGAGCAGTTGCGTGAAGCGGACCGCGTGCTGCGATTGAATATCGCTAACGCTCTCGACACGCGCGGAGAACGACACGTCGAGGTGCGAAGCTATCCTTACGAGGCCCTCCGCGAGCTCGTTCGCAACGCGGCGATTCACAGGAACTACGAGAATTCGCACACGCCGGTTCGAATCTCCTGGCTCGCCGACCGGGTGGAAATCCTCAGCCCCGGCTCCGCGTTCGGAGAAGTCGGCCGGGACAACTTCGGACGGGGAGCGACCTCCTACCGCAACCCCACGATCGCGGAAGCGATGAAGAACATGGGCTTCATGCAGCGCTTCGGAATCGGCATCGAGACGGCGCGCAGGACGCTGGCGGAGAACGGAAATCCCCCACCCGAGTTCGACGTGCAGGACGCTTTCGTGCTCGTTACCGTTCGGAGACGGCCATGACGACGGTCGCCTTCTTCAACAACAGGGGACGTGTGGGCACGACGTCGCTCGTCTATCACCTGGCCTGGATGCTGAGGGAACTCGGCCGGCGTGTCATCGCCGCGGACCTGGACCCCCAAGCCAACCTGACCGGCATGTTTCTCGACGAGACAGGGTTGGAGCGTCTGTGGAGGGATGGGAATCGGGGCACGATTGACGAGGGCGTGGCCCCCTTGTTCGAGGGCGCGGGGGATATCGTCGAGTCTCCGCAGGTCGAGGAAATCGGCGAGAGGATCGGATTGCTGATGGGCGACCTCGCGCTCTCCAGACGGGAGGACGAGCTCTCCACGCAATGGCCGAAGTGTCTGGATGGCGACAGGCGGGCGTTTCGCGTCACGACGGCGTTTGCGCGGCTTGTGGCACGGGCCGGGAGGCGATTCGATGCCGACTTGGCGCTGCTGGACGTCGGCCCGAATCTTGGCGCGATCAACCGTGCCGCCCTGGTGGCCAGCGATTGCGTGGTCATCCCGTTGGCTCCCGACCTGTTCTCGTTGCAGGGATTGAGAAACGTCGGGCCGACCCTCAGGGACTGGCGTCGCGCCTGGAAGGAACGCGCCGGAAGGAAACCGCAAGGGCTGGACATCGAACTGCCAACGGGCGACATGAAGCCACTGGGCTACGTCATCATGCGGCATTCCATCCGGCTCTCCAGGCCCGTGCAGACGTATGGCCGATGGATCGACAGGATGCCGTCGGAGTACGCGGAGGCGGTGACGCAGGACGGTCTACCGTCCGCACCGGCAGAGCAGGACCCGAACTGTCTGGCGCACCTGAAGGACTATCGCTCGCTCATGCCGATGGCGCAGGAGGCGAACCGTCCCATGTTTCTGCTGAGGCCGGCCCACGGCGCCATCGGCGCGCATCAACAGGCGGTCCTTGAGTGCTACACGGACTTCCGCAACCTCGCGGGGGAATTGCTCGGACGCCTCGATAGCGGCCGAGCCCTGCCGCCAGGCGCCCGCCCTCCGTCCTTGTGACCAGGACCATGGTGGTCGTGGAATGGTGGTGTCCTCCCGACTCATCGAAGTCGAGGCGTTCCGGGCCGTCGATCGTGAGCGGCTGCTCGGCGGCCTGAACGATGCCGGGACGTTCATCAAGCGCAGGAGCTGACCGAACCGCTGGCGGTGACGGATCTCGCGCCCGTGGACGACACGGTGATCGACCGGGCGAAGAGCTCGTTTGCGGTCAATCTCCGCGCGATCGATGCGATCCACGTAGCAACGGCGGCACTGCCGGCCGCTGCAGCCGACGGGGAACCACTGGAGTTCCGGAGGCACGACGAGCGTCAAGCCAAGGCGGCAATCTCACGCGGGCTGACCCGTCCGCGGCGCCGGTGCTGATGATCACGGTTGATGTCGCTCAGGCAGGGCGAACACGAACAGGTTGTTCCCCGCGCTCGGGGTGATCTCCGGCGTCAGGCGGATGAATCCGGACGCGGTGCCCGCCGTGCCGGTGCTCACCGCCACGTACTGCCGGCCGTCGACGGCGTAGGTGATGGGGAAGCCGGTGACCGCCGAGCCGAGGTTGATTTCCCAGAGCACCTCGCCGGTTTCGTCGTCGAAGGCCCGGAACCGCCCGTTGACGTCGCCGCCGAACACGAGCCCGCCGCCGGTCGCGACGAGGGACATCGTGGCGGTGCGCTGTTCGTGGAGCCACTCGGTGGCGCCCGTCTCCGCGGAGATGGCCTGGACCGTGCCGAGCTGATCGAAGCCGGGGGCGAACTGCGTGCGCACCGCGAGGGCGTAGAGCTCCATGCCGCCGTCGCGGGTGGCCATCATCCGGGCGCAGGCGTTGCGCAGCGGCATGTACATCGTGTTGGTCCGGGGACTGTAGGCGCCGGCCTCCCAATCCTTGCCGCCGATCCAGGTCGGGCAGGCCAGCACGTCCTGGCCCTCGGCGCTGAAGACCACCTCGGCGTTCTCGATCACGTCGCCGGTGGCCCCGTCGATGGCGCTGATCACGTTCTGCGTCACCGTGGGCCGCGCCCAGAGGAACTCGCCGGTGGCCCGATCGAGGGTGTAGACGACGCCGGTCTTGCCGGGAATGCCGGTCAGCACCCGCCGCGTCTCGCCCGGCTCCAGCCGCGGATTGATCCAGCTCACCGCCGCCGGGTCGGGCGCCACCGCGGTGTCGACGAGGATGCGCTCGAAGGGGTGGTCGAGGTCCCAGTGGTCGTTCAGGTGCTGGTAGTACCAGACGATCGCGCCGGTGTCGCCGTCGAGGGCCAGCGTGGAATTGTGGTAGAGGTGCTGGTTCTCCACGCCGCCGAGCATGAACTTGGGCGCGGGAGAGGTGACCGACGTGCCGACGTAGACCAGGTTCAGCTCCGGGTCGTAGCTCGGCGCCATCCACGAGCCGACGTGGACGCGATCCTCGAAGGGGACGCCGCCCCAGGTCTCGTCGCCCGGCTCGCCCGGCGCGGGGACGGTGCGGCGGCGCCAGACCTCCTCTCCGGTGGCGGCGTCGTGGGCGGTGATGACGCACGCATCGGGTCCGCCGCGCGGCATGCAGCTCCGTCCGGAGACCACCTTGCCGCCGGCGATGATGGGTCCCGACGAATGCCGGGCGGGATTCTGCGTGTAGTCGAGGATCGGCGTTTCCCAGGCGAGCCGGCCGGTCTCGGCGTCGAGGGCGAAGACGTGGTTGTCGACGCTGGTGTCGATGATGTGGCGGCCGTAGATCGCAATGTTCCGGTTCGTCGTGAGGTTGCCCACGTACTCGGCTACGTCTTCGGGATTGTCCCGGCGGTACTCCCAGACGAGGTCGCCGGTCACCGCGTCGATGGCCTGGATGACGTCCCCGGGGTTCGGCATGTAGAGCATGCCGCCGTAGGCCAGCGGGGTCCCTTCCTGGCTGCCCTCGGTCAACGCGCGGGACCAGACCATGCGCAGCGTGCCGACGTTTTCGCGGTCGATCTCGTCGAGCGGGCTGTAACCCCAGCCGTCGGGCGTCCGGCGCCACGTCAGCCAGTCGCCCGGCGCCGGATCCTCCAGCATGGCGTCGGTGACCGGCACGAAGTCCGAGGAATTCTGCGCGTGGACGATCCGAGAGAACGTCGTCAGCAACGGCAGAGCGACAGCGGCGAGCAGGGCGAATCGTGCGGCGCGTGACAGGTACGGCATCTCGATACCTCCATACGCGGGAGAGCCGGCGGCTCACGAGCAGCAGGTTGCGGGTTCGCTGTCGTCGGTTGCGCAGGACGACTGGCTGCCGGCGGCCGTCTTGTGGAGTTGCCCGGCGTCTCCCGACTTGACGTACCATTCCCAGCGGGCGCCGTCGGGGTCGGCCATCCACGTCTCCGTCTTCTCTGCGTAGCAGCAGATGGTGTCCTCGACGCCGGTCGTCTCGAGCCCGGCCCGGCGCAGGCGCCGTTCGGCCGCCGCAACCTCCTCGGCCGTCTCCACCTCGACGCCCAGGTGGTTGAGTGTCGCTCCCTCTCGTCCCTCGAAGAGGACCAGCTTCAGCGGCGGATCGGCAATCGCGAAGTTCGCGTAGCCGGGCTTCACCTTCGCCGGGGCGGTGTCGAACAGGCGGGAGTAGAACGCGATCGCCTTGTCGAGGTCGGTCACGTTTATCGCTAGCTGTACTCGGGACATGGCGTGCTCCTTCGATGGCGTCAAGGCAGCGCGAAGACAAACAACTGATTCCCAGCCGGTGCCAACCGGTCCCATGCCGTCCAGGAATGCCAGCTTTTACTGGGCGATATCTTGAAATCACAGTCCGAGACGGGCCAAGCGAGTCCGGCCCAATCCAGTGCAAAATGTGGTAGTAGCGTGGTAAGCTGTTCTCGCCGGGGAACGCAATGACGAGGTTGACCGCTCGACAGGTTCAGACGCTGCGCAAGCCGGGCAGGTATTCCGACGGGCACGGGCTGCATCTGTTCGTGCAGCGTAGCGGTACACGGTCCTGGGTGCAACGGCTCACGGTGCCGGGCCGGGGCAGAGTCGACCGCGGGC
>WTFV01000081.1 GCA_011523845.1 Acidobacteriota bacterium | reverse complement strand
TCCGGCGACGCCTCCCCGGGGCCGAGTCACAGTCGCCATGAATAATCCGGGCTAGAGGAAGCTCCCGCGGATCCAAGAGCACGACGGCACGCGCTGGCTGTCCTAAAAGAACTCGAGGAAAGTTAGGTTCACGTCTTGGCGCCGGTTGGATACAGTCGGGTTCATGACAGACCTCCTGACCCGCCGTGAGCTCGAATCGCGGTTCGGATTCGGCAAGACGATGATCACGTTCGTGGCGTTGGTACTCACCGTGATCGGCGCGGCGTTCTACCTCGGGTCCGCGATGGCGACCGAGGACGACGTTGCGGGTCTCCGGGAGGAGATGCGTGAGATGCGCGAGCAGTCCGAGGCGCAGATGCGGGAGCTGCGCGGTCACCTGGTTGAGCACCTCGATGGTCACGCCAACTAGACGGCAACGAGCCGGAGTCAGACTTCACGCTGGCGGCGTGGTGCCGACCACCTCAACCAACTCGGCAACGACCATCACTGAATCTTCGTCGTCGGTGGTCAGTTCTATCGGCGCAAAGTCGGGATTCGTAGGTTCCAGCTCGATGCGTACGTGCCGCCATCCCTCGGCGTCCGTCGCCTTCTGGCTCCGGTAGCGCTTCACGGTGAATCGCTCGCCCGTATCAGGATCGATCTCATCGCGCAACTGGACAAGTACTGTTTTCCCCTGGCGCGTGCCGGTGACGGGCCTTGCGAACAGACAGTACGAGCCGTCCGGGATGGCCGGCTCCATCGAGTGTCCGACGACTTGGGCCACGAACATCCCGGGCCGTAACGACCGCGCGGTCTCGACTTCCACCCACTCCCACTCGGACTGATCAGGGACGGCGTGCGGATCGCCGAACGTGCCGGCGGCAGCGGCCAGTGGCACCAGCGGCACGCAGGTGTCGTCGCGCACGTCAGCCCTCAAGGCGACCAGCCGCAGGCGGGGCCGCGACGCGCCCGCTCCGCTCGTCGCGGGGTCGCGAAACCAGGAACGGTCCTCTTTGACCCTGCTCCGTACGTCCCGCATGGCCAGGTAGCCGGCGAGCCGCCGGAAGTGGCGCACCATCGCCTCTTCGTCGTCCAGGTCGTGGGCGGTGATTTCGATCACCTCGAAGCCGTGATTGCGGAGCCACGTGCGGATCTCGCGGTCCCGTTCGGCCGTTTCCGGATTCCCGTGCAGATGCGCGCTCAACCCGTCCAGGTAGATGCACACGCCCTCGTCCGGATCGTGATCCTCGGTGCGATAGATCACGTCCGGCGTCGTGGTCCCCAGGGTGTGATCGAGCCGAATCTGCTCGTCCCGCACGCCTTCGCCGAACCCGGCAGCGAGCAGCAGGTGGCGCAGCTTGGTCTCCGCGTCGTTGACGGGGACCGCATCGTCTCCGGCGGGCGGCGCATCCGGCTGTTGCCGCGGTATCTCGTGTTCGAAGGAGAGCTGCTGCCCCCATTCGTCGATCCGTTCGCGTGCCGCCTCGCGATCCAGATACCGGTGGTAGTAGGCGTTACGAAACGACTGCAGGCAATCGATGCAGGACGACTCGCACAGGCCGGGACAGGCGCCGGCGACCTCTCGGGCCACCTGAACGACCTCCTGGAAGCGCTCGCACACCTGGTCGAGGAGTCCCGATCCGCCGGGCATCGGATCCCAGAGCAGCGCGTCGACGTCGTCGCGGTCGACATGGCCGATGACGAGGACCTGCAGATCGTCCAGGTGCATGTCGAGCACTTGCGCCCCGCCGATCCGCAGTGCCTCCAGCACGCTGTACGCCGTTGCGGCGCTGTCGCAACCGGGCAGCGAGAGCACGTCCGCCGTCACGTCCGCGTGAAACCCGATGCCCTCCGGCGCGCGCCCGCAGCGTTCCGCGTGCGACTCGCGGAAGTCCTTGCGCTGGCGGTCGGAGGAGAGCGGCGACACGCTCTGGCCGCAGACCGTGCAGACGGGGTAGCCGAGTTCGCCGCGCCTGCCCTCTTGCCCGGCGTTCCCGTTTGCATGCCTACCCGGCGAGGAGCTTCCCGTTGCGCTCCCCTGCCCCAGTCTCTCGACAGCGCCGGCCGGGCCCACGTTGACGAGGCGCAGGCGGACGCCCTGGCAAAGCTGCACGCGTTGCGGTCCCCAGCGAAACGCGCGCCCACCGCTGTGCTGGCCGAGCTCGGTCCCGTAGATGGCGACGCCCAACTGGAAGCGCAAGTCCTCTTCGTCGGAGATGTGCGACGTGTGGATCAGGTCCGTATCGCAGACCGCCATCGTCTGGAGCAGCGTTCCGCTCAGCGACGACGTCTCGCCCGGCCGGGTCTCCCTGACGGCCTGCCGTTGCACCGAGACCTCGTAGTACGGCATGTCTGCCCGATCGCCGCCGGTCCGGGATCCGGCGCCGGGGGCGCCGTGCAGGTCGCGACGAAAGCGCCGGGCCACGAACCGGTGGCCGTTGGCGTAGATGAGGTTGCCGGGCACGTACTCGCGGAGAGCCGTCGCGGGCGGGCGCGGCAGGCTGAAATCCATGGCGCCGGCGCGCCAGAACGGGATCTCCGCCCAGCCCACCACCGACCCGACCTCGAGCCCGTAGCCGGGCAGGAACCCTTCCGCGGCCAGGACGCTGAAGGTGTTGACGTCGTCGTGGCCTTCCGCCTGCCGGCGGGACCGCCGGTCCGTTCCCTTGAGCCGCTTCACGAGCCTGTCGCAGCGGCGAAACAGCGCCTCGTCATCCGGTTCGAGCGTGCCGCGACGCTCGCGCAGGGCATTGAGACGGGCAATCTGCCGCATCGCCCACTGCAGGCGGCTCCGCAGGCGCGCGACGACGCGTTCCAGGTTGTCGGCGAACGCGTCGACGTGGGCGCCCAGCGCCGCCGGGGTCGCAACCCCGGCATCCTCGGCCGGCCAGCCTTGCCGGAACACAGCCTGCACGCGGACGGCCAGGTCTACGGCATGGCGCTGAACCAGATCGCGCAGCGCGCCGAAGTCGAAAGGCGCGCTGCGGACTTCGCCGTCCTCGAACAGGTACGGCTCCACCCGCCGCGGCAGGCAGCGGTGCAGCACGTCCCGGATCGCGGCCCGTTCCCCCTCCGGTCGGGCGGTGTCCCGTCCATAGCCGTGCAACGCCCCGATGATCGTCGCGTGCACGTGCTTGGCGACCATCACGTCGTTGCGCAGATTGAAGGCGGGCGCGTCGATGCGGCCGTCGAGCAGCTTCAACGGCTCGGCGAAGTACGCCCGGTCGTGCGAGACGGGCCGGCAGTAGGTCAGGTCCACCGCCATGCGATGGCGCCGACCGGCGCGACCGGCGCGTTGCCGATAGTTGGCGGGCAGCGGCGGCACGTTGCGCATCAGCACCGAGTCGAGCCTGCCGATGTCGATGCCGAGCTCCAGGGTCGGCGTGCAGACCAGACAGTTCACCGCCTCCGAGTCGCCCCTGAACAGGTTCTCCAAGCGCTCGCGCTCGTCCGCCGGCACCATCGCCGTGTGCTCTTCGGAGCGCAGCATCGAGTAGGCGCCGTCGAGCAACTGCAGGTCGTAGCTGTCTTCGTCTTCCGGGACCCATTCGACGATGCCGTCGCAGCGCCAGGCGATGCAGCGGCGGTGCGGGGGCTCGCGAGTGGTGGTGCGGCGGCAGCTCCGGCACCGCCACACGCCACGGTTGGGCGAGAGCCGGAGACGGTCGGCGCTCACCTGGTGCACGCCGCTGACGTTGGGCAGCGGGCGTCCCCTGGACCCCTTGAGTCGGACCGGAACCAGCAGCCCGCGTTCCACCAGGAATGCAAAGAGGCTCTCGAGGAAGGGCCCGGTGGCGTCCGCGGGCACCTCCCACTTCCTCGCGATCTGCCGCATCGTGGTCTGGCCGGCCTCGCTCGACCACTGGATCACCAGCGCAGGCGTTTCGGCGGACTCGCGGCGCAGCTTCGTCCCCGCAGGCCCGCGAAGATTCGGCAGATAGCCCTGCTGAACCTCGGGGTCGCCGTCCTTCCAGTACTTCGTGAAGAGCTCATGCTCGGGATCGTGGAGCGCGCGCCGCCGGCGCAGATAGTCGAGCACGCTCGCCACGCCCTCCCGCAGGTGCTCCGCCGAGATGCCGAGATCGTGGGCGCGTTGCTGTATCCACGGCAGGGAAGCATCCAGGCCGGCGTAATCCACCTTCATCCGGCCCCAGGGCTCGAGGCCCAGTGCCTGCCGCGATGCAAGGGTAGTCTCGCGCAGCACCTGGAACCGAAGGTACTTGCGGCGTTCCTTCGCGTGGTGCCCGCCGGCGTGCTCGCGGCGCGCCACCTCCCAGACTTCCGGAATCAACGCCCGCGACAGCGGCTCGTCCCTCTCCAGCCGATCGTCGAGATGCGCGACGAGATCGCCGATGGATTGCGGGTTGTCCCTGATGCCCTCCGCCATGAGGGCGCGCAGCCGGAAGCGGCGCGCGTGGTCCTTCATCCAGCCGGCCTGGAACGCGGCATCCTGCCGGTTGTCGCAGAACACCAGCAGCCGCGGCCGCTGGGCGCGGTGCACCATGTCCTGGGCCAGCACGTGCACGTCCGCGACGTTGATGGCCCGGACCGGACGAGCGGGTTCCCGGTACCGGCCGCCGTTCGGCGTGCTGCCGGTGGACCCACACGACAGGCAACTCGTCAGGAGCCCGGGGCGCTGCTCTTTCTGTCGAATAGCGAGAAGCCGAACCGTGTCCCCACTGCGGCCGCAGGCGAGGCAGCGGGGTACCGCCATCGGGTGCGCGGCGCCGCAACTGCGGCAGAAGTGGAGCGGGGCGGTACGGGCATGCGGGGCCGTCGTCTCCGCTTCCTCGTCTGCCCCGATCAAGGTGTCGACAAGGACGACCCGCCTGCCGCCGAGCTGCTTTTCCTGGTGCTCCCAGCAGGTTCCCCCCGCGCGCGCATCGCCGCCCCCCGGGGTCCGCCTCGTGAAGGCGAAGTCCCTGAGGAACGGGACGTAGTAGTGCTGCCCGCAGACGGTGCACGTGGCGACCGGAAACTGTGCGAGTCGTTCGCCGCCGTCGGCGGCCGCGCGGTCGTCCTCGGCCGTGAGCCAGAGCCTCGGACCGTCGGTCTCCGCCGGGAAGGACACGACCGCCCCACCGATGCCGCGCACGAACCCATGCACGACCGGCCGCAGCAATGGTCCTCCGTCGCGGCGCGCCGCGGCGCCCAGCGTCAGCCAGGCAAGGACCTCGGCTTCGGTGACCGGCCGCCCGACTCGGGCCTCCAGGGCCGGCGGCAGCTCCTCCAGCGCCCTCGGGGTCGCCAGCTCCTCGTTCAGTCCGAAGACCAACTCGTTGCGGGACAGCGCCGCGTGCAGCACGTCCGGCCACTCGCCGGTGCCCAGTCCTTCTCCCGCCAGTGTGCGGTAGACGTCCCGGACGTCCCTACCCGTCGAAGTACCTTCCTCCACGGCCTCCACCGCGCGGTCGAGAATCGCGGAGGTGTCTTCCCCGGGGGCCGGCGGAGCGAATCGCCGCTCGGTCCAGACCTCGGTCTCGTAGTCCTCCCCGACCGTCGTCACCGCGTCGCCCGCGACGCCGAAGAAACGCGCCGCGAAGTTGCGTCCGGCCTGCGGGTCGTCGTGATCGACGATGGTCGCCGAGGTCGCGACGCACGTCGTGCGGGCCGGGTCAGTCCGGCAGAACGCGCGAAGACGCCGGATGAGGCAGGCCGTTTCCGCCCCCAGCGCGCCGGTGAACGTATGCGCTTCGTCGAACACGAGAAAGTCGAGCCGGGCGCCGGCAAAGAGATCGACGTCCTGCTGCCGTGTCAGCAGCAGCTCGAGCTGCTTGACGTTGGTGAGCAGAATGCGCGGCTGTCGTCCCGGGCTGCGCATGACCTCGCGCGAGCAGACCTCCTCGGCCGGATAGACCGTCTCGCCGCTGCCTTCGCGTCGCGCCCGTCCCAGCCGGGCCTCGTAGTCGGCCCGCGACGATCCCGCCGGCAGCCGCACGCCGGCTACGTCCGCCTCGTGCTCGGGCGTCTTGCCGACGTACATGCCGAACGGAATGCCGGTGCCCGCCAGCAGCCCACGCAATCGCATGAGCTGGTCCTCCGCCAGGGCGTTCATCGGATAGACGATGACGGCGCTGATGCCCGGCGGCGCGGCATCGTCCCGAAGACCCAGGCACCGGCTGACGATCGGATAGAGGAAGCACTCAGTCTTGCCCGAGCCGGTGCCGGTAGACACCAGGGTGGTCCGCCCTTCCGCAATCGCGCGCACGGCGCGTTCCTGGTGGCCGCACAGGTGGCTCAGCGTTTCCGGGATCCGTTCGCGCAGATGCGGGTGCAGCAGTCCGTCGCGGATCAGGGCGTCGACCGCGGCGCCCTGTCGAAACGGGCGCGAAAGACTCACGTAGGGGCCCTTGAGCAGCGGCGACCGGCGGGTCGCGTCGAGCGACAGCAGGTCGCGCATCTGGTCGTGCAGCCGGCTATCGGCGAACGGATACGCCGTGAGCTGGTAGCGCAGGAAGCTGCGGACGACGTGCTCGGTGTACGCGATCGGGTTCAGAGCCATCGGACGCTATCGCTCACGCTCGACGAATTCGTGAACGGTGAGGCCACGTCTCGCGCGATGCGACGCAGCAGGACCGGCGACAGATCCCGACCACCGTGCACCGGAACGGTCGTGCGGCGACCGTCGGCGTGGCGGAACTGCTTGTGGGAACCACGCTGGCGCACTTCCTCGAAGCCGAGTGCGGCGAGGATGGCGATGACCTCGCGGGGCTTGAGAACGGGGATGGACGGCACTCGCTCAAGCCACGACGACGACCTGGGTACCCACGTACTCGCCGTCCAGCACGGGTTCCCCGTCATCGAGGAGCATCGCGATGACCTCCCTGAGGTTCTCGTTGAGTTCCTCGAGGGTGTCACCCTGGCTGTGCGCTCCAGGGAACCCCGGCACGTACCCGACATAGAGACGCGTATCCGGGCAACGTTCCACGACGGCTGTGTAGCTGCGCATCATCGTCAACCGTATGACTGGGACTCGACCGAGGTCAAGCGAGGGGGCGAAGCAACTGGCGCTCGTCACCAGAGCCGGCGAGCGCCGTACCGGTCGAATGCCTCCTCGTTGGACACGAGCGCCAAGTCGTGCGCCAGGGCCTGTGCGATCAGCAGGCGATCGAAGGAGTCGCGGTGAGGGCCCGGCAATCGTCCGGAGCGTTCGGCGTCGGCGACGCTGATCGGCAACTCGCTGAAGCCCTGCCCGACGATGGCTCCGCGTATGTCGCCCGCGAGCCCTCGACCTCCGGAAGTCTGCCGAGGCGGTGTTTCGTGGCGATTTCCCAGACCGAGACGGCGCTGACGACCACGTCGTTCGCCTCGTTACGGATGGCGTCGCGGGCGGGTCCGGACAGACGCCGGCTGTCCGCGACCCACCAGAGGAATGCATGCGTGTCCAGCAGTACTCGCATCGCCGGCGCCCTAACCCGGATTATTCATGGCGACTGTGACTCGGCCCCGGGGAGGCGTCGCCGGA
>WTFV01000007.1 GCA_011523845.1 Acidobacteriota bacterium | reverse complement strand
GAAGGTCGTAGGTTCAAATCCTACCCCCGCTACCACCGAGACCGACATTCCCGATTTGGGAGTGTCGGTCGCCCCCTTCCCCTTGCCGCTCCCGGCCCATTCGAGGATGGTGCCGAGGTCGCCATGGAGCGCGGCGTTCATCTCGCCGCGCTTGGCGCCGGGGGTCAGCACGATCCGCTCGATCAGCCCCCTTATGGCGTCGGCCGCCTCGTCGCGGTCGCGCGGGTCGGCCAGCGCCTCGGCAAGCCGCTCCACCTTGCGGCGATAGACGATGGCGATGTTGGGGTGGATGTCGGGAAGATCGACCGGAGCGGCAGACAGCCGTTCGGCGATCTCGTCCTGGCGGGCCTCAAGCTCGCGCATGCGGTCCATCATGCCGCGCGCATAGCCGCCGTCCTCGATCACGTCGAGCATGGTGGCGATCTTCTTCTCGATGTCAGCAAGCTCCTTCCTGTCGGTCGCGCCCGATGCGCGGCGCTCGCGGTTGAGCCGGTTGGTCTCCTCGGCATACGCCTTCATCGCCTCGGCAGCGGCCTCGGGCTCCATCAGCTTCTCCCTGAGCCCCGCCATGACCCGCTCCTCGATCTCGTCGCGCCGGATGGTCCTGCTGTTGGAACACGAGCCCGACATGACGTGGTTGGAGCAGCCGTAGCGGTCCTGGCCGCGCTTGGAATAGGAGCCGCCGCACACGCCGCATTCGAGAAGGCCGGAGAGCAGATAGCGGGGCCGGTGGGTGCTGTTGAGATAGTTGGCCTGGGCCGCGCGCGTGGCTGCGATGGCGGTCGCGTATTTCTCCGAGATTTCCCCCTGCCGGGCCTTGGCCGCCTGCCACAGTTCGTCGTCCACGATGCGGAGCTCGGGAACCTCGGTGACGATCCATTCCTCGGGCGGGTTGATTCGCGAGACCCGCTTGCCGGTGTCCGGGTTCTTCATGAAGCGCAGCCGGTTCCACACCAGCCGGCCGATATAGAGCTCGTTGTTGAGAAGCCCCGTGCCGCGCTTCGCGTGGCCGCGCAGGACGGAGTCGGTCCAGAGCTTGCCGGATGCGCCGGGGATGTCGTCCTCGTTCAAGCGCCGCGCGATCGCGCGCGGACTGGTCCCGGCGGCGAACTCCCGGAAGATGCGCCGCACGACTTCGGCTTGCGTCTCGTTGATTTCCCGCTCGCCGCGTATCCGCTCGCCGGCGTCGTCGTGCAGCTTCACCACGTCGTAGCCGTAGCAGATGCCGCCGCCCGACTTGCCGGCCTCGACCCGGCCCCGGAGGCCGCGGTGCGTCTTCGCCGCGAGGTCCTTCAGGAACAGCGCGTTCATCGTGCCCTTGAGGCCGACGTGAAGCTCGTTGATCTCGCCCTCGGCCAGCGTCACCACCGGCACGCCCGCGAAGCGCAGATGCTTGTAGAGGATCGCAACGTCGGCCTGGTCGCGGCTCACCCGGTCGAGGGCCTCGGCGACGACGATCTCGAACGCGCCCCGCCGCGCGTCCTCCAGAAGCGCCTGGACGCCGGGCCGGAGGATCACGCTGTCTCCCGAGATGGCGGAGTCCTTGTAGGTCCCGACGATCTTCCAGCCCTCGCGTTCCGCGCGCTCGCGGCAGACCCGGAACTGGTCCTCGATGGAAGCGTCCCGCTGCTGGTCGGACGAATAGCGGGCATAGAGCGCACAGCGAAGAGTCATGGTCTCGGGTCTCCTATCGGTCGTGCGCCTCCTTCTCCGGCGGCGCATTGTCGTTGGCGGCTTCGGACTGCCGGAACTGCTCGCGGGCGATCTGCCGGCCGAGCAAGCGTGCGAGCCGCATCACGGCGGCGTCGATCCGCGTCTCCGGCCCGCCATTGTCGTTCGCGGCAACGCGGGGGACTCCCTCCCGCTCGCGGCCGTTCCCGTCTCTCCGCATCGCCTCCGCCTTCCCGGATTCGGTGACCCTGGAAGGGAGATTTGAACCTGCGGACAAGCCTTGTCAAACGGTCGGCCAAGAGGATTTTCTGCATGGAATCAACCTCTTGGGGCCTCCTGTCATCCCTTGGCGGGACATGAGGCGACAGGAGGCACCAGGAGGATGATCGAAAGAATCCGAAAAAAATTTCGCGATCATCGCGTTTGCGCGTAATCGGCCAGCATCACGACCGATTCGCCGTGCTCGGTCGGCGCCACGGCATTCGCGAATCGTCGGTCCGCCGTCACTACCTTGGCGCCAATGCGGTGCGCGAGCGCGAGATATACGCAGTCGTAGATCGGGTGGTCGAGGGCCAGTGCCAGGCGAGCCGCATTGGGGGAAAGGATTTCGTCGGCGCCCCAGCGCACCGGCATGTCCTGCACGTCCCCCAGCAGGATGCCGGCGGCACGGCGCTCTATCTCGCCCGTCCGCGCCTTGCGCCACAGCGCATTGGCGACCTCCGAAGCCATCAGGCGCGGCGCGTGCAGGTCGTGGCCGCCGGTCGTCAGTTCCTCCGCGATATCCGCATCGTCTTCGGCGATCAGCCACTTGACCGCCACGCTCGCATCGACCACGAAGCGCATCAGAAGTCGTCGCGATGGCCGCGGTCGCGGTCCTCGCGGATCAGCACTTCCGCCGGCGTGTGCTTGCGCCCTTCGGTCAGGGGACGTCGCCGCTTGATGGTCTCCGCGAACGCCGCGCGCTTCGCCGCCATGTCGTCATCGGCGGCGCATTCTAGGATGTGGCGCGCCTCGCCCTCCAGGGAGCGGTTGTTGCGTGAGGCGCGCGCCTTGAGGCGGTCCACCACATCGTCGTCGAGCCGCCGCACGTTGATCGTCACCATGGGTTCGCCCCCAGTCATCGGTTATCAAATTGTTATCAGTCTGGCGCGGCACTTGCAAGCTCCTGCGGGAAGGCCGATGGGCAACATTTGCGGCCATGTGCGGACAGGCTTGCCGCGACAGGAATGTCGTGCGCTGCCGGTCATGCCGGCTGATAGCGCCGAACGTCGATCTCGTCGGCCCGCGCGCGCATCTGCGTCGCGTCGTGCCATGCCTGCATCCTGAGCAGCAGGTCCATGCTGAGGCCAAACGCCTTTTCGACCCTGAGCGCCATTTCGGGCGACAGCGAGGCGTTGCCGTTCACAAGGTCCGAGAGCGTCGCCCGGCGCACGCCGAGAATCCGCGCCGCCGCCGAAACGCTCAACCCCAACTCCTCAAGGGCCTCGATGCGGATGAAGGCGCCGGGGTGGGGAGGCGTCATCCCCATCTTGATGCCGCCGCTGGTCATCAGTGGTAGTCCTCCAGGTTCAGGCGCTCGATGGCGCCGTTGCGTTCCTCGAACGTGATGCGCCAGTTGCCCGATACGGACACGCTCCACTCGTTGCGGCGCTCGCCCGACAGCCGGTGGACCCGCCATCCGGGCGCCGCCTCACGGATGAAGTCCTCCATGGTCTCCGCCATGGCCAGCGCGGCCAGGATGCCGCGCACCCGCTCCACCAGGTCCTGTTTCAGCAGCCGGGACGAGTTGTTCTCGAATAGCTGGCGCACTCCCCGATGGCGGATGGACCGGACGATCATGCGCACATATGTACGGCATGACCGTGCAGAATGCAAGCGCCCGGTTGCAAGCGAACGACGACTTTTGGGGCCATGAGAGGACATGAGGGGACAGGAGGATGAGACCGTTCGTTCGGCCCTTGTTCTGCGGCTCGCGAGCGCATATCTGGCCCGTATGGACAGGCACGAATCCGCTCATTCCGCCTCCGTCGCGAGGCTGCCGCGATGGTAGCGTCCATCGGCAAGATCGCCTCGCCGTCGCAGGGAGTGGGCTATTTCGAGCGCGATGGCTACTACGCGAAGGAGGACGCGGCGCACAAGGAAGCGAGCGCCTGGGCGGGCCGGGGCGCCGAGGCGCTCGGCCTCTCGGGGCCGGTCGATCCCGAACGCTTCCGGGCGGTGCTCGAAGGCGAGGTTCCGGGCGGGCGCCGTCTCGGGCGCAAGGAGATCGACGGCAGCATCACCCACCGGCCCGGCCGGGACGTGACCCTGAGCGCGCCCAAATCCGTCAGCCTGATGGCGATGGTGGGCGGCGACGAGCGCATCGTCGAGGCGCACGACAAGGCGGTGACGGCGACGCTGGGCTGGATCGAGAAGAACGCCGTCGAGACCCGGATGCGCGATCCCGCGACCGGGGCGATGGTCCGGGCCGGCAATCAGAAGATGGTCGCGGCCTGCTTCCGTCATGACACGTCCCGCAACCTGGATCCCCAGCTCCACACGCATGCCGTCGTCGCCAACATGGTCCAGGGCGAAGATTCCAAATGGCGCACGATGGTCGATGACGGTCTGTTCAACGGCAAGATGGCCATCGGGACGATCTACCGGGCGGAGCTGGCGCAAGGGCTGAAGGGGCTCGGCTACGGCATCGACAAGACGCACGCGGACGGTCGGTTCGAGATCGAGGGCGTCTCGCGCGAAGTGATCGACGCCTTCTCGACGCGTCGGGCGGAGATCGAGGCGGCGATGGCCGAACGCGGCATGGGCGAGTCGAAGGACAATCCCCATCTGGCGGCGCGGGCGGCGCTGATGACGCGGGCGGCGAAGCGCGATATCGACCGGGGCGAACTCGGCCGGTCGTGGCAGCGCCAGGCGAAGGGGCTCGGGTTCTCGGCAAGCAAGGTTCGGGCGAATGCCCGCAAGGCGGAGCGCGGTCTTCTCGGCCCGGACCTGTTCGCGGGTCCGGGCTATGCGGCGGGCGACGCGGCGGCCTGGGCGGTGGCGCACCTTGCCGAGCGCCAGGCGGTGTTCGGCCATGCCGACCTGCTCGCGGCCACGCTCGCCCGCGAGCCGGGCGCGGTCACCGTCGATGCGGCAGAGCGCGCCATCGCGGCGCTCGAACGCGACGGCGCGCTCCATGCCGCGCGGGGCCTCGACCACGGCCGGCACTGGTCCACGGACGCGGCGCTGGCGCGCGAGTCCGAGACCATCGCGCTGATGCGCGCCGGCCAGGGGGCGGAGAAGACGGTGATGCGCCGCTGGGTGGCGGAGACCAAGCTCCACCGGGGCCGTCTCAACGAGGGCCAGAAAGAGGCGGTCAAGACCATCCTCGCCGGCAAGGATCGCGTGGTCGCGGTCCAGGGGTACGCCGGCACGGGCAAGACGACGATGCTGAAGCGCCTGCGCGCGCTCGCCGCCAGCCGGGGCTACCGCACCGTCGGCCTCGCGCCGTCGGCCTCGGCGGCGAAGACGCTGGCGGGCGAGTCCGGCATCGACTCGGAGACCCTGCAACGCTACCTCGCCCGCCATGACGGGATCGCGCATGGGCGGGGCACGGCGGCGGGGCTGCGCAAGCTCCGCGCCGCCAACGCGAAGACGATGCTGGTGGTGGACGAATCCTCGCTCGCCTCCAGCGAGCAAATGCGCAACCTCCTGCGCATCGCGACCGCGCTGCGCCTGCCCCGCGTGGTGCTGGTGGGCGACGAGAAGCAGCTCGGCGCGGTCGAGGCCGGCAAGCCCTTCGAGCAACTGAAGGCCGCCGGGATGACCACGGCGGTGATGGACGACATCGTTCGCCAGCGCGATGCGGAGCTGAAGGCGGCGGTCAAGGCGAGCCTCACCGGCGACGTGAAGGGCGCGTTCGCGAAGCTCGGCGACAACATCCAGCAAGTCGAATACGGCGAACTCGGCAGCGAGACCGCGCGACGCTGGCTGAATCTCTCGCCGCAAGAGCGCGCCGCGACCGGGGTGATCGCGCCGACGCGGGCGCTGCGCGACAACATCAACGCCACGATCCGCGATGGGCTGGTTGCCGAAGGCGCGATCTCGGGGCCGGCAAGGCAGGGCGAGAAGCTGGTTCCGCGCGATCTCACCCGCGCGCAAATGGCCCGCGCGTCCAACTACAACATCGGCGACACGGTGATCTTCGCCCGTCCCTACAAGACGCTCGGGGTGGAGAAAGGCGACGAGCGCCGGGTTGCCGGCATCGACCGGCGTTGGGGCGTGCTGCGCCTTGAGGACGCGAAGGGCGACCTGACGCCGTGGCGGCCGGAGCGCATCGCCGCCGCGAAGGGCGGGGTCGAGGTCTACAAGAGCGAGGCGATGGAGCTTCGCCGGGGCGACCGGGTGCGCTTCACGCGCAACGATCCCGCCTCCGGGCTCACCAACGGCGAGACCGCGACGGTGGAATCGGTCGAGCGCGGCGGCGTGTTGTTCCGTCTCGACGACGGCAAGATCGCCCGGTTGGGCAACGGGGATGCCCAGCTTAGGCATATCGACCGCGCGTTCGCGGCGACGGTCCATGCGTTCCAGGGCCGGACGGTGGAGAGGATCGTCGCGGCGATGCCGGTCGGCAACCCGAAGCTGACCGACCAGCGGGCCTTCTATGTGGCGATCTCGCGGGCGCGGGAGACCGCCATGCTGGTCACCGACGACGCCCACAAGCTCGCCGGCCAGCTCGAACGGGCGACGGGCGAGCGTCTCGCGGCGCTCGATGCGACCGCGAAACAGGCCGCCTGGGCGGCCGTGTTCGAGCGCGGCGCGGGCCATGACCGGGAGGCGAATCACCTGACACGCGCTCCTGACGCGATGGACAAGGGCCTCGAACCGGAACGCCAGGACGGGCGCGGGCATCCTTCCCGCGATGGAATCGGGCGCGAATCCGGTCGCGGGCGCGGTCGCGAGCATCGGATCGAGCGCGAAACCGGTCGGGACCGCGACGGCAAATCGGCCGCCCGCTCCACGGATCGCGAGCGAAGCGGGAAGGAATCGGGCGCCAAGGATCGCGGACTCGACCGTGGCGGCGAGTCCGGGCGGGGCGTTTCCCGCGAGTCCGAACTCGAAAAGGCCGCCGGCGCGAAGCAGAAGTCGCGCGATTTCGACATGGGCTTGTAGGCCACCTCCCTCTTTCCCGCCAAATCAACGTTCCGCACGGAGGCAAAATCCGTCGCGAAGCGCGCCCCTCATGGTCGCCGCTCCTTACTGAATCGGACAGCGGAGGCCGGACCCGGCCGCGCGGTGACGGAGCCGTTCTCCCGTGTGCTGGGGCGGCCCGAAGGGGACAGGAGTATCTTGGAAAAGTCGTGATCGCCGGGCGCGACGGCGTGTATCGGTGCGACATGCGCCGGGAAGCCGCCGAGAGCTCACGGTTCTCCAGAGAACCGCGCCGGTCGGACCTAACCCGTTGAAATACCGCGATGTGTTTTTCGCGTGTTACATCGCAATACGGCGTGTGTCTCCAGAGCATACGCGTTTTTCCAAGGGGTTCTCCGGAGCATACATGGGGACATAAGGGGACAGGGCGTAGCCTGAGGGAGCCACAGGGTGACAGAGGATGACAGGGCAGCATGCTGCGGTAGGTGTGAGAACCTTAACTCGCGTCAGCGAGTCCATGCGGATTCGGCGTTCAGCCACGATGTCGGGGAACGATAGCGGGGCCGCTCTGACAGGCAAAGCTGCCGTGGCGAGTGAACGGGGCGGGGAGCTCGAAGCATGGGCTGCCGCGACGATGCCGGTGCACCGGGACATGCACGGAGTCCGATACGGCATCCGGCTGCACTGTCGG
>WTFV01000217.1 GCA_011523845.1 Acidobacteriota bacterium | reverse complement strand
CCGGGCGAGGGTGGCGACTTGTGGTCGGACGGTGCAACGATGTGGATCCCGGCGGGCGGCGGCAACGTGGCGCTCGGCGAGAGGACCGCGCCGAAGCTGTATGGCCATGACTTGGCGGCGGATGCTTGGGATGGTTTTGGACCACCGCCGGGTCCCGACAGGGAATTCGCCCTGGATCCCGCGAATGCCAATCCTTCGGGCTTGTGGTCGGATGGGGAGACGATGTGGGTGGCGGACGCCGCGGACGGCAAGCTGTACGCTTATGACTGGCCGACCGGTGGCCGCGTTCCCGACAGGGATTTCGATACCCTGAAGGCGGCGGGGAACACCGAGCCCAGGGCCATCTGGTCCGACGGTACGACGATGTGGGTATCGGGCGGGGGGAAGCTGTACGCATACCATATGCCGCGCGGCGGGCGGGTTTTCACCGATCCTCTATTGGAAGCCGGCGTCACGGCCTTCAGGACGGTCCACGTTACCGAGCTTCGTGACCGAATCGACAATCTTCGCATTGCGAACGGACTGTCAGCGTTTTCGTGGACCGATCCGGTCATTCTCTCCGGGGTCACACCGATCAGGGCGGTTCATCTGACGGAGCTTCGGACGGCGCTCGACCAGGCTTACGCGGCGGCCGGGCGGATTCGACCTCGCTACGCCGAGGCGATTCGCGCCGGTGGAGTCATCAAGGCGGCGCATGTCACGGAACTGCGGCGCCTGGTGGTCGCCCTGGAGTGAGACTCCGCGTCCGGGCCGAACGTGTCCCGCCGATAGTGCTCGGTCACGTAGTCCGGGGATGCGGCGCGGGTGAGCGGGCTGCTCGTCTCGGTCCAGCGCACGGTTGCGCAGTACGTCCGGGCGGCTCACGGATTTCACGTCAGGAGCAGGCGTGTTCCACGCCATCCGTGGATGCGAACCTGCCTTTGCAGCAGCGCGTCCTGTGCGTCGTTGGCATGCTCGACCCGTGGCCCTGGCCCAGCCCTGGCCCCTGGCGGACGACGCGGTCGCTGTTCTTCTCGTTTCGAATCACTCTTCGGTGCCTGCCGGGTTTCCTGGTGTCAGGTTCATCCCGGCACTTGCGGTTCGCCACGCCCTTACTCCGTCCGCGTCGGCTTCGAACACCATCCTGTCGCGCTGTTGCCGGCAGGCTGTTCGCGCGTAGTCCAGCAGCGCCTTCGCGCCCGGTCCCTTGGGTTGCAGGTGGGCGCTCAGTCCTGTGGCTTCGAAGTCGTGCTCGGCGTTGTTCGGCTCGATGCGAATGGTCTCTTCGCCTCGTGCGTTCGTCGCCGTGGTCACCTCGATGGCGCCGTTGCGTGTCTGGATCCGGCAGGTCGTGTACAACGCGTTGCCGATCGCGTGCGCCGCCCGGTTGCCAAGCTGTCTCGGTTGGATTCGTTCGTGTTCCGGGACGCCCCGCAGTGACTTCTCGGCGTCCGCTGCGATTGTCGGGGCTGCCCAGTGATAGTTCTGTGCGATGCTCTCTGCCGCCTCTCGGCTTATCGCGTTGACGGCGGCCTCGAGGGCTTGCGGCTCTTTCTCGTGCGCCTTGATGATGTCGAAGACGTCTCGAGCCAACGGCTCCTCGGCCCGTTCCAGCTTGCCGCGCAGGATTTGAGCGCTCGACAACGCTGTTTCCAATCTGCCGGCGATCGTGCACGCTTGCTGGCCTGCGCCGAGCAGCGGCGCGGTCGCCCACAGGTCCAGTTTCCGCTCGCCCTTGTCGAACGAAACCGTCCATAGCCGGGCCATCGGGTAGAACGCAGGCTTTCCTCCCAGTGCGCGCATTCGCGCTTCGAATTGCGCAGCCGGGTTGTTGGCCTCGGCGAGCATGCCCAACGCCGTGTCCGGATGGACGACCAGGTCGATGTCGCAGCTATCCCGGTGCTTCCATCGTGCCGCCAGGATCGAGCCTCCGCCAATGGCGTACTGCGTTTGCCGGTCGTTCATGCTCCGCAGTTCTTCGCGCACCGTCTCGCTGACTGCCTGCCACAGAGTCTCGGCCGGTGGCGGCAGTGTCAGGGTCGGTGGCGTCATTCGTCTTCCGCCGGTGGCGCGAGCGCCCATCTGTTGAGCGCGCGCGCCGCGCGGCACTGTGCGTGTCCGGCCCGGTGGAGCGCTGCCACCAGTTGGCGCAGCGTGTACGCGCCCTCTGCCCAGGCGCTGATGAGCTCGTACCACTCGGTTTCCTGGGAGAAGACGTGGAGGATCGTCCGCTGCCGCCGGTCGGGTTTCTCGGCCCGGATGGCGTCGTAGAATTCCCAGCTCGTCGGCCGTTCGCCCCAGCCGGCGCAACTGCGCGCCAGTCGCAGCTCCACGGTGATGCTGCCGCGTCCTGTTTCCTCCGGCCCACGCGCGCGACTCAGGCGCTGCGTTTCGTGCGCGGTTGGTTCGGCGTCGGCGAACACCTCCGGCGCCCGAAGCGTCGGTGGTCTCGGGTAGAGTCGCGTTCGCCGGTCGTTCCCGTCGATCGGTCGCATTGTTCGTCGCGTGTCTACGTCGCGTGTCTACCAGTGTGGGACAGTCCGCGTTCGGCCGCAAGCGGCGCCGGCGGCAAGCCGGCCTGCGACCCGGCCGATCCATGCAGTCTGACCGCCCGCGGTTCCGGCGCACTCCCGTCTGCCCGCCCCCGGGGCCACGCCGACCGGCGGAAGACCGCCAGCCGGCTGGTCGGTGCGGGTATTCCGATCGACGTCCGACCTTTCGGGCCTCTTCGGCGTCTAACCTGCAGAGAGCATGACCGCGACGGCAGCATCCGAGGTCACCGACGAGCAGCTCGTGGCGCTGGCCGCGGGCGGCGACACGGGCGCGTTCAACCAGTTGGTCGTCCGCTGGGAGCGGCAGATCTTCGCGCTCGCCTACCGCACGCTGGGGCGCGAGGAGGACGCGCGCGACGTCTGTCAGGAGGCGTTCCTGCGGGCGTTCCGCGCCATCGGCGGCTTCAAGGGGCAGGCGCGGTTCTCGTCGTGGCTCTACCGCATCGCGCTCAACCTGTGCCGGGACTGGATCCGGAAGGAGCGGCGCGTCCGGGTCGTTTCGGCGTCCGACGACCTGCAGGCGGAACAGGCGCACGCCCTCGAGCCGGCCGAGGAGAGCGTGGAGGAGTTGATCGTGCGGCGTGACCTCGGGCGGGCGGTGGAGCGCGTGATGGCGACGCTCCCCGAGCCGCAGCGGACCGCCATCCTGCTGAAGGAATACCACGGCCTGACGTTTCAGGAGATCGCCGACCTGCAGGGATGTCCCCTGAGCACGGTCAAGACCCGCCTGTACCAGGGGCTCGCCGCGCTCCGCCGGCAGCTCGAGCGGAACGGCCTGCACGCGGCCGCGTCGTTGCAGCAGCGGGGCGGGGTGTCCTATCCTCCCCCTGCGGGCGATCAGGAGAGGGAAGCCAGTGTCCGACTGCCCTGAGAACGAAGCCCTGGTGGCGTACCTCTACGACGAGTGCGAGGCCGCCGAGCGGGTGCGAGTCGAACGGCACCTGGAGACGTGCCAGGCGTGCGCCGGCGAACTGGGCGGTTTCGCGACCCTGCGGGGCACGCTGCAGGAATGGGCGCCGCCGGACGCGCGACTCGGGTTCCGCATCGTGGCGGACGACGACGCGGAGGCGCCCGTTGCGCGGACCGCCCCCTCCGGGTGGTTCGGCGGGTTCGGCGCGTTGCGGCCGGCATGGGGAGCGGCGCTCGCCGCGACGACCGTCCTCGTCGCGGGGGCTGCGCTCGCCAGTGTCGAGGTACGCTACGACGACGGCGGCTTCGTGCTTCGCATGGGCTGGACGGGGCCGGGAACGGCCGAGACGGATGCCGCGGGCGCGGCCGATCCGGCGCAGCAGCCGGTGGCCGCCGGGCAGGAGGCGGCGCCCTGGCGCACCGAGTTGGCCGCGTTGGAGGAGCAGCTCAGGGACGAGTTGGCCGCGCAGCGGAGCCGCTTCGCGCCCTTCGCGGGACCCTTGCCGCCGGCGCCCGGCTTCCCCATCCCCGCCGGCGACGATCTGTTGCGCCAGGTGCGGGAGCTCGTGGCGGAGAGCGAGCACAGGCAGCGTCAGGAGTTCGCGTCGGGGCTGATGCGGCTGGCGCACGAGATCGACCTGCACCGGCAGGCGGATCAGATGCGCATGCAGCAGGAAGTGGATACGCTGGCCGACTACATGGCGCGCGTCGCCCAGCAGTAGCGGCGCGGAAGCTACGGGGCAGGGGAATGGGAATCGCTACGCTCGTCGTCGTCGTCCTGACCGTGGCCGGCGTCCCGCCGGCGGCGGCCCAGAGCGCGGGACCGGCGGGCGTGGAGCGCGCGGCCGCCGACGATCTGCTGACCGCGCACATACAGGGCCTGGAACGCGTGCTGTCGCGCGCGGTCGCCCTGAGCGCGCGCGGCGTCGAGCAGCAACTGCCCCCCTGGTCGCCGGGCCTCATGCTGTTCGCGGGGCCGGTGCAGGTGCGCGGTTTCCGCCTCGACGGGTACGGCGTCTTCTTCGACGTGGAGTGTCCGGTGCTGCGGCAGAGCATTCTCTGGTCCATGGAGACCATGGATACCGATCTGCTGATGATGCGGCGGTCGCTGGAGCGGCTCAGGGAGTTGGGAGCCTTCACGCAGGTGCTGCGCGAGCTCGACCCGGACGCGAACCTGTCGGTTGCCTTCGCTCCGGGAGCCGCCGCGGACCCGCGCTCGCGCGTCGCCGCCGGCGATGTGCCGCCGGCGGCGCCGGACGCGCCGCCGGCGGCGCCGGACCTGCACGCCGTGTACGAGGATGCGCTCCGGGAGTTGCTGATCGACGCGTTGCTGGGTTACGGCGGCCCGCTCGCCGCCATGCTCGACCGGGACGACTGGCTGACGGTGGTCGCGCGAGACACCCGGGGACTGCCCGGGCGTGACACGACGGTCAGGGTGAAGGCCGGCGACGTGGCTGCGCTCCACGCCGGCAGCCTGTCGCTGGCCGAGGCCCGGGCGCGGGTCGACACGTCGTCCTCCTGAGCCGGCGGCGCCACGCGCGACGCTCTCCGGGTCAACGCCGCCAGGCCCGTCGCGAGGCTCCATGTCCGGCCCCGGCCCCCACCGCCCGGGACCCTGCGCCGCGGAACTCGCTTCGTTGCGTTCTACGGCGCAGACTCCTAGAATCAAAAACATGTCCATGCATCGTCGTCCGGCGCGCGCCGTGCTCGTGTTCGCGCTCGCCGCCGCCCTTTCGGGGACCGCCTGCACGCCGCTCGACGTCCAGGCCGCCCTGGCCATCACCGACGTCACGACCGGCTGGCTCGACGTCGGATTCGACAACCTGGGCCGCAACAAGCTGGTCCCGACCATTTCGTTCAGTCTCCGGAACGTGTCGGAGCAGCGCCTCCGGACGCTGCAGTTGAACGGCGTCTTCCGCCGTTGCCAGGTCCTCTACGCGGATCAGCCGGAGCCGGAGGAGCCGGTGTCCCCGCCCGATGAAGCGGCCGGGACCTGTCTGGGAGAGGACCAGGAATGGGGCAGCGCGCTGGTCCGCGCGGTCGGTCGCGAGGGCGTGGTTCCGGGTGACGGCCTCGGTCCGTTCACGATGGAGTCCGGGCTCGGCTACACGGGAGAGCAGTCGCTGGCCGAGATGCTCGATCATCGGGATTTCGTCGACGTCAAGATCGAGCTGTTCGTCAAGCATCGCGCCGAGCAGTGGGCCAAGTTGGGCGAGTTCCCGATAGAGCGCCAACTGCTGACCCAGTGAGCGCCTCCGGCGCACCCGCGCCTTCCAACGCATCGTCGCCGTCGCTCGTTCGCCGGCTCGGTGCGCTCGACGGCGCGTCGATCATCGTCTCCAACGTCATCGGCAGCGGCATCTTCCTCGTGCCCGCCCTCGTTGCGGTGTGGGTGCCCAACGTCTGGCTGATGCTCGCCACGTGGCTGGCCGGCGGCGCCCTGGCCTTCGCCGGCGCGATGGCCTACGCCGAGCTCGCGACGCTGCGCCCGCGCGCCGGGGGCGAGTACGTCTATCTGCGGGAGGCCTTCGGACCGGTCGCCGGCTTCCTTTCGGGATGGACCTCGTTCATCGCCGGCTTCTCGGGCGCCATCGCCCTCGGCGCCGTCGGGATGGCGAGCTACCTCGGCCGGTTCCTGCCGGCCGCGGGGGATGCGACGCCGTTCCTGCGTATCCCGCTGGTCGTCGTCACGCTGTCGATCTCGCCGCGGACGGTGGTGGCCCTGACGGCGATCGCGGCCCTGACCGCGGTCCACGTGCTGGGGCTCGGCCCGGGCCGGATCGTGCAGAATCTGCTGGCGGGCGCCAAGGTCGCCGTGCTGGTCGCGATCGTCGCCTTCGGCTTCACGATCGGCGACGGTTCGGTGACGCACTTCGCGGCAGCGGGCGCGCCCGTCACCCCCGCGCTCTGGCTCCTGGCGCTCATCCCCGTCATGTTCAGCTATTCCGGATGGAACGCCGCCACGTACGTCGCGGAGGAGATTCGGGATCCGGGCCGCAACGTGCCGCTGGCGATAGCGGCCGGCACGGCGACGGTCGTCGTCGTCTACGTGCTGCTCAACCTCCTCTACGTCTACGCGATGCCGCTCGCCGACCTCGGCGCGGTCGACCTCGGCGCGGATCGCGCACCGGTGCTCGATGCGGCGGGCGCGCGGTTGTTCGGGGCCGGCGTCGGCGCCGCGCTCGCCGCCGCGTCGGTGGTCATGATTGCCGCCAGCGTCAGCGCCATGGTGCTGGCCGGGCCGCGCGTCTATTACGCCATGGCCCGGGACGGACAGTTCTTCGCGGCCGCGGCGCGCGTGCATCCGAAGTACCGGACCCCCGTGACGGCCATCGTCGCCCAGAGCATCTGGAGCGGCGTTCTCGTGCTGGCCGGCACTTTCGAGCAGTTGCTGCTCTACACGGGGTTCGCCGTCGTCACGTTCGCCGGCGCCGCCGTGACCGCGCTGTTCGTGCTTCGGCGGCGGGAACCGACCGCCGCGCGCCCCTTCCGGGCATGGGGGTATCCCGTGTTGCCCGGCGTCTTCGTCGCCGCCAGCGCCGCGATGGTGGGGAACGAGATCTGGCGGGAGCCGGGGGCCTCGGGAGCCGGCCTGCTCCTCATCCTGGCCGGGCTGCCGCTCCATGCGGCGTTTCGCCGTCGGGCGGCGGCCGGGAAGGGAAGCGAATGACGGAGACAGCGGCCGAATTCCGAAGCACCACCGTCCTGGCGGTCCGGCGCGCGGACCGGGCGGTCATGGCCAGCGACGGCCAGGTCACGCTGGGCAACACCGTGGTCAAGCAGTCCGCGCGCAAGATCCGCCGGCTCTACAACGACCGCGTGCTGGCGGGGTTCGCGGGCGCCGCTGCCGATTCGTTCGCGCTGTTCTCGCGGTTCGACGCCAAGCTGGAGGAGTACCGCGGCAACCTGGAGCGCGCGGTGGTCGAGCTGGCCAGGGACTGGCGCACAGACCGGGCCCTGCGGCGGCTCGACGCGATGCTCGTGGTGGCCGACCGGAAGGCGACGTTCCTGCTCTCGGGCACCGGGGATCTGATCGAGCCGGACGACGGGATCGTGGCGATCGGCTCGGGGGGCCCCTTCGCCATGGCCGCCGCCAAGGCGCTCGCGCGGCGGACGGAGCTGGACGCGCGCACCATCGCCGACGAGTCGATGCGCATCGCCGCGGACATTTGCATCTACACGAATGCCAGTGTCACCATCGAGGAACTCTAGTCGTGCCCATCTACCTGCCGGAGACGACCGCCTCCTCCATCGGCGCCCTCACGCCGCGCGAGATCGTGAACGAGCTCGACCGTCACGTCGTCGGGCAGCACCAGGCCAAGCGGGCGGTGGCGATTGCGCTCCGCAACCGCATGCGGCGCCAGAAGCTGCCGCCGGAGCTGGCCGAGGAGGTCGCCCCGAAGAACATCCTCATGATCGGGCCGACCGGCGTCGGGAAGACCGAGATCGCCCGGCGTCTCGCCCGTCTCGCGCAGTCGCCGTTCATCAAGGTCGAGGCGTCGAAGTTCACCGAGGTGGGCTACGTCGGCCGCGACGTCGAGTCGATGGTCCGCGACCTGGTGGAGCTGGCCGTCGCGATGGTCCGCGACGAGCGGACGGTGGAGGTGCGCGACAAGGCGCGGGCCAACGCCGAAGAGCGTCTGCTCGATCTGCTGGTGCCGCCGGTGCCGGTGCGGCTCCCGCCCCCGGCGCCGGATGCGCCCGCCGAGCCGGGCGCCGAGCGGGACGCGGCCCGTCGGACGCGCGAGAAATTCCGTGCCCGGCTTCGCGCGGGCGGTCTCGACAGCCGCGTCGTCGAGCTGGAAGTGCGCGAGTCGTCGTTCCCCTCCTTCGAGGTCATCGCCGGGTCGTCGGTCGAGGAGATCGACGTGAAGATGAAGGACATGCTGCCGGGCCTCTTCCAGGGACGCAACCGGAAGCGCAGGATGAAGGTCCCGGAGGCGGCGGAGCACCTCGCCCGCGAGGAGGAGCGGAAGCTGGTCGACATGGAGAGCGTCGGGCGCGCCGCGATCGAGCGCGTGGAGCAGGCCGGGATCATCTTCGTCGACGAGATCGACAAGATCGCCGGCAGCGATGGACGGCAGGGGCCCGACGTGAGTCGCGAGGGCGTGCAACGCGACATTCTGCCGATCGTGGAGGGGACGACCGTCAACACCAAGCACGGGATGGTGCGGACGGACCATATTCTCTTCATCGCCGCCGGCGCCTTTCACGTGGCGAGGCCGTCCGATCTGATTCCGGAGCTCCAGGGCCGATTCCCGATTCGCGTCGAGCTCGAGGCGCTCGGCGCCGACGACTTCGTGCGCATCCTGACCGAGCCGCAGGGCGCGCTGGTGACGCAGTACCGGGCCCTGCTCGGCACGGAAGGGCTCGACCTCCGCTTCGAGGACGAGGCGGTGCGGCGCATCGCCGAGATCGCCAACCTGGTGAACGAGCGCAGCGAGAACATCGGGGCGCGGCGCCTGCACACCGTCATGGAGAGGCTGCTGGACGAGATCTCGTTCGATGCGCCGGACCTCGACGAGGGCAACGTCGTCATCGACGCGGCATACGTCGACCGCATGCTGTCGGAGATCGTCGAGGACGAGGATCTCTCCCGCTACATTCTGTGACTCGCTTCCGGACCTTCATCCGGCTTGCGGCGCTCGCGGGGCTCGTGGCTCCGCTCGCCGCCTGTGGCGCACGGGGCGCGCCGCTTCCACCGCTGCGCATCGTCCCGGCGACGATTGCCGAAACGGTGGCGACCCGCCTGGCGGACCGCGTCTACCTGGAGTTCCAGGTTCCCGCCGCGGACTCCGACGGCGCCGCGCCGGGAGACATCGAGCACGTCGAGGTCTACGCCGTGACGACGCAGCCGACGGATCGGCGCCCGCGGGAGGACTTCTCGGAGGACTGGCTCGACGCGGCGACCCTGGTCGCGGTTCTGCCGGTGCGTCCCCCGAACGCGCCGCCGACAGGCGTCCGAATCGGGTTGGCCGACCTGCTCGACGAGGTTCAGAACCGCGACGCGGTGGCCGGTCCCGTGTCGTCCTTCGAGGTCGCGCAGGGCGAAGCGGTGACCGTGGTCGAGCGCCTGACGCCGGAGAGGCTGGCGCCGGTCACGGTGGGGGATCCGGACGAAGAGGACGAGGAGGACGAGGAGGAAGAAGACCCGGACCGCGTCGTGCCCATGCCCCTGGTCTCGCCTCCGGCGCCCGATCCGCCGATTCGCTCCTACGTCGCTTTCGCGGTCTCGTCGAGAGGCCGGCCGGGCGACCCCTCGCCCCTGGCGGACGTGCCGCTGGTTGCGCCTCCGCTGCCGCCGGCGCCGGCCGCGGTCACCTACAACGCCGCGGCGGCGCGCATCGTCTGGCAGGCGCCGACCACGTTGCGGCTGCCGGTGCAGGCCGTAGCGGTCGTGCCGCCGACCCTGCAGTCGACGCCGGTCCTGCCGGGCCCGACGCCGTCGGCCTTCGTCGTGTACGACGTCGCGGCGTCCGGCGATCCCGACCTCCGTCGGCCGCTGCGTCTCGGGCCGCCCGGCCCGCTGGCTTCCTTCACCGATACCGCGGTCGCCTTCGGGTCGATCCGGTGTTACGCCGTCCGCGTCGTGGACTACGTCGGACCGGGGCCCGCGGCGCAGTCACCGGCCGCGGCGCCGTCGGCCGCCGGGGCGCAGGTGGGGCTGCCGGTGCTCGGCGAGTCGTCGCCGGCAACGTGCGTCGTGCTGACCGACACGTTTCCGCCGGCCGCGCCGGCCGGTCTCATCGCCGTCGCGGACGCGGACGGCATCACCCTCATCTGGGACGAGAACACCGAGCCGGATCTCGCCGGCTACCTGGTCTTGCGCGGAACGGCGCCAGATGCGACACTCCAACCGCTCACGGTCGAGCCGATCGCCGGCACGGCGTACCAGGACATCGACGTCACGGCGGGGGGGCGCTACGTCTACCGGATAGTGGCTGTCGACACCGCGGTTCCGCCGAACGCGAGTCCGCCGTCGATGCCGGTCGCGGAGGTCGCCCGCTGAGGCGAAGGTGATTCATGGAGCGTGTGTATCGCGTGGAGATCGACGGGGAGGCGCGGCTCGCGCTCGAGCGCGACGGTGCGTGGAGCCTCCTCGACGGCGACCTCTTCGGAGACTATCGCCCGGGCGCCGCCCTCGATCCCGGCGGACTTCGCGTGCTGCCCCCGGTGACCCCGTCGAAGATCGTGGCGGTAGGTCTGAACTACCGCGACCACGCCAGGGAGATGGGCAAGGCGCTGCCGAGCGAGCCGCTCATCTTCCTGAAGCCGCCGTCGGCCGTGATCGGGCCGAAGTCGTCCATCGTGATTCCGCCCGGCGCCGGCCGGGTGGACTGCGAGGCGGAGCTGGGCATCGTCATCGGGCGGACGGCGCGCAACGTGCGGGCCGCCGAGGCGCGCGACTACGTGCTGGGTCTGACCTGCGTGAACGACGTGACCGACCGCGACCTCCAGAAACGGGACGTGCAGTACACGCGCGCGAAGGGCTTCGACACGTTCGCGCCGGTAGGACCCGCCGTCGCGGTCGGTCTCGACGGGTCGGCGCTGGCCATCGGCTCGACCGTCAACGGCGTCACGCGGCAGGCGTCGAGCACGCGGGAGATGATCTTCCCGCTGGAGCACGTGGTGGAGTTCGTGAGTCACGTGATGACGCTGGTGCCGGGGGACGTCATCGCGACGGGCACCCCGCCGGGCGTCGGGCCCATCGTGCCCGGAGACCGGGTGGTGGTGACGGTGGAGGGCGTCGGCGAGCTGGCCAACGACGTGGTCGCCGGCTGAAGCGCGGAGCCGCTTCGCAGTTTCGGGAGAACGAATCGTGAAGATCTTCGTGGACAGCGCGAACGTCGATACCATCGAGACGCTGGTGCCCTTGCGGATCGTCGACGGCGTGACGACGAACCCGTCGCTGCTGGCGAAGGAGCCCGGGGACCCGCACGAGACCCTCGCCCGGATCTGCAGGGCGGTGGGCGGGCCGGTGAGCGCCGAGGTGGTGGCGACCGACGCCGAAGGCATGGTGGCCGAGGGGCGGCGACTCGCGTCCATCGACGAGCACGTCGTGGTCAAGGTGCCGTTCGGCAAGGCCGGCGTCCAGGCCTGCGCGGCGCTTGCCGGCGACGGCATTCGCGTCAACGTGACGCTCGTCTTCTCGCCCGCGCAGGCGTTGCTGGCGGCCAAGGTCGGGGCGGCCTTCGTCAGCCCGTTCGTCGGCCGGCTCGACGACGTGGCGACCGACGGCATGGACCTGGTGAGCCGCAGCGTCGAGATCTACGAGAACTACCACTTCGAGACCGAGGTGCTCGTGGCGAGCGTCCGGGGCCCGGCGCACGTCGTGGAGGCGGCCCGGATGGGAGCCGACGTCTGCACCTGCCCCCCGAAGGTCATCGACATGCTCTTCAACCATCCTCTGACCGACATCGGCCTGGCGAAGTTCCTGGCCGACTGGGAGAAGGCGCAGGTTGTCAGCGTCTAGGGCGGTGGGGGCTGGGGCCGAACACGGCGCCCGGCGACGGGTTTGGCGGCGCTAGCACCGCGCCTCCGCGAATCGACGGATTGACCGCATGGACAGACTGGAAACGCTGGCGGACTACGAGCGCCGCGCGGAGGCCGGCGGGGGCGAGGCCCGGCAACGGCGGCAGCACGACGCGGGCAAGCTGACCGCGCGCGAGCGCATCGACCTCTTCTTCGACCCCGGGACGTTCCGCGAGATCGACAAGCTCGTGACCCACCGCTGCCGCGACTTCGGCATGGAGACGCAGCTCGTCCCGGGCGACGGGGTGGTCGCGGGCCACGGCGAGGTGGACGGTCGCCTGGTGTACGCGTTCGCACAGGACTTCACGGTGTTCGGCGGGTCGCTGTCCGAAACCAACGCCGCGAAGATCGTCAAGCTCATGGATCTGGCGATGAACAACGGCGCGCCGATCGTCGGACTGAACGATTCGGGGGGCGCCCGGATCCAGGAGGGCGTCGCCTCGCTGGCCGGCTACGCGGACATCTTCCTGCGCAACACGCTCGCTTCCGGCGTCATCCCGCAGCTCTCGGCCATCATGGGGCCGTGCGCCGGCGGAGCCGTCTATTCGCCGGCCATCACCGACTTCACGGTGATGGTCGAGCGGACGAGCTACATGTTCGTCACCGGGCCCGACGTCATTCGCACGGTCACCCACGAGGAGGTGACGAAGGACGAGCTCGGCGGGGCGATGACCCACAACGCGAAGAGCGGCGCCGCCCACTTCGCGGTGCCCACCGACAAGGACTGCCTCGCGCTGCTGCGCCTGCTGCTGGGGTACCTGCCGGGCAACAACCTCGACGATCCGCCGCGCGTCGAGACGACGGACCCCGCGGACCGGGAGGACGCGGCCCTCGACACCCTCGTGCCGGAGTCCCCGAACCAGCCCTACGACATGCTCGATCTGATTCGGGCGGTCGCCGACGACGGCGAGTTCCTGGAGGTTCACCGGCACTTCGCGACGAACATCGTGGTCGGCTTCGCGCGCTTCGGCGGGCAACCGGTGGGCGTCGTGGCGAACCAGCCGGCGCACCTGGCCGGCGCGCTCGACATCGACGCGTCGATCAAGGGGGCGCGCTTCGTCCGTTTCTGCGACGCGTTCAACCTCCCGCTGGTGACGTTCGAGGACGTGCCGGGCTTCCTGCCGGGTACGGTGCAGGAGTACGGCGGCATCATCAAGCACGGGGCGAAGCTGCTCTACGCGTTCGCCGAGGCGACGGTCCCGAAGGTGACCGTGGTCGCCCGCAAGGCCTACGGCGGCGCCTACTGCGTGATGGCGAGCAAGCACATCCGCACGGACGTCAATCTCGCCTGGCCGACGGCGGAGATCGCGGTCATGGGACCCGAGGGAGCGGTCAACATCCTCTACAAGCGGGAGCTCGACCAGGCCGCGGACGCGGACGCGTTGCGCGCTTCCCGGGTGCAGGAGTTCCGCGACAAGCTGGCCAACCCGTTCGTCGCCGCCGGCCGGGGCTTCATCGACGAGGTCATCCCGCCGCGGACGACCCGCCCGCGCATCATCGCGGCCCTGCGCAGCCTCGACGGCAAGCGGGACCGGAACCCGCCGAAGAAGCACGGCAACATCCCGCTCTGACCCCGCTCGCCGGCCCGTCCGGGCGGCGTCGCCGCGGCGATGCGGGGGCGGGCCCACGGGCGCGCCGGCCCGCGACCGGTGGGCGCATCCTGCTACCCTGCGCGGTTCGGCGCCGGTCATGCGGTACGATAGGAAGAACGCATGCCGATGAAGGTGCTCATCGCCAACCGCGGCGAGATCGCGGTCCGCATCATGCGCGGGTGCCGCGAGATGGGACTGCCGACGGTGGCCATCTACTCCGACTGCGACCGCCTGGCGCCCCACGTCCGCTACGCCGGCGAGGCGGTGGCGCTGGAGGCGAACGAGCCGGCGGGCAGCTACCTGCACGTCGAGAAGATCATCGCCGCGGCGCGCCGGACCGGCGCCGACGCGGTGCATCCCGGTTACGGGTTCCTCGCCGAGAACGCCGGGTTCGCGCAGGCGGTCGCCGATGCCGGGCTCCGCTTCATCGGCCCCCCGGCCGGCGTCATCGAGCTGATGGGCGGCAAGACCGCGGCGCGGGAGGCGGCTGGAAGGGCCGGCGTGCCGATCGTGCCCGGCAGCGGCGGACCCCTGCCCGAGGATGCGACCGAGGCGGAGCTCCGGGAGGCCGGGGACGCCGTCGGCTACCCGATCTTCGTCAAGGCGGTCGCCGGCGGCGGCGGCAAGGGGATGCGGTTGGTGCGCGAGCCGGAAAACCTGCCGCGCGCGATCGAGGGCGCGCGGTCGGAGGCGGCGTCGGCCTTCGGCGACGGCGCCGTCTACCTGGAGCGCTGCATCGAGCGGGGCCGGCACATCGAGGTGCAGCTTCTCGCGGACGAGCACGGGACGGTGGTGCCCTTCGTCGAGCGGGAGTGCTCGATCCAACGGCGCCACCAGAAGGTAATCGAGGAAACCCCGTCGCCGGTCGTCGGCATCGAGACCCGGCACGCGCTCGCCGCCGCGGCGGCCCGGCTGGCCGATGAGGTCGGCTACACGAACGCGGGCACCATCGAGTTCCTGCTCGACGAGTCGGACGATTTCTATTTCCTGGAGATGAACACGCGGCTGCAGGTCGAGCATCCGATCACGGAGATGGTGACCGGCATCGACCTGGTGCGCTGGCAGCTCCGGGTCGTGCAGGGCGAGCGGCTGGATATCGATGCCGGGCGGGCGCTCGCGCCCGACGGGCACGCCATCGAGTGCCGCGTCTATGCGGAGGATCCCAACGCCGGCTTCATGCCGTGCCCGGGGCTGATCGAGACGCACCGTCCGCCGGAGGGTCCGGGAATCCGGGTCGACGCCGGCGTGGCGGCCGGGTTCGAGGTGCCGGTGCACTACGACTCGATGGTGGCCAAGGTCATCGCGCACGCGGCGGACCGGCGTCTGGCCATCGACCGCATGGACCGCGCCCTCGCGGAGTACGACATCGGCGGCGTGCCGACCACCGTCCCGATGTTCCGGTGGCTGCTGAGGCACGACGACTTCGTCGCGGGCCGCTTCGACACCACGTTCCTCGATCGCGTGCTGGCCGGTCGGGACGGGTCGGCGTTCCTCGATCCGCCGGACGATGCCGAGGAGCTGGCCGTCATCGCCGCGGCGCTGTCCGTCGCGCTGGGCCGCGCGGCGTCGGATGGGAAACCGGCCGCCGGCGCTGCGGTCGGGGGTCGCTGGAAGCAGGCCGCGCGGGTCGAAGGACTACGATAGAAGCATCCGGCATGCGAATCGAGATCGAGATCGACGGGAAGGCGCGCGACGTCACCGTCGAGGCGGACGCCACGCGCCCCGGACGCCTGCGGGTGTCCTGGGACGGAACGACCCGCGAGGTCGATGCGCGTGTCGTGGAGCGTGATCGACACGGCGTGCTGCTGTCGCTGGTGCAGGTCGGCGCCGCCGCCGCGAGCCGCCAGGCGCGGTGCGTGGCGACCGGCCGGAACGGGGTGACGACCGTGCATCTCGGCGATGTGGTGGTCGAGGCGGTGATCAACGGCCGGCGGGTGGCCGGAGAGGCCGCCGGGGACGCCGCGGGAGGCGCTTCGCGGCTCACCGCGCCGATGCCGGGCAAGGTGGTGCGGGTGCTGGTCGCCCCGGGCGACCAGGTCGAGGCTCGCCAGCCGCTCGTGGTCGTCGAGGCCATGAAGATGGAGAACGAGCTGACGGCGCCCAGGGCCGGCACCGTTGCCGAGGTGCCGGTCACCGAGGGCATGTCGGTCGAAGCGGGGCGGCTGCTGGCCGCCATCGAGTGAACAACCGGGCGATTGATGCCAGACGAGCTGTCGCGTCCCGGTAGCATTCTCTTCGCTGCCGCGCCGGCCGCGGCGGAGCAGCCGGCGAAGCGGGCTGACCCCGTGGCCGCGGTGAAGGCGGCCGTGTCCCGCGCGGCCACCATCCTCGCGCGTCGGGTGCGTCCACGGCGGACAGGTGAGACGCGATCTCCCGCGACCGGCATCCTCGCGCGTCGGGCGCGTCCACGGCAGACGGACGAGACTCGATCGCCCGCCGCCACCCTCCTCGCGCGTTGGGTGCGTCAGTTGCGGCGACTGGGGCTGCGCCCCTTGCGCTGGCGTTGGGCGCGAGATCTGCGTCCCGGCGTGCGGCGCTCGCTCGTCTGGTCGACCATTGCCGTGGTGGCGCTCGTCGCCGGCAGCGTCGTGTCGGTGACCACCGTCGATCTGGGCCCGAGCCTGCGGGCGCGGGCGGAGCGGGCGTTCGCCGACTACATCGACCGGCCGGTCACCATCGGTCGACTCAGCACCTATCTGGCGCCGGGACGCTTTCTCCTCGAGGACCTGGAAATCGGGGGGCTCAATCCCGGCGATCGGCCGTTCTTCCAGGCCGAGCGCCTCACGCTCTCCACCGCGTGGGGGCCTCTGCTGCAGGGGGAGGTGCTGGTCGACGCCGTCGAGCTGACGGGCTGGCGGATGCTGGTGGAAGGCTTCGCCGACGGGCGGCAGACCTTCCCGCGGTTCGTCCCGGCGGCCGAGGACCCCGCGGGAAGCGACGTGGCGCCTCGAGCGGACGAGACCGCCGCCGGCGTTCCGGAGGAGGCCGACGAAGGCCGGCTCCTCGTGACGACGGTGCAGCACCTGCGCGCGCACGACGGCGAGTTCGTGTACGAGGACCACGGGGCCCCCTGGAGCATCCGTGCGCCGAACATCGATCTGACGCTGGGCAAGACCACCGGCTACGGCGGGACGGCCTCGTTCCGCGGCGGAACGCTGCTCATCGGCGACTTCGAGCCGATGACGCTGAACATGGATGCCGAGTACCTGCTCGACGGCGGTCTCGTGGACCTGACGCACATCGATCTGTGGGCGGCCGACGACGGTTTCCGGGCGCGGGTCGACGGCCGCGTCGACATGCTGAACTGGCCGGAGTCCACCTACAACGTCCGCGAGATGTCGATCGAGCTGCCGGCGATGAAGGAGGTCTTCTTCGCGCGCGACGACTTCACGGTGACCGGGTCCGCCGCCTTCAGCGGGGTGTGGCGTCTGTTCGAGGGCGGGCGCGAGCTGACCGGTTCGTTCGCAAGCGTCGATCCCACGCTGTCGGGGCTCCGTTTTCCCGAGCTCGACGGCGATCTCGTCTGGACGCGCGACCGCTTCGAGATCACGCGGGGACATTCCGGCTTCTACGGCGGCGAGCTGGACTTCACCTACGCAATGAAGCCGCTGGGCGCGCCCGAGCCGGGTGTCGCCACGTTCGACCCGGAAGTCCGGGCGGCGGATCTCGAGCCGCTGCTCGATGACCTGGGCGTGCGCGGCGCGCGCCCCCGCGGCCGGCTCACCGGCGGCCTGCGCCTTTCGTGGCCTCTCGGCCGCTTCGCTGAGCGTAGCGGCGGCGGCCGGGTGTCGGTGGTGCCGCCGCGGGGCGTCGCGCTGCTGCCTCGCGACGTCGCGCCGGAGACGCGCACCGGGTGGCTCCACGGAGCGCAGCCGTTCGAGCCCGCCGCGGTGCCCTGGCGGTTTCCGTTCGGCGGCGAGATGCGCTTCACGTTCGAGCCGGACGGGGTGGACATCGCGCCGAGCTGGTTCGCCACGCCTCTCACCGCCATGACGTTCCGGGGTCGCACCGCCTGGGGGGCGAGGTCGCGGATTCCGTTCGAGGTTTCGAGCGCCGACTGGCAGGAGAGCGATCGCGTCATGGCCGCCGTCATGACGGCGTTCGGACGTCCGACCGGGGACCTGACGCTGGCGGGTCGCGGAACGATGACGGGCGTGATGACGGGCGCGCTGGCCTCGCCGCGCATCGAGGCGGACTTTGCCGGCGCTGCGATCGAGGCCTGGAACGTGGGGTGGGGGCGCGGCGTCGGAGACATCGTCGTCGAGGACGGGATGCTCGAAGTGACGGGCGGCCGGTTCCTCCAGGGGGCATCGAGTCTGGCCGTCGACGGCCGGTTCGCGATTGGTCCGCCGCGGCCGGGACGCGAGGAGATCAACGCGCGATTCGCGGTCGACGGGCTTCCCGCCCAGTACATCCGCGACGCGTTCGCGCTCGATGGCTACACCATCGACGGCCCGACGTACGGGCAGATTCGGCTGTACGGCGCCTATGGAGCACCGCACGGCTTCGGCCGGCTGCGGCTGGGAGCGGGTCTCGCCTACGGCGAGCCGTTCGACGAGGCGGATGCCGATCTCCGTTTCGACGGCGGCGGCGTGCTCCTGAACGGGCTCACGGTGCGCCAGGGGGACGGCGAGGTGAGCGGCGCGATGTACGTGAAGTGGGACGGCACGTACTCCGTCACCGCCGAGGCGCGCGATCTGAACCTCTCCGCGTCCCGGATGGTCGAGCGCGTCCCGGTGCCCGTCACCGGACGCATCGACGCCGAAATCTCGGGTGCGGGCGCCTTCGAGGACCCGCGCTACGAGGTGCAGGGCGCGCTGAGCGACGTGTCGATAGCGGGCGCCAGGGTCGGGCAGGTGACCGGGCGGCTCGACGTCGAAGCGGGCGCCATGGCGGTGGAGCTGGAAGCGGCCTCGCCCGACGTCGCCGTCTCGGGCTCGGGCCGCATCGGGCTGGAGGACGGGGCGCCGTCGCGGCTGCGGTTCAGCGTGACCAACACGCGCCTCGATCCGTTCGCCCGCGCGCTGCTGCCGGGGCTGTCGGAGATGACCTCGCTGGCCGCGAGCGGTACGGTCGTCGTCGACGGGACGCTGCTGGACATCGAACGGCTCGGCGTCGACGTCGCCGCCGATCGGCTGGCCCTGACGGTGTTCGACTTCGCGCTCGACAACGACGGTCCGGTTCGCCTCTCGCTCGCCGACAACGCGGTGCGTGTCGACCGGATGCGGCTGCGCGGCGAGGGAACGAATCTGGAGCTGGGCGGCGAGGTGACGCTGGACGACGAGCGGATTGCGCTGCGGGCCGGCGGCGACGCCAGCCTCGGCATCCTGGAGGGGCTCGTCGACGACGTTCGAAGCCGCGGCGCGATGCGGCTCGCGGCCGACATCGGCGGCTCGCTGGACGCGCCGATCATCACCGGCGAGGCCCGGGTGACGAACGGCCGCCTCCGCCACCTGGCGCTGCCCCACGCGCTCGATGCCATCAACGGTCGCGTGGTGCTGGAGCCGGGCGGGATCCGGTTCGACGAGCTGTCGGCGGAGCTCGGCGGCGGCCCGCTGCGGTTCGGCGGCCGGGTGGGGCTGCGGGGATACCGCATCGGCGATCTCGGCGTGACCGCGGCCGGCCGCGACATCGCGCTGCGCTATCCCGAGGGCATCCGGTCGCGCGTCGACGCGGATCTGACCCTGCGCGGTTCGGTCGACGCACCGACGCTCGGCGGTCTCGTGACCGTGCACGACGCGATCTGGATGGAGCTCATCCAGGCGGACGGCGGGCTCCTCGACCTGCTGGCCGATCAGGCCGGCGCAGATGCGGCGGAGCCCACCTTGCCGCTGCAGTTCGATCTGCGCATCTCGGCCCCCTCGAGTCTGAGAATCTCCGACAACCGTGCGCAGATCGTCGCCAGCGCCGACCTGACCCTGACCGGCTCGTTCGAGCGTCCCGCGCTGTTGGGAAACGCCGAGATCGAACGGGGTCAGCTCTACTTCCAGGGCAATCGGTACCGGCTGACCCGCGGCAACGTGCGATTCACGAACGCCGCGGAGATGGAGCCGTTCCTCGACCTCGAGGCGGAAACGGACATCCGCGTGCCGGGGCAGACCTACCGGGTCACCCTGGGTCTCGGCGGTCCCCTCGACAGCCTGCAGCCGCCGACGCTCGAGTCGGATCCGCCGCTGCAGCAGTTCGAAATCGTCGGTCTGCTGCTCGGGGACGTCCGGGATCCGCAACAGGCCGAGATCCGGACCCTGCGCGCGCCCGAGGCCACGCAGCAGGGCCTGCTGATGCAGGGCATCGGTACGGGACTGCTGAACAACCCGGTGCTGGCGGAAGTCGGAGGCGTGGTGCAGCGCTCCTTCGGCGTCGACACGTTCGAGATCACCCCGTCGCTCGACGATCCGGCGGCCCAGCAGTCGACGCAGCTCGTGCCGACGGCGCGGGTGCTGATCGGCAAGCGCATCTCGGACCGCGCGCATCTGACGTTCTCCCGGGCGGTCAGCGGCAGCAACCAGGACCTCATCGTCGTCTTCGAGTACGACGCCACCGATCGGTTGTCCTGGGTCCTGTCGCAGAACGAGGATCGGACCTACGCGCTCGACGTACGCGTACGGCACGCCTTCTGATGCGTGGATGGAGTCTGGCGCTGATCGCCGGCCTGTGCTGGCCGGCCGCCCCCGCGCTGGCGGCGCGCGACGTGGACCGGTTCATCGGCCTGCGCGTGGTCGACGTGCAGTTGGCCGTGGATGGCCGTCCGCTCGACGACGCGACCGTCGGCGAGCTGGTCGAGACCCGCATCGGCGAGCCCCTCTCGATGCGTCAGGTGCGCGAGACGCTGGCGCATCTGATCAGTCTGGGGCTCTATCGGGGAGTCGACGTCGGCGCCAGCGCCAGCCGCGGCGGCGTCGCGCTGCTCTATGCGCTGCAGTCGCTCGATACCGTCGGCCGGATCGAGTTCACGGGGGCGCGCGGCGTTCCGGAGGAGACGTTGCGCCGACTCGTCGCCCAGCGGTACGGCGACACGTTCCCCGTCAGCGCCGCCGGGGCGGTCGAGAACACGGTGCGTGGCGCCTATGCCGAGCGCGGTTTCCTCACCGCGTCCGTGTCGCACGAGGTCGCCGGACCCGCGGCGGGGCGCGTGCTGCGGATGACGGTCGAGGCCGGGCCGCGCGCGTTCGTCCGGCGGTGGCCCATTGCCGGCGAGCCGCCTGCGTCGCATGGAGCCATCCGTGACCGGCTCGGGCTGGGGGGCGACCGGACGCCGTACGACGATCCGGAGATCGTGCAGCGGCTCGGCGACTACGAGGCCGACCTCCGGCGTCAGGGCTACTACGAAGCCCGCCTGTCGCACCGGGTCGAGCGATTGAGCGACACCGAGGTCGACGTCCACCTGACGGTTCGGCGCGGGCCGCGCATCGAGGTGACGTTCGAGGGGGACGAGGTTCCCGGCGCGCGCCTGGCGGACCTGGTGCCGGTCGCCCGCGAAGCGAGCGTCGACGAGGATCTGCTGGAGGATGCCGATCGGCGGACCGCCGAGCATCTGCGGGGACTCGGGTACCGGGACGCCGTGGTCACCCACACGCGGGAAGGAGACGCCGAGCAGCTCTCGATCGTCTTTCGGGTCGCGCGCGGGCCGCTGTACCGCGTCGGCGGCGTCGTGGTCCGTGGGAACCGGGCGGTGGCGGACGAGACGGTCCTGTCCATCGCCGGCGTGACGGCGGGCGAGCCGCTCGTCCTGCGGCAGATCGATGCCGGGCTCGCCGCCATCGAGGAGCACTACAGCCGTCTGGGGTTCGCCACGGTGCGGGCCGTGCACGCCTTCAGCGACCCGGAGACCGGCGCTCGCGGCGACGCGGTCGAGCAGAACGTCGAGATCACGATTGAAGAGGGGGTCCGGACCGTCATCGGGTCCGTCGAGCTCGACGGCGCGTCGGCCCGCTCCGCGGCGGCCCTGCGACAGGTGGTCGAGGCGCGCAGCGGCGATGCGTACTACGCGCCGCGGGTCGAGCGCGATCGCGACGCCCTGCTGGAACACTATCTGAACGACGGCTACGAGCAGGCGCGGGTGGCGGTCGATGCGCGGTTCGCCGACGACCTGAGCGCGGTCGACCTCGTCTTCCGAATCGCCGAGGGCCGGCAGGTGCTCGTCGACCACGTGCTGGTCATCGGCAACCGGCAGGTCGACACGGCCACGATTCGGCGCGAGGTCACCCTGATCCCCGGCGAGCCGCTCGGACTGGACGACGTGGCGGAGACGCGCCGCCGCCTCACCGCGCTGGGCATGTTTCGGCGACTCGACATCCGCGAGTTCAGTCACGGTCGCTTCGACCGGCGCGACGTGATCATCGAGGTCGAGGAGGCGGCGGCGACCCGGCTGGCCTACGGGGGCGGGTTCGAGGTGTCGCAACGCCTGCGGCGGGAGGTCCGGGCGGCGGGCAGCCAGGCGGTGGAACGGATAGAGTTCGCCCCGCGCGGCTCGTTCGAGATCGGCCGCCGCAACCTGTGGGGAAGAAATCGTTCGATAGACCTGTTCACGCGCGTCAGCGTGCGGCGCAAGAACGATCCGCCCCTGCCCCTGCCGGCGGAGACCCGCGGCGCGCTCGGCTTCAACGAGTATCGGGTTCTCGCCACCTATCGCGAGCCGCGGGCGATCGGCCGCGACTGGGACGTGCTGCTGTCCGGCTTCGTCGAGCAGGCGATACGTCCGGGGTTCGACCTCTTCAGCCGTGGCGTCACCGCGCAACTGACGCGATCGTCGGGGATGGCGACCGGTACGGCGGTCGGCTATCGTCTCGGCAACAACGATACGTCCAACCGCGAGCTGAACCGCGAGGACGAGAACATCGTCGACCGTCTCTTCCCCAACGTGCGGCTGTCGTCGTTCACCGCCAGCCGCGTGCTCGACACGCGGGACGATCCGGTCGATCCGTCCCGCGGATCGCTGGTGACGTTCGAATCCGAGGTGGCGGCGCGGACGATCGGGTCGGAGGTCGGTTTCTCGAAGAGCTTTCTCTCCGGGTCGCTGTATCGCCAGGTGCCCGGGCTTCCGGGAATCGTCGTCGCGACCGGCGCGCGCCTCGGCGTCGCCTGGGGGTTTCCGCAGTCCCTGGACGCGATGCCGGCGCCCGCCGACGGGCAGCCGGCGGTCGCGAGCGCGCTCTCGCTTCCGATCAGCGAACGGTTCTTCGCGGGCGGGAACACCACGGTTCGCGGTTTCGCCCTGGATCGTCTCGGTCATCCCCGCACGCTCACCGGGGGTACGATCGATCAGGACGGATTCCCCCAGGGCGGCAACGCGCTGCTCATCCTGAACAGCGAGCTGCGAGTCCGGGTAACCCCGGCCATCGGCATCGTGACGTTCCTCGACGCCGGCAACGTTTATGATCGTGTGGAACACGTGAGTCTCGGTCGCATCCGCAGCGGCGCCGGGTTCGGGGTGCGCTACAACTCGCCGGTCGGGCCGCTGGGGTTCGACATCGGCTTCAAGCTCGGCGAGCGCCATTTCTTCGGTGACGAGGCCAACCCGCAACAGGAGCAGCTCTGGGCGCTGCACTTCAGCTTCGGGCAGGCGTTCTGACCGCCGGCCCATCCGCCTCCTCGTCTGCCTGACGCTCGCGAGCCTGCCGTGGCTGTCCGGCGGGCACGCGCAGATTCTGGACCGCGTGCTCGCGATGGTGTCCGGCCAGGTCATCCTGGCCTCGGACGTGCGGGCATTTCTCGATCTCGGGCTGCTCGAGCACGGACCGTGGGAACTCCGGGAACCGGATTCCGCGGCGCGCGAGGCGGCGGCTCTGAACCGGCTGATCGAACGTCGACTCGCGCTGGACGAGGTCAACCGGTTCCGGCAGGCGTTGCCTCCCCCGGCGCGCGTCGACGGCTACCTGGCGGCCGTGCGGGCGCGCTTTGTCGATGAGGACGCGTTCGGCGCGGTGCTCGCGGCGGTCGGACTCGAGCTGGAGGACCTGCGGCAGATCCTCGAGGACGACATCCGGATCGAGGCCTACGTCACCGAACGCTGGGGCGGTCGCGGGGCTCTGGTGGAGGACTGGATTGCCGGTCTGCTGCGGCGCGCCGAGATCATGCGGGTCGACCCGTAGCGCCAACCGACGGGTCACTGCGTCCCGGCGGCGACGGCCAACGCTATCTGGGTGAGGTTGAAGCCGGTGTGGCTCACCATCGCGGCGACCGCGCTGCCGCGGGTGAGGTAGAGCGCGCCCCACAGGGCGCCGAGCGCGCCGGTCACGATGACCGTGTCCCAGCCCTGGATGGCGTGTCCGAGACCGAATGCGATGCTGAAGAGGACGAGACCGAGCCAGCCGCCGCCGAGGTGCTGATCGAAGCGCCGCAGGATGAACGCCCGCTGCAGCTCCTCGCGGAGTCCACCCGCCAGAACGACCACCAGCGCGAAGAGCAGCGCACGGCCCGGCGTGGCGAGCATGGCGGCGAACGGGTTGTCGGGCACGTTGCGCAGGGCCGGCGCGAGCCATCCGATGAGCAGGAGGAGGCCGATGGCCGCCACCACGATCGGCGGCGTGAGCAGCACGCCGAGGGCCGCTTCGCGTTCCGGCGGACGCGCGCCGAACACCAGCTCGCGGACCGATTCGTCGCGCGCGTGGAGGAAGGTCACCACGAGGCCGAGCACGACGAGCACGTCCAGCAACGTGAGGGTGACGATGTAGCCGTACGACGGCTCGCCGGTCGGCGCGAGGGCCGCGAAGCCGGCCGCGGCCAGCAGCCCGGCGAGGACGAGCTGGGTCGGAAAACCCGAGCAGAGGATCACCTCGACGAGCGACGGCACGACACGGCCGGGGACCGGTCCCTCGGGAGCCGGTGCGGCCGGATCCGTTTCCGAATCGGCGCCCGCAACGTCCGCCGGCTGGTCGAGGCCGAGCCCCCGCACCGGAACAGCCATGCCGGCCACTCTAGGAGCTTGCGCCGCCGAACGCAACCGAGTGAGTTCCGCGGCGCAGGGTCGTCCTGGGGCGGTGGGGGCCGAGGCCGGACGCGGAGCCTCGCGACGGGTCTGGCCGCGCCAGGAGTCTGCGCCGCCGAACGCAACGATGCGGGTTCCGAGGCGCAGGGTCCTGGGGCGGTGGGCCGGGGCCGGACACGGAGCCTCGCGACCGGTTTGGCGGCGCTGGCAGTCCGCGGTGGAACCCCGCCAGCGCCGGTTCCGCGTCGCCGGCGGGCTCGTGGCGCAGACTCCGGCCGAAGGTGCGAGGCGCCCGCGCGGCCAGGGCGCGACCGGGTTCCGGCTCGAGCCGTATGCCGCCCACACGTTGTCAACACCGTTTCCACAGGCTATCAACATGTAGGGTGGGCTGGGGAAGGGAATACTACATGTTGACATCCACAGCGAGACTGGCGCATGATTGAGCGGCCTGCGCGCCAAGGGGCGCCGGCTTCGGAGGGGCGCCACGGACTGGGCCGGTTCGGACGGAGCGGTCGTGCTCGGCCGCCGTTCCGCGCCCCGGTCCGCAGAGCATGGATGACGGCGGCGCTCGGAGCAGAGGGGGGGCATGTCAGGAGGCGTCGCTCAGGAGTCCACCGCACAGATGACGAGCGCGGCCATGGATGCGACGGGTGCGACGGCGCGGGGCCTCGAGTTTCCGCGCATGTTCACCCGCGCGGGCATCGATCCGTTCGACGAGATCGAGTGGGAGACGCGCTCGGCGGTGATCGGCAACGAGCGCGGCGAGGTGGTCTTCGAGCAGCACGGCGTGGAGGTCCCGGCCTTCTGGTCGCAGCAGGCGACCAACATCGTGGTCTCGAAGTACTTCCGCGGCCAGCTCGGCTCGCCGGATCGCGAGAAGAGCGTCCGCCAACTGATCGGCCGGGTGGTGGACACGATCACCGGGTGGGCCGATCGGCAGGAGTACTTCGCCTCGGCGGACGATCTGCAGGCGTTCAGCGGCGACCTGAAGTTCCTCCTGGTCCGGCAGAAGGCGGCGTTCAACAGCCCGGTCTGGTTCAACTGCGGTTTCGAGAAGGCGCCCCAGTGCTCGGCCTGCTTCATCAACTCGGTCGAGGACACCATGGAGTCCATCCTCACGCTGGCGAGGACCGAGGGGATGCTATTCAAGTTCGGGTCGGGCACGGGCACGAACCTGTCGCCGATCCGGTCGTCGCGGGAACTGCTCGCCGGCGGCGGGACCGCGTCGGGTCCGGTGTCGTTCATGAAGGGCTACGACGCGTTCGCGGGCGTCATCAAGTCGGGTGGCAAGACGCGCCGGGCGGCGAAGATGGTCATCCTCAACGCCGATCATCCCGACGTGCTGGATTTCATCAACTGCAAGGTCGAGGAGGAACGCAAGGCCTGGGCGCTGATCGACGCCGGCTACGACGGCTCGTTCACCGGCCCCGCGTACAACTCCGTGTTCTTCCAGAACTCCAACAACAGCCTGCGCGTCCCGGACGAGTTCATGCGCGCCGTGCTGGACGACGGCGAGTGGCGGACGCGCGCGGTCCACGGCGACCGTCGGGTCATGGACACGCTTCGAGCGCGCGACCTGATGCGGGCGGTGGCGGAGGGAACGCACGTCTGCGGCGATCCCGGCATGCAGTTCGACACCACCGTCAACGACTGGCACACCTGCCCGAACACGGCCCGGATCAACGCCTCGAATCCCTGCTCGGAGTACATGTTCCTGGACGATTCGGCGTGCAACCTCGCCTCGCTGAACCTGATGCAGTTCCTGAAGCCGCACGAGCCGGGCGAGTTCGACGTCGAGACGTTCCGCGCGGCGGTGCGCACGCTGATCACCGCCCAGGAGGTCATCGTGGGGAACGCCAGCTACCCGACGGAGGCGATCGGGCGCAACAGCCACGACTACCGCCCGCTGGGTCTCGGCTATGCCAACCTGGGCGCCCTGCTGATGTCCCGCGGGGTGCCGTACGACAGCGACGAGGGGCGTGACTACGCGGCGGCCATCACCGCGGTGATGACCGGCGAGGCCTACGCGCAGTCGGCGCGTATCGCGCGCGACTGCGGCGGGCCGTTCGCCGGCTACTCGAAGAACGAGCAGCCGTTCCTGCGCGTCATGCGCAAGCACCGCGGTGCGATCAAGGACATCTCCAGCGCGCACGTGCCGGCGGATCTGTACCGCGCCGCCGGCGAGTCGTGGAACGACTGCGTCGAGCTCGGCGAGAAGCACGGATTCCGCAATGCGCAGGCCACGGTGCTCGCACCGACCGGCACCATCGGCTTCATGATGGACTGCGACACGACCGGGGTGGAGCCGGACATCGCGCTGGTGAAGTACAAGCGGCTCGTCGGCGGCGGCCTGATGCAGATCGTGAACCAGACCGTGCCGATTGCCCTCGCCCGTCTCGGCTATCCGGACGACCGGATCAACACCATCGTGCAGTACATCGACGAGCACGACACCATCGAGGACGCGCCGCACCTCGATCCCGCCCACCTGCCGGTATTCGACTGCGCCTTCAAGCCGGCCAAGGGCTCGCGGTTCATCCACTACACGGGACACCTGAAGATGATCGGCGCGGTGCAGCCGTTCATCTCCGGGGCCATCTCGAAGACCATCAACGTGCCCAACGAGGCGACGGTCGAGGACGTCGAGCGCGCCTACCTCGACGCGTGGCGGCTCGGCACGAAGGCGGTGTCGATCTACCGGGATGGCAGCAAGCGAACGCAGCCACTCAACACGGCCAAGCAGACAAGTGAAGAGGCCGTGGCTGCGGCCGGCCAGCCGGTGCGCCGCAAGCTGCCGGACGAGCGGGACGCCATCACCCACAAGTTCGACATCGCCGGGCACGAGGGCTACATCACCGTCGGGCTGTTCGAGGACGGCTCGCCGGGCGAGATCTTCCTGGTGATGGCCAAGGAGGGATCGACCATCTCCGGCTTCGCCGACGCGTTCGCGCAGGCGGTCTCCTACTCGCTGCAGTACGGCGTGCCGCTGCAGGTCCTCGTCGACAAGTTCAGCCACGTGCGCTTCGAGCCGGCGGGCCTGACGAAGAACCCCGACGTACGGGTGGCCAAGTCGATCGTCGACTACGTCTTCCGCTGGCTGGCGACCAAGTTCCTCTCGCCGGAGGCGCAGTTCCACGCGGGGGTCAACGTCAGCGGCGAGGTCGCGGCCGAGACCGGCGAGCAGTTGACCTTCGGCGAGGCGATCCCGACGGACGCGCCCGCCGCGCGTGCAGGGCAGAACGGCTCGCAGGCCGTGACCTACGCGATCAAGAACGACGAGGACGCGCCGCCGTGCTCGACGTGCGGCGCCATCATGATCCGCAACGGCGCCTGCTACAAGTGCGTCAACTGCGGCGCGACGAGCGGGTGCGCGTAACTGGCCGCGGCAGGAGCCCGCTGCATTTCGAGCGGCGATGCATCACCTGTGTCACGTGTGGACTGCGCGCGTAGGAAGATGTCGTCAGGGCGCGTCCTGATCGGGGAGGGAGTCGGTCTCGGGCCGTTCCTGGTTTCGGCCGGGCTCGCCGCCGCCGCCGACCACGCCCCAGCCGAAGTACGCCAGGGCGACGAGCGTGGCCGCGAAGACCGCGCGAAGCGTCTGCGGGAGCACCATCAGGTCGAGACGCCCGTAGAAGTGCGCGTCGTTGTGGAGGCTGATCGACTGCAGTCCGAGAAGTGCGGCGACGGCGAGGGCGAGCCCGCCGGGCATCGACACGCGCACGAGCACGGCAGCGAACAGCAGCATGGCGCCCGCCAGCATGCGCCAGGCGTTGGCCCACCACTCCAGCGTTCCCGCGCCGATGAGGTCGGCTGCACCGACGACGACGTCATGCAGGCCGTAGAGCAGCATCCCGAGCGTGGCGGCTCTGAGCATTCCTCTGTTGTATCATGCCGCGTCGCACGGTGGGGCGCGCAGGCGCCACCGGGCGGCGCCGTCGTCCGGATGCTTCCCTGATGGCCAGATCTCACCGGCGGCCGCCCGTAGCGGGTTCCGCCTGAGGCTGTTTCCAGCGACGGACCTCGCGTACTGCGCCTGCCCGGATCGGCTCCCCCAACTCGCACCGTCCGCAGAAACGGTCGCAACGAGCCACGCACCGTTGACACCAGAGGTATCAATTGATACCGTACTTCAACGGGCCGCGGGTGCTCCTGAGGATCCAGGTGTTGACCACGCTTTCGTGCTGTCCATGGCGGACGACTCCAAGCTCGGCGGACAAGGTGATCTGGGTCCGGTACTCGAGGAGGCTCGTCGGTGCATTCGTCGGGGCGATGATTGGGAGCCGGAGAGCTACGACCGGCTTCGCGAAGACTGCGAAGCGCTCGGCGTTCGCGGCGAACCTGCCATCACCGTTGCTCTGCGGAAGAGCCTCGCGGAGATTGCCGTGGATGATCTTCACGCGCGCGACGATCTCGGTTACGGCGGTCTCTGCGCGGGCCACGACCTGTACGAGGCCGCATGGTTCTCTGCGCACATCCGGCGCCCGATGTACCTCAAATTCTCGCTCTTCGACGGTCGGCTGATCATCGTGAGCTTTCACGAGTCCACCAAAGTGTAGCCTTCATGAATCGGGTGTTTTGGATGAAGTGCATCAAGTGCGGGCATCTCGTTGAACCGGAGGCGGTCCGGACAGTCGATGCTGAACTGAAGGGCGAGCGCGTCTCGGTGACGCTGAATGCGCCTCAGTGCATGAACTGTGGTCGAGTCGTCATCCTGGGCAGGAATGTCCGCGCGTACCACAGGGCTGTGTCGGACGCATATCGACACAAGGTCGGCCTGCTGACGATGGACGAGATCGACCGCTTGCGCCGCAGCTTGTCGATGACGTGGCCGGAGTTCGCCAGGTATGTGTTCGTGGGCATCGCCACGATCAAGCGTTGGAGGAGAGGGGAGATCCAGACGCAGGCATTGGACCGTCTGGTTCGGTTGCGGGCGGATCCTCGGTTTCTGGATGAAGCGAGGAGTGAGCTGCACGTTCGTCTGTCAAGCGCGGCTGCGGCATCAGGTTCGCTGAGCTACGCGGCGATGCAGACGCGGGATCGAGCCGGGCATTCGCGATGAGACTCCCATGGATCTGCAACTGACCGACAGGATCGCCCTGGTGACCGGCTCGAGCCGCGGCCTGGGATTCGCCTCGGCCCGCGCCCTGCTCGACGAGGGCTGCAAGGTCGCCCTCTGCGCCCGCGGCAGCGAGCGCCTCGCGGCGGCGGCGGAGACCTTGCGGCAGGCGGCGGGCGCCGCGGACCGCGTGCTGGCCGTGCAGGCCGATCTGTCGGCGGCGGAAGGCGTCGCGGCCGTCGTCGACCGAACCGTCGGGACGTTCGGCGGCCTGGACGTTCTGGTGAACAACGTCGGCCGCGCCGGCGGCGGGGGCATCGTCGAGACGGGTGACACGGAATGGGAGGCGGCCTTCGACGAGACGCTCTATCCGGCCATTAGGGCCTCGCGGCTCGCGGTGCCGCACATGCGCCAGCGCGGGGGCGGCGCCATCATCATGATCGCGTCGATCTGGGGCCGCGAGTCCGGCGGGCGGATGACCTACAACGCGGTGAAGGCGGCCGAGATCAGCCTCGCCAAGTCGATGGCACGGGAATTGGCGCCGGACAACATCCGCGTGAACAGCGTGGCGCCCGGCTCGATCTCCTTTCCCGGCGGATCCTGGCATCGCCGCCAGCAGGAGGATCCCGAGGGGATGGCCGCGTTCGTTCGCGAGCAGCTCCCGTTCGGGCGCTTCGGGCGGGCGGAGGAGGTCGGGGCCGTCGTCGCGTTTCTCGCCTCGCCGCGGGCGAGCTGGGTGAGCGGCGCGTCGGTTACCGTCGACGGCTGCCAGTCACGGTCGCTGATCTGATTGCCAGCAGCCTGCGCCGCACGACGGGCAGACGTCCAGCAAGGGTTGGTTGGGCGGCAACCGGATCCGCAGGCGACGATTGCCGGGCTGGGAGCCTGTGCCGCAGAACGCCGCGATGCGGGGTTCCGCGACGCAAGGTCATGGAGCGGAGGGGCCGGGCCGAAACGCCGCGCCGGCGAGGCGTTTCGGGGGGCGCTAGCGGCGAGCCCGTTGCTGCTGGCGGCGGCCCTCCACCGTGACCTTGCCGTACTTCTTCATGAAGCGCTCGACGCGGCCCTCGGTGTCGACCAGTTTCTGGCGCCCGGTGAAGAACGGGTGGCAGCTCGAGCAGATCTCCAGGTGCAGTTCCTTCTTGGTCGAGCGGGCCTTCCAGGTGGCGCCACAGGCGCACCGGACGTCGACCTCGTGGTATTGCGGGTGAATGTCTGCCCTCACGTTCTGCTCCCTCTCCGGCTACGCAACAGCAGATTATAACAATTCCGAGTCCGAGCCGGCCCACGATCGCAGCGAGTCGCAGCGGCCGGACTCGTCGCTGATTGCGGCGGACCGCCGCCGCCCGGCGCGCCGGCCGCAACAACCCGTCACGATTCGGTCCCGGGCAGGCCGGCGGCCGGGACCTGCGCCGTGGCCGCGTCCAGCAACGAGCCGACTGCCGTGCGGACCGCGGGAACTCCCGCCCCCGTCCTGCTGGATACCGCGAGCACCGGCCGGCCCAGCGCGGCTTCGTGCGCGCGCAGCGCCCGGGCCTGCCCGCTCCGCGACAGACGGTCGTTCTTCGTCGTCACGACGACGCTCGGATAGCCGTGCTCGGCGAGCCAGGCGTGGGCGGCAACGTCGCTGTCGAGTCCGGCGTGCCGGCCGTCCAGCAGCAGAACGACCCCCGCCAGCCGTGGATCCGAGCGCCTGCGCGAAGCCGCGGTGCGGCCGGTCGCCTGCTCGAAGAAGTCCTGCACGATGACCTCGAACTCGCGCCGCGCCTGCGTCCCCCCCCGGGCGAAGCCGTATCCCGGCAGGTCGGCGAGCGTCAGTCGCATGGCCCGTCGTCCCGCCGCCGGAACGGCGCGCACGGCGTAGAGGTTGACGAGGCGCGTGGTGCCGGGCTTCGCGCCGGCCCGTGCCAGGCCGCGCCGGATCAGCGCGTTGATCAGACTCGACTTGCCGACGTTCGACCGGCCCACCATCGCGATGACCGGGCCGGCATCCGGTGGCAGTCGGCCGCCCGCGGGGACGCTGGTGACGAAGTCCGCGTCGAGGATCTTCACCGGGAATCCGCGCGCCCGGTCGGAAGTGGCACGCGCCCGCGCCGCGCGGGCCGGGGCTGGTGGAGGGCTAGTGGTCCGTCACGCCTAATCTTCGGACACGGACATGGGTTTGCAACGCGCAATCGTTGGCCATCACAGCACCGCGCATCCGAACACTTGGTCGTGGCGCAGCACCAGTGGTCCGTCACCCCCTAATCTTCGGACACGGACATGGGTCTACAGCGCGTAATCCTTGACGAATCCCAGCACCGCGCACCCGAAGATTCAGGCGTGGCGCAGCACTAGTGGGTGATCTGGTCGTCCGAAGCGGTCTCGACCGCCGGCGCGTCGGGCGCCGGCAGCCTGGATGCGATCTGCTCGCTGAGGGCTATCTCGAGCACCTCGTCCATGGTGTCGACCATGTAGAGATCGAGCGAGTCGAGGACGGCCTTCGGGATGTCCGCCAGGTCCTTCTCGTTGTCCTTCGGGAGGACGATGGTCTTCAGGTTCGCCCGGTGGGCGGCCAGGACCTTCTCCTTGACGCCCCCGACCGGCAGCACCTTCCCGCGCAGCGTGATCTCGCCGGTCATCGCCACCTCGCGCCGGGTGGGGATGCGCGTGAGGGTCGAGACGAGCGCCGTGGTGATCGTGATGCCGGCCGACGGACCGTCCTTCGGAATGGCGCCCTCGGGCACGTGCACGTGCATGTCGGTCTTCTTGTTGAACTCCTTCGGAATCCCGAACTCCTCGGCCTTCGCGCGGACGTAGCTCATGGCCGCCTGCGCCGATTCCTGCATCACGTCGCCCAGCTTCCCGGTCAACGTCAACTGCCCCTTGCCCGGCATCAGCGTCGATTCGGTCAGCAGCAGCTCGCCCCCCGCCTCGGTCCACGCGAGCCCCGTGGCGATGCCGACCTCGTTCTTCTCCTCGGCGTTCATCGGCCGGTACTTCGGCACGCCCAGGTACTCCGTGATCCGCTCGCCGGTGACCTCGGTGCGATAGCTCTTGCCTTCGTCGACCACCTTGCGCGCGATCTTGCGGCACACCGACGCGATCTCGCGTTCCAGGTTCCGCACGCCCGCCTCGCGCGTGTAGCGGCGGATGATGGTCTCGTACGCGTCGTCGGCGAACGTGGCGTTTCGGTCGCTGAGGCCGGTCGCGGTCAGCGTCTTCGGCATCAGGAACCGCTTGCCGATCTCGATCTTTTCGAGCTCGGTGTAGCCCGAAAGCTGCAGCACCTCCATGCGGTCCCGCAGCGCCTGGGGCACGGTGTGCAGCACGTTCGCCGTGCAGACGAACATCACGTGCGAGAGGTCGTACTCCACGTCGAGGTAGTGGTCCAGGAACGTGTTGTTCTGCTCCGGGTCGAGCACCTCGAGCAGCGCGGCCGACGGATCCCCGCGGAAATCCATCGACATCTTGTCGACCTCGTCGAGCAGGAACACCGGGTTGACCGTCCCGGCCTTCTTCATCATCTGGATGATCTGCCCCGGGAAGGCGCCGATGTAGGTCCGCCGGTGCCCGCGCACCTCGGCCTCGTCGCGCACGCCGCCCAGCGACAGCCGCACGAACTTGCGCCGCGTGGCGCGGGCGATCGACTTGGCCAGCGACGTCTTGCCGACGCCGGGCGGTCCGGTCAGCGTCAGAATGGTTCCCTTCGGCTTCCGGACGAGCGAGCGGACCGCGAGGAACTCCAGGATGCGGTCCTTGATCTTGTCGAGCCCGTAGTGGTCCTCGTTCAGGATCTCCTCGGCCCGGGTGAGGTCGCGACTCTCGCGGGTCCGCTTGAACCAGGGAACGGCGATCAGCCAGTCCAGGTAGTTGCGCGAGACCGTCGCCTCGGCCGACATCGGCGGCATCGCCTCGAGACGCTTGAGCTCCTGCAGCGCCTTCTCCTCGACCTCGCCGGGCATCCGGGCCTTGTGAATCTTCTTGCGCAGCTCGTCCGCCTCGTTGCCGCGCTCCTCCTTGCGGCCCAGCTCCTTCTGGATCGCCTTCATCTTCTCGTTGAGGTAGTACTCCTTCTGCGCCTTCTCCATCTGCTTCTTGACGCGGGACTGGATGCGGCGGTCCACCTGGAGCTTGTCGACCTCGGTCTCGAGAATGCTGGCGATGCGGGTCAGCCGCTCGAGCGGCGAGATGATCTCGAGCAGGTTCTGCTTCTCGCCCACGCCGATGGCCAGATGGGCGGCGATCGTGTCGGCGAGCTTGCTCGGGTCGTCGACCCGCACGGCGGCGATCATGGCGTCGTGCTGCAGGTTGTTCGACAGCTTCACGTACTGCTCGAACTGCGACACCACCTTGTTCATCGCGCCTTCGACGTCCTCGCCCGGCTCGTTCTGGCGGCCGAGCACCTTCGCGACGACCCGATAGAACCCCTTGTCTTCCTTCCACTCCACTGTGCGCGCGCGGTCGACGCCCTCGACGAGGACCTTGACGTTCCCGTCGGGCAGCCGCAGGCTCTGGACGATGTTCGCCACGCAACCCATCGTGTAGATGTCGTTGGGGTTCGGGTCGTCGTTGGCCGCGTCCTTCTGGGCCGCCAGGAAGATGCGCTTGTCGCGCGAGAGCGCGTGCTCGAGCGCACGGGTGGACGACGGCCGCCCGACGACGAACGGCATCATCATGTGCGGGAAGACGACGACATCCCGCAACGGGACGATTGGCAGAGTCTCGTAGGATTCCATGCGCTCAGGGTCCTGGCCCGGTTACCCGGCCTTTTCGATGAGGGTGATGGGTTTGTCCTTGGCCAGCACGGCTTCACGGGTAATCACGCACTCGGTGACCTTCTTGTTGCCGGGCAGCGAGTACATGATGTCGAGCATCAGCTCCTCGATGATCATCCGCAGTCCGCGCGCCCCGATCTTGCGGTCGAGCGCCGATTCCGCGATGGCGTCGAGCGCGTCGTCGTCGAAGCGGAGCTTCACGTCCTCGTATTCGAACAGCTTCTGATACTGGCGTGTGATGGCGTTGCGCGGCGTCGTCAGAATCTTGATGAGGGCCGCCTTGTCGAGCTCGTGCAGGGTGCCCTGCACCGGCAGGCGCCCGACGAACTCCGGGATCAGGCCGTACTTGATCAGGTCCTCCGGCTCGACGTGCTGCAGCAGCGAGCCGACGCTCGACTGCCGCGCGGACCGGATGTCGGCCCGGAAGCCCAGCGTCTTGCGGCCCATCCGGCGCTGGATCATCTTGTCGAGGCCGACGAACGCCCCGCCGCAGATGAACAGGACGTTGGTGGTGTCGATCTGGAAGAACTCCTGGTGCGGATGCTTGCGCCCGCCCTGCGGCGGCACGTTGGCCACCGTGCCCTCCAGGATCTTCAGCAGCGCCTGCTGCACGCCCTCGCCCGACACGTCGCGGGTAATCGACGGATTCTCGTCCTTGCGGCAGATCTTGTCGATCTCGTCGATGTAGATGATTCCCTGCTGGCACTTCTCGATGTCGCCGCCGGCCGCCTGCAGCAGCTTGAGAATGATGTTCTCGACGTCCTCGCCGACGTAGCCGGCCTCGGTCAGCGTGGTCGCGTCGACGATCGTGAACGGGACCGCGAGCAGGCGGGCCAGGGTCTGCGCCAGCAGCGTCTTGCCGGTGCCGGTCGGCCCGATCAGCAGGATGTTCGACTTGGTGAGCTCCGGCTCGTGCCGGTTCTTCACCCGTTTCTGGATCTCGACCCGCTTGTAGTGGTTGTAGACGGCGACGGCGAGCTTCTTCTTCGTGACCTCCTGGCCGATCACGTACTGGTCGAGGAATTTCTTGATGTCCGACGGTACCGGCAGGCTCGACCGCAGGCCGCTCTTGCTCTCGAAGCGGCTGTCGTCCGCGATGATGTCGTTGCAGACGTCGACGCACTCGTCGCAGATGAAGACCGTCGGCCCGGCGATGAGCTTCCGGACGTCGTTCTGGTCCTTGTTGCAGAAGGAGCAACGGAGCGTCTCGCCGCTCGTGCCTTTCTTGGCCATGCCCTGACGCAGCTACCCACGCTCGCGGATCACGTCGTCAATGATACCGTATTCGCGGCTCTGCTCCGCGCTCATGATGTAGTCGCGCTCGGTGTCCTCGGAGATCCGCTCGAGCGACTGTTTCGTGTGCTCGGCGAGGATCTCGTTCAGCCGCGCGCGGGTGCGCAGGATCTCCTTGGCGTGGATGTCGATGTCGGTCGCCTGCCCGCCCAGCCCGGTCATCAGCGGCTGGTGGATGATGATGCGCGAGTTGGGGAGCGAGAACCGCTTGCCGCCCGCGCCGGACGCGAGCAGCACGGCGGCCATCGACGCCGCCTGGCCGATGCAGTAGGTCTGCACGTCCGGCTTGATGAACTGCATCGTGTCGTAGATCGCGAGCCCGGCCGAGATCACGCCGCCCGGGCTGTTGATGTAGAGCAGGATGTCGCGGTCGGGATCCTCCGCCTCCAGGAACAGCATCTGCGCGATGACGAGGTTCGCGAGCGCGTCGTCGATCGAGGATCCGATGAAGACGATGCTGTCCTTCAGCAGGCGGGAGTAGATGTCGTAGGCGCGCTCGCCGCGGTTGGTCTGCTCGACCACCATCGGGATGAGCTGCGATCTGGATTCAGGCATGGGTGGAGCCGCTTGGATTCGACCGCCGCTGCCCCCGGGCACGGCGGTGCTGTCGACTACATGGTACCCGGTCTTGGCTCGCGGCGCGGCGCCGTTGCGTCCGGGTGTTTCAGACAGTGACGATGGTCGCGCGCTTCATCAGCAGCGCGATCGCCTTCTCGCGCCTCAAGCCCGCCTTCAGGCGTACGGTCCCCCCGTCCTTCTCGAAGAGCGCACGCACTGCCTGCGGCGTGCGGCCGCTCAGCGCCGCCTGGCGTTCGACCTGCCGATCCACGTCCTCGCCGGTGACCTCGACCGCTTCCCGGTCGGCGATCGCGTCCAGCACCAGCGTGCCCCGGACGGTGTCGGTCGCCGACGCGCGCTGCTGCTCCCGGAACGCGTCCCAGTCGACGCGCGCCTGCTGCGGATCCACCTGCTCCTCGACGAGGCGCCGGACGACCTGCTCCACCCGCCGGTCCAGCTCGCGGGCGATGAGCGCCTCCGGGACCTCGACCGTCACCCGGTTCGCGAGCTGCCGCAGCAGGTCCCGGCGCACCTCGTCGCGCGCCTCCAGGTCGGCCTGCGCCCGCAGGTCGGACTCCACCCGGGCGCGCAACGCGGCCAGATCGTCGAACTCGCCGATCGACCGGGCGAACGCGTCGTCCAGGTCAGGGAGTACCGGTCGCTGGAGGTTCTTCACCTCGATGGCGTACGAGGCCTGCCGGCCGGCGAGTCTGCGGACCGCGTCGTTCTCGGCGTGCGTGACCGTGAACGAGCGCGTGGCGCCGGGCTCGAGACCGACCAGCTCGTCGTCGAATCCCGGCGGGTTCGCATCGCTCCCGATCTCGACCCGCACCCCCTGCAGATGCTCCGGCGGCGCGCCCGGCTGATCCGGCAGCCGTCGCTCGAGGTCGACGGTCAACACGTCGCCCCGCTCCGCCGCGCGTTCCGTGACGGGCGTCAGTTGCGCGCGTCCCCGACGCAGCCGTTCGATGGCCTGCTCGACGGCATCGTCGTCGACCGTCGCCGCCGACTGACGCAGGGTGAAGGCGGTGTAGTCGCCCGGATCGACGTCCGGAATCGTCTCGAACCGCGCGCTGAACGTCAGGGGCTTGCCTTCGTCGACCTTCACGTCGCGTATCTCGGGAGCGGCCACCGGCTTGACCTGGTGCTCCGCGACCGCCTCGTCGACCGCGCCCGGGATCAGGTGCTGGGCGACGTCGCGCAGTATCTGGTCGCGGAAGCGGGCCCGTACGATCTGCGCGGGCACCTTCCCGGGGCGGAACCCCTGCACCCTGGCCGATCGCCCATAGCGGCGCGAGATGCGGTCTATCGCGGCATCGACCGTCGCGGCCGGGATTTCGACGGCGAGATCCTTGCGGCACGCACCGACGTCCCTGAGCTCCGACTTCATCGCCGTTGTCATCTTGTGACTATCGGCCGGGGCGAGGCCCGGCATGATCGCGGGATGGTGCGAAAGGGGGGACTCGAACCCCCATAGCCTTGCGGCTACCGGATCCTAAATCCGGCGCGTCTGCCAGTTCCGCCACTTTCGCGTCGCGCGTCGGATCGGACAAGTATACCCGCCCGCCGCGCCGGCCGGGTCGCGCGCGCGGCCGTTCTGGTACGATCAGCCGCAGTGTCGAACCGGGAGGCCGTATTGAAGCACGCTCCGCCGTCCACCGCCGGCGTCGTCGACCGCCGGCAGGTCATTCGAGCCTATCGCGACAATCGGGCCCGGACGCGGGCGCTCTTCGAGATGCTCACGCCGGACGCCTACTACGAGCGGCCCATCCCCCTGCGGCATCCGGTCGTGTTCTACGACGGGCACATTCCCGCGTTCGCGGTCAATGCGTTCCTGAAGAAGGGCCTCGGGCATCCCGGCGTCGACGCCGACCTGGAGGTGCTGTTCGCCCGGGGCATCGATCCGGTGGACGGGGCCGCCGCCTCGGCCTCCGCGGTCGCGGGCTGGCCCGCGCGAGACGCCGTCCAGCGGTACGTGGAGCAGGCCGACGACGCCATCCTGGCCGCGCTCGAGTCCGGCGTCATCGAGGGTGACGGCAATGCCGTGCTGCGTCGAGGCCAGGGCGTCTTCACGATCCTGGAGCACGAGGAGATGCACCAGGAGACGCTGCTCTACATGTGGCACCGTCTCGACTCCCGATTCAAGCGCCGGCCGGACGGGTACGAGCCGGTCGGGGTGACCGCGACCCGCCCGGCCCGGCGCGAGCGGGTGACCATCCCGGCCGGTCGAGCGACCCTCGGGGCCGCGCGGGCGGATATTCGCTTCGGCTGGGACAACGAGTTCCCCGCTCACGCCGTCGAGGTGCCCGCCTTCTCGCTGGACGTGCACGACGTGACCAATGCGGACTATCGGGCCTTCGTCGACGCCGGCGGCTACGACGACGCCGCGCTCTGGTCGCCGCCGGCGTGGCGCCGCCGGCAGGAGGGGGGCCGATCGCATCCCCTGTTCTGGGAGCGTGTGGACGGCGAATGGTTCTGGCGGGGCATGTTCGGACGCGTTCCGCTGCCGTCCGCCTGGCCGGTCTACGTGACGCACGACGAGGCGGCCGCCTTCGCGCGCTGGAAGGGACTCCGGCTGCCGACGGAGGCCGAGTACCACCGGGCCGCGTTCGGCGCCCCGGACGGCGCCGAGCGTGCCTATCCGTGGGGGGAGGCGCCGCCGGACGCGACGCGGGGCAACTTCGACTTCCGATTCCGGGACCCGGTTCCCGTCGGTTCGTTTCCCGCCGGCGCCAGCGCCTGGGGCGTGCACGACCTGATCGGCAACGGCTGGGAGTGGACCGCCACCCCGTTCGCGGGCTTTCCCGGCTTCGAGGTCATGGCGTCGTACCCGGAGTACTCGGCGGACTTCTTCGACGGCGCGCACTACGTCGTCAAGGGCGGGTCGCCGGCGACGGCGGGCGGGCTCCTGCGCCGCAGCTTCCGCAACTGGTTCCGGCCGCATTATCCGTACGCCTACGCCACGTTCCGCTGCGCCGGGGATGCCCGGTGACGGCGCTGGAAGCGGTTTCCGACCGCCCCGCGACAACCGGGGCGAGTCATGACGAAGCGCTGGCGCGCGATGTCGTCGAGGGACTCACGAGCCGGCCGAAGCGCCTGGCCGCGAAGTACCACTACGATGCACTGGGGTCGCAACTGTTCGAGGCCATCTGCGAGCTGCCCTGGTACCCGATCACGCGCGGCGAGAGCGCGCTCCTGCGTCGTGAGAGCGCCGCGATCCTCGGACGACTCGACGATCCGGCCACGCTGGTCGAGCTCGGCGGCGGCAACGGCGAGAAGCTCGCCATTCTGGCCGCGGGGCTGGCCGAGCAGGGCCGCGCCGCGACAGTCCACCTGATCGACATCTCCGAGACGGCGCTCGCCAGGGCCAGCCGTACCGTGGCCGGCTATCCCTCGGTCGCGGTGCGCGGTCACTGCGCCCCGTACGCCGACGGGCTGCGCGCCGCGGTCGGCGAGCTTCCCCCGGACCGCGCGGCCATGGTGCTGTTCCTCGGCTCGAACATCGGCAACCTGGCTCCGGACGAGGCGGACCGCTTTCTCGCCGCGATCGGCGCCGCGCTGCGGCCCGGCGACAGCCTCCTTCTCGGCACCGATCTCGTCAAGCCGGAGGAGGACCTGCTTCTCGCCTACGACGACCCGCTGGGGGTGACGGCCGCGTTCAACCGCAACCTCCTCGTGCGCCTGAACCGCGAGCTCGACGCGGACTTCGACATCGAACAGTTCACGCATCGCGTCGTCTGGAACGCGCGGGAATCGTGCGTCGAGTCGTACCTGGTCAGCCGGGCGGAACAGACCGTCTGCATCCCCGCCGCCGGCTGTTGCGTCCGGTTTGCCGCGGGCGAGACCATCTGGACCGAGAGTTCCTACAAGTACCGGGCGGACGCCGTCGTGGACATGGCGGCGCGCGCCGGTTTCGCGTACGGCGCGCAGTGGATCGAGCCCGACGCGGCTTTCGCCCTGACCCTCCTCGACGCGCCATGACTCCCGAGCCGGGCGCGCATCGCGATGCCGGCCTGCGCTTCCTGGTCGCGGCTGCCTGCATCGTCGTCGTCATCGCCGGCCTGCGCGCGGCGGCCGCGCTCATCCTGCCGTTTCTGATCGCGGTGTTCCTCGCGGTGGTGAACGTGCCGCTGATGAACTGGCTGGTGCGCATGCGCGTGCCGAAGCCGCTGGCCGTCCTGCTGACCGTCCTGACCGTGGCGTCGGTCATCGGCATCCTGGTGGCCCTGCTGGCGCAGTCGGTCAACCAGTTGACGGAAGTGATTCCGCGTTATCGCGCCCGCGCGGGCGAGCTGGGGACCTCCCTGACCGCGGCGGGCGAGTCGCTCGGGCTGCCGGTGGACGAGCTGCGGGACGAGCTGCAATCGGTTTCGCTGGCCGCCTTCGGCACGGTCGATACCATAGGAGCCATCATCGGCAACACCGGGGCGATCGTCGGCAACGTCGTGCGGACGGTCGGGGCGTTTCTGTCGAACGCCTTCCTGGTCTTCCTGACCGTGGTCTTCATCCTGTTCGAGGCGGCCGGGTTCAGTGCGAAGATGAAGCTCGCCTTCGGCGCGGGCCAGGATCCGTTCGGCCATCTCGGCCGCATCTCCGCCCAGATCCAGACCTATCTCGTCGCGAAGGCCACGGTGAGCGCGGCCACCGGATTCCTCATCGGGATCTGGGTCGCCGTCATTGGGCTCGACTTTCCGCTCCTGTGGGGAGTCCTCGCATTCATATTCAATTTCATCCCGACGCTCGGCTCCATCTTCGCGGCGATTCCCGCCGTGCTGCTGGCCCTGGTGCAACCCGGCCTGGGACTCGCTTCGGCCGCGATCATCGCGGCGGGCTACCTGGTCGTGAACGTCGCCTTCGGCAACGTGGTCGAGCCGCTGCTGCTCGGCCGGCGCCTCGGGCTGTCGACCCTGGTGGTCTTCGTGTCCCTCGTCTTCTGGGGCTGGGTGTGGGGGCCGGTGGGGATGCTCTTCTCGGTGCCGCTCACCATGGTGGTGAAGATCGCCCTCGAGAACACCGCCGATCTGCGCTGGCTGGCGGTGATGCTCGATGCGAACCCGGCGGTGTCAGCGCGCAAGCGCGGAGCGTCCGCCGCGTAGCGCCTTCAGCGCCTCGAGGTGCTCGACGTAGGCCGCGCGGGCACGGACGAACTCCGCGTGGTCGAGGCCGAGCTCGGTGCAGATCTTGCGCGCTTCTCCCTCCTCGACGACCGTGATCGACTCGTCGGCGGCCGAGACGGCGAAGACGCACTCGAGCAGCTCGATGCGCTGCTCGGGGGTCGAGAGATCGCGGAACTCGCGCGTGACCACGTAGTTCTGAGTGCCGCCGAAGAGGCGTACCTGGTGCTTGGCCATCTCCACCACCAGGACCGCCTGCGCCTCCGGAAGATGCCCCAGCACGCGGACGATGTCCTCCATCTTCCGGGTCTCGTCGTCGCTCACGTGGGAATCGGCGTGGGCCGCACGGCCGAGAACCCAGGCGAACGTGGCCAGGTACCGGGCGCGGTCTTCCGGCAGCGCCTCCAGCTCGCCCACGATGTGGCGGATGACGTCGGCCTCCGGCGAAGCTTCCTTGCGGGGCGCGCCGGCGAGGCCCAGGAACTCCAGAATCGGCATCTGCGGTCTCCTCGCCGGTCCCGGTCACTCGTCCAGCCCGGGCGTCAGTGGTGTTTCCGGCCGGTCGCCTCGGGGTGGCTCCGGCGCCTCGCACGCGGTCGACAGCACGCGGTCTACCGCCCGCCGCCCACCGCCCGCGGTCCGCCGTCCGCCGCCAGAGCCTCGACGAACGCCGCCGCCACCGCGGCGGGGTTTTCGCCCTGCTCGTCCACCCGCAGGTTCATGGCGCGCATCCGGTCCGCGTCGATGGCGCCGTCGAGTTGCGCCAGCGCCCGGAGGACCTCCGGGGCCTCCCGCGCGAGCTGCGCGCCGGCCAGCACGATGCCGTCGTAGGGCGGAATGGCGCCGCGGTCGTCCTCCAGCACGCGCAGATCGTAGGCCGTAATCCGTCCGTCCGTGGTATAGGCGGCTATCACGTCGACTTCCTCGGTCGCTGCCGCCTGGTACATGAGCGACGCGTCCATCGCTCTCTGTTCCCGGAACGCGAGCTCGTAGGTGTCACGTACCGCCACCCATTCCGGGCGGGCGAAGAACTCGACGTCGGCGCCGATAGCGAGCCGCGGCGCGTGATTCACGAGGTCGCTGATGGTCCGCAGGCCCAGGCGGTCCGCTTCCGCCGCGCGCACGGCCAGCGCGTAGCTGTTCTCGAAGCCGAGCGTGGCCGCCAGCGTCATGCCGTGTCCCGCCTCGAGGAACTCGCGGACGTCCACGAGCATTTCCTCTCGCTCGGCGCGGATGTCGGCGCGCTGCATCTCGTTCGCCCAGAGCGTGCCGGTGTAGTCGACGTAGACGTCGATCTCGCCCGCGTCGAGGGCGTCGAACGCCACGAGCGAGCCGAGGGACTGCACCAGCGAGGTCGGCCGGCCGGTCTCGTGCTCCACCCAGCCGGCGATGGCGGCGCTCAGGATGTACTGCTCGGTGAAGCTCTTGGCGCCGACGACGATCGGCCGCTCCCGGTCGCCGAGCAGCGGGGCGGCCAGCGTGATCCCGGCGTAGGCGTACAGGAGACCGACGGCCGCGAGCGCCGTGGCCAGCCGGCTCCGCTGCCGGCGGGCGAGGCCGACCTCGACCGCGCGAACCAGCCCGTCGAGCAGCAGGGCCAGGCCCGCGGCGGCCACGCACCCGAGGAGGATCGCGGCGTAGTTGCGGGTCTGCAACCCGCTGAAGATGTAGTTGCCGAGGCTGGTCGCCCCGACCGGGGTCGACAGCGTCGCGATGCCGACCACCCACACCGTCGCGGTGCGGATGCCCGCCACGATGATGGGCATCGCCAGGGGGAGCTCCACCAGCAGGAGCTGTTGCCGGGAAGTCATGCCGACGCCGCGCGCCGCTTCCGTGAGGGCGGGATCGACGCCGGCGATCCCGGTGACGGTGTTGCGCAGCACCGGGAGCACGCCGTACAGCGTCAGCCCCACGATGGCCGGCAGGAATCCGATGCTCTGCAGATCGAGGGCGGCGAGCACGGGCACCATGGCGGCCAGAAGCGCCAGGCTGGGGACGGTCTGGATGATCCCGGCGAGGGCCAGGGACGGCTGCTCCAGCCAGGTGAGGCGCGTCGCGGCGATGCCGAGGGGCACGCTGATCCCGGTGCTCAGCAGCAACGCCAGGAGCGTGAGCTGCAGGTGCGCAGTCAGGTACGACGGCAGCAACGCGAGCAGTTCGTTCACGACGCCGCTCCGGCGGCAGATGTCTCCGAGAGCAGGGCATCGATGGCGGCCGCCTGCCGCCGCGGCGTGCTCATCAGGCGGTCGACGTAGTCGTCGGTCGGTCGCGTGAGCAGATCGCGGGGCGTGCCGAGCTGCAGGAGCCGGCCCTCGTGCATGACGCCGATGCGGTCGGCGAGGGTCAGCGCCTCGGTCATGTCGTGGGTCACGAAGACGGTTGTCAGCGCGAGTTTCTCACGAATGCGCAGGAACGATTGTTGCAGCCGCTCGCGCGTGACCGGATCGAGGGCCCCGAACGGTTCATCGAGGAGCATGACGCGGGGCTCGGCGGCCAGGGCGCGGGCCACTCCGACCCGCTGCTGCTGCCCGCCGGACAACGCGCTCGGCCGCCGGTCGCGCAAGGTCGGATCGAGCTCCACGAGGGTGAGCAGCTCGTCCACCCGCGCCGCGACCCGCTCGGGCCGCCAGCCGAGCAACGCAGGCGTCACCGCCACGTTCTCGCCGACCGTCATGTGGGGAAACAGGCCGATCCGTTGAAACACGTACCCGATCCGCCGGCGCAGCTCGTGCGGCAGCAGGTCGGTCGTGTCGACGCCGTCCAGCCGCACGGAGCCGGCGGTCGGCTCGATCAGCCGATTGATCATCTTGAGAGTGGTGGTCTTTCCGGAACCGGAGCCGCCGAGCAGGACCACCAGCTCGCCCGTCCGCACCTGCAGACTGAAGCCGTCGACGACGACCGCGTCGCCGTAGCGCTTCGTGAGGCCATCGGCCTGGATCGTCACGGGTTGGTCGGCGCCGGTCACGGGGCCGGCGCCGCGCTGACCTGCGAGGTGTTCATCGGGGTCGTCCCGGTCGACGGGATCCGGCATCATCAGCCCCTGTTGCCCGGAGGGCGTTCTCGATGGTCTGGGCCAGACACCCGATCGGTGCGCCAGGGAGATCGAGTTTCACCGTCTGGCCGCAATCGGGACACTCGACATCGTAGTCCGGTTGACGTGCGCCCGGTCCGAACCGCACCGGTACGTCGCAGACAATCTTCGCCCCGCATGCCGGGCATGTTGTCGGAATCGGCGTGTAGCTGGTCATTCGCAGCAGCTCTCTCTCCGACGACGGCGCCGATCCAGGTCATGGAAATCCCTTGCCTCAGTTGCCGACACCTTGGTACCATAGCACATGAGCATATAAACACATATACGCGAAAATTGTATCCTTCAATCGTCATATCGAAGAAATCTGTCGATGAGTGTCCGCTGGAGTCTCGTCGTTTCCGATGCAACCGACCGCAGCCTTCGCAGCTATCTGGCCAGAACGGGCGGCAGGAAGGGAGATCTGTCCCGATTCGTCGATCGTGCGGTCCGGCAGGCAATCTTCTGGGAAACCCTCGAATCGGTCTGGGAACGCAACAGGAACCTCTCGGCCGCGGAAGCCCAGGCCCTCGCCGACGACGCGGTCGCGCAAGCTCGCGCGGATAGTGCTTGACACCAACGTGCTGGTCAGCGCGTTGATTTCGGGAGACGGACCACCGGGCCGTATTCTGGCTTCGATCAAGCAGGAGGGGTTGACGCTGGTCACCTCCGCGGTCCAGCTCGATGAGTTGCGCAACGTCACGGATCGTGAACGCCTCCGTCCCTGGATCCGTCGTGAGGAAGCAGAGGACCTGATCCGCAATATGGAAGCGGTAGGCGTCGTCGTCACCGACCTGCCGCACGTGAACGCCTCACCCGGCCCGGACGACAACCCGATCCTGGCCACTGCGATCGCTGGACATGCGGACTTGATCGTCTCCGGTGACAAGAAGCACATGCTGGCGCTCGGCCGTATCCAGGGCATCCCGATCGTCACCGCCGCCGCTGCGGCCGACTGGTTGCAGCGCCGATAGCAGCGTGGAGCCGGCGCGGCAGGCGCGCGGCGGGGCGCCGTCCCCGCGGGCCCTCGGGGAAATGGAAACGATGGGCGCGCAATGCGCTCGTCGAACCGGCGTCGTTGGGGCGACGCCACCCCAACTGTACATGACACGCCGCCGAGCCGGACCGGCTCGGCGGCGCCCATTGTCCCGTGCGGCGTGCGCCGTTGTCGTGACCGTCGGCGGAATCAGACCCCCGACAGATGCTTCACGACCCCGGTGCTGTCGCCCAGCTTCTCGGTGGGCACGCCGAGCTTCTCGAGCACGGCGAGTTGCAGGTTCGTGAGCGGCGTCTCCTCGGCCACCCGCAGGTGGCGTCCGCCCTTGACCCGGCCGGCCGCGCCGCCCGCCACGAGCACCGGCAGGTTGACGTGCAGGTGCTGGTTGCCGTCGCTGATCCCGCAGCCGTACTGGATGAGCACCTGGTCGAGAAGCGTCCCGTCGCCGTCCGGCGTGGCCGCGAGCTTGTCCATGAAGTAGGCGATCTGCTCGATGTGGTGCTGGTTGAGCTTCGCCAGCTTGGCCATCTGCTCCGGCCGGTTCTGGTGGTGCGACAGTCCGTGGTGCGGGTCCGGGATGCCCAGCTCGGGATACGTGCGTGGGCTCACCTCGCGCGACATCATGAACGTGATGACGCGGGTCAGATCGGCCTGGAACGCCAGCACCTGGAGGTCGATCATCATCCGGGCGTGTTCCTCGAACGTGTCCGGGATGCCGCCGCTCGGCCGCGCCAGCTCCGGCAGCTCCCGGTGGCTCTGCGCCTCGGCGAACTGGATGCGGCGCTCGATGTCGCGGATGGCGTCGAGGTACTGCGTCACCTTGGTCCGGTCGCCCGGCCCGAGCACGCGCTGGAAGTCGGCCACCTCGTGCACCAGCGAGTCGAGGATGCTGCGATCCTCGCGAATCCGGGCGAGCCGCGCCTCGGGCGTCGTGTTGTCGGTGTCGCCGAACAGCCGCTCGAAGACGGCGCGCGGCTGGTTCTCCATCGGCAGCGGGTTGGTCGGGTTGCGCCACGACAGCGTGTTGGCGTACGCGCAACTCCAGCCCGCCTCGCAGGCGCCGATCAGCTCGTTGGGGTCGATGGCGAGCTCCAGCGAGTTGAGCACGGTCTCCTTGCCGAGCACCCGTGCGGCGATCTGGTCCATCGACGTGCCGGCGCGGATGTCCGGCCCGTCGGTCTTCTTCGGATGCACACCGGTGAGGAACGTCGCGGCGGCGCGCACGTGGTCGCCGGTGCCTTCGCCGGGGAGCGGAAACGCCGGGGCATCGGCGAGACCGCTGACGACCAGCAGCTTGTCCTTGAACGGGGTCAGCGGCTGCAGCGTCGCCGGCAGGTCCGTCAGGGCCTCGCCGTCGGCCGGCGTCCAGCGGTCCATGATCACGCCGTTCGGCACGTAGCCGGTGAACAGGCGCGGGATCGGCTTCGCCGCGGAGTTCCGCACGGCCGCGAACGCGGGGACCATGCCGTCGAGCAACGGCAGCGCCAGCGAGGCGCCGACGCCCCGCAGGAACGTGCGGCGGGGGAGCGAGTGCTTGGTGATGATCATGGCTCCGCTGATCTCCTCATCTGAAACGGCGTGCTCCTGACGATGCCCTCGACGAGGGCTGACCAACGATACCCCTCGCCGCCCGCCGCGTCCACGATGTTCCGGACGGCGGGTCCGTCGAACGATTCCACGCCGCGTCCGATCGCGTAGGTCAGCAGCTTCTCGGCCACCGTCGTGACGAAGTTCCCGCCCCGGCCGCGCAGCGCCTGCCGCAGCGTGCCGGGTCCGTCGACCGGGGTGCCGTCGGTGAGCGTCCCGCTGGCGTCGATCGCCGTGCCGTCCTCGCCCACGTCGCGCCAACGGCCGACCCCGTCGAAGTTCTCCAGCGCGAACCCGAGCGGGTCCATGATCCGGTGGCAGCTTGCGCAGACGGGGTTGGCGCGGTGCTGCTCGAGCCGGTCGCGGACCGAGCGCGGGGCGAGGCCCGCCGCGTCGTTCTCCTCGAGCGCGGGGACGTCGGGCGGCGGCGGCGGCGGCGGCGTGCCCAGGATGTTCTCCAGAAGCCACTTGCCGCGCAGCACCGGCGACGTGCGGTGGGCGTAGGAGGTGACGGTCAGCAGGCTGCCCTTGCCGAGCAGGCCCCGGCGGACCGCCTGGGGCCCGCCGAGCGCGACGCGCCGGAAGTGGTTGCCGTAGATGCTCGGCATGCCGTAATGGTCGGCGAGCCGCTCGTTGACGAACGTGTAGTCGGCGGTCAGCAGATCCAGCACGCTCCGGTCTTCGCGGATCTGGCTGTCGAGGAAGAGCGTCATCTCGCGGGCCATCGCCTCGCGCAGGTTCGTGTCGAACTCGGGGAACGCCTGCGGGTCGGGCGTGACCAGCGGCATGTTGCGCAGATACAGCCACTGGCCCCCGAAGTTGTCGACCAGCGCCCGCGTGCGCGGGTCGGCCAGCATCCGGCGGACCTGGGCGCCCAGCACTGCCGGATCGCGCAACTCGCCGCGCTCGGCGGCGTCGAGCAGCTCGTCGTCCGGGATGCTGCTCCACAGGAAGAAGGACAGGCGCGACGCCAGCTCCAGGTCGCTGATGGCGTAGGACTCGCCGGGGCCGATGTCGGCGGGGTCGGTCTCGCGCCGGAAGAGGAAGTCCGGACTGACCAGGATGCGCCGCAGCGCCATCTCCATGCCTGCGTCGAAGTCGCCCCGGGCGCGGCCGGCCTCGAAAAAGCCGAGCAGCATCTCGACGTCGCCGTCTGCCACCGGGCGCCGGAACGCGCGCCGCGCGATGCGCGTGACGATCTCGGTGGCGCAGGGAATCTCGTCCGCGGCCGTGTCCGGACGGCAGGTGAAGATCCGCTGCCGGCTGGGCGTGTCGCCCCGGCCGGTGACGTGGTACGGCCCGCGCAGCTCCACGCTGCCGATGCCGGGCGGGACCGTCTGGTCGCCGGCGTACTCGTAGCTGGTCACGCGGTAGTCGGGGCGGCGCATGCCTTCCAGGTACGCCTGCTGATCGACGAAGCTCACGGCCAGCGTCGCCGGCCCGGCCCTGGCGGCGAACCGAACCTCCTGGCCGTCGTCCGGGACGTTGCGGAGATCGCGCCGCGTGGGGTTGCCGTCCTCGTCGAGTATCGGGCCGCCGACCGTCAGCGACTCGACCAGCGCGCCGTCCAGGCGAACCTCCAGCGCATGCGGCTCGAGCATGCCCCGGACGCGGCCGTCGTAGGTCCGCAGGAGGAAGATCTTCACGACGTACTCGCCGTCCACCGGGAAGTAGTGGTCGACGGCCAGCCCGCCGCGCGAGCCGAACGGCAGGTCGTCGCCGACCCGCTCGTTCTGGCGCAGGTTCTTGTCGACCTCGAAGACCTCCGTGGTCGGCTGAAGCGTGGGATCGCCCACCGCCAGCCGGGCGATCCTGCGCGAGGCGGACAGGTAGCGCTCGGTCAGCATCGGCGAGACTGACAGCACGTCGGCGATGTTGTCGAAGCCGAAACCCGAATCGTCCGGCGGCAGCAGCGTCCGCTCGTCGATGTCGAGCGCCAGCAGGTCGCGGATGGCGTTGGCGTACTCGGCCCGGTTCAGCCGGTGCACGGCGTGCCGCCGGCCCGGGTTGGGACGCTCGGCGGCAGCCGCGTCGATGCGCTCCGCGATCCAGGTGGTCAGCTCGTCGTAGGTGGCGTCGTCGGGCCGCGGCCGGTCGGCCGGCGGCATCGAGCGGGTGCTGAGCTTGCGGATGACCTTCTCCCAGACCTCGGTTTCGTGCCGTTCCTCGCCGACACGGGCGAGGTCGAGGCTCTGCAGCGTCAGTCCGGCGGTCAGGGTCCGGTCGTTGTGGCAGCCTACGCAGTAGCGCCGGAGCACCCGGCCGTGCTCGGCCGCCGGATCCGCCGGTGCAACGGTTTGCTCGGCCGCCGGATCCGCCGGCGCAATGGTCTGGGCGGCAACGGATGCGGATCCACCCCAGGCGGCGAGCATGCAGGCGGACACGAGCCATCGCAGGCGGCGTACGGGCAGGTGAAGTCTCATGGGCCGTCCGGCTCGCGCGTGAGCGAGATTTCGGTGCAACCTCCGCGCCGCGGCCGCGATCAGGCGCGTCCGGCTCGCTCGCGCGGAATTTCAGTGCAACGCCAGTCGAGCAAGGGTGCATTATCATGACGTTGTTTCGGGAGTGTCAAGAAGTGTGTCACGCGGAAGGGGATGTCCAGCCATGCGGATCCTGCCGATGATCGTTGCCTTCCTGGCCGTCGCTCTGCTCGGCGCGCCGCCGGCGCCGGCGGCCGTCGACCTGCCCCTGATCGACGCGGTCAGGATGGCGGACTCGGCCCGCGTCGAGCGGCTGCTGGCCGCGGGCGCCGACGTCGACGAGCCGCAGGGAGACGGGGCGACGGCGCTCCACTGGGCCGCCCACGGTGACCTGGCGGACATGGCGCGACGGCTCGTCGCCGCCGGCGCCGACGTCGACGCGGCCGACGATCACGGCGTGACGCCGCTGGCGCTCGCCTGCCTCAACGCGAGCGTCGCGATGGTCGACCTGCTGCTCGAGGCGGGGGCCGACCCGAACGTCGCGCGGACCAGCGGCGTGACCCCGCTGATGGTCGCGGCGCGTGTCGGCGAGATCGAGGTCGTCCGCCGCCTTCTGCGGGCCGGGGCCGACCCGACGGCGGCCGAGAAGACGCGCGGTCAGACCGCGTTGATGTGGGCGATAGCCGAGAACCAGACCCAGGTGGCGAGCGTGCTGCTGGAGACGGGGGGCGGCGCGACCGTGCGCTCGCGGAACGGCTTCACGCCGTTGCTGTTCGCCGCGCAGCAGGGCAACCTGGACGTGGCCCGGCTGCTGCTGTCCGCGGGGGCCGACGTGCGCGAGGCGGCGCCCGACGGCATCGGCGGCGACACGAACGCGCGGGCGCTGTTCAAGGAGGACACCGAGGCATCGGCGCTGCTGGTCGCCATCGACAGCGGCCACGCCGGGATGGCCCACTTCCTGCTCGCGCGGGGCGCCGACCCGAACCACGACGGGGCGGGGCGGACGCCCCTGCACGCTGCGGTCCAGCGGCAGATGCCGGACGTGGTGCGGGCGCTGCTCGAGGCGGGCGCGGATCCCGACGTGCGCCTCGATAAATCACTGCCGCTCGTTTCCCGCCGCATCACCCAGGACAACGGCCTGACCCCGACCACGGTCGGCTCCACGCCGTTCCTGCTCGCGGCCAGCTTCGGCGACGTCGAGAGCATGCGCATCCTGGTCGAGGCGGGCGCCGACCCGTTCCTGACCACCGACGACAACACGACCGCCCTGATGGTCGCGGCCGGCGCCGACTACGTGGAGGGGCAGGACAAGTACGGCGTGCGTTCCTATCCCGCCTACTACGAGACGCTGCAGCGCCGCGCCTTCGAGGCGACGAAGTACTGCCTGGAGCTCGGGCTCGACGTCAACGCGGTGAACGACGCGGGCCAGACCCCGCTGCACGGCGCCGTCTACATGGGGGGCACGCTGATCGCCCCGTATCTGGTGGAGCAGGGCGCCGAGCTGGACGTGATCAACCTGCGCGGGCAGACGCCGTGGATGGTCGCGGCCCAGGGCGAGTACCGCGCCGGGTCCTTCTACCGTCACGAGGAGACGGGCGAGGTCCTAGAGGCGCTCGGCGCCGACAAGACGCTCGGCTTCGACCTCGGTCGCGACTTCTGGGCGCAGCTCGGGATGGAGGACCCGACGCGGAGGCGCCGTCGCCGGTAACGATTCCAAGGTGGTCGAATGAACTGGCAGCCCGAGGGGACGCCGGAGCGTCACCAGCCTCCGGCGTTCTTTGTATCCGCCGACTGGAGCAAGTACGAGACGAAGCGCTCGGTCTACGTGGCTGATCTGAGGGAGCGGAGGATCCGGTCCAGGCAGCCGGAAAGCGCTCGTGAGTGGAATCTGAAGAGTCTGTTGGTGCTCGCGCGGGAACTCTCCGCTCGCGGATCCGTTCTGGTCGGGATCGATCTCGCCTTGGGTGTTTCACGGGGTTTCTGGGGATTGATGCTCGATGCGCCCGGACAGAACCGACCAGCTTCATTCATTCACTGGCTTCGCGGACACACTGACTCTCGCCGTTTCTTCCGCACGGCGACCGACCCGAGCGATTGGGGGGTCGACCAGCCATGGTTCGAGGTGCCGTCTGGTTCAGGCGGACTTGGCAAGTTCACGAAGAAGGTCGACGACGGGTTTCTTCGACGAGTTGAGCGGGCGACAAGTGCAAAGCCGCTCTTTGCGGTCAGCGGCATCCCCGGCACCGTGGGATCCGGTACCCGTGACTTCTGGCGGGAACTGGTTCCCTGGCTGAATGGTGAGCGGGACTTTACCATCTGGCCCTTTGAGGGTCAGCTTGATTCCCTACTCGCCAGCCGTGGGATCATGTTCGCGGAGACCTATCCGGGACTCGCGTACGCCGCAGCGCTCGCGGACCGTCTTCCAAGTCATCGCATCCGGGTCTCCAAGAGTGACAGGAAGGACGTGGGTCAGAATGAACGGGAGAAAGCGTGTGAGATCCTGGAACGGGCGGCGTGGGTCAAGGCCAACGATGTCGATCTGGGCGATCTGGCCTCGGCGCGAGCCGGCGAAGACGACTTCGACGCCCACCTCACCGCGGCTGCCGTGCTGCGGTGCGTGATCGAAAACGTACCACTGGTTGCTGCGGACTGGGTCGATGGCGAGGTGGAAGGATCGATACTGCTCGCCGGTCCTGTCGATCCGACGCGAAAGGCCCGCGCCCTCAACGCCCGAAACAACGTGATCGACAGTCAACTTCCGGCTTCGCCGGCCTTACCGTTGACCAACCGCACTATCCGGCGCGCCGAGTATCCCTGTCCCATTCCCGGTTGTCAGTGGATCTTCTACGGCTCGCGAGGCGGGTGGGATGGCCACGTCGAATCGCTTCGGAAACATCCTGACTGGCATCGTGGGGTCTCCGATCCCGGAGAACGGAAACGGATCTTCAAGCAACAGTACGCTGCTTGGTTCGGACGCTCATCGCATTGAGATTGGTGTGCCTGAAAGCCACGTCAATGGCTTCGATCATCGAGAAGCTGACACTCGCTCGACGTCATCTTGAACGCGTGCGGCACGCTTCGCGCGAACCTGCGGATTGGGACGATCTTGCGCTGTATGGGTTCTATTCTCTGGAAGCCGCGGTGGACTGCGCCGGTCTGCACTTCGGAATCTCACGCGGGCAGGGGCATCGAGGCAGAACAAGCCTTGCCAGGACTCTGTCGAAGCGAGGACTTGACGACGTATCGGATTTGCTCCGGGACCTCAACGAAGCGAGGAAGAGCGTTGCCTACGGCGATATCGGACTTCCTGAACTGGACGCGGAGGAAGTAGCGTCCAGGATCGAGGCTTACATCGAGTCGATCTCGGCGCTGATCGAGCAGGGAAGAGCGCAATGAACCTGTTGGAGCCGGACCATTCAGTGTGCAGATGGCCGTCAGCACATACGCGCGACTGGCTGGCCTCGTTTCTTGAACGAGCAGAAGCTGACAGGAACGTGGTCGCGGTGATCGTCATCGGTTCCGCGATACGGCCCGATGTCGCATCCGATGATCTCGACGTGATGGTGCTGTGCCGCGACGTGGCGCGGTTGAGGGAAAAGGCCCCCATCGAGATCGACCTGCGCAAAGCGGACCTCGACTGTGTGGAGGAGAAAATCCGCGCCGGACACGATCTCCTGATCTGGGCGGTGCGTTTTGGCCTCCCGCTGCTGGACAAGGACAGTGCCTGGGCCGGCATCACCCGGCGCTGGACGAACAGACTGCCGGTACCGGATCCCACGGTGGCGTTGGAACGGGCGGAGGCGGCCCGAAGACGGATGGAGAAAATGCGCGCGATCGGAGACGACGAGGCATTCGCTGAACTCGAGGTTTCCTACCACACGCATCGCGCCCGCGCGTCGCTGGCCATGTCGGGGGTGCAGCCGGCATCGCGTCCCGAGTTGTCGGGGCAACTTCGTGGCGTTGGGAAGATAGAGCTTGCCGTCGATCTTGAACGAGCGCTGTCGAGGAGGATGCACGGCGCGCCTGCGCAGCCCGGGTCTGCGAATCATCCGCGACCGGCCCGCCCCCTCCGTCCAGCCGATGACGACAATCCTTCACAAGTGCGATCGTCGCAGGGCGCGGCGATTCAGGGGCGGCAGGCGTCGCGCACGAACACGTGCTCGTCGTCAGGCGTGTCCATCCGCCGCATGTCGTAGTCGCGCCGGCGCTGGAAGATTGATCGGCTTGATCATCCGCGACAGGGCGAGGTCTTCTCGCGGTTCTGCACCACCACCACCACCACCACCACCACCACCGCCGCCGGGGGACGAACAATCCCCGGCCGCCTGCCTGCAG
>WTFV01000114.1 GCA_011523845.1 Acidobacteriota bacterium | reverse complement strand
CACTACCCGCCCGCCCGGCAGCCCGAGCAGCGGTGGCTGCATCGTCCAACCGATCAGCGCGAACGGCCCGACGCCGGCAACGACACCGGGACCGAGCCAGAAGAAGACGAACGACCCGACGATCGCACGCGTACGGGTTCCCGTACTCATAGTCTCTTGAAGTACCTCGCAATCGGGAACAGCCGGAAGCCCGCGGACTCGTAGGTTCGGCGCGCGGGAGCATGCCCGGGGTCTCCCCCCGTGTCCACCACCACGGTGGTCATGCCGGCCTTCTTGAGCCAGGCGAGCGAGTAGTTGGTGAGGGCCGTCGCGATTCCGCGACGCTGGAAATCCGGATCGACCGCGATCATGTGGATCTCGCCCATGTGCTCCTCGGGGTGGAGCTTCAGCGCGACGAATCCGACGGTTTGGGAGCCCTCCGATGCGACCCGGACGTGAAAACCCTCGTCCGAGCAAACGGACTCGACCGCGCTCTGTTGCGTCACGCGCCAGTCCGGATGTTGCTCGCGAAAGATGTCGCTGCCCATCGCCTTCTCGATGGATTCGAAGACGGGCTCCCAGGCTCGCAGCGACAGTCGGACGACCGCATCGAGCCTGGAGGCATCGTAGGGTTCGATTTCCACTCGGTTGGGGATCTCCTCGACCCGGTGCATCAACAGGTCCGTTCGTGAGCGTGCGGCGCGCGGTCACCGGCGGCGTTCTGATGATACGCTTGCATCACTGTATCGTCCCATCATGCGTACCACGGTAACCATAGACGACGACGTCCATGAAGCCGCGCTGTGCCGTGCGCGCGCGACGGGACAGCGCCTCGGACACGTGCTGTCGGACATGGCGCGCCAGGCGATGCAGCCCGCTCGGCGCGGGGATGGTACCGCCGGCCGCGGCGGGCGGTTCGCGGCGTTCGACGTGCCGGCCGCCGCGGGCCTGATCCCTGCCTCGCGCGTCCAGCAGGCGCTCGACGACGATGGCGTCGTCTGAGCAGCGCTGTCTGCTGCTCGACGTCAACGCGCTCGCCGCGTTGGCGTGGCCGAACCACCAGCATCACCGCGCCGTGGTTGCGCGGCTCGACCGCCCGCCGCCGCCCGAGTGGGCCACCCGCGCGCTGACGCAGCTCGGTTTCGTGCGCCTTTCCTCGAACGCGACCGTTGTGGGCGTACGCCGCACGCCGGTCCAGGCGCTCGATCTGCTGGGCGAGCTCGTCGCGGAGCCGCAGCACCGCTACCTGACGCCGCTGCCCGCCCTCCCGGATGTGACGCGCCATTTCCATCACCTGCCGGGTCATCAGCAGGTAACCGACGCCTATCTCCTGGCCGTCGCGGCGGCGCACCGGGCTGTGCTCCTGGCGTGCTAAGGCAGCGCGAAGACAGATAACTGATTCCCAACCGGTCCCAACCGGTCGCATGCGGTCCAAAAAAGCCAGCTTTTGTTGGCCAGCATTCTGAAATCACAGTCCCAGACGGGCCAAGCGAGTCCGACCCAATCCAGTGCAAAATGTGGTAGTAGCGTGGTAAGTTGTTTTCGCCGGGGGACGCCATGACGAGGTTGACGGCACGACAGGTTCGGACGCTGCGCAAGCCGGGCAGGTATTCGGACGGCCACGGGCTGCATCTGTTCGTGCAGCGTAGCGGGTCGCGGTCCTGGGTGCAACGGCTCACGGTGCCGGGCCGGGGCAGAGTCGACCGCGGGCTCGGCTCGGTGGACGTCGTGAGCCTCGCGCAGGCTCGCGCGTGGGCGCTCGACAACAAGCTCGCGGTCAAGCGGGGCGAAGACCCGTTCGCGGGGCCGCAACGCTCGACGATGCCGACGCTGCGGAAGATCGCCGGCAAGGTCGCCGACTCGAACCGGGCACGGCTGTCGCCGGCCGAGCACAGGGCGCGGACGGCGACGCTGGAGCGGCACGCGGCCGAGCTGCTCGACCTGCCGGTCGACCGGGTCGGCAAGCCGGAAGTGCTGCGGGCCCTCGAACGGGTATGGACGGCGCAGCCGGGGACTGGCCGGAAGCTGCGGACGGCGCTCAGCGCGATCTTCCGGCATGCGCGCGCCGCGGGGCTGCTCGAGGTCGATCCGGTGGCCGCGGTAGCCGGGGCGCTGGTTCCCCAGCCGGCCGTACGGCAGCACATGCGCAGCGTGCCGTATGCGGACGCGCCGGCGGCGATGCAGCGGATCGAGACGTGCCGCGCGACGCGGTCGGCGAAGGCGTGCCTGCGGTTCCAGATCCTGACGGCGGCGCGCCCGTCCGAAGCACGGCTTGCGAGGTGGGGGGAGATTGCCGAGGACGCGCGCGAGTGGCGTATCCCGGCCTGCCGGATGAAGCAGGGCCGCGAACACGTGGTGCCGCTCGTCGCTGCGGCCGTGGCGTTGCTCGGCTCGGTGCGGTCGTTGCGCCGTCACGACGGCGACGACGCGTTGGTCTTCCCGAGTCCGCAGGCGGGTGCCGGCTCGTTGTCGGCGGCGACCGTGGCCGGCGTGATGCGGTCGGCCGGTCTCGCCGAGGCGGGGTCGCCTCACGGCTGGCGCTCGACGTTCCGCACGTGGGCATCGGAGCGCGCGGACGCGGATTACGCGGTGATGGAAACGAGTCTGTCGCATGCGGTCGGCTCGGCTGTCGAACGGAGCTATTCGCGGTCGACGTTTCTGGACAAGCGCCGGGCACTGCTCGACGCCTGGTCGGAGTTCCTTGCCGGTGACGCGGCGGTGGTCGCCGACGCCGACGGAGGGCTCAGCTTGCGTCGGGCGGAACGGTCTTGAGTGCCGAGCGTATGTTCTGGAGCGCGTGCTGCAACCTGTAGTCGAGGACTCTCAAGATCTGTTCGGTCTGGGAGCTTGAGATGCTGCGCTGTTCAACACCCTGCTTGATTGCGCATCTCCAACTGCCCGCCGGCGGCCACGGCCTTGTCGAGCTCCGCCTTGACGCGTTCGAGATCATCGCCCACCTGATCATTATCGAGCGCAAGGTCGCCCGCATCGGCGGAGACGGCGGGAATGCACACCAAGTGCCTCCGGCGGCGCCGGCTCGGCCGGCAGGGGCTCATCGAGGTGCTCCGGGGTAGACCCGGAGATGGTGGCCGCCGTCGTTTGACTCACTCCACTTCAAGCACAAGTACCGCTCGATCGTGATGGCGTGGGCCTCGCGCGACGTGCTGACGATCCCTCGTCAGAAGTCGACCCGGAGCGTAGCCAGCACCGCGTGCGTGCGGAAGTCGGCCGTCGTCTCGTTGATGGGAACCTGCACCTCCGACCGGTCCCCTTGGCGATACCGCACAATGAGGATGTCGCCACCAGCGTCGGTGCCGACGGACCCAGCGTCCGCAAATCGGCAAGCGAGATCGAGGCGCACGCGGGCGGACACGGCGACCGCCACGCCAGCGGTCACCATGCCGGTCGCGGCCCGGCCGCTGCCCGCCGGCAGGCCGGTGAACGGCACCTCGCCCGCAGGTCCCCGCTGCAGATAACCTGCCGCATCGTCCGGGTCCGGAAACCGCTGCACGAAGTTGTCCAGGCGGAAGTCCGTGAATCCCGGGCCGGCGCCTACGTACGGCTCGATCTGCAACACCGGTCCGATTCGCCAGACGGCGACTATCGTGGAATCCGGCCGCCAGAAGTTGCCGTGTAGGCAAATCGGCCATTGACGGCTGGGCAGCGCCCGCGCGCGCGTAGTTGACTGTGTCCCGGTATTCGAACAGCCGGGCCAAGCCGAATTCCACCTGGAATCGGAGTCGCGGCGTGAAGCGATAAGCCGCCAGCCATGTGCACCTTCGGCGCGGCAGCGGAAGACAGCCGGCGAGCATGTTTCGAACAGGGCAAGGCGTGCGTGGTACGAGCCGAAGGGCGAACCGGGAGTCATCGTGACCGAGTGGCCGAATGGCACAATCGACCGGCAGGAGGCCGGAAGCGACATGGAAACACGGACCTGGCCGGACGGATCGACCGAGACCCGGCCAGCAGGCAAGCCTGGGCAGTTCCCGCACTGGCCGCGCGACGAGGCTGACGAGAGACGATGCCCAAGCTGACCTTCGTGATAGGCGCCAACGGCGCGGGCAGGTCCACGTGGTGTGACGAACACCGCACGAGGCGAAGGTCGACCCGAGCGCCGACATCGGCGCCGGGACCATCGTCGAAGCCGACGTCGACATCCAGGAGGACGCGAAGGTCGGCGACCACTGCATCGTGCGCAGCGGCACGCTCATACGCGAGGGCACCGAGATCGGCGACAACTGCGACCTCGACGCGTTCTACGTCGGAGACCGCGCCAGGCTCGGCGACGGCGTGCGGATGGCGCACCACAGCAGCGTCGGAGACCGCGCCAGGCTCGGCGACAACGTCCACCTCGAGACCCAGGCGCGAGTCGGAGTCAACGCGACCGTGGAACAGGGAACCACGCTCGGCGTGCGGACGTACGTCCACGCGGCGGCCAACGCGGGGCCGAACGTCACCACCGGCAAGGACGTTCGGATCGGAGAGAACGTCCGCGTCGGCACCGGAACCACGTTCGCCGCCGAGGTGAAGGTGGCGCCGAACGCGGAGATCGGAGACCGCACGAGCACGGCGAGAACGTCCGCATCGCAGACGACGCCGGCGTCGGAATCCTGCCGCCGGCCATCATCGGCAACGCCTGCGCCGTGAGCGACAACGCGATCCTGGGCGCAGACAGCCGGATGGGCGACGGCTGCACGCTCGAAGCCAACGCGACGCTGGAGTACCGGGCGCACTATGGAAGCAGGCTCCACCGTCTGCGCAGGCTCCAAAGTCAAGCTCGCCGCGACCATCCCCCGGGAGAGACCGTGCCGCCCTCGACGCTGGTCAAGGCCGACGGCACGCAACTTCCGCGCTACGTCGACATCGACGACTACAACTTCCGCGACAACGACGACGACCGCGAGGTCCGCGTCCACCCAGACGAAGAACCGCGCTGGGTGGCCGAGAACCCGCCGCCGGCGCCGAGCCCGGCCAGCGACGCAGCGCGCATGGCCGACGAACGCGGGCCGCGACGGCCCGGCCCGCTGAAGCGCATCCACGCCGCAATACCCTCCTGCCACACCGTCAAGGCGCGCCGAACCGTCGACAGACCCACATTCCTGAATGACGTCGCGAAGCGAGATAACACGACGCCGTCCACCCGAATTGCGGTACAGTCAGTGATGAGCAGGATCCAGAGGATGACGAGCGCGGGATGACGATGAGCGCCGACGCGACACCGTCGATCGCAAGAACCGAGCAACGACCGGCACGGATACCGATCCAGATCGGCACAACAGACGTACGACGACACCTGACGGGATCGTGCGCGCTCAACATACCGAATGCACCGTTGCTGCACGGGGGGGATTGGCACCAATGCTGCGGATGGTTCACCCGGGAGCCACAAGAGCTACGAGAGAGCGCGTACACGAACGAACGGGAACACGGGCAGCTGCTCGACCGAATCGGAGGGATCGGACTCAGAGATGCGCGAGCGGGTCTGAGACGATTGTCACACCCAGCCGGAGAGGGCACCGCGAAAGTGTGGGCAGCGACCTACGATCGAGCGGTGCTGGAGACAGCGTGGAGGTACCTGCAGAACCACGGAACGCAGGACATGACCGAAGATCACAAGCCAATCGACCCACGCGAACTGGCACGATGGCTTCCGTACCCGCACCAATGGCTGAGACTGCACACGCTCGCCTGGATGCTGCGCAACGACCTGGACGGTAAACGATTGGCAAGATGGGACGACTGGCGACACAGCTGGTCTCCTCGAGCATGATGAAGCCATATCCGAAGATCGATTTCTCAGGAGCGGAGCAATTCCGGGAATGGGAGCTACGCAAGATCGGAAGAGCATTCGCAAAGGAGATGGAAAACCTGGGAAACACGTACGCCTTGAAAGGCGGAACGGCGATGCGGTTCCTGCTCAACGTACCACGCCCGTCGATGGACCTGGACTTCGAAGGGGAACAACGAATATGGGTGCGCCGCCACGTCAAACGAGCGCTGCGCACGGCATTCCCGAACACGAGATACTCGGTGGCCCATGACTTCATGAGAACAGGAGAAATAGGTATAACACCACCCAAGGACCACAAGAGCTCCGGATTGAGACTCAGCGTGGACTACCGCGACAGCGCATTCGAGGACGTGCCGACACGCATACCGCTGGAGAACTGCACTCGATACGACGGCATAGTGATATATTAAGCTGGAAATAAGTTACGTGACAATTGTATAATAGAAAGTATGAAGAAACGCGATGGTCGCTCACTTGACCACAAAGCGCTGGAAGACATTCGCATCCAGGCAGTCCGGCGGGTGGAAGCCGGGGAAGCTCCCTCTGCGGTGATGCGGGTGCTGGGCTTCGCCCGCACCGTAATCTATGACTGGCTGAAGAAGTATCAGGCCGGTGGCATCGAGGCCCTACGGGCGCTGCCGATTCCGGGACGGCCGCCCAAGCTGACCGAGGAGCAGCGAGCCTGGGTGTATCGCACGGTGACGCAGAACAACCCCCTGCAGTTGCAGTTCGAGTTCGCCCTGTGGACGCGGGCGATGGTCCGAGACTTGATTCGGCGGGAGTATGGCGTGACTCTGAGCCTGGCCTTCGGTGGGGCGGCTATTGCGCTCGATGGGGCTGTCGCCCCAACGGCCGGTCCGGCGCGCGGTGGAACAGGTGCCGGCCAAGGTGCGGCAGTGGCTGACAGTGGACTACCCCGCGATTCAGGCGAAGGCCCGCAAGGCAGGCGCGCAGATTTTCTTTGCGGACGAAGCGGGTGTGCGGTCGAACAGCCATCATTCGGGCACCACGTGGGCGCCGATAGGGGAGACGCCGGTGGTGCCGGCGACGGGCAAACGATTCGGGCTCAATCTGGTATCGGCGGTGAGTCCACAGGGCGTGTTGCGGTTCATGGTGGTCGACGGACGTATGACGGCGGTGCGCTTCATCACGTTTCTCAAGCGCTTGCTGCACAACCAGACGCAGCCGATCTTCCTCATCGTCGATCAGCATTCCTCGCACCGGGTCCGCAAGCGCCTGCTGCAAACGCCGGAGGAGCTCAAATGCTACGTCCTCAGCCATATGCGGTCCCTGCCGCAGACGCCGGCCCTGTTGCGTGGGTTCTTTAGGAAGCCGAGCTTGCGTTACATCACGGCATAGTGTCATCATACTAATGCGGTTCTTAATGCAAGCCGGACGAGCTTGTCCACCGCAAGCTGCAAACAATGGTAGGGCCGAACGCGCGGTACAAGCCGAGAGACATCTACGACGCCGGATGGGTGGCAACGACCCATCCGGAACTCGTCAGAGACGACGACGCGAGGAAGCTCAAGAACTGGATCGCGTCAAGAACGCCGAAGCAGATACAGGACATAAAGACCGCCCTGGCCGAAGATCAGGTAACGGGACAGGTCGACACAAACGAACTGTGGGAGTGCGTCGCACGAGGCATCAGCAGACTCGGCACACGATACCGCCCGAACGACCGACCGCGCTCACTGCCCGAGAACCCGCCGCCGGCACCGAGACCGGCCAGCGACGCAGCGCGCATGGCCGACGAACGCGGCCACGACGGCCCGTTCCGCTGAACCGCGCCCCCGCAGCAACGCCCACCTACCGCACCACGACGGCCCAGCACCGTCGGAAGCCGCAACGCGAGAGGAAACGCTGAGGTGGTCCCGGTCGTTTGGACCACTCGAGGGCTTCGATAAGGTGTATCCCGG
>WTFV01000265.1:149223-181864 GCA_011523845.1 Acidobacteriota bacterium | reverse complement strand
CGACGGGACGGTCACGTCCCTGCGGGCGCGGCTGGAGGCGCACCGCGCCAACCCGGTGTGCTCGAACTGCCACGCCCGGATGGACCCGCTCGGGTTCGCCCTCGAGAACTTCGACGCGGTCGGCAAGTGGCGCGACACCGGCGTCGCCGGCACGCCCATCGATCCGTCCGGCACCTTGCCCGACGGGACCGCCTTCGACGGCTTTCCCGGCCTGCGTGACATACTGCTGGAGCGGCGCGAGGAATTCGTCACGACCGTGACCGAGAAGCTGCTGACCTACGCCCTCGGGCGCGGGGTGGAATACTACGACCGCCCGGCCATCCGCGCCATCGTGCGGGAGGCCGCGGCGAACGACTACCGCTGGTCGTCGCTGATTCTCGGCGTCGCCCGGAGTCTCCCGTTCCAGATGAGGAGATCGGATTCATGATCATCACGAAGAAGACGCTGCCCCGGCGCACCGTGCTCCGCGGACTCGGAACGGCGGTGGCGTTGCCGCTGCTCGACGGGATGGTGCCGGCGCTGACCGCGCTGAGCCGTACGGCGGCCCGGCCGAAGCCGCGCCTGGGGTTCGTGTACGTGCCGCACGGCGCCGTGATGCGGAACTGGACCCCGCCCACCGAGGGAACGGGCTTCGATTTCACGCCGATCCTGAGCCCGCTGGAGCCGTTCCGGGACAACCTGCTGGTGCTGTCCAACCTCGATCACGCGCCGGCGGCGCAACTGCCGGGGGACCCCGCCGGAGGGCACGGGCGCATCACGGGCGCCTTCCTGACCGGCGTGCACGCGAAGCCGACCGAGGGGGCCGATTTCGAGGCGGGCGTGTCGGTCGACCAGATCGCGGCGGCGAAGCTCGGCCAGCAGACGCAGCTCGCCTCCCTGGAGGTGGGCATCGGGCTGCCGGAGTTCGGCGGCGCCTGCGACGCCGGCTTCAGTTGCGCCTACATCAGCACGCTCTCCTGGAGCACGCCGACGACCCCGCTGCCGATGGAGAGCAATCCGCGCGCGCTCTTCGAACGGCTGTTCGGGGACGGCACGAGCACCGACCCGGAGGCGCGGCGCGAGCGGATGCGCATGGACCGCAGCATCCTCGACGCGGTGACCCGCAAGGTGGCGCGTCTGCAGGACGGGTTGGGTGCGGCGGACCGGGCCAAGCTGACCGATTATCTCGCCGCGGTACGGGACGTCGAGCGCCGCATCCAGCGCGCCGAGGCGGATGCCGACCGCGAGCTCCCGGTGGTGGATCGGCCGTCGGCGAGCATCCCGGCCTCGTTCGACGAGTACGTCAAGGTGATGTTCGACCTGCAGGTGCTCGCCTACCAGGCCGATCTGACCCGCGTCGTCTCGTTCCTGATGACGCCGGAGCTGACCGCGCAGACGTATCCGCAGATCGGGGTGCCCGATCCGCACCACGCGCTCTCGCACCACGAGAACCGGCCCGAGAGCCTGGAGAAGCTGACCAAGGTCGGCACGTACCACACGTCGCTTTTCTCCTACTACCTGGACAGGCTGCGGGCGACGCCCGACGGCGACGGCACGCTGCTGGACCAGGTGGCGATTCTCTACGGCAGCGGGATGAGCAACAGCAACCTGCACAACATCCAGAAGCTGCCGATCCTGGTCGCGGGCGGCGCGGCGGGACAGCTCGAGGGGAACCGCCACTTGCGCTACGCGGACGAGACGCCGCTGACGAACCTCTACCTGACGCTGCTGGGCATGATGGACGTGCCGACGGAGCGCTTCGGCGACAGCACCGGGGAGCTGCGGTACCTGACGGGAGTCTGATGCCCTGTTCGGCGTGGCCGCGGGCGGTGCGGTGAAGACCTGTCGAGGCATGCTACACGGCCGGCGCGCCGGAGCGCCTGCCGGATCCATCGCGCGACAGTTGCCGGGCGGGCGTCTGATGCGCGGTTGAGGAACTGAGGGACTGGAGATGCGGGGGATGCCGGGACCGCGGTTCGTGGTGGTGGCGTTGCTGGTGGCCGGGCTCGGGGGACCGGGCTCGGCGCAGCCCGGCATTGCGCAGCCGGCGGGTGGAGCTGCAACGTCGAGCGAACGCGGCGCGGCAACGGCGGGCGAAACCGGCGTCGGCGCAGAGATCCAGGCGGTCCTGAGCCGTTACTGCCAGGCGTGCCACAACCAGCGCTCGACCGTCGGGCGCGAGACCGGCCTGGCTTTCGACTTGCTCGACATGGGCGAGATCGCCGGTGATGCGGAGCGTTGGGAACACGTCGTCCGGCGGCTCCGGAACGGCTCGATGCCGCCCGCGGGTCGTCCGCGGCCGGCGGCGGATACCTACGATCGCGTCGCGACGTGGATCGAGAGCCGGCTCGACGCCGCCGCGGACGCCAACCCCGATCCGGGCCGCCCGGCCGTTCTGCACCGCCTGAACCGGGCCGAGTACCGCAACGCAGTGCGCGATCTGCTCGCCCTCGACGTCGACGTGTCGTCGCTGCTGCCGCCCGATACGTCCAGCTACGGCTTCGACAACATCGGCGACGTCCTCGGCCTCTCGCCGCTCCTGCTCGAGAGCTACCTCGCCGCCGCGAACCGGATCAGCCGGCTCGCCGTCGCCAGCGATTCGGGCGTCGCCGTGACCGCCGACGTATACCGGGTGTCGACCGAGCTGACCCAGCGCGATCGCCTGGAAGGTCTCCCGTTCGGCACGCGCGGGGGCACGCTGGTCGACCACTTCTTCCCGGTCGACGGCGAGTACGAGATCCGGGTCCGCCTGGCCCGCAACGGCGCCTCCGGCAACAGCGGCGACATCGTGGGGTTGACCGAGCCGCACCAGGTGGAGATTGCCGTCGACGGCGCGCGGGCCGGGTTGCTGACCGCCGGCGCGAACGCCTCGGCCGAGGATTCCGACTGGGATGCGAGTCCACGGGAGCCGGGCGACGCCAATCTGCTTGTCCGCGTTCCGGTACGGGCAGGGCCGCGTCGGCTGTCCGTCTCGTTCCTCAGACGGCCTTCCGCGCTGGTCGAGCGCGTGCGGCGCCCGTTCCTGCGCGCGCTGCTGGAGCAGAACCGGACGCACGACCTGCCGTACGTCAGCGACGTGATCGTCACCGGGCCGTACGGTCCGTCCGTGCCGGAAAGCACGCCGAGCCGGGACCGCATCTTCACCTGCCGGCCCGAGGCGGGGGGCGCCGCCGAGCGCGCGTGCGCCGAGGAGATCCTCTCCACGCTGGCGCAGCGGGCGTTCCGCCGGCCGGTCGACGCCAACGACCTGGGCGTGCTGCTGCCGTTCTACGAGGCGGGCCGCCGCGAAGGGGGTTTCGAGCGGGGCATCGAGCAGGCGCTGGCCCGGCTCCTGGTCAGTCCGTCGTTCCTGTTCCGGATCGAGCTCGATCCGGTGGACGCGGCTTCCGGCCGCGCGTACCCGGTCGAGGATTCGGCGCTCGCGTCCCGGCTGTCGTTCTTCCTCTGGAGCAGCCTGCCCGACGAGGAGCTGATCGACCTCGCCGACCGGGGCGAGCTGGGCGATCCGGACGTGCTGGAGCGGCAGGTGCGGCGCATGCTGGCCGACCCGCGCGCGGACGCGCTGGCCGACAACTTCGCCGGGCAGTGGCTCTACCTGCGCAACGTGCCGGCGGCCCGGCCGGACTTCCGGCGGTTTCCGGACGTGGACGACAACCTCCGGCACGCGTTCCGCCGCGAGACGGAGCTGCTGTTCCAGAGTATCGTCCGCGAGGACCGCAGCGTCATCGACCTGCTGGCCGCCGACTATACGTTCGTCAACGAGCGCCTGGCCCGGCACTACGACATCCCGTACGTCTACGGCGACCATTTCCGGCGCGTCGGCACCGCGGAGCATCCGATGCGCGGCGGGCTGCTGGGGCAGGGCAGCATGCTCACCGTGCAGTCGCTGTCGACCCGCACGTCGCCGGTGAAGCGCGGCATCTGGATTCTCGAGAACATCCTCGGGACGACGCCGCCCGACCCGCCGCCGGACGTGCCGGAACTGGAAGCCAGCGCGAACGACGGCCGCGAGTTGACGATGCGGGAGGCGATGGAGCGGCACCGCGCGAACCCGACGTGCGCGGCATGTCATCGGCTGATGGACCCGCTGGGACTGGCGCTGGAGAACTTCGACGCGGTCGGCCGCTGGCGCGAGACGGACGCATCGGGCGAGCCGCTCGACGTTTCGGGCGCGCTTCCCGACGGCACCCGCTTCACGGGGGTCGCGGAGTTGAAGCAGGCGTTGCTGGCGAATCCGGAGCCGTTCCTGCGGACGCTGACGGAGAAGCTGCTGACCTACGCCCTCGGGCGCGGCCTGGAGTACAGCGACGCTCCCGCGGTGCGGCGGATCGTCCGCGACGCGGCGTCCGAGGAGCATCGTTTTTCGGCGCTGGTGCGCGGCATCGTGAAGAGCGTGCCCTTCCGACAGCGGCGGTCGGCCGGCGACCCGCCGCCGCCGGTAGTAGATTAGTCCGAGTGGATGCGCAGACTTGTCACGCGCGAGGTAGCGCGTTTCGGCAGGACGACGGAACGCCACACGCCGAACGTGGACGTAAGTTCATGAACGTGGCACGCTCGTTCCATGGATTTGGTCAGGTTGCTGTCTCTGGACGGCCCGGTGGTTGGTGTCGGCGTGGTGGCCGCACTCGTGTGGCTGGGCGTCACCTTGACGTCGGTCCGTTCGGAGTTGAGGAATTTCAAGTCCGAGAACCAGCATGCGCACGCCGGCATCACGAAGAACGTCGACGGCGTGAAGCAGGATGTCCGGGATCTGAAGCAGGACGTCCGGATGCTCACCGCGCACCTGCTGAACCGCTCCCTGCCACCGGACGCCTGAGCCCGAACGAGCCGCCGGAACGTGTTTCTCTTTGGTGATCCTGCGGAGACGAAGATACGATTCACCAGTTGACTCGGTGCCCTGAAGGCAATGCTGCACACTGGCGGCATCGGCGGCTTGAAGAAAAGAGGAGCGCGGGAGGAATCATGCTGATCACGAAGCGGGCCTTGCCGAGGCGGACGTTTCTCCGAGGCGCCGGCGCCGCGCTGGCCCTGCCGTTGCTGGACGCCATGGTTCCCGCGGCCTCTGCGCTGTCGCGGACCGCGGCCAATCCGGTGCGGCGGCTGGGGTTCGTCTACTTCCCCAACGGCGCGAACATGTTCCAGTGGCAGAGCAAGGGAGAAGGCAAGGCGTTCGAGCTGTCGCCGACCCTGGCGCCCCTGGGTCCCTTCCGCGATGCGGTCACGGTGCTGTCCGGGCTCGACAACGACCCGGCGAATCCGTGGGGCGACGGCATCGGCGACCACCCGCGCGCCGGTTCCTCGTGGCTGAACGCCACCCATCCGCTCAAGAGCGAAGGCCCGGCCGTACGGGCGGGGACGACCATCGATCAGATCGCCGCCGCCGAGATCGGGCAGGACACCCCGCTCGGCTCGCTGGAGCTGTGTATCGAGCCAGCCGGCTGGATGGGCACCTGCGGGGGCAGCGGCTACAGTTGCGCTTATACCGACTCGCTCTCGTGGCGGACGCCGACCACGCCGCTGCCGGCCGAGCACAACCCGCGCAACGTGTTCGATCGGATGTTCGGGGACGGCGCCACCCCCGAGGAGCGGCACGCCCTGCGGAAGCGCAACCGCAGCGTGCTCGACTCGGTAACGGAGGAGATTGCCGGTCTGGAGCTGCAGATCGGCGCGCAGGATCGCGTTCGCCTGACGGAGTACCTGGACGCGGTGCGCGAGATCGAGCGGCGCATCCAGCGCAGCGAGGCGCACAGCGCGGCCATGCCGGACGTCGACCGTCCCCTCGGCGTGCCGGACTCCACCGGCGCGCACTGCAAGCTGATGTACGACCTGCAGGTGCTGGCGTTCCAGGCCGATCTGACCCGCGTCTTCACGTTCCAGTTGGGACGCGAGACCAGCCAGCGCGCGTTTCCGGAGATCGGCGTGCCGGATCCGCACCACGCCACGTCGCACCACCAGTACGACCCGGAGCGGCTGGCCAAGATCGGTCTCATCGACACCTATCTCGTTCAGCTCTTCGCCTACTTCCTCGACCGGCTGCAGTCGACGCCGGACGGGGACGGGACGCTCCTGGACCACGCGATGGTGATGTACGGCGGCGGCATCAGCGACGCCAATCAGCACAGCCACACCGCGTTGCCGCTGCTGGTCGCGGGGCGCGGCGGGGGCAGACTGGCCGGCGGGCAGCACTTGGCGTATCCGGCCGGGACCCCGCATGCGAACCTGCTCGTGAGCCTGCTCGACAAGGCAGGGGTGCCGGTCGAGCGTATCGGTGACAGCACCGGGCAGCTTCGCGAGCTGTCCGGCGTGTAGGGGCGGAGTCCGCCGCGATGCGCGGGTTCAAAGGCGGACGTGCAGGAGTCCGTGGTGAAACGCCGCGTGGCGCCGATAGCGGCGAGGCGCCCGCGTGGCAAGGTGCGATGAGAGAGCATATCGGGCGTATTCGACCGGGGAGCAACGCAGTTCGGGCGGGAGGCATGGTCGCTCGAATGCAGCGGGGCTCTTGCCGCCGGCTCCTGACGAGCGGGTTGCTGGCCTTCGTGCTCTGCGCGGGGGCCGGTGTCGCGGCCGCCCAGTCGCCGCTCATCGACGCGGTCAAGCGGGGCGACGCGGCGCACGTGCGCGTTCTGCTGGACCAGGGAGCCGGCGTAGGCGCGCCGGAAATCGACGGCACGACGGCGCTGCACTGGGCGGTGCACCGTGACGACGGCCATCTCGCGACGTTGCTGATCGGCGCCGGGGCGGACGTGACCGCGGCCAACCGCTACGGAGTGGCGCCGATCGCGCTGGCGAGCCTGAACGGCAGCGCCCCGATGCTGGCCCGGCTGCTGGCGGCCGGGGCGGACGCGAACCGCGCCCAGCCGGAGGGGGAGACGGCGCTGATGACCGCGGCCCGCACGGGACGGGTCGGGGCGGTTCGGCTCCTGCTCGATCACGGCGCCGACGTCGACGCGGCCGAGCGGTGGCGCGGCCAGACCGCGCTGATGTGGGCCGCGGCCGAGGGGCACGCGGCGGCCGTACGCGAGTTGATCGCCCGCGGGGCGGACATCCACGCCCGATCGGGACATGCGGAAGCGGCGGCAAGCGGGCAGGCGGCCGGCGCCGATGCCGGCGCAGCGGATGGTGCGGCGCCGCCGCGAGGATTCTCGGCGTTCCTCTTCGCCGTTCAGGGCGGTCATTTCGATGCCGCGACGGTTCTGGCCGACGCCGGTGTGAACGTCGACGACATGACACCGGACGGCTCCAGCGCGCTGATTGTCGCCATCGACAACCGCCACTACGAGCTGGCCGCGTGGCTGCTCGACCGGGGAGCCGATCCCAACGCGGATGGCGTGGGCTGGACCGCGCTCCATACCGCCGTGCTGGCGCACCGGCCACACTTTCGCGTCGTGCCGGACCCGTCGCCGACCGGCAACCTGAGCAGCGGCGCGCTCATCGAGACGCTGCTGGCCGCCGGGGCCGATCCGAACGCGGCGTCCCGCGAGCGCGTCCGGCTGGCTACGCAGACTTCGCCGTTGTACCCCACGGAGGGAGTGACACCGTTCCTGCTGGCCGCCATCGCCGCGGACGTGCCGCTCATGCGGCTACTGCTGGCGCACGGTGCGGATACGAGCGTCACCACCGCCAGTGGATCGACGGCGCTGATGGCGGCGGCGGGGGCCGCGACCTACGCCGGGCAAGGCGCCGGATCGGAGGCCGACGCGCTCGAAGCGGTAAGGCTGTTGCTCGATGCGGGAGTGGACGTGCACGTCGCGGACGAGGCCGGCAATACCGCCCTTCACGGGGCGGCGAACCGGGGCGCCAACTCCATCGTCGAGTTGCTGCTCGCACACGGCGCGCCGTTCGATGTGGCCAACAGGCGGGGCTGGTTGCCGGTGACCATCGCCCAGGGACCCATCGACACCATCGAGCCGTTCCCCGAGACCTACGCGCTGCTCCGCGAGCGGACGCTGGCGGCGGGCGTGGACGTGCCCCCGTGTCCAACCTGCGCGATCGGCATCCTGCACGACGACGCGCTCATCGCGGACCGCTAGCAGCCCGCGCCGCAGAACGGGGCCGCGCGTTACCAAGGAGCGACAGATGACCTCATTGACCAGTGTGCAGATTCGGCCGCTTGCGGCTGTTCTGACCGCGTGCTGTCTGGTTGCCGGCGCCTCGGCGGCCGGTCAGCAGGGGCGGACCACGACACAGGGGGAGCTGCCGAACATCACGGCGGGCGGCCAGACCAACTGGACGAGCCACAACCTCGACCTCGACAACAGCCGCTACTCGACGCTCGACGAGGTCAACACGCGGACGGTCGCACAACTGGCGGAACGGTGGTCCTTCGACGTGCCGGCCGGAATCGACGTCGGCCAGGTGACGCCGCTGGTGAGCGACGGCGTGATGTACTTCCACGCCGGGCCCAGCGTCGTTGCCATCGACGCGGCTACCGGGGAGGAAATCTGGAGCCTAGAGCTGAACGAGGCGCGCCGGAACCGGGTCCGCGGGCCGACCTACGCGGATGGCAAGATCTACGCCTACAACGGCCCGAGCCTGGTGGCCGCCGATGCGAAGACCGGCGAGCTCGTCGAGTCGTTCGGCGACGGCGGCGTGCTGCCCGTCGTCGGGCTGGCCCTGCAGACCAAGTACCCGGACACCTACCCGCCGACTCTCGACCCGCACGAGCTGGGTTATCGGATCACGGCCGCGCCGGCGTACCACGACGGGACGCTCTACGTCGGGGCCGCGCTCTCGGAGGGGCACATCCCGGGCGGCTTGGTGATTGCGACCGACGCCACGACGGGGGCCATCGAGTGGGTGTTCAACACCATCCCGCAACGCCCGCAGGACGACGGCTGGGAGATTGCCGCGGATACGTGGGGCGACGGCCAGCGTGCCGGGGGCGGGGTCTGGACGCAGCCGGCCATCGACCTCGACCTCGGGCTCATCTACTTCAACACCGGCAATCCGTCGCCCGACTACGACGGGTCCGCGCGCCCCGGGGCCAACCTGTTCACCAATTCGACCGTGGCCCTCGACCTGGAGACCGGCGCGCTGCGCTGGTACTACCAGGCGATCCATCACGACCTGTGGGACTGGGACCACGTCACCGGGCCGGTGCTCTTCGACGTCACCGGCGCCGACGGCGAGATCATCCGCGGCGTCGGCTCGGCCGGCAAGAACTGTCTGCTCTATCTCTGGGACCGCGAGACCGGGCAGCCGATCAACCCGATGGTCGAGACGCTGGTGCCGACCGAGAGCAACGTGCCGGGCGAGGTCGTCTATCCCACCCAGCCCATCCCCCACAACGCGCGGGGCGTGCCGATGACGCCGTTCTGCGCGACCTACGTGCACCTGGACGACCCGGAGCTGCAGGCGCAGAGCCGGCAGATGTACACGCCGTACTCCATCGAGGAGCACCTGATCGTCGCCCACGGCGGATCGAGCTTCGGCTCGCCCGCGTTCAGCCCGCGCACCGGGCTGCTCTACGTCACCGGCAAGAACGCGGCGGTCTCGATGATCGTCCGGCCGCTCGGCGACAGCCTCGAGCCGGGGCCGCACGGCGACGGCCACAGCGCCAACTTCGAGGAGCTGAGCCGCATTCCCGCCTACACGCCGACGACCACGCTGACCGCCTACGAGCCGGCCAGCGGGGAAGAGGCGTGGCAGGCGGTGTTCCCGGCGCTCACTCCCATCGGGGCCAGCGGCAACCTGGCGACGGCGGGCGATCTGGTGTTCCAGGGAGCGGACGACGGGGCGTTCTACGCGTTCCACGCGGCGACCGGCGAGCAGTTGTTCCGCCACCAGGCGCCGCGGCCGATCCGGTCGAGCCCGATGACCTACCAGGTGAACGGCAAGCAGTACGTGACGGTGATCGCGACCAACACGATCCTGACCTTCGCGCTGCCCGAATAGCCACGGCAACGGCCTGTACCTCCTTGGTTGTCGCAGGAGAAGGACGAAGTTGTGGCGTAGACACGGAGACCTCGGATTCGAGTCCGCTCGGACGCGGGTCACGGCGCCTCCCCGCAGAGCGCGGCACGGAAGCTGGACCCGCTGCTTCTACTCGGCGCGTCGCGGGCCATACGGGAGGACGGCGCCACAATCAGGACGCCCGTTGGCAACGCACCGATCTACCGATTGGTCTGCAGAGTTTCGTCGGCCTGATGTCGGCGTCCGGCGCCGAAAGGGCATTGCGGGAGAATCTCACGAACCTGTTTTACGAAGCATTTCGTAGAATAGACGCCAGCCCGAATGGAGATTCGACGCATCGCGTGTCAGGTCGGCCGCCGACTCGGCAGGGCGCTGTTCGCACCGGTTTTCGTGCTGGCCGCGCTCGGTGCGATTCCGGCTACGGCACAGCCGTCGCTGACGATCACGGTGGTAAGGTCGACCACCACGGAAGGGGACGACGGATCGCCGCGGAAGCCCTGGATGCCGTTGGTGTTCAGGGTCTCGTTGAGTGAAGCGAGCACCCGGGCGGTGACGGTGGACTACCAGGACGCCGGCACGGGCACCGCCACGCCGGGCACGGACTACAGGTGGGCCGGCCTCACGGAAACCGGCCCAGGGACCAGGCCCCTGGTCGCCGGGACGCTGACGATTCCGGCGGGGCGCGAGTCCGCACCCTTGTTCTGGGTCCTGCCGACCGGGGACACGCTGCACGAGCCGGACGAGACGGTCGCGGTCTCGCTGAGCAACCCGACCAACGCCACGATCTCGGTGGGCACCGCAACCGGGACGATCATCGACGACGACGGGCCGCTGGTCGACTACGACAGCGACGACGACGGTCTGATCGAGATCGTGAATCTGGTCCAGTTGAACGCTGTCCGCTGGGACCTCGACGGCGACGGCGACCCCGGGTACTCCTGTACGCCGGGGACGTTTCCGACGAGGTTGCCGACGCCGGCTTGCGACGCGCTCAACCGCTACAACGGCGCCTTCCCCAACCGGGATCCGTCCCCCGGCGGCCGGATGGGTTGCCCCTCGGGGACCTGCACGGGCTACGAGCTGGGTGCGAATTCGTCGAGCGGCGTCGCGCTGGACTTCGACGGCTACGACACGTCCACCCTGAATTGGGATCCGGTCTTCGGCTGGGAGCCTATCGGGGGCTATGTCGGGCATGTGCCCTTTTCGAAGGATCCTCCATGCGACCTCGCCGCGGAGGGATATTCCGCCACCTTCCGCGGGAACGGCCACGTCATTTCCAACCTGTATATCGGCGGCGTCTGGGAGGAGAACCTCGGCCTGTTCAAGGCCGTCGGCTGCAGCGGGGTCATCGACGGCGTGGGCCTGCTCGACGTGAACTTCAACGTCGCCACCTACAATACCAGTCGCGTGTACGGGAGCGGGCTGGTGGGTCTGAACTTCGGGACCATCACCGACAGCTACGCAACCGGTACCCTCTCCGTCGAGCGGGCGTCCGTCTTTCACGGCCGTGCCTACGGCGGCATGCTGGTCGCCAGGAACTACGGGACCGTCACCGGCAGCCACGCCGGCGGCGTCGCCGCCGCCAGGGACGCCACGGTCGGCGGACTGATCGGTCTGAACTTCGGGACCAGCAGCCACAATTACGCTGCTGTCGATGTCGTCGGCGAACGCGGCGGCGCCGGCGGCGGGCTGATTGCTCTGAACCAAGGGACCGTGATCGACAGTCATGCTACCGGCGCCGTCACCGGCGGCGGCGGGCTGGTCGGCGCCAACCAGGGCAGGATCGCCAACAGCTACGCGACCGGTCCTGTCACCGGCTATGCGTACAGGGTCGGCCAGGGGACAGACGTCACGGCGGCGGGCGGGTTGGTTGGTTGGATTGTAGACGGGGCAGTTGCCGACAGCTACGCCACCGGCGACGTCAACGGCATCAATGCAGCCGGCGGGCTGGCCGCAGGTCTCTCAAACGGGACCGTTGCCAACAGCCACGCCACCGGCGACGTTCACTGCGCCGCCTCCACGAACGTGAGTGGTTTCTGTGGTGTCGGCGGACTGGTCGGCAGGAGCGAGCACGGGACCATCACCGGCAGTCACGCAACCGGGGCCGTCTCCGGCGGCTACGACTCCGCTGGTCTGCATGCCGGCGGGCTCGTCGGGGTGGTCACCACGCGCTTCTTCAGCGAGCCGCACTTCAGCGTCACGGCCAGTTACGCCACCGGCACGGTGTCCGGCGGCCGCGCCGGCGGGTTGGTCGGCGCGCTCGCGGACGGGGGCCATATCACGGCCAGTTACGCAACCGGGGCCGTCTCGGGCTCCACGGCTGCCGGTGGGCTGGTCGGCGAATACGCAGCATATTCCGGGGCCATCACAGCGAGTTACGCCACCGGGGCCGTCTCCCGGTCCCTCGGCCTCTCCTCGGCCGCTGTCGGCGGGCTGGTCGGCGGGAAGGACAGAGCCCTGGACGAAGCGCGCGTGAACATCACCGCCAGCTTTTGGGACATCGAAACCACCGGCCAGAGTGCCAGCTTCGGCAGCCCCGCCGGCGCCGGCAAGACCTCCGCGCAACTGCGCGCGCCTACCAGCGCCAGCGGCGTCTTCGCCGGCTGGGACGGCCTGACCATCGACGGCTCGGGCTCGCGCGGCGACGTTTGGGACTTCGGTACGGCCAACCAGTATCCCGTGCTCAGCTTCGGCAACCTCACCGCCCATGCACAGCGCGCTTCCATCGCCGCCACCGTCCCGTCGCCGCTGAGCTGGAGTACGCTCGACGGCGCGACGGTCGACGTGGCCCTCCCGGCGGGGTACACCTACGCCGGGGCGGACACGCTGGCGATCGGCCATTTCAGCCTCGCCGGCACGGCCGCGGGCGTGACGCTGAGCGGCGCCGCGATCCGCATGTCGGACACCGTGGCGCGGCTGATGCTCGCCCTTCCGGCCGGGACGGGAACGAACGCGGACGGGACACTGAGCGTGACGGTGGCGGCCGCGGGCCATTCCGGCTCGGCGCCCTTGACCACCAGCCCGATCCCGGTCACGGTGCACTGCGTCGACCGTCCATTCACGGACGAGCCGCTCGGGGCCGGGATTCCAATCCGCGCCGTCCACTTCGATGAGTTGCGCGCCCGGATCGACCTCCTGCGAACCGCACGGCGGCTGCCGACGTACGAGTGGACGGATCGGACGCTGATTCCCGGCGTCACGCCGGTCAGGTCGCGACACATGACCGAGCTGCGGGAAGCAGTTGAACAGGTCAGCGCTGCGGCGGCGGGGACGCCGGTGGCCTGGACCGACCCGGCGATTCGGCCCGCCGCGCCGATCGAGGCGCTGCACGTGACGGAGCTCCGGCATGCCGTCCAGCGACTGGAATGCCGGTGACCTGCAGGAATCCCAATTGTGGCAAGGGCGCCCCTGGCTGAGAGTCGCGCGCGAGCCTGGAACGCGGGGTGTAACTGGACAACGAGGTCGGCTGCGCGGCCTCCTCGCAGGAGGACGTCATGCGGCGAATCGTGATTGTCATTGTGAGCGCGGCCGTGCTGCTGGTTGCCGTTCCGGTTCAGGCCGGACCCATCGACGCGCAGGCGCTCGCCGCCGCGCGCAAGGCGGCGCTCGTTCAGGCCGTCGATCCGACCCCGCGGCGCTCGCAGGCCCGCACCTGGAGCGGAATCGGCATGGTCGGGGCGGGCCTCGTGCTTGCTTTCTCGGGCAACAAGGAGTGCGGAACCACGGGCTCTCTCGGACCGGGCTGGATGCAGAGCCTTTTCTTCGCCTCGGTGTCCATCTCGGCGAGCGGCCTCAAGCCGGTGATGGCGTCCGGCGGCGAGTGCGTCATCGAGTTCACCGTCGATTCGACACTGAGCATCCTGGGGGAGGACTTGTCGGAATCCTCCCAGGTGCGGGTCTCGAGGCATTCCGCGCTGGACCTGAGCCTGTTTCCGGCGGGGGACGACATTCCGCCGGAGGTGCGCGAGGAAGTCGTCGAGTCCGTCCTCGGAACGGCGGCAGCGGCGGAGTCCCGGTCGCGTGGCCGCATGGCCGCCGGCCTCGGCATAGCGGGCGCCGGTGTCTTGCTGGCGACCGTCTTCGCGAACTCGCCGGTCACGGTGACGAGACTGGATCGGTCGAGCGTCGCCGTCGGGACCCGCTGGAGCTGGTGAGGTCGGACTGCAGAATCGGCGGCTCCGGGTTCGGTTCGGTTCGTTGCATCCAAAGCGTCGGTCGCCCGTCCGACTCCATCCTCGCCGGAGGCGCACTGGATAGAATGTATGCCGTGACTCGGAGGCGCCGTGGCGGTTGATCGTCGTCTGTTGACCCGCGTCGTGCTGCGCAACTACAAGAGCATTGCCGCGTGTGACGTCTCGCCTGCGCAGTTGACGTTTCTGGTCGGTCCGAACGGGTCGGGCAAGAGCAACTTCCTCGACGCGCTGCGTTTCGTTGCCGATGCGGTTCGGTTTTCACTCGACCACGCGCTACGGGACAGAGGCGGCATCGGTGAGGTGCGGCGGCGGTCCGGCGGGCATCCCAATCACTTCGGAATTCGCATCGACCTCGGTCTTGCCGAATCGTCGGTCAGCTACGCGTTTACCGTCGGCGCAAAGCAGCGCGGCGCGTACGAGGTGCAACACGAACAATGTCGTGTCAGTCGGCGTGATGCCGGAGGGCATCATTTCTACTCGGTGGAGCGCGGGCAGGTCGTCCAGAGCACCGTGTCCCCAACTCCCGCTGCCGCCGACGATCGGCTCTATCTCGTGAATGTCTCCGGCGTCGAGGCTTTCCGACCGGTCTATGACGCACTCCTGGGCATGGGGTTCTACAACCTGAACCCCGAAGCGATCCGGGAGCTTCAGTCGCCCGACCCGGGCGATCTGCTCAAACGGGACGGAAGCAATATCGCCAGCGTTCTTGCCAATCTGGGCAGCCGTTCACCGGAGATCAAGAAGCGGGTGGAGGAATACCTGGGCAAGGTGGTTTCCGGGGTCTCCGGGGTCGACGAGCGAACGGTGGGCCCGAAGGAGACCCTCGAGTTCCGACAGGAAGTTCGTGGGGCCCGGTACCCCTGGCGTTTCTTCGCGAGCAACATGTCGGACGGAACTCTGCGGGCGCTCGGCGTGCTCATCGCATTGTTTCAGGGATTCGACGGTGCGGAATCGGTTCGGCGCTGCGTCGGCATCGAGGAGCCCGAGGTCGCACTGCACCCGGCGGCCGCAGGGGTTCTCATCGATGGTCTCCGCGAGGCCGCAGAGCAGGCACAGATACTCGTGACGAGTCACAGCCCCGATTTACTGGACAACAAGGAGATGCCGGATGACGCAATTGTCGCGGTAGTGGCGGAACATGGCGAAAGTCGCATCGGTCCTCTGGATGAAGTAGGACGGTCCGCACTCAGGGATCATCTCTACACCGCCGGCGAGCTTCTCCGCATGAATCAACTGCGTCCTGACCCGAGCATCTTCGAATTGCGACCGGAACAGCTTCACCTGTTCCACGTCCTGCCGTGAGCGATGGCAAAGAATCGTTGCCATCGTCGAGGGGCACGGTGAGGCAGAGGCCGTTCCGATTCTCTTGAGCCGAATCGCCGCGGCGGTCGCGCCGACTACCGATATCGAGGTGCTTCCGCCGATACGCGTCAATCGGTACGGCATCGTGAAGCAGGGCGAGCTGGAACGGGCCGTCGAGCTGGCAGCCCGAATGACTCGAACCGACGGGAGCATCCTGGTTCTGCTGGACGCTGACGACGACTGCCCGGCGGAGCTTGGTCCCGCGCTGTTGGAACGAGCCGGTGCCGCGCGACCGGATCGCGCAAGTCGCGTCGTGTTGGCCAAGGCGGAGTACGAGGCGTGGCTTCTGGCGGCAGCGGCCTCAATTGCGGGACGGCACGACATCGACGAAGACGCCGCACCGCCCGGCGACCCTGAAGGGATCAGGAACGCAAAGGGGTGGTTGACCGCACGGATGCCGGTCGGTCGTTCGTACCGCCCGACCCGCCATCAGGCGGCCCTGACGGAGCAATTCGATCTCGACGCCGCTCGCCGAGGGGCCCCCCTCGTTCGCCAAGCTGTGGCGGGATGTCACGGCGTTGCTGGCGCCGACTACGGCGTAGGTGGTCTCACTCCAGGGCGACCACCAGGCGCCGTAGTTCCGTGACGTGCAGTGCCTTGATGGCTCCACCGGCGCGCATCGCCTCGGCGTAGCGAGGTCGCGTCCGCCCGGCCGCCACGTAGGCCTGGTCGAGCGCCGCCCGAAGCTCGGTCAGGTGAACTGCCCTGATCGGTGTGACCCCGGAGAGGATGATCGGATCGGTCCACGAGAATGCCGACAGTCCGTACGCAATGCGAAGACTGTCGATTCGGTCGCGAAGCTCGGTAACGTGGATCGCCCTGAAGACGGTGACGCCGGCTTCCAATACGGGATCGGTGAAGGTCCGCCCGCCGGGAGGCATATCGTACGCGTACAGCTTCGCATTGGAGCGGCCGATGTTGGACACCCACATCGTCGCGCCGTTGGACCAGATGGCCCCCGGAACCGTGTTCCCGGCCGCCCTCAGCGTGTCGAACTCCTTGACGCGCACGCGGTCCCCGGTCGCCCAATCATAAGCGTACAGCTTCCCGTCGACGGCATCCGCCACCCACATCGTTGCGCCGTCGGACCACAAACCGGAAGGATTGATATTCGCCGGATCCAGCGCAAATTCCCGGTTCGCCCGCCGTAGGTCCAGCGTACTCCAGTCATCCCTTGTCCAATCGAAGCCATACAGCTTCGGAGCGGTGCCTTCCGGCGCGGTGGCTTCCGGGTCACTGCCGGCGCCCGCCGGTATCCACATCATGGCGCCGTCGGACCACAGATCGTCACCTCGAGCCACATAAGCAATCGGGCGACCCTCCCTGGAGAAGAGGCGGCGGGGCCTCGCTCGACTGGAATCCAAGTCATAGGCGTTGAACTCGGATTCGCCAAATCCCCACAGCGTCCGTCCGTCATCGGACCAGAGACCTCCGATCAGCTCGTCCACAACAAACCAGTCCTTGGCCGGCTCGTGGTTCCTCGCCAGGTCGAAAGCAAGCACGCGACGGGTATATCCGTCGTTCACCCACAGCGTCCGACCGTCCGACCAGAGACCTGCAACGCGAGCAAACTCGCTCAGCCAGTGCTCGCCCAGAAGCGACGTGTAGTCCCGTACCGGGTCGCGGTTCCGAGTTGCGAGATCATAGGCGTAGAGAGTAGGGTCCGCGGAATGTGTCACCCACATCGTCCTGCCGTCGGTCCAGATGCTGTGGATCACATCGATACCCTCGAGAGGACGAGAATCGAAACCCCGCACACTACCGGAAGCGAAGTCCCTGGCAGCGTCACGGCGCCCGGTCGCCAGGTCATAGGCGTACAAGTGGGCGTGCTCGGCCACCCACATCGTCGTGCCGTCGGAGGCCAGATCCGTGGGGTTCGTGTTGAGCCGATCCAGCACGAAGTCCCTGGACGGGACGCGGTCTCCAGTCTCCCAATCGTAGGCATACACACTGGCCGCCTGGCTGGCATGCCGGCGGGTAGCCTCCACCATCCACAGGGTGTCGCCATCCGACCAGATCTTCCGCCGCGGGCTGTTGCTGATGTAGCGGGGAAACTGCATTTCTCGATCCCGGGCCGAGTCGCGGCTGCCAGTCGTCAATTCATAGGCGTACAACCGATCGTGCTCAGGCCTTTGCCCCCGGTACGCAATCCACATCGTCGCGCCGTCAGACCAGATATCGGAGCGGTAATCGGCTTGCCGTTGGTTGCCTATGTTCACCTCCTCGATGACGAGGTCGCGGTTTCCGGTCTCCAGGTCGTAGACCCGGACATCCTCACGATCCAACACCCACATCTTCGTGCCGTCGGACCACAGCGCGTCGGCTTCCACGGGCTCGACCGTGAAATCGAAATCCCGCGCCGGATTCCGCGCTTGCGCTCGGGCGTCGGCTACGGAGACCAGCGCGAGCAGGGCCCCGGCGGCGACGCCCGCAAACAGGCCGCCGCGGGCACGGCGCATCACATGCTCGATCCTCTGGCGGTACCACCCTTGCAGCATCCTCAACCCAGGTGTTGCCGATAGAAGGCGAGCATCCGTGTCCAGCACTCGGCGGCGTACGCCGCGTGATACACCTCGGCGCGGGTGTCGTTGAAGAAGGCGTGGTCGGCGCCCTCGAAGACGGTGATCTCGATCTTCTTGCCGGCCGCGCGCAGGTCGGACTCCAGCTTGCGGGCCACCTCCGGAGTGACGAAGCCGTCCTTCTCGGCGAAGAAGCCCAGGACCGGCGCCTGGAGACTTGCGAGATCCGGCGTCACGTTCGGGTGGATCCCGTAGAAGTCGACGCAGGCGCCGACCTTCGCGTTGGCGCACGCGGCGAAGAGCGAGAGCTGGCCGCCCATGCAGAAGCCGACGGTGCCGACCCGGTCGCCCGACACCTCGTCGCGGGCCAGCAGGTAGTCGACGGCGCCCCGCAGGTCGCGCTCGGTCTGCTCGATGTTGAGCGCCATCATCAGCTTGCCGGCGTCGTCGGGGCTCGTGGCGGTCTCCCCGTGGTACATGTCGGGCGCGAGCGCGACGAAGCCTTCGCCGGCGAAGCGGTCGGCGACGTCCTTGACGTGATCGACCAGCCCCCACCACTCCTGGATCACGATCACGCCCGGACCGGAACCGGACGCCGGTGATGCCAGGTAGCCGCCGGAGCGCCTGCCGTTTGCCGCGAACTCCACCATCCTGCCCATCGTCTCGCGCTCCTCTCGCTCGCAGCCCGACAATCGTCGCCTGCGGCTCCGATGGCCGCCGAACCAAGCCTGGCGCGGGGTCTGCGCCGTTTCTGCGGCGCAGACCGTGCAGACCCGAGTTCGTCGCGCTCTTGCAGTTCGCTTCAGTTCTCGGTGGTCGCCGACACCGCGCGGCCGTCGACCTCGACGGTCGACAGGCTCTGGGCGTGGTTCTCGAAGCTGTCGTCGGAGAGCGGCGCGTAGAGCTCCAGGCTCGACTGCAGCAGGCCGCCGCCGTGCAGCACCCCGACCTCGTCGGCGTTCAGGCCCGCCCGGTGCACCATCCAGTCCTTGTAGTCGGCCGGGGCGGGGACCGCGGTCGACCAGTCGGGGCCGGGGCCGCCGAGCACGAAGCGGTCCGGCTGCAGCCGCTCGTCGATGGTGCCCACGAGCCGTCCGTCGACGTAGAAGTGGGTCTGTCCGCGCGCCACGTGGTGGGTCAGCGTCACGTGGTGCCACTGGCCGTCGGCGCCCGGCTGCGGCGATGTCGCCGCATTGCCGTTGGCGGACGTGTAGACCCAGCGGCCGTTCTGGATGGCGATGGTGGACTGGAAGCGGCGGCCGGTCGGGGTGAGCGTCATCGCCTCGAAGTCGAGCTCGGCGCGGCGGAAGGGAACCGTCACCCAGTCCACCTCGTGGCCGACCGTCTGGCCGCCGATGCTGGCGATGGTGCCGTCGCCCTCGGCCCGCACCTGGAACGTGAGGCCGAACGAGCGCATGGTGTCGTCGACGTTCAACGTCATGGGGGACCGCCCGCGGCCGCGCACGCGCGCGAAACCGTCCGCGCCCGAGCGTGTCGGCGTCGGCTTGCCGGCCTCCAGCGCGTCGAACAGCGTCGGCACGAAGGCGTGGAACATCTCGGTGTGGCCCGCCGCGTTGGGATGGATCGGCTCGGGGAAGAAGCCCCGCGCCCAGCGGCCGTAGCCGTCGTCGATGGCCCCGAGCAGGTTGACGCTGGGCACGTCCCACGTGTTGATCAGCAGGTTCGTCGCCCGCGTGTGGGCGTACTCCGCCTCGGTGAAGTCACCGCGGGTGTAGGTAAGCCCGATCACCGGCACGATGCCGTGCTCGCGCGCGCGGGCGATCAGCCGCAGCAGTCCGTCGGCGAACTGCTGCGCGACGGCGTCGGCCGCCTCGCGCGAGTCGGCGCAGCGGGGCGACGGCTGTCCGGGCGGGCAGCGCATGATGCCCTCGTTGCCGAGCGACAGCGCGATGACCACGTAGCCCGGATCGACGGGGGTCAGATACCGCGTGCCGGGATCCGGCTCGCCCTCCGGCTCGAAGCGCGGCGTGATGGTGATCGTGTTGTCGCCGCCCCGCGAGACGTTCAGCACCTCCCACCCGCGCGGCTCGAGCAGCTCGCGCAGGCGGCCCGTGTAGCCGCCGAGAGCGAGCTCGTCACCGGTGCCGTTGGGGACCGACGATCCCCAGAGGGCGATGCGGCGGGGGCGTTCGCCGTCGCCCGACGATTGCGCGGCGGCGCTGCCGGCCGCGAGAAGCAGAACGATCAGCAGGGTGAAAACGCGGTGGAAGCTGGCAAATCGCATGGCATGACCTCTCATCGACGATGATCCATTTCAGGAGTCGGCACTTGAACTCCCGGCGCGACCCAACAGGAGCCGGCGCCGACCGCGACGCGCAGAATAGCACGCCGTGGCTGGTGCGCCCGCCACAGCCCGCCACGACGGCCAAGCTCGTGGATGATATCCTCAAGGGCATAACGAGAGGGTCGAGCTCGCTGGCACATGCTTGACATTGTCGAGAGTACACGGACGCTGACCGACACCGGTCTGAAGCCGGACCAGGCTGCAGCGATCACACATGTCGTGCAGCAGGCCGTCGAACGCGGCGACCACATCACGCCCGACAGGTTCAAGGTCGGCCTCGCTGAATTGCGTACCGAGATTGGGAACGTCGACAAGCGCCTCTCGACGCAGATCGCCGAGGTGCGGGCCGACATTGCCCATTCCGAGACGCGGCTGATCCGGTGGATCGTCGGGGTCGTGCTTACCGCCGCCGGTATCGTCGCCGGCACGAGCGTAGCGCTCGGCATCGCTATCCTGAGAGTGCTGGCTACCCTCGCTGGCGGATCGCAGTGACCGGCCGTTGCTCAACATCAGCAAGCGCTTCGACGAGATCAATCGCGAGCTGGTCGACCTTGCACGAGCGCATGGCCAGGCTCGGTGGCTCGCTCGGCGGCTTCCTCGCCGGCAGTCCCGATCGCGACGTCGCCTGACAGGCTCGGCCCCTGCTCTCACCGCGAGGTGATGTCGCTCACCTCGCCGGCGGCGTTGACGAAGCCGAGCCGCCCGTTGCCGACGTCACCGAGCGACGCCATGAAGGCGCCTTGTCCGTCCAGGAAGATGATGCTCGGGGCGCCGTCCTCCGCCACCCCGGCGACGAGGCGTGTGCCGGCGGGGCCGCCCAGGTTGAGGACAGTGGCGTTGCCCACCGTGGTCAGGACCGCCCGTCGCCGGCCTGCGGCGGTGAGCGCGAGTTGGGGCATGTCGTCGCCGCCGACGGCCAGCGAGGCGGCCTCCTGTCCGGCGCCGTTGGCGAGCGCCACCCGCGGCAGTCCGTCACCGGTCAGGTGCATTTGCAGGCGAACTCGCGAGCCGTCTCCCAGGGTAAGGATGGGCCGGCCCCGGACCGCGCCGAACAAGCCCTGACCCTCGGCTTCCGAGCCGGCGACGATCAATGCGTCGTCGCCCTGCACCGTGGCGCGCAACCGCGTCTGGCCGCCGGGTCCGTGGAGCTGGATGATCGGGGTGCCGTCCGGCTCCACGCCGAACGTGCTCCGCACCTGACCCGCCTGGTCGTAGAGCGTGATCGACGCGAGGCCTCCGGGGTCGCTGCCGGCGAGCACGCCGCGCAGCCGCCCCGCACCGTCGACGAGGTTGACCTGCGTTGCCGTGACCACTGCTCCCGCGCCCTGCGCCTCCACCGCGTCGGACATCAACAGATGCGTTGCCGCGCCACCCACGAGAGATGCGGCCAGCATCGCTCCCAGCCCGAAAACCGTCGCCTTGCGGCTCCGCTCCTCGCCCAACCAGGCCTCTCCAGGGGGCTGCGCCGCTTCTCCGACGCAGATTCCCGGTGTCCGGAGGCGCTCGCGCGCCCGTCCTCGCTGATACGACATCTCTTGCTCCCCCGTTGAGTTCCCATGTGACGTTCGCTTGCCCAGGCAGGATTGCTCCCGGCCGCGATAGTACTGCTCTTCGCGTCCGACCGGGGACGGCGTAGCCGATGCCGCCAGGTCACGCCTCGGTGGCCGTGAATCGACGTCCGCGGGTCTCCGGTCCCAGCCAGACGACGGCGGCCACGAGCAGGCCGGACGCCGCGATGCAGACCATCATCGCCGAGCCGGTGGTCATCCCGCCATCCTGCAGCCGTCCGAGGACGAACGGCGTCAGCGACCCCAACGCCGCGCCGACATGGTACGAGAGGCCGGGACCTACGCCGCGCACCGCCGTCGGGAACCGCTCCGTGAGATACGACGGGGCCATGCCCCAGATTCCGCCCCCCGAGGCGCCCATCACGATCGCGCCGATGGCCAGCGTCGCGCCGCCCGCCCCGCCGACATAGGCGGGAATCGATGCCACCCCCGTCAGCGCGGCAGCCGCGACCGCGCCCCGACGGCCGAGCCGCGTCTCGGAGGCGTGTCCCCACAGCGCCATTCCCACGACGGCGCCGAGATTGAACGCCAGCAGGTAGCCCAGCGGTTCCCGCCCGACCTCGCGGAGGAACGTCGGGTACCAGAAGCTGAGCGAGTAGTAGGAGAACATGAACGCGCCCATCAGGATCGACGACTGGACGGTGGCCCACAGCAGGTCCGGCCGGAGAAGCTGCAGGATCGACACGCGCTCGGCCGCGCTGGCCGCGCCTGCCTCCCGCAGGTGGCGCTGGCGTTCGAGCCAGACCGGGCTCTCGCGGATCCCCGACCGGATCCAGGGCACGAGCAGCGCCGGCACGACGCCGACCCAGAACATCACGCGCCAGCCGAGCGTCGAGCCCGCGGCGTCGCTGAGCGGATCCGGGAGGCCGCTGAAGAGGGGATAGACGTAGTGGAACGTCAGGGCGGCCAGCATGTAGCCCCAGAACCACCCGCCCTGCAGCAGCCCGGAGGCCAGCCCGCGCAGCCGCGCCGGCCACTGCTCGAGGGCCAGGGGCATGCCGGCTGCCCACGGGCCGCCCATCCCGATGCCGAAGAGGGCACGGAAGGCGAAGAGCATCGCATACGACGTCGAGAACCCGCTCAGGAACGCGAACAGCGAGAACCAGAGGATCGACAGCATCAGGGGCAGCTTCCGCCCGTAGCGGTCCGCCATCATGCCCGCCCCCAGCCCGCCCACCAGCCGGAACATCAGCGTGACCGTTCCCAGCGCGCCGGCCAGCGCGCGGTCGACGGTGAAGCTCTGCTGGATGTCGATCAGGATGAACGTCAGGATGGTGAAGTCGAACGCGTCGAGCAGCCAGGCGAGAAAGGTGGCGGCGAAGGCCTTCCACTGCTCGCGGTTCACCTCGCGGTGCCAGCGGCGTGCGGGCTGATTCGGCATGGGAACGTGCTGTCGCGACCGCGCGTTGCGCGCGTCTCATTCTCGCCCGCGGCCGACCGCCGCGCGAAGCGACGATTTCCGGGCCCGGAGTCTGCGCAGTGGAACCGGCGGAGACCTCCTGGTCAGGCCCGGTTGGGCGGCAATCGGAGCCGCGGGCGACGATTTCCAGGCTAACATTCGGACAAGCGGACCTTATCAGACCCACGGCGCAATCGGGATGCGGCGGGCCGTGTCTGGGGCTGGCGACGCCTGGCGGCAACGGCGTCCGATTGCGCTTCGCGACGAGACGGGAGACGACAGATGCCCATGATCCGGAGCACCTCCATCGTTCGTGCCGTGGCCCGCGCGGCTGTGTTGCTGGTTGTCGTGTCGGGCGGCGCGGTGCCGGCCGGCGCGCAGACCGTCCTCGATCCCGATGCGCCCGTCCTGGTCACCGGCGGTGCCGTTCGGGGCGCCGTCTCCGCGGGTAACGCGGAGGTCGTCGCGTTCAAGGGCATCCCCTACGCCGCGCCGCCCGTCGGCGATCTGCGCTGGCGGCCGCCCGAGCCGGTCGTCGGCTGGGAAGGGGTGCGCGACGCGTCCGAGAGCGGCGCGATCTGCGTTCAGAACGGGGGGCAGAACGTCACCCAGGGCGAGGACTGCCTGTTCCTCAACGTCTGGGCGCCGCGCGAGACGAGCGACCCGCGCCCGGTGCTGTTCTGGATTCACGGCGGCGGCTACACGGGCGGCTCCGGGTCGACCGCCATCTACGACGGCACCCGGCTCGCCGCCGACGGGGCGGTGGTGGTCACCATCAACTACCGCCTGAACGTCTTCGGCTTCCTCGCGCACCCGGCCCTGTCCGCGGAGTCGCCCCACGGCGCGTCCGGGAACTACGGCCTGCTGGACATGGTGGCGGCCCTCGAGTGGGTCCGCGACAACATCGCGACGTTCGGCGGCGATCCCGGCCGGGTGACGATCTTCGGGGAGTCGGCCGGCGGCGGGGCGGTCATGTCGGTGATGCTCATGCCGCAGGCGGAGGGGCTGTTCCACGGGGCCATCGCCCAGAGCAACTGGATCAACGGCTGGGACCGGCCGCTGGCCGACGCGGCGCGCGGCTGGGAGTCGGCCGAGGCGCAGGGACTCCGGGTGGCCGCCGCGCTCGGGATCGCAGGCAACACCGACGAGGCCCTGGCTGCGATGCGCGCCGCGAGCGCGGCCGACGTGCTCGCCGCGTCGAACGCCGACGCCGGCAGCCCGTTCCTGCGGACCGGCAACGTCTGGGCGCCCAACGTCGACGGCTGGGTCATCCCGGACGACCCGCTGGCCATGTACCGCGCCGGCCGGCAGCACGCCGTCCCGCTCATCACCGGGCTGAACGGCAACGAGGGCTCGCTGATGACGCGCAACATGGACATCCCCGATGGCGCGGCGTTCGAGGATTACGTCCGCTCAGTCTATCCGGAACTGGCGGACGAGATGCTCGCGCACTACGACGCGTCGTCGCCCGACGCCGCGCAGGCCGCCATCGACAAGGTGATCCACGACCTGTACTTCGCCGGGCCGGTGCGCGCGCACGCCGAGTCGCAGGCGGCGGCCGGCGCGCCGACGTGGCTCTATCACTTCACCCACGTGCCCCCGACGCCCTGGGGCGCCGACCTCGGCTCGCACCACGCGGCGGAGCTGGTCTACGTCTTCGGTACGCTGACGCGGCGAGAGGAGGGCGGCGAGCGTCCGCTCGGCCTCACTCCGGTCGGCGACTACACAGACACCGACACCGATCTTTCCGCCGCGATGCGCGGCTACTGGGTGCAGTTCGCCGCCACCGGCAATCCCAACCGCGGCGGGTTGCCGCCGTGGCCGGTGTTCGAGCCGGAGACCGACCGGCACCTGGAGCTGAGCCCGGTGATCTCACCCGGCACGGGGGTGGATGCCGAAGGCGCGGCCTTGTGGGAGGCGCTGGAGGACAATCGCCGCGGCGGCGGAGAGTGAGTCACCGGGCGGTGCGATAGACACCTCGTCCCGGCGCGATCGGGGGACCAGATTCGCGATGCACATTCCGGCAATCAGGATCAGGAATATCCGTTCCCTGCACTGGCACGAGTGGTCGGTTCCAAGGGAGAAGTGCGCCGGTTGGCACGTGATTCTGGGCGACAATGGTTCCGGGAAGTCGAGCTTTCTTCGCGCCATCGCACTGGCCTTGACCGAACCGAGACACGCTGGACAGCTCAGGCAGTCATGGAACGATTGGCTGACGCGTTCGCGCCCGGACGGGCATATAAGGCTACAGGTTGCTCCGAGGGCCGGGTGCGACGGCCTTACCGCCCCAGGTGTTGAGCAGGCGTTCGGGCTTGGAATCAGGCTGGTTCGGAAAGGTGCAGCCGTAGAGCGGTCAGTGTCGCCGAAGCCTCCGAGCAAAGTGGGCTGGACACACGATCGAGGCTGGTTCGCTGCGTCCTTCGGACCATTTCGCCGCTTCTTCGGCGGCGATGCGAGGCTCTGGAAGTCCCCGGGAGCCGCACCGCGGGTGGGAAGGCACCTGTCCATGTTCGAGGAAGGAATCGCGTTGACCGAGTGTCTCGAGTGGTTGCGCGACTTGAAGTTCAGGGAGCTGGAAGACGATCCGGAGGGCGCCCTGCTTCAACGCGTGATGGAATTCGTCAATCAGGGTGACTTCCTTCCGTCGAACGTGAGGCTGGAGGACGTGACGTCGCGCGGGATCCTGTTTCGTGACGCCAACGGTGTGGATGTTTCCGTCGGCGATCTGAGCGATGGCTATCGATCCATCCTCAGTTTGACCTTCGAATTGATTCGGCAGATGGCGAAGGCGTTCGGTCCGGAACAGGTCTTCGATCCGACTGATGCCACCCGAATCCTCCCCGAAGGGGTGGTCATCATCGACGAGGTCGATGCTCATCTGCATCCCACGTGGCAGCAGAGGGTCGGCCGCTGGTTCTGCGAGCATTTCCCCAACGTCCAATTCATCGTCTCCACTCACAGCCCTCTGGTCTGCCAATCGGCGGAGAACGGCTCGATCTACGTGCTGCCTCGATCCGGAACGGATGAGCGCGGTGGAATGGTGGAGGGGGCGGCTCTGAGACGATTGGTCTACGGCACTGTGCTCGACGCCTACGGAACAGAAGCGTTCGGTCGAGAGGCTGCGTTGACCCGTTCGCCAAACTCGCGCGACATGCACAAGCGCTTGGCGGCCCTCAACAACACGGAAATCCGGCGGAGATTGACCGACGACGAGGAGAAGGAACGACAGAAGCTGCGAGACGCACTGCCATCTGCGGCAACGACTCTGAGCTGACCGTGCTGAAGATTCGAGCCGGGCGGCTGTCTCCGGCGGCTATGGACGCGTTGGCGGAGTATCAGCGGGATGTGGACGCGCAGGACACGTACCGCGAGCGGGTCAGCCGTGCGAAGACCAGGTTCAGTCGGTACAACAGGAAGACGAACGCGACCTTCGCGGCAGTGCGCGCGAAACTCGCGGAAATGTGCGGCGGAACACGGCGATGCATGTACTGTGAAGACTCCGTCGCCGACGAAGTGGAGCACTTCAGGCCCAAGGACCTGTATCCGGACGTGGTGTTCGCGTGGCGAAATTACCTTTATGCCTGCGGACCGTGCAACGGCGGCAAGAACAATCGCTTCAGCGTGGTCGAGGCCGGTACCGGCGAACTGGTGGACGTCACGAGACGGCGGGGCGCGCGAGTGACGCCGCCGCGGGAAGGAGCGGCTGCGCTGATTGATCCTCGGCGCGAGAATCCGTTGGACTTCATCATCCTCGACCTGCAGGACACGTTTGAATTCACTCCTCTCGCTGACGCGGGTACGGTGGAATTCAGACGGGCAGACTACACGATCGAAGTACTACGACTCAACGAGCGGGACTACGTGAGAGAGGCGCGGAAGAACGCCATGGTGAGCTATGAGGCGCGCTTGGCGAGGTACGTAGAACTGCGGAACGGCGACGCGTTGGAGCACGATGTCGTTCAGGTCAAGAGGTGCATTCAGCGCAGTCCTCATCCCACGGTCTGGGCGGAGATGAAGCGCCAGCACGCCCGTCTCGGATCACTGGCCACGTTGTTCCGCGCGGCTCCGGAAGCGCTCGACTTCTGAACACTCTTTGGCGCGCGGTGGCCCGAGGGTGCGGGGGCAGGGCAGCGGGCCGGGCGGGCCTACTCACCGCAGCAGCAGGAACGTCGACAGCGGAAGAGTGACGATCCGCGGGTCGGCCACCACGCCGGAGGCGTCCTGGGTGATCAGAATGCCGAAAGCGGCGTTGTTCGCGGTCTTCTCGAGGAACGAACGAAGTCCCGCGGTGTCGCGGTGGGGATCGATGCGTCGCTGATACTTGATCTCGACCGGCACGCGCCGGACGCCGACGGTCAGGACGAAGTCCACCTCGCGGTCGGGGCCGCGCGCGGGCCAGTGTGCGATGTCGAGCCCGGCGACCATGGATGCGGCCGAGCCGAAGACGCTCTCGGCGAGGTGTCCCGCCTGTGTGGTCAACTCCGGGCGCTCCGCGAGGGTATCGGGTGCCAGCGGAACCTGTTCCTGGAGCCAGCAGGCGCGCAGCGCGTGGTCGGCCAGACACAGCTTGGGACCGCCCCGGTTCTTTCTCATGCGAGTGTCCAGGGGTGGGACCAGCCGGACGAGAAGCGTGTCCGCCAGCAGGTTCAGGTAACGGGTTGCCCGCCGGCCGTCGACCGGGACGTTCAGCGACAGGGTTGCCTGCTCGGCCAGCTCCGACACGGCGGGTGCGAGTCCCGCGTAGCGGCAGACGAGTTGAAGGAGTGCCTCCAGCAGCGCGGCGTCCCGTCGTCGGCCGGCGCCGTTCAGGAGGTCGTGCTGGATGACCCTGCGAATCACGGTTTCCTGCAGGAGATCGGCAAGATCCGCCCAGTCGACGTTCTTCCGCTTGTGGACGATCGGGTAGCCCCCGCGCTCCGAGAAGTGCCGGAAGGCGACGGTCCGGAAGTTCGAGTGCCGCAGGCCATGCTCGCGGAGCTCCGTCCAGAACGCCTTGTCGACGATGGCGCTCAGGCCGTTGGCGGGCAGGAACGGCTTCGGAGTCTCCAGCCCGTGCAGCGGACCGATCTCTGTCAGAGAGAAGACGCCGGCTTCGATAGTGCTGATCCGTCCGGCGAGGCTGTCGCGTCCCTGCTCGATGCGCAGAGCGGAGCTGCCGGTGATCATGGTGCGCACGGAAGCGTTGTCCACGAGGAACTTCAACTGCACGTGCCAGCCGCCCACGACCTGCACCTCGTCGAAGAGCAGATGCGCCCATCGACCGGCGCGGGCCAGGCGATTGAAGTGCGCTCCGGCGACGTGGTGCTCGAACCAGTCCGCTATGCGCAGGATCGGGTCCACGAGAGCCTGCAGCGACCCCAACTCGTCGAACTGCACGCGGAGGATCGTGTGCGGCGGGACGCCTTCCGCGAGCAGATCCTCGATGATCTGGAGTTGCGCCGTGGTCTTGCCCACCTGCCGCGGGCCGCGCACCGCCACGATCGGGGCGAGCTCCAGATTCAGTCGGCGACGAATCTGGCCGACCAGATGGCGTCGCGGGCCGGGCTGCACCGGCGCGGGCTCGGCGCTCCACCAGGGGTTCTGCCGGCGCAGGGCGGCGACCAGGGCGGGAGGCAGCTCGGGAACAGGGAACACCGAACCGCCATCGTTCATGGATCGGATCATGACCCGGAAGGTCGATGGCCGGGATGGCCGCTGATCCGGGCGTGCGAATCTCGCTGGCCCGGCAATCGTCGCCGCCGGCTCCGGTCGCCGCCCAACCAACCCTCACCAGGAGTCTACGCCGTTCTACGGCGCAGACTCCTGGCCCCGGGTGGCGTCCAGGCTGACCACCGGCTCGTCGCCGACCACCTCCGCGCTGTGGACGGCGCCGCGGGGCACGGCGAGGCAGTCGCCCGCTTCGAGCACGGCGTCGACCTCGCCCATGGTCATCCGGAAGCGACCCGAGACGACCGCGTCGATCTTGTCGATGCCATGCGTGTGCGGCGGGAAGCGCGTGCCCGGCGGATAGACGTAGCGCGACACGGCGTAGCCGCGCTCTTCGAGCTTGCGCCGGAGGGCCGGCTCGGAGAGCGGCCCTTCGGCGGCGGCGTCCCAGTGCTCGACGCTCACAGCCCCGCCTGCTCCTTCACGTAGCGCGCCACCTGCTCGTGGGTCGCGAACCAGACGTCGCCCTTCGTCTTGATGTGGTCGATCAGCTCCTCGAGGATCACCATGCGCGAGCGGTGGCCGATGATGTGCGGGTGCGTCGTCAGCAGAAACATCGTGCCTTCCTCGTACGCCTTGTCGAATTCGTCGATGTAGACCTGCAACAGCTCGCGGGGCGGCGTGTAGCTGTTGCCGCGCGGGTTCATCAGCGGCGCGTCGTCGAGGATCCACTCGACGGGCAGCTCGACGATCCCGGTCGGCTCACCGTTCTGCAGCAACTCGTAGGGGCGGTCGTCGGCCATCAGCGAGCTGTCGTAGAGGAATCCCATCCCGCGGATGATGTCGAGCGTGTTGGGGCTGAAGTTCCACGAGGGGGCGCGGTAGCCGACCGGGCGGCTGCCGGTCACCTGCTCCAGGTAGTCGGTCGCGCGGATGACGAGATCGCGCTCGGTCTCGGCGTCCAGCGCGCTGTTCAATTCGTGGATCCAGCCGTGCACCGCGAACTCGTGCCGCCCCGAGGCCTGGATGACGTCGATCATGTCCGGCCGCAACACGAGGCTGACCGCGGGGATGAAGAACGAGGCGGGGATCTCGTGACGATCCATCAGGTCGACGACGCGCTGCAAACCGACCCGCGCGCCGTACTCGCCCTGGGACATCGCGCCGATGGACGGATTGGCGTTGCGGCCGATGAGGATGGTGTCGTTGTCGACGTCGAACGAGATCATCACCGCGACGCGGGCGCCGTTGGGCCACGAGGCGGGCTGCAGGCTGCGGCCGGCGCGGACGCGGTTGGCGATGGCCCGGATCTCGTCGAGGTCGAGGTAGATGCCCGGTTGATCGGTCTGGGCCCGCACGGCGTCGGTCAGCGGGCCGCTGCCGGCCAGCCATCCCAAGGCAATGGCCGCGGCGATGCTTGCGATGCGCTTCCACGTCATGGTCACTGTCCCTCGTCGTCCTCGGTTTCCGCCGGCTCCGCCTCGTGCGGCTGGTCCTCGCTGATCGGCGGGTTGTCCACGTGTTCGCCGAAGAACGCGGCGTAGCGCCGCAGGCGGTCCATCTGGTGCAGCGGCTCGACGATGCCGTGCCCCTCGCGCGGGAAGCGGACGAAGGTGACTTCCTTGCCGAGGTCCCGCAGCGCCCGGTAGAACTCGACCGACTGCTCCGGCGGCACCCGCGTGTCGTTGCCCCCGTGCATCAGCAGCACCGGGCTCTCGACGTCGGCCACGTAGGTCATGGGGGAGTGCTCGCGGTAGTTGTCGGTGGCGGTCCAGGGCGTCCCGCCGAAGAACGACGCTAGGTAGTCCTGGATGTCGTTGGTGCTGTACATGCTGTAGAGATTCGTCAGGCCAGCGCCCGGCGAGACCGCCTTGAAGCGGTCGGTCTGGGTGACGATCCAGGCCGACAGATACCCGCCGTAGCTCCAGCCGTAGCAGATCAGGCGGTCGGCATCCGCCCAGCCCATCTCGATGGCGTGATCCACGCCGGTCATCACGTCGTCGTAGTCGGTGATGCCCCAGTTGTCGATGTTGGCGCTGACGAAGGCCTGGCCGTAGTTCGTGCTGCCCCGGAAGTTCGGCTGCAGAACGACGTAGCCGTTGCCCGCGAAGAACTGGGTCGTGGCGTTGAAGGCGGCCAGTGACGCGCCGGTGGGTCCGCCGTGCGGATTGACGATGAACGGATAGGCGATGCCTTCCTCGTAGCCGACCGGCTTCGTCAGTACTCCCTCGACGGGGTCGCCGTCGCTGTTGGCCCAGCGGACGGTCTCCACCTTTCCGAGCTGTACCGCTTCGTCCTTGAGCCAGGCGTTCGCGTCGGTCAGCCGGACCGGCTCGCCGTCGGTGGTGGCGGTGTAGATCTCGGCTGGCCAATCGGGGCTCGTGTGGACCCATACCCATCGGGTCCCGTCCTCGGAGAGCGACCAGGCGCTGTTGCGCCCGCCCGGGGCCGACGCCGTGATGGTCGCCCCCGACTCGAGGCTGACGCGGAACAGGCCGGTGGAGGTGCCCTCGCCGGTCGACCAGAAGACGTACCGGCCGATTGCCGACCAGATGGGGGCGGAGAACTGCCGGTCGACGTCTTCGAGGAGGACGCGCGTGTCCCGCCCGTCGGGGCTCGTGAGGCGGAGCTTGAAGTGCTGCGTGTTGCTCGACGCGGTGGCGTTCGAGGCGAAGGCGATGGTACGGCCGTCGGGGGACCAGCGCGGGGCCACGTCGCTGCCCCCGTTCTCGTGCAGCAGCCGCCGCTCGCCCGTCGCCACGTCGACCACCCGGATGTCGCTTCGCCAGGTGTCGTTGGCGGTGGGATTGGGGCGGGTTTCGAACGCCACCTGCCGCGAGTCGGGCGACCAGTCGGGATTCCGGACCGTGAAGTCGCCCTCGGTGAGCCGCCGCGTCTCGGAAGTGTCCAGATCGTGCAGCCAGAGATGGGTCATCCGGTGCAGCGCGTCGACGACCTCTGCATCGCCCTCTTCTCTCCGGCGCTTCTCCTCTTCTTCGGGAAGCGGATCTCGCGCCGTGAAGAGCAGAGCCGAGCCGTCGGGAGCGAACGAGAACGATCGCACCGACTCGTCGTGCTCGGTCACCTGCCACGCCTCGCCGCCGTCGGCGTACAGGAAGTGCACCTGCGTCTTCGCGTCCGTCTCTTCGCCGCGTGCGGCCAGGAACGCGATGATGCTGCCGTCCGGCGACCACGCCGGGGCGGTGGCATTCTTCGGGCCGCGCGTGAGCTGCCGGTTGCCGGTCCCGTCGACACGGACGCGCCAGAGGTGCGTGACCGCCGCGAGGTCGTCCGCGTCCATGTCGCGCTCTCTGAGCGTGTAGACGACCCATTCGCCGTCGGGCGACAGCTTGGGGGAGCCGACCTGGTTGATGCGCAGGGTGTCCCGGGCAGAGAGGACCCGGGGCCGGGCCTCGTCCTGCGCCGGGGCCGGGCCGCCCGCGGCGACGAGCGTCATGCTCGCGGCGGCGACCAATAGCGGCACCCGTTGACTTCGCATGTCAATCCTTCCGTGACGGAGTCTGTGTCGTAACCGACATCGAACGGGCGAGCGACGTCTCGGGGCGCCGTGAAGGCCGCCGGCCGGTGGCGGCGGAAGCGCCGGCTGCTGCAACACCCACCAGATGGAGATCACGGCCAGAACGAGCAGGCCCGAGTACCAAGCGATGCTCACGATGGCTATCATCAGGTAGAGTGTCCAGCCGGCCGCAACAGCCGGCCAGCTCCCCGGGAACCACACAACGGCTGTTGCGCCTGCT
>WTFV01000265.1:0-149123 GCA_011523845.1 Acidobacteriota bacterium | reverse complement strand
GCAACCGCTCCCGCGATGATGGTGAGCGTCTTCACCGGTTCCGCACCGGCCCGGAAACCACGGAGGGCCTCCGGCCGGCTCCCTTGGCTGTTACGCCTGTTGCAACCGCTCCCGCGATGATGGTGAGCGTCTTCACCGGTTCCGCACCGGCCCGGAGACCACGGAGGGCCTCCGGCCGGCTCCCTTGGCGTCTACATCGGGTGCTGGATCTGAAGCACCTCGTAGATCCGCACGACCGCCCGCGGGTCCGCGCTTCGCGCGCGCGCCCCGTAGGCGTCCTCGTGCGCGGACAGGTCGATGCGCGCGGCAGCCTCCTGTGCCGGCACTCCGTCGGCACGCAGCTTCGAGGCCTGCGCCCACAGGTCGCGCAGGTAGGCCTGCAGATCGTCGATCTGGCTGCGGTCGCGGAGCGGCGCGCCGTGGCCCGGCACGATGATGTCGAAGTCGAGCGCCTTCAGCCCGTCCAGGCTCGCCGGCCACTCGTTGACGAACCCGTCGCCCATGTAGGGCAGGCCGTTGGCGCCGGGGCTGCCGACGAAGAAGTCGCCCGTGAACACGATGCGCTCCGCGGGCAGGAACACCATCGTGTCGCCGCCGGTGTGGCCGCGGCCCACGAAGTGAAGCTGCACCTCGCGCCCGCCCTTCACCAGGGTCATCGTGTCGCTGTAGGTGACGTTCGGCGCCTTGACCACCGTCTCCTGGATGGCGTTGTAGTGCGCCCTGCGGATGCGCAGATCCGTCTCCAGCCGGGTCCGGTCTGTCGGATCGGTCGCCGCGGCGAGCTGCGCCTCGATCTGCTCGATCTGCCCGGGAATGGCGGCCGAGAACGACCGGTTGGTGCGCTGGTTCAACGGGTCCGCCAGGTGCTGAGACCGCACGTAGTCGTGCCCGATGATCTCGGTGTCGTCGCCGAAGAGCTGGTTCCCGTGCGAGTGGTCGAAGTGGAAGTGCGTGTTGAACACGTACTGAATCGGCTTGTCGGTCACCTCCGACTTGATCTCCGCGATCAGCTTGCGGGCCGCCGCCGGCGTGACGCTGGTGTCGACGAGCATTGCGTGGTCGTCGTTGACGATGACCAGCGAGTTGCTCATGGTCGTCATCGCGCCCGTGCCGGTCGCGAAGAAGACGCCGTCGCCGATCTCCTCGAACCGCCAGGCCGCCGCGCCGTCGGTCGGATCCGTTTCCTGGGCCGCCACCAGCAGGCCGGTGGTGAGCAATGTCGCCGCGAGAACCGCGGCTCGCGCTGCGCTGCGTCGTGTCTTGAACATGTCGTGCGTTCCTCTTCTTTCGTCGCTGCTCGTGCCGTCGTGTCCGTTCGTGCTTTCGTTCCGTGGTGTCGTTCCTGCGCGCGCCGCGCTCCGGCTCCTGCCGTGTGGCGGCGTCTCCTCAGTCGGCGGTCGCCCTGCCCGCGATCTCCGGATGATGATGCTCGATATACAGGAAGCCGTGGTAGACGCCGGTGCGGTGCGGCCGCTGCGCCTGGTCCCGGACGTGGATGGTCAGCGTGCGGGGCGCCTTCGCCTCGTAGCAGTTGCCCCGGCGCGCGGTGGACAGATGCTGGAAGAGCATGCGCTGCTCGGGAGCTCTGCGGAACCTCCCGCGATCATCGGAACCGACGTCCGTGTAGGCGCCGCCGAACCACTGGTCGATTGGGGTCGGGCGGTGGTCCACGCGGCGCAGGTAGCGCCGGTTGACCGACGTCATCTCGCGCTCCAGGGCCGCCGCGATGCGGGCGGTCTGCACGCAGGCGCCGAGCGTGCACTCGGCGTGATCCTCCCGCGTCTCGACCAGGTGCGCCACGGGAATCAGCAACTGTTCCTGCAACTCGCGCAGCGCGGGGGTCGGCTCACCGAAGTACGCGAGTCCCTCGGCCGCCTGGATCACGTAGCAGTCGTTCGGATGGAGCGTGGCCACCTCGACGGAAGGTTGATCGGCCGGCAGCACCCAGTGGTACGTCTCCGGGGCGGGCCGTGACGGCTGCTGCGCGATCGGCGCCGGACCGGCCAGACACGCGACGGCCACGGCCCCCGCCGCGAACGCCACGCGCCTCGCGCAGTCCATGCGCGCATTCTAGCAGCCCCCATGCTCCATGGTCCGAGGCATCCATGGGGCCGAAAACCACATTTCGGGACAGCCCCGCGGGTGAGAGCCCGGGCGAGAGCCCCGGCGTTCTCCACTGCCGGCGGACTGGCCTGGATGTCTTTCGGTGAAACGCCGAGTACACAGAAAATTAACCGGAAGATACTCGGAGGCATGTATCTATGGGTTAAGATAGTCAGTTGGGCAGGGCGCGATCAGCCCTGTCTGTGGAAACGGCAACGAGGAGGAAACGATGCCCACACGACGTCAAGCGAACGGGGCGACCGTCGCCCGTAATGTCCACCCGCGGCTGCGGCTCTCCGCCGCGCCGCTTCGCCAGCACCCCTACGCGTCTCTCCGGCGCGCGGCCGACGCAGGTCGAACCCAGGATCTGCGAACGGTCTACCGGCAGTTCGTGCGACGGCTCTGGTTCACGGCGTCATAGCGCCCCGAAACGCCTCGGCGTTTCGGCCCATCCCCCCGCTCCATGACCTTGCGTCTCAGAACTGCGCTCCGCTGCGTTCTGCGGCGCAGGCTCCTGGCCGGCACCACACCGACGCAGTAGCCGTGCACCCCGCCGGTACCGGGCGGCATCCGGCTCCGGATGTCATCCGCCCGGCGGCACGGCCACGTACGGCGCGTTGAGGGCCGTCAGAGATTCGCGGCAGGCCGGGTCGTACAGAACGGCCTCGAAGTTCTCCCTGATCTTCGGCCAGTCGGTATCGAGCATGGCGAACCACGCCGTGTCGCGGTTGCGGCCCTTCACGATGCAGTGCTGCCGGAAGGTGCCCTCGAAGCCGAAGCCCAACCGCACCGCCGCCTTCATGGAGCGTGCGTTCAGCGCGTCGCACTTCCACTCGACGCGCCGGTACCCCAGTCGGTCGAAGCTCTCGCGGAGCATCAGGTAGACGGTCTCGGTGTTCACCGCGGTTCGCTGGGCCGCAGGGATGTACCAGATATGACCCAACTCCAGCCGGCGATGGGCGGGGACCAAGTTCATGAAGGCGGCCATGCCCACCGGTGCATCCGAGGCCAGCTCGCGGACGAGCCACCACTGCGGGTCCTGCGATCCTTCGACGAGCCGCGCCATCACCGCTCGCATGGCCTCCGGGCTCTCGAACGGGCCGTATGCCATGTAGGTCCACTGGCCGGGGTCGGCGTCCGCACCGTGGGTGGCGTCGAACAGGGGACCGACGTCCCGCGCGGCGTCGGGGCGGTCCAGCCGGACCGTTCTGCCCTCCAGCGATCGCCCACCCGGCAACCCGCACGGCGAGGAAGCAACAACGGGTGGGCCGACCGGTAGACGCTCCGTCATCGCCTGTTCCGGACCGCGCGGCGTCCGCCGTCAATCTGCCGTCTCACCCAGGGGGGTGGGGGGTGCCGGCAGGGGCCGCTCATCGTTCGCCGCCCGGTACGTCCGGCCGGACGTACTTCAGTAGGGCGCCTCCGAAAGCGACCACCGCCCCGTAGACCGTGCCGTCGGCGGCCACGGTCACGCCTTCGGGGTTCGATCCGTCGATGAACCAGTCGAGCGATCCGTCCCGCAGGTTGCCGATCCGGATGCCGTACTCCCAGCCCGGATGCTGGCCGTTGCGCGAAGATGCGGAGTCGGCGACGTAGACGGTGTCGTCGTCAGCGATGTGGAGGCCGCTCGGCCGGCTGTACTGGTAGAACTCTTCGATGAACGTGCCGTCCGGGTCGAATACCTGGAGCCGGTCGTTGCCGCGGTCGGCGACCACCACGCGGCCCCGCGAGTCGAGGGCGATGGCATGCGGCGTGCGGAACTGCCCCGGTCCGCTGCCGTGGGAGCCCCATTCGGTCAGGTAGCTCCCGTCGGGCGCGAACTTGACGACGCGCGCCGTCGTATGGGGACCGGCGCCGGGGAGCTGGCCGCCGTGGCCGTCGGCCACGTAGATCGTGCCGTCGTCCGCGACGACGACGTCGCACGGTTGGTCGAGGGTGTCGCGCCCGGCCGCGCCGACCCCAGGCGTGCCGAGCGTGAGCAGCAGTTCGCCGGCCGGGCTGAACTTCATCGCGACGTGCCCCTTGCCCTCGCGGTTCGGATCCACGCCGTCGGGTCCCTGTGCGTCGGTGACCCAGACGTTGCCCTCGGGGTCGACGTGCAGCCCGTGCGGCTGGATCATGAGCCCGGCGCCGAAGCTGGCGACCAGGCTGCCCGCCGGGTCGAACTTCAGGATCGGATCGAGGTCGAGCCCGGCGCATGAGTTGCCGCCGCAGCGCTCGGCCACCCACACGTGCCGTCCGTCGCGGTCCATGTCGACGCCGCCGGTCGAGCCCCATTCGCGGCCGTCGGGCAGCATCGCCCAGTCGACAATGGTGGCGTAGGGATTCGGGGCGTCGTTCTGCGGAGCGATGTCCGGCTGCGCCGCCGCCGGGCCGGCCGTCCCGGCGAGCGCGCCAAGAGCAAGCGGCAGCGAGACCAGGAACGCCGTGGCGGTGCGGGAAGTCTGCATGCCGAACCGTACCACGCGCTGCGGCTTCGAAACAGCGCCGGATCGGGGCAGGACCGGGTGCGATTCCGAGCCGTAGCGACAGCCGGGCGGGTCCGTCGTCACACCAGGGGTTTCAGGTCGCCCAGCATGGTCGGAACGAGCTCGGCGACGGTCGGGTGAATGTGCACTGCGCGTTGAATCACCGTGTAAGGTGCCTTCGCGTACATGATGTCGAGGATGGCGTGGACGGCTTCGTCGCCGCCAACGCCGAGAATGGCGGCGCCGAGGATCTGGTGGGTTGCGGCGTCGACCAGCACCTTCATGAATCCTTGCGTCTCGCCCCGCTGGACTGCGCGACCGACCCTCGTCATCGGCCGTTTGCCCACGAGCGCCGGACGCCCCGACTCCCGCACCTGTCGTTCCGTCATCCCGACGCGGCCGAGGGGCGGATCGATGAACAGACCGTAGCAGTCGATCCGGTCCGACACGCGGCGCCGGTCGCCGTGCAGCAGGTTCGCGGCAACGATCTCGTAGTCGTTGTAGGCCGTGTGGGTGAACGCGCCGCGGCCGTTGCACTCGCCGAGCGCCCACACGCCGGGGACGCTCGTCCCGAGCGTGTCGTCGACCCGAATATGGCCACGGTCGTCCACCTCGACGCCGGCGGCGTCCAGGCCGAGGTCGTCGGTGTTGGGCCGGCGTCCCACGGCCAGCAGGAGCATCGAACCGGTCACGTCGGGCGGGCCGTCGTCGCAGGTGACGTTGGCGACGATCCGGTCACCGAGCGTGTCGACACCCATGCATTCGGCGTCGACGCGGATCTCGACACCCTCCGCTTCGAGAATCTCCCTGACGGCCGCCGACACGTCCGCCGACTCGCGCGGAAGCAACCGGTCGCCCCGGTGAATCAACGTCACGCGGCTGCCGAACCGGCGGTACATCTGGGCGAACTCGATGCCGATGTAGCCGCCCCCGACGATGACGAGGTGGTCCGGCAGGAAGTCGACCGCCATCATGCGCGAGTTGGTCCGGTAGGCGACACCGTCGAGGCCGGGGATGGGCGGGACGTAAGCGCGCGCGCCGACGTTGACGAAGATCCGGTCGGCCTCGAGGATCCGGTCCCCGACCCGTACGGTGCGCGGCCCCTCGAAGCGCGCGTGGCCCGTATGCACGGTCACGTTGGCGAGGGTGCGGAGCCACTTCTCGACGCCCTCGCGCGAGCGGCGCACGATGGCGTCCTTGCGCGCCTTGACCTGCGCCATGTCGACGGAGACGTCGCCGCCGATGACGACGCCGAACTCGCCGGCGCGCCGCGCGACGTGCGCCGCGCGGGCGCTGGCCACCAGCGCCTTCGTCGGAATGCAGCCGACGTTGACGCAGGTCCCGCCGAAGCGGTGCCGTTCCACGACCGCGACCTGCATCCCGGCGCCCGCGAGGGCCGCGGCGAGACTGGGGCCCGCCTGACCGGTTCCGATCACGATGGCGTCGTACGATCGCATGTCGGTTGTGGCCACGAACACCTGGTGCGCACGCCGACGCCGGAACCGTACCACGCGCGGCGCAACCCAGACCACCCGTTCAGCGCGCCGGCTTGGGCGGCGTCGTCCGGCGGCAGATAATGGCGCAAGTACCTGGGCGAGGAGCAGTGAGAAATGCCACTCGATGCCGACGAGCGTGAGCTTCTGGAGTCGGTCGAACGCGGAGAATGGCGGTCCACGCGGGGATTCGCACGCCAGCAATCCGAGTACGCACGCCGGGCGGCGGCGACGTTCCGCAAGGATCGCCGGGTCAACGGCCTCGGGACGGACGACGTGATGCGACTGACCCGCGGGGACGAGTGACGACGCCGGGCCGCAGGATTCGGCGTGAGCGGGCACCCGCGACGCTGCGCTATGATGGCCGGCACGTCGACAGACCCAACAGCGTGGCATGAAGGGGCAACCTATGCGCGATCGAACACGAATGCGGAACAGTGCGGCCGGTGCGGTGGGGACGGTCACCCTGGCCCTGGTCCTGGCGGCAGGCGCGCCGGCGCTCGCCCAGCGCGGCGCCCCGGCCAACGGCGAGTGGCCGACCTACGGCGGCGATCTGGGCGGGACGAAGTACTCCCCGCTCGACCAGATCGACCGCACCAACTTCGGCGACCTGGAGATCGCCTGGCGCTGGCTGTCGGCCGACGCGTTCCTGGGCATCGACACGCCGGACGGGGGCGAGTGGTGGGCCGACTCGCGGCTCATCTTCGAGGAGCTGCTGCGGCGCGACCCGAACCGCTGGCGCGACGCGCAGCCGCCCTACATCACGAACCTGAAGGCGACGCCGCTGATGGTCGGCGGGCGCTTGTTCATCAACATGCCGACCTCGCAGGCCGCTTCCATCGACGCCGAGACCGGCGAGACACTCTGGGTCTACAACCCGAAGACCTACGAGGAGGGCACCACGACGATGACCGCGCGCTGGAACCAGCGCGGGGTGGCGTACTGGTCCGACGGACCCGCGCGGGAGGACGAGCGGATCCTGTTCGGGACCGGCAACGGCTATCTCATCTGCGTGGACGCGAAGACCGGCCGGCCGTGCGCCGACTTCGGCGACAACGGCTGGGTCGACCTGACCGAGGGCATCCCGCGCGCCGAGCGCGGCAGCCGCGACTGGCTGAACGCGCTCCTCTACTCCGTGCAGTCGCCGCCGCTGGTCGTCGGCGACACCATCGTCACCCCGTCGTCCATCTCGTCCTACAACATCACGCGGGAGGCGCCGCCGGGGTGGATGCGCGGCTTCGACGTGCGGACGGGCCGCATGAAGTGGATGTTCCACACCATCCCGCAGGGGGACGAGTTCGGCAACGACACCTGGGAGGGCGACTCCTGGCGGGTGACGGGCAAGGTCGGCGTCTGGTCGTTCATGAGCGCCGATCCGGAGCTGGGGCTGCTGTATCTGCCGACCAACACCCCGGCGCCGGACTACTACGGCGGGCACCGGCTCGGCGACAACCTGTTCGCCGAGAGCGTCGTCGCCCTGAACATCGAGACGGGGGAGCGCGAGTGGCACTTCCAGGCGGTCCACCACGGCCTCTGGGACTGGGACTTCCCGGCCGCGCCCAACCTGCTCGACGTGGTGGTCGACGGCCGGCCGGTGAAGGCGCTGGCGCAGGTCAGCAAGCAGGGCTTCCTGTACGCCTTCGACCGGGCAACCGGCGAGCCGATTTGGCCGATCGAGGAGCGCCCGGTGGCGACCGACACCAACGTGCCGGGCGAGCGGCCGTCGCCGACGCAGCCGTTCCCGACCAGGCCGGAGCCGTTCGAGTACCAGGGGGCGGTGATCGACGATCTGGTCGACTTCACGCCGGAGATCCGCCGGATGGCGATGGACGCGGTCGAGGGCTACCGGCTCGGCCCGATCTTCACGCCGCCGATGTGGGACGGGACGATCCAGCGGCCGAGCGCCGGCGGCGGGGCCAACTGGTCGGGAGCGGCCGTCGACCCGGAGACGGGCATCCTCTACGTGCCCTCGAACAACGCCTACTCGGTGATGCAGTACCGCGAGCCGGAGCCGGGCGAAGAGGCCACGCTGGCCGTCATCGAGCGGCGCGGCCCGACCCGCACGCGGCCGCAGATGCCGCAGGGGCTGCCGCTCTTCAAGCCGCCCTACTCGCGCATGACCGCCATCGACCTCAACACCGGCGAGCACGTCTGGATGAAGCCGATGGGCAACGGCGACCGGATCCGCAACCACCCGTTGCTGCGCGACCTCGACCTGCCGCCCCTCGGGGGCGACAGCAGCCGGGCCGGGCCGCTCCTGACGCCGGACATCCTGATCTACGCGCTGACTACGGGCGGAGCGAACGACGGGCCGCGTCTGGTGGCCTTGGACAAGGCGACCGGCGAGGAGCTGGCGCAGGTGGACCTGCCGGGCGGCGCCATAGGGACGCCGATGACCTACCTGGTCAACGGACGGCAGTACATCGCGCTGACGGTCGGCGGCGGCCGGGTGCCGGAGCTGATCGCGTTCGCGCTTCCGGAGTAGCAGCGGAGTAAGGATCTGGAAGGAAGGGTCGGGAGGAGAAGTCATGGCAGGTTCCGAACCCGAGGGCGTCGGCCGGAGGAAGTTCCTGAAGGAGGCTGCGGCCGGCGCGGCCGGGATGGCGGGCGCGGCCGGGGCGGCGGGCGCGGCGGAGTCGGCCCCGGCCCGGCACGACCACGACCACGATCACCAGGTGGTGCCCGACGACATCGCGCTTCGGGTTCGCGCGCTCGAGTCGATCCTGGTGGAGAAGGAGATGATCGACCCCGCGGATCTCGACGCGGTGGTCGACGCCTACGAGAACCGCATCGGCCCGCGGAACGGGGCGCAGATCGTGGCCCGCGCCTGGACCGATCCCGAGTACAGGGCCCGGCTGCTCGCGGACGGGACCGCGGCGATCGGGGAGTTCGGTTTCCTCGGCGCGCAGGGCGAGCACATGGTCGTGGTCGAGAACACGGCCGAGATCCACAACCTGGTGGTCTGCACGCTCTGCTCCTGCTATCCGTGGCCTACGCTCGGCCTCCCGCCGGTCTGGTACAAGTCGGCGCCGTACCGGGCGCGCGCGGTGATCGAGCCGCGCGCCGTGCTCCGCGAGTTCGGGGTCGACCTGCCGGACGACGTCGAGGTGCGCGTCTGGGACAGCACGGCCGAGATCCGCTACCTGGTTCTGCCGGAGCGCCCGGCCGGCACGGAGGGGCTTACGGAGGAGCAGCTCGCCGAGCTGGTCACCCGCGATTCGATGATCGGCGTCGCCCGCGTCGCGGCGCCCCGGGAGTCTGCGCAATAGAACGGCCCCGATTTCCGGAGAGGCCGACTGCCGGGCGCCACGGGCGCGAAGCCGGAATCGGCAGGGTCGAGTCGGTGGGGCGGGCGGAAGGCGGGGCCGCAAGGCGACGGTTTTCGAGTCGGCCCGGTTCCCGCGTCGACGGCAGCGAAGGGAGGCCGCGGATGAACGGCATCCACGACATGGGCGGGATGGACGGCATGGGGCCTGTCGAGCCCGAGGAGAACGAGCCGGTCTTCCACGAGACCTGGGAGGGGCGCGTCTACGGCCTCGGCCGGTCGATCGCCCGTTGGGGGCGGGGCCGCAACTGGGGCAGCTTCCGGTTCGCACTCGAGAGCCTGCCCCCGGCCGACTACCTGCGGATGTCCTACTACGAGCGCTGGTTCACCGTGCACGTCAACCGGCTGCTCGGCAGCGATCTCGTCACGCAGGACGAGCTCGACAGCGGTTACGCGGATGCGAGCCGGCCGCGACCCGAGTTGCTGCCGCCGGCCGCGAACCGGGGGCTCGGTTCCGGTCTGCTGGACGTCGAGGTGACGGCGCGCTTCGGCCCGGACGACGAGGTGCGGGCGCGAAACCTGCATCCCCGCGGACATACCCGACTGCCGCGCTACACGCGCGGCCGCCGCGGCACCGTGATCCGCGACAACGGCGTCTACGCGCTGCAGGACACCGACGGGAACGGGCAGCGGCTCGGAGACTTTCCCCAGCACGTCTACACCGTCCGCTTCACGGCGCAGGAGCTGTGGGGCGATCGGTCTTCCGCCCGCGACTCGGTCTACGTCGACCTGTGGGAGGGCTACCTTGAGCCCGCGTGAGGACGCCGCGCCGCCGGCGCCCAGGGTCGACGCCGAGCGTCTCGCCGCGCTGCCGCCCCTGCCGCGCGACGAGGAAGGCCCGGTGTTCGCCGCCCCGTGGCAGGCGCAGGCGTTCGCGCTCGCGGTGAAGCTCTCCGAGCAGGGTCACTTCACCTGGAAGGAGTGGGCGGCCGTGCTGGCCGACGAGCTGAAGGCCGCCGCCGATCGCGGAGAGCCGGACGACGGGTCCCGCTACTATCACCACTGGGTGGCCGCCCTGGAGCGACTCGTCACCGGCAAGGGCCTCACCGATTCACCCGCGCTGGCGGATCGCAAGGAGGCCTGGGCCGACGCCTACCGGCACACGCCGCACGGCCGGCCGGTGGTGCTGGGGAAGGCGGACTGAGGTCCGCGGAGGCCCGCCGGGACCCTCGCCATGAGCGGCATCGGCGACAGCCTCCACGACGCGCCGGCGTTGTCCCTGATCGTCTCGAACTCGAACTGCCCATGACAGGCATCCGCAACAGCACGCACGACGCCATCCACGATATGGGCGGCATGGACGGCATGGGGCCGATCGAGCCCGAGCCGAACGAGCCCGTCTTCCACGAAACGTGGGAGGGGCGCGTCTTCGCGCTGCGCCGCGTGCTCGTGCCTTGGGGCCTGGGCGGCAACTGGGGCAGCTTCCGGTTCGCGCAGGAGCGCGTCCCGGCGGCGGACTATCTGCGCTTCTCGTACTACGAGCGGTGGTTCACCGCGCTCGTCGATCTGCTCCGCGCGAACGGTGTGGTCACCGACGCCGAGCTGGCGAGCGGCGGCGTCGATCCGGAGGCGCCGCGGCCGGAACGGCGCGAAAGGCCGCCCCAGGCCCCGCTGGGGTTCGGCCTCCTGGATCTCGACCTGCCCGCGCGGTTCGGCGTGGGCGACGCGGTCCGCGCGCGCCATGCAAGTCCACCGGGACACGTCCGGCTGCCGCGCTACACGCAAGGGAAGTGCGGCACGGTGGTCCGGGACAACGGTGTCTACGCCCTGCAGGATACCGACGAGCGCGGCCAGCAGCTCGGCGACTTCCCGCAGCACGTCTACACCGTGCGCTTCGCGTCGCGCGAGCTCTGGGGAGACCGCGGATCCGAACGCGACGCGATCTACGTCGAGATGTGGGAGGACTACCTCGAGCCGGCGTGATCTCCTGAGTGACTGGCGTGCAGCCGTCCGCAACCGACTGCGCGGAAACGAGTGCTCCGCCGGGCAGCGGAAAACAGAGCAATGGGGATCAGGAGCGGCCGGACGACTTGCCTGTACCGAACTCCTCGGTGGCGGCCTCTACGCGTGCGGGCGATTCTGGCTCGATCCACCAGCGTATGGTACATTTGCCGGCACCTCTAGACCACGGAGTAGACTCATGCCCGCATATCTCAGAACACTCGCCTCGGTGCTCGTGATTCTCGGTGTGGCGGCCGCCGCCGGCGCCCAGGGTGGCGACATTCTGCCGCCGGTACCGACGCCGACAGACATCAAGCCGGGCAGCATCACCTGCGACGAATGCCCGTATCCGGCCCCGAGCAAGTATCTCGACATCAACGTCTACAGCCAGGACGTGCGCATCTCCTACATGGACATCGCGCCGACCGGCGCGGCCAACGGCCACGTCGTCCTGCTGATGCACGGCAACAACTTCGGCGGCTTCTACTTCGGCGACATCATCGACGGGCTGACCGACGCCGGATTTCGCGTCATCGTCCCGGACCAGATCGGGTACGGCAAGTCGTCGAAGCCGATCGCGCCCTACAACTTCAACACGCAGGCGCGCAACACGCAGCTCGTCCTCGAGCACGAGGGGATCGACAAGGTCATGGCGGTCGGCCACTCGATGGGCGGCATGCTCGCCACGCGGTTCACCACGCAGTATCCCGACTCGGTCGAGCGGCTGGTCATCTACAACCCCATCGGCCTCTCCGACAACCGGTTCAATCGCCCGATGACGCCGGTCGACCAGATCTACGAGCGGATCCTCCGGACCGACTACCAGAGCACCCGCCGGAGCCTCAGCCGGTACGTCGGGCACGACCCGTCGGCCTGGAACGACAAGTTCGAGCTCTACACCCGCATCCGCTCGTCGTGGACCCTCAGCTCCGACTATCCGCGCCTCGCCATGGTGCAGGCGATCATCAGCCAGATGCTCTACCAGGACCCGGTCGTCTACGACTGGCCGCATGTGCACGTGCCGACGCTCGCCTTCGGGGGCGCGGAGGATCTGCTGCTCGGTCCGGCAGAGGTCTTCCAGGAGCGAATGCAGGTGTTGGCCGACACCGTCCCGAACGGAAACGGCCGCGTGCTGCTCTTCCCCGGGCTGGGTCACGTGCCGCACCTGGAGCGGCCGGACATCATCGTGCCCGCGCTCGTCGAATACCTGATGGAAGGCGTCGAGTAGCGCTGGTCCGGAACGGACCGCTGATCGACTGCCGCCGCAGTATCCCGATTGGGTCGAGGGGATGCACGCGGACAGGAACAGCGCCAGGGTCGGTCGAAGCTGTCTCCGGCGGTCGTGCTCGAATCGCTCGCGAAATCATGGCGGGTGCGGTTCGCCCCGTCGGCGTGAGATTCCGAGACCGTCCAGACCCCGTGGGGAACGATGCCGCGGCGGGTGCACGGCGCAGATCGCTGGAAGCGCCGCACGGGACGGTTCCAGCAGCAGCTTGACGCGGCGCGGCGCGCGGGTATCCGCCAAGCGGCGCCCGTCGCCAAGGAGCGCCGGCAGGGCTGTGGCGAACGTCCTGGACGGCGCGCCGGTTCGCAGTACGGGCGGCAGGCAAACCGCCGGCGGCCAGTGCGCCCGCGGCCGAGCGCGGCCGCCGGGCACTGCGCATCGATTGGAGCGAGCGCCTTTTGGATCCTGTCGTAGGCCTGCTGCGCGACCTGGTCGCCATCGATTCGGTCAATCCGTCCCTGGTTCCCGGTGGCGCGGGCGAGGCGGCGGTCGCCGAGCGCATCGGGGCGGCCTTGCGGCCGGGCGGCATCGACGTGGAGGTGACCGACGTTGCCCCCGGGCGTCCGAACGTCATCGGGGTAGTCGAAGGAAAGGCGCCTGGGCGCGCGCTGATGTTGTGCGGCCACACGGACACGGTGGGTGTCGAGGGCATGACCGCGCCGTTCGATCCGGTCGTCAGGGACGGTCGCCTCTATGGGCGGGGCAGCCAGGACATGAAGAGCGGCGTGGCTGCGATGGTCGAGGCCGCGGTCCAGGTCGCCCGGAACGGCGGGCTGGCGCGCGGCCGGCTGGTCGTGGCGGCGGTGGCCGACGAGGAGCACGCGAGCAAGGGGGCGGAAGCGCTCGTGAAGGCGCATTCCGCCGACGGGGCGGTGGTGACCGAGCCGACGGATCTGAAGGTTGCCACCGCGCACAAGGGGTTCGAGTGGGTGGAGGTGGAGACGCGCGGGCGCGCCGCCCACGGCAGCCGACCGGCCGACGGACGAGACGCCATCCTGCACATGGGCCGCGTGCTCGGACGGTTGGAAGGCGTCGAGGCGAAGCTCGAGGCCGGTCGGACCCGCCCGCGGCTCGGGAGGGCGTCGCTGCACGCCTCCACGATTCACGGCGGCCAGGCTCTGAGCGTCTACCCCGACCGCTGCGTGCTCGGTGTCGAGCGCCGCACCCTGGTCGGCGAACCGTCGGATGCGGGGTTGATGGAGGTTCGAGAGGCGCTTTCGGCGCTTGCTCGGGAGGACGGCGACTTCGATGGTTCCGCGCGGCAACTGTTGACGCGTGCGCCCCACGAGATCGATGACGACCATCCAGTCTGCCAGGCGTTGCGGCAAATCCTCCGCCGCCGCGGTCTCGACGACACGCCGACCGGCATGTCCTTCTGGACCGACGCCGCGATCCTCGGAGGTGCGGGGACGCCGGCGGTGCTGTTCGGTCCGACCGGCGCGGGTCTTCACGGTCCGGGCGAGTACGTGGAGATCGACTCGGTGGGCACTTGCCGCGACGCGCTGGTCGAGTTGATCCGTGCGTTCTGCTGATTCTCGGAACCAGGCGTTGCGCTCTTCTTCCGCTACCAGCGGTCGACGTCCAAGCCCGGCACGCGTGCGAATTCATCGGTATTCCGGGTGACCAGCGAGAAGCCGTGTGACAGGGCGATAGAAGCTATCATCAGGTTGATCAACGGGATGCAGACGCTGGTGTCCAGCAGCCACCTCATCGGAGCGTCTCGATGTCCTCGGGCGGCGGGTCATAGGGTTCGACCAGATCCGCACTGCCATGACGTAGCAGCTCGACGAGGGACCGCGGCCACTCGCTCGCCGTGGCTTCGCGAACCAGTCCACCGATCCATGCGGACAAACTGCGGTTGCGCGCGCTCGCCTGCTTGCGTGCGGCGTCGATCAGATCCGGCGGCAGATAGATGGTCACTGCGGGCATATAAAGAGCATATGATGCCACATATACACGGATGTTGGCGCACTGAGAATCAGCCGCAGAGTGGGGCGGCGAAGATCACCCACATCGTTCGGCCCGGTGGCAACATCGAGTGACGGAGATACGGTATGGAAGATGCAGTCTCACCGCGCGAGTCGACCGCTCCGGTGACCGGCGAGGAGCTGCTGCGCATGTCGTGGCTCAACCCCTGCGAGCTGGTTTGCGGCCGTATCGTGCGCATGACGCCCACCAACCCGACCCACGGCCGGATCGAAGCCAACGTGGCCGCCGCACTCAGAGCGTTCGTCCGTACGCAGAATCTGGGCGTCGTGATGGCCGGCGAGGTGGGAATCTTTACCACCCGGAACCCCGACACCGTCCGCGCGGCCGACGTGCTGTTCCTGTCGCACGAGCGCGACGCCCTCCGCACGCGTCGGGACGGGTTTCTGGAGGTGGCGCCCGATCTCGTGGTCGAGATCCTGTCCCCGACGGATCGGCCGGATGCCGTGCGGCGCAAGCTCGACGAGTACTTCGCCGCCGGCGTCCGCATGGCGTGGGTCATCGACCCCGCCACCCGCACCGTTCGCGTGCACCGGCCCAACGGTGACGTTCGGTCGGTTGCCGCCGGTGAGGTGGTCGCGGGCGACGACGTCCTTCCGGGATTCGTGCTGCCGGTGGACGAGGTCTTCGAGTAGAAGATGACGACGAGGCGGATTCGCTACTGCTGCGCCGTGAGCGTGGGTGGGTACATCGCCGGGCCCGGCGGCGAATTCGACTGGATCGTCATGGATCCCGAGATGGACTTCGCCGAGATGTCCGAGCGGTTCGACACGTATCTGCTGGGCCGCAAGACGTTCGAGGCCATCGGCGGGCGCGACGAGTCATCGTCCGCCATGCGGACTTTCGTGTTCTCCCGGACGCTGCGGCAGAGCGACTACAAGCACGTCACGATCGTCGGCGAGAACTGGAAGGCTCTGGTCCAGTCGCTCCGCGAGGAACCGGGAAAGGACATCTGGCTGTTCGGGGGCGGGTCTCTTTTTCGGAGTCTCGCCGCGGAGGGATTCGTCGATACCGTCGAAGTCGGGGTCATTCCGACGATACTCGGCGGGGGCGTGCCGCTGGTCGCCGAACCGGCTTCGCGCATCGGCCTGACGCTGGAGGAGCACCGTGTATACGAGAAGACGGGCACGGTCGGCCTCGTCTACTCGGTGAACCGTTCCGATCAGGGGTAGCCGCCGGGACACGATTGCGCGTCGTACGCGACGTTCTTGTCCGGAGACTTCCATGCTGCAACCGCACCGACGGCGGCTCCTTGCGCCGCCCACGCGGCACTGAACAATGCGGCCCCGCCCAGCGGTGCGCCGCCGGCCTCGACGACCAGGCCGGCGCCGAACAACGCACCGTACAGTGCGCCAAGTCTGACGAACCGTGCGTACGGCTTGCCGGCGCTCATCACGACTCTTGTCACTGAACGACGGGGTATGTCGTGGGCCATACCGTCCACGTCCAAGGTCATCCGCGTCTCGCTGGCGGACACGAAACCGCCAAGAATACGCGGTGTCGATGAGCCGGTAATCACCTCCAGGTTGGATCCGATGGGGATGGACATGACCCGTTCCCACCCGCACCGCCGCTCCGGGACGTTCGAAGGAGCTCCGACGGGTTGCCTCGTCGCACAGCCCGCGGCCAGGGCGGCGCCAGCCATGAGGATGCCGATCGACTTCATGGCCGTCTGCCCTCCGAGCCATTACGCCGGCTCGAGCAGGGGGGCGAGCCCGTTGACGATGTTCCGCTTGCCGGCGCTGTGTCGATCTTCGGATACAGCCACGAGTGTTCCAGTCCCGGGTGCCGCGCGCCGTAGCGCGCGGGTATGTCCTGTGTCCAGTTGCTCGGGATGGTCAGGCAGAACGCCAGCAAGCCGGCGAAGGCGAGGGGCTGCGAGGCGAGCGGCGGCGTATCCACCGGCCGGTCTTGGGAAGCCGCGGCGCCAAGACCCCATCCGGCGGTGCGCCTCAGGCGGCCCAGTCGTCGCAGCCGTGACCGATACAGGGCCCCTGCGCCCACCACCGCCATGACGATGTTCAGCGTCTGTCCGGTGCCGAGGGCGAGCCGGTGGGTAGGGTAGTCCCGGAACAGATCGATGAAGAAGCGGGGGAACGCGTACCAGAAGACAAAGCGCACGGCAACGGCGCCGGGCGTCGAATTCACTCGCCGCACGTGCAGCAGGTACGCCATCAGCAGCAGGTTCTTGGCGCCGTCGTAGACTCGAGGAATCCAAGGGCGAAGCCGAGGCCGTACCACCAGAGGTGGACGCCGCCGACGTCAAGGAGTATCGGGTCGATCCGATGCGTGTACGGTCCCCACATCGCCGCCTCCTGAACCTGCCCACTGCCTCTCCGCTGCCGCTGGTTCGGAAGCATGGTCGATGCCAACTCGACCGGCGGCAGGCAAGTCGTTGTTCAGCAGTGCCTTGAGCCGCGCCGAAGCCGCGTTGCGTTATCCATGTAGAACCTTGGATGACAGGAGATGTACATCCAATGCACCCAGTGGTCCCAAGTGGAGCGGGTCGCCGCACGGCGAACGGCCGAGCCGGCTGTCGGCGGTGCATCGGTCGAAGCGATCCGGACGTGCTGCTGATTTCCTTCAGAATCCGAGTGATGCCGAAAGACCGCCCCGTCCGGGCGACAGCAGAGGTGAAGTGGTCAGTCGTGCCGTGCTTACCGGCGCCGGCTGGCGGCGATCAGATGGCGGTGATGTCCGCAGAACGGGGACGATCGGATGTTTCGGATCAGAAGGCGTGCGTGAAGCCGCCGCTCGATCCCGCGAAGCGCGAGTTCACCACGTTGTTGAAGATCGACCCGAACGAATAGGTGAACCCGATGCGGGAACTGCCACTCGTAATCGGTGGCGAGCTGGCGCTGGCGCATCAGGATCTCGGCATCCGTCGCATCGCGGCGCGGCAGGTAGATCTGGCCGCGGATCGGCGAGCTGTCGGTGTCGAAGCGGAGAAAGAACCCGCGGAACAGACGGATGTCGATTTCGCCGTACAGCACGAGCCGGTGCTGGTCGGGCTGGTCGAGGAACTGCGAGAACGCCGGGGTGAGCTCGCTTTCGCCGCTCTCGGTGCCGAGCGGGGTCCTGCCGCGGACTGCCGGGTGGTTCAGGCGGGTATCGTTCCCGGTGAGCCGACCGACCCCTGTCCTATACTGGGCGGCGCCATGTCCACGCTTCCCACTTCCGGATCGAGAGCGTCCTCCTTCGCGTTGCGTGATGCCGCCGGCAACCCCTGCGTGTTCGGCCCCGAAGGCCCGGCCGCACCCGCGACGCTGCTCTTTTTCTTCAAGCACGACTGTGCGACCTGCGACCTGACCGCGCCGCTGGTCGAGCGGGTGCACCAGGCGTTGTCGGGCGCGGGTCTGCGTGTCCTCGGCGTATCGCAGGACGACGCGCCGCTCACTGCTGCGTTCGCCGAGCGCCACGGGCTCACGTTCCCGCGCGCGCTCGACGCAGATCTGCTTGTTTCCGAGGAGTACGGCTTCGACGCCGTCCCCGCGCTGGTGCTGGCCGATGTAGGCGCCAACGTCCTGGCGAGCTTCGAGGGCTTCGGCAAGGCGGACCTTATCGCTCTGGTCGACCTCGCGGCCGAGTGCTGCGGCGGCGCCGCGCCCGTGATCGAGCGCGAAGGCGAGACGTTGCCCGAGACGCGGCCGGGCTGCGGCTCGAAGGTCCACGATCCGGACGTGGCCCGCCGGCTGGCGGCCAGACGCGACGCCTCGAAGCTCGCCGCACGACGGGTCCGCATGCCGGCCGACCTCGATCCCTTCGAGTTCCTCGACCAGCAGGGCCTCACCGACGGTCTGCCGGTGGTTCCGCCGACCGAGGAACGGGTCGCGCGGATGCTGGCCGGCACCTCGCGGCAGCCGGGCGAGGTGGTGGCCGACGTGCCGCCCAACCTGGCGCCGGCCACGCTGGAGAAGGTGGCCATCAACGCCGTCATGGCCGGTTGCAAGCCGGCGTACCTGCCGGTGGTCATCGCCGCGGTCGAGGCGGCCTGCACCGACGCGTTCAACCTGCACGGCGTGCTGGCAACCACCTACTTCGTCGGGCCGCTCGTCATCGTCAACGGACCCATCCGTCACGAGATAGGGCTCAACTGCGGCAGGAACGTCTTCGGCCAGGGAACGCGCGCCAATGCCACCATCGGGCGCGCCCTGCAGCTCGTGGTCCGCAACGTCGGCGGCGGCCGCCCCGGCGAGGTCGACATGTCGACGCTCGGCCAGCCGGGCAAGTTCGGCGCCTGCATCGGCGAGCTCGAGGAGCTGAGCTGCTGGGAGCCGCTGCACGTCGAGCGCGGCTTCGACCGCGAGCAGAGCACGGTCACCGTCTTCGCGGCCGAGGCGCCGCGCGCCATCCGCGACCAGCTCTCCCGCAACTCGCGGTCGCTGGCGGCCAGCATGGGCTACTCGCTGGAAGCCATCGCCCACGTCAAGCTGCACGGCATGGACCAGGCGCTGCTGGTCGTCTCGCCCGAGCACGCCCGCACCTTCGAGCGCGACGGCTTCACCAGGGACGACCTCCGAGCCCGCATTCAGGAGGTGACCGCCCGGCGGCTGCGCGACGTGCTGCCGAACGACGAGTGTCAGAAGGGAACCGTGGCGCGGGCGCTGCCGAAGGACTGGCTCGGTCCCGACGGCCGGCCGACGCCCGAGGCGCTGGACCGGCCGTTCCCCAAGTTCTCGCAGGCGGACAACATCCTCATCATGGTGGCCGGCGGCACGGCGGGGAAGTTCTCGGCCGCCGTCGGCGGGTGGGCGAGCGGCGGACTGGGGTCGAAGGCGGTCACGCGGCTGATCCAGCGGTAGTGACGCAGAAGGACCGGACCGTGATCGTTGTAGTCTGGTCTTGACCAGCGCCTTCGGCTTCACGCCGGAGCCGCAGGCGGAACCGGGAATGCACGGTGCCGACATGGCAAGAGAGCATAGCCTGATGGATGGCGCCCGACTGGGCAAGCTGGCCGAACGTATCGGCGCGGCGATGGACGCCGGGATGGTCGTGCTGTTCGGCTCACGCGCCACGGGAACCGCGCGCGGCGACAGCGACGTGGACATCGCCATCATCGACGCGCGCAGAGCGGACAGCGAGAGCGGATGCCGGGTGCTGGCCGGGGCCGGAGCGGACGAGCCTCCGATCGACAGTGGCCAGCTTGCTTCCCGGGACTTCACCGACTGCTTCGCCAGCACGCGCGGACTACACCGGAGTGTATGGAACGACGGGTTGATCCTGTACAGCCGGGAACGAGGCATCGAGAGCCCGCCGCCGCGCCTGCGCGACAGGCTGCAGGTGAACCGATTCGATGAAACAACCGAAATGGGGTGGCAGAAACTGACGGCGGTGGAGGAGGCGCGCCGCGCGATAGAAAAAGCGCGCGAACAGCGAAGCAACGCACGAGCCATGCCCGGCACGGCAAGTGAAACCGGGTACATGATGCTCATGGCCCAGTCGCTGGAACAGTCCATCAAGGCTGTTCTGTACGCCCGCGGCCAGCAGGTACGGCCCGGACACCATCTGCAGGAATACGCCGAGAGGGCTGAGAGACTCGGCGAACGGATAACCGAAGGGATCGGTCGCCGCGAGTTGAAGCTGATCTCCGAAGCGGGGAACCAGGGGCGGTACGGGAGCTGGCAACATGAAGGCCACGTGCTGCGAGAGCGGGCGCAGGCCGTAGTCGACACCGTGTACGAGCGCTGCGCGAATCGGATAATGGACCTCGTGGGCGACCGAATGCAGAGCTCGAGCGAAGCTCCGGATCCTTCAAGCGGAAGATCGTGAATTCATCCTGCCTCTGACCGTCGTGTCGTCGTCACGGCCGATGACGATCGGCGCCCGTCGGCGCATCGGGTGGGACCTGCTCCTCATCCAACGGAACGGTTCTTCGTACACGGTCGCGTCACCTGCCGACACCGTCCACTCGAAATCGAAGATCCACTTGCCTGCCGGGCGGCTCGTCAGGTCCATGTCGTTCATCCAGCGTATGCGCACAGTCAGCACCCTGAAGTTGACATAATGACTAAAATAGGGATATTGTAAACCCCTGCGGGGAGGGGACCACATGTTCGGACAACGGCTCAGACTGGCTCGCAAGAAGGCGGGGCTGTCGATGCGGGATCTTGCCGGGCGTCTGTCACCGCCCCTGTCGGCGCAGGCGATCAGCAAGTACGAGGGCGGCAGGATGATGCCGAGTTCGGCTGTGCTGATCGACCTCGGGAAGACGCTCGACGTCTCTCTGGACTTCCTGATGGGCGGTCAGATCGAGGCCCTGGAAGGAGTCGACTTCCGGAGGCACTCGGGTACCTCGGCGAAGGACCGCGCCCGCGCCGAGGCAATCGTGACGGAGATGCTCGAAGACTATCTCGCGGTCGAGGACATGCTGGAGCTCGAGTCTTGTGCCGATCCGTTCGCAGGGCTCCGGTGCGACCGGATCGGGAGCGTCGAAGACATCGAGACGAAAGCGACCGATCTGCGGAGGCACTGGAACCTGGGCATCGATCCGATTCCGAGCATGACCGGCCTGCTCGAAGCTCACGGCATCAAGGTGATTGAAGCCGACCTGCCGGCGCGATTCGACGGTCTCGCGTGCGGCGTGAAGCGCAGCGGCAACCGTCCGAATACCGAGGTCGTCGTCACCTCGCGCCGGACGAACGTCGAGCGCAAGCGCCTGACGCTGGCGCACGAGCTTGCGCACCGCGTGATCCGCGACACCGGCAATCCGGACATCAGGGTCGAGAAGGCGATGCAGCGGTTTGCGGGAGCCTTTCTCGCACCCGCGGAGCATCTGCGGGCCGAGGTGGGGACGCAGCGGCACGGCATCACCTATCGGGAACTGATGCGGCTGAAGCGCTTCTACGGTGTCTCCGCGGCCGCCATGCTCATACGCCTCCGTGACGTTGGGATCCTGTCCGTCTCCGCCATCGAGTACGCCTTCCGCACCTATGCGCGGTCCTGGCGTACGAGCGAACCGGAGCCGATCACCGACGACGAGGGGCTGGGAGCATTCGAGAGGCCGTCGCGGTTCGAGCGCCTCGTCTGGCGCGCCCTCGGGGAGGAGTTGATCTCTCCGATTCGAGCGGCCCAGTTGTTGAAGCGCTCGGTGCACGATGTCGAAAGGGAGATCAGGGGGCCGTGTGACCGGTGACCACCGTCGTCGTGAATGATGCATCGTGCCTGATCGATCTGCACAAGGGCCGGCTCTTGAACGTCATGATGACGTTGCCGTACCGGTTCGTCGTCCCGCTTCCGATTCGCCATGCGGAGGCACTGGATCTGACGGATCGAGATTGGAGGACTCTGGACGAAGGCGGGCTCGTCACCGTCGATTTGCCGCCGGCGCAGGTTGCGGAGGCAGCAAGAATCAAGGCTGCGTATCCGAAGCTCTCAGCGAACGACTGTTTCTGCCTGGTGTCGACACGATGCCAGGATCACGGGATCCTGCTCACTGGGGACCGGTTGTTGCGTCGGGTAGCGCGTCAGAACGGCCTGTGCGTGCACGGAGTACTGTGGATCGTGGATGAACTCCATGCCGCCCGTGCTTGCGACGGCGATCGGTTGATCGCAGCCCTCGAACGCTGGCGCGTCGATCGAGCCGTGTTCCTGCCGCGTAGCGAGCTCGACGTTCGGCTTGAACGGGTACGACTGTCGCGGTAGAGACCGCAGAAGATACTGGAGTCATTCGAATGCCACATCGAAGTGTCGTTTTTGTAAGCCATGCGAATCCGGAGGACAACCCGTTCGCCCGCTGGTTGTCACTGAAGCTGGCGGCTTTGGGATATAACGTCTGGTCGGACGTGACGAAATTACTGGGCGGGGAGGATTTCTGGCAGGAGATCGAGGTGATTATTCGAAATTCCGCTGCGAAATTCTTGTACGTACTCTCCCACACATCCAACCATAGAGAAGGAGTACTACGGGAACTCCGCGTCGCCAACGCGGTGCAAAAGAAGACCGGCGATCTAAATGACTTCATCATACCAATTAGAATCGACGACCTGCCGCACGGCGAAACCAACATCGAAATCGGCCGCCTGAATGTCATCGAGTTCAGTGCCAATTGGGCATCCGGGTTGAAGCAGCTCTGTCGAAAGTTCGAAGCCGATGGGGTTCCTCGAAGCCTGCCCGGCGGCCCGGATGTCGTCCGGCGGTGGTGGGAGCGTGAATTCGCCGTGGACAGCGGAGTAGATGACACTCCTGAACTGCACTATTCCAACTGGTTTCCGCTGCAGTTGACGGATCGAATCTACAGGTATTCACCAATCGGGCTCGTGGATCCCGAGCCGCAACTGCCGTTCCCGATACGATGGCATGAAGGACGGTTGGTCACTTTCGCCTCCCGCTCGGAGGTGGAACAGAGTCTCGGATCTCTGCGGATTCAGGATGTGGAAGCGTTCAAGACTATGTCTTTTCTGTCTGAGGAGAGCCAGCGACGGCAGGACAACCGTAACATTGTCGTCGGAATTCTGGCGGACGCGCGTGGGAGCAGTTCGCGTCATCGAGAAAACTGAAGAGCGTCGAAATGGCGAGTGGACGACCGGCATTCTATTTCGATCTTGATGTGTTGCCTGGTTCGATCGTGTCCTTCACGTCTGTCGCCGGACCGCGGAAACGACGGAGTCTCATGGGTTACAAGACGCGCAAGTCGGGAAAGCTCCGGCACTGGCACTTCGCGCTCACTGCGAAACCGGCGGTGCATCCGCAACCGATGCTGCAGGTTCGGACACATGTCTTATTCTCTGGCGACGGAAGGACCATCTGGTCCTCGCCGGACGCGATGCACAGAGCCAGGCGAAGCCAGTGCAGGCAATGGTGGAATGATGACTGGCGCGACCGCATTCTTGCATCGATGTCGTGGCTTGCGATGAACGAGTCTTCTCTCGCTTTGCCGCTGTCTGGCCTGTCAGCGAATGCCCTCGTTGGCCTCCACCCTGTCGAATTTCTGAGCCCTGTGAAGTTGAGAGAACCAGGAGCAGATCTCGGCGCGGAAACGGCGGCGGACGAGATCGTTGATGAGGACGAACCCGATGACCTCCAGTAAAGCGATTCCAGGTTGTCCCGTAGTAGCGCCGGCGAGGAACTGCTTGCCTTTGCTGAAGCTGCCGGAACCCAAACTTCTCTTTGGCTATAGCCAAGCTCTTGAAGATCCCCGAGACGGACTGACGCTCTTCGGGCCGCTCGATGAGGGCAAGATTTTTGGTATTCGCCCGGCCGTGATAGGCACCACCGCGGGTATCCGGCGCTTCTGGCGCTGGGTCGACCAGGTTCAACGTCCGATTGACGACGGAAAGATGTCACGGCCTCCATTCCCGGGCTTCGAAGCTGCCTTCAACGTTCCCTTTGGTCAACAGGCCGTATTCGAGATTTCTGTTGATGAAGAGGAATTGACCGCGGCCTGTCATATTGGCGATGCTCATCAGCGCGTGCACCGCGTAGTGCAACTCTACGCACAGCCGATCAGAGCTGCGGTTAGAGATGAGGCAAAGGCCGATGTCTGGTTCGTCATCATTCCCGACGAGGTGTACGTGAGTTGTCGTCCGGAATCGGTCGTACCAAAAGAAGCCCGCACTGCATTCGAGATCCCGATAAGCAGACGCTTCTCTCGTAGACTGGTCGTGGAACCGGTCATGTTCGAAGAGCTCAACGAGGATGCTCGTCCGTATCGATATCAAGCGCATTTTCATAATCAACTAAAAGCAATTCTGCTTGACGCGGAGACACCCACGCAGATAATTCGGGAAAGCACCATTGCGCCGGGTGACTTCTTGAATCAGATGGGGTACCCCCGTCGAAAGGTCGGGTTTCCATCGGAAATTGCTTGGAATCTCTGTACCACGGCATTCTACAAGTCCGGAGCTCGTCCGTGGAAGCTCGCAGAGATTCGGCCTGGTGTCTGTTACCTTGGTATAGTTTTCAAGCGTGACGACTCTGGTGTTCGGGGAGGCTGGTCTTCTTGTGGGGCACAGATGTTCCTGGACTCTGGGGACGGGCTCGTGTTCAAGGGCACTGGAGGTCCATGGTACTCGGCCGCGACGAACACCTACCACCTTGACGAAGATGCGGCACGGCGGCTCATCCGTGCGGCCATAGATGAGTATACCTCTCGCGCAGGCGGCCCACCGGACGAACTGTTCGTTCACGGAAAGGCGCGATTCGACGATGCGGAGTGGCGAGGGTTCCGTAGCGGAGCACCGCCCAGTACTCGAATCGTGGGCGTGCGCATTCGACTCGCGGAGGACCTCCGGATTTTTGGCGGCGGAAGGCATGCCGTACTGCGGGGGCTTGCTTACGTTCGCGATGAACGGACGGGGTTCCTTTGGGCGAACGGGTTCATTCCGCGCCTGCGAACCTACCCTGGACGCGAGGTGCCTCGCGGCCTGCTGGTCGATGTCTGCCGCGGCCATGCCGACATTCGAGTCGTACTGAGCGACGTACTTGCCCTTACGAAGCTGAACTACAATGCTTGCATCTACGGAGACGGACAACCGGTCACGCTCGGGTTCGCCGATGCGGTCGGGGAGATACTGACGGCGGGACCCGTTTCCGGCGCGCCATTACCATTCAAACTCTATATTTGAGTGCGTGGCACGTTTCCCCGCGGGGCGATCATGGCGACCCGACACAAGCGCGACAGTACGCCAACCTGCTAACTGACGTCGTTAGCGACATGAGTATCGGATAATCGATCGATGGTGAGGGGGATGTGACTATCCATTCTGTCATGGTGAAGGGGGTGGGTTAGCTGTACGTCCCCCGAAGTAGAATCCCAGGACTGTGCCGCTCAGCGTGCCGAATGCCGTCACTACTTGTCGAAGTACTCGTCGGGGATTGTGCCCGGTCCCAACGCGAGCACGTTTACGAACGAGCCGATGCTGAACAGCGCGAGCATCGCGCGTATTGACCCCCGTGGTAGATTGAATGCCCGGCGTCCGGCATCGCGTTTTTTCTCTGCGTCCGACTCGATTTCTTTCCTCATGTGCATTGAGAGTACGGGCATCACGACGAAGACGACTACCAGCAGTATCAGTTGCATCCAGACCAAGCTGGACGTCGGGATTCCGATTATCAGTGGGGCCTTCTGGTACATGATTATGGCGCCCACCGCTGCCGTGGTTCCGATGACGATCAGAGTTTGTGTCCAGAACTTCTTCATCGTGTTGGTCCCTCTTGCTCCTGCTGGTTCAATTGGAGCATTTCCTGCAGGGCATCTTCGTCCGTGATGTCCTTGTGCCATCCGTACGCCGCGGCCACGGCGGAGTCCAGCGCAGCGTGCGCGTCCGCCAGCCACTGCGGGCGGGCGTTGTAGAGGTTCGTCAGCGTGCGTTTCTTGAGTGCCTTGGCGGCGTCTTCATCGCGGGCTACCGGACGTTTAGGGTAGTCGGGGACCGGCTCGTCCAGCCACTCGACCCACTCGGGCGGGTGAAGCCAGCGGTCGCGGAGAGCCACGAGCCGCCGGGCGGCGTCGGCGACGGCGACGGCGCGCGGGTCGCTGGCGTAGTTGGCAGCGGGTACGGCGGGAGTCAGTCCGGCCGGGAACGGGAAGGTCTCGAAGGTGGTGCTCGGCGTGTAGCGGGGATCGTTGCCCTTACCGAGCCACGTGCAGAGCCGGAGCGACCAGAGCTCGTGGAAGCGGCTGTGCAGGATGCCGAACGTCGTGTCGTCGTCGCGGGCGATGACGATCAGTTGGTGGTCGGGGCAGATTCGCGCGTCGCACCAGACGAACAGCCGGTGCTTGGCGACGGTCGGGGTTGCAACGTAGCGCGAGAGACCGTCGAGGGATCGCCACATGCCCTGCCGCGGCTCGACGTGCCGCCACCAGTACTCGCGGTAGGCCTCGCGCCGGTTCCGCTGCCGCATCGGGTAGGCTCGCTCTTTCGCCCACCGGAACGGTTCTTCGTAGAGCGCCGCGTCTCCGGATGACATGGCCCACCCGAAGTCGACGATCCATTTGCCCGCCGGGCGGCGCGTCAGGTCCATGCCGTTCATCCACGGCTTCAGGACGTCGGCGTTGGTCCGGCCGTTGGGGTTGGCCGGCAGGCGGAGCCATTCGCGCGCCTGATCGCCCGGGACATCGAAGGGACCGCCCTTCGTGTCACCCATGAACGCGATGCCGGCGTTCTCGGGCAGCCGCCGTGCGAGCGTGAGGTCGACGCCCGCCCCGTCTCGCCGCGCCGTCAGGTCGGCGAAGATTTCGTCGACGGGTGTCCCGTCGAGACGTGCTTCCGACACGGATTCGTCGTCGGCGCGCGAGAAACAGACCAGCGACACGCGCACTGCAGCGCCGTCGACCACCCACGGCTCGTCGCTCCATGCCTCGAAGATCCGTCTCCTGGCGGTGGCAGCTTGCAGCGCGCGCCGGTTGGCGCCGCCCCGAATGGAATTGGTTGCGACCAGCCCCGCGCGTATCGTCCGGCCCGACGCGATCTGCCGGCCCACCTTCTCGAACCAGTAGCAGACCAGGTCGGCTTCCGCCGGTACGCGGCCGGCGTAGGTCGTAAACATCCGCGAGACGTATTCCTCGCCCAGGTGCGTGATCAGGAGCTTGCCGCCCAGAAACGGCGGGTTGCCGATGATCAGGTCCGCCGCGGGCCATTCCGGCTCGATGGTCTCCGGTGCCAAGATCGCGTCGCGGCACTCGATGGTGTCCAGAGGCTTCAGGATCGGGTCGCGCGCTTCCGCGAAGCCGTTGCGCCGCATCCACTGGATCTCGCCGACCCACACCGACACGCGCGCCAGTTCGGCCGCGTAGGGGTTGATCTCGATGCCCTTGACGTTGGCCGGACCGACTTCCGGGAACGCGCGCTGAAAGCCCAGCGCCTCGGCTTCGAGCTGCACCCGGTGCTCCAGGTCCTTGAGGCCTTGCAGCGCCAAGTAGAGGAAGTTGCCGGATCCGCACGCGGGGTCGAGCACGGTGAACCCGCGCAGCCGGTCGAGGAACGCCCGGTAGCGCCGCTCCGCCTGCTTGCGCCGCTTCGTGCGGGCGGCCGTTGACTTGGCGGCCTCAGCACGTTCCAGCTCGGCGGCGATCTGCGCCTTCTCGGTGTCCCAATCGGCCAGCAGCGGGCGGATCACGACAGGCTCGACGAGCAGCATGATCTTGTCGCGGTCGGTGTAGTGCGCGCCGAGCTGCGCACGTTTGCCGGGATCGAGCCCGCGCTCGAACAGGGTTCCGAGGATCGACGGGTCGATCTCCGACCAGTCGAGGTCCGACGCCGCCAGCACCGTGTCGATGTCGGTCTTCTCCAGCGGCAGCGCGGCGCCGTCGTCGAACAGCCCGCCGTTGAACCAGGCGACCGCCTCGAAGCCGACCCGCCCGCCGGACGCCATCACCCGGAAGAGGGCGCCGGCCAGCTCGGTGAAGTGCTCCGGCGTACGCCGCGCTTGCCGCAGCATGCGCGTGAACATGTGATCGGGCAGCAGCCCCACGTCGTCGGCGAACATGCAGAAAACGAGACGGTTGACGAAGTGCGCGACCGCCTGCGGGTCGTGGCCGCGCTCCCGTAGCGCCTGCGCGACCGTGGCGAAGGACGCCGCCGCGCGCTCGGTGAGCGATTGGCGGGTCTCGCCGGGCCGCAACCGGTCGGGATCCGAGAACGCCCACTTCAGCTTGTTGCGCGCCGCCGCGCCGACCAGGTCTTCCAGGTCGAACTCGTGGGTCTCGCTGACGCTGTTGGTCCAGTTGGTACGAACACGGAACCGCAGCATGTCGGAGACGATCAGCAGCGGCGGGTTCTCCAGCGCCAGGGCGTACTGCCGGAGCTGCTCGAACGCGGCGTCGAGGTCGGCCCGGTGCCCCTTGTACTCCCAGGCGAAGTGGTGGCGCTTCCAGACGTCGGCCCAGCCGTCGCCGCCGGTGTCCTTGCGCGCGCCCCGCTCGAAGCAGTACGTCTCACCGGACGGATCGGCCTCGGCCGGCGTCGGCTCGTCCAGCAGCCGGCAGAGGTCGATGAAGTGCTCCTGCGCCGCGGAGCGCTCCTTCAGCGCGGAGGCGCGCCATTTGGCGATGAACTCGTACGGGGTCACGGTCGGATTCCAGTCACGCGTCGTTGCCGAGCAGCATCATGGCATCGCCGTGAGCAGTGGGCGCGAGGGCGTGGACGAGTCGCGCGTCCGCCGTCACCATCGTTCCGCCGATCCGGTGGGCGAGCGCGAGGTGGAAGCAGTCGTACACGGGCCGGTCCAGGTCGATGGCCAGCCGCACGGCGCCGGCGCACAGCTCTTCGTCTGCCGTCCAATGCAACGGCATGTCGGGTACCGCTCCTGCCAGCGGGCTCGCGTCGCGGCGTTCGAGTTCGCCGATGCGCACCTTCCGCCACAACGCGTTGGTGACCTCCGCGGCGAGCAGGCGCGGTGCATGGAGTTCGTGTCCGTCCTCGATCAGGCGAACGGCGGCGGCCGAATCCTGCTCCGCGACCAGCCATTTGACCGCGACGCTGGCATCGACGACCAGTTTCATCAGCCGACTCCGCTGCGGCGCCGGCGATCCTCGCGGACCAGCGTTTCTGCGGGCGTGCAGGCGCGATCCACGGTCCTTTCGCGCAATCGGGCGGCCCGGGCGACGAATGCCTGACGTCGATCCATAAGGTCGTTTCTCGCCTCGGCGGCGGAGAGCACCTTCTCACGGCCCTGACGAACTCGCTCGAGCACGTCAGCGGCCAGGTAATAGTCCTCCATGTCCTCGATCCCGCGCTCGATGATCTCCCGCAGGTAGAACGCCTTGGTGCGGCCGGTCTGCACCGCCAGGAAGTCGAGCCGCTGCTCGGTCTCTGGACTCAGTCGGATCGAAGTCGCCATGTCGCTCCTCATTGTGCGAGTACACGTATTCACCGTATCACGTCCGGATCCGAACAGCGTGCGCGAGCGGATGGCGAAGCTGGAAGAGGTTCCAGGCCGGCGGCGAGCGGGACGCCGCCTGAGCCCTTTCGCGCGTGCCGTGACCGTGGAGGCCACGGACGGTTGCCGGGTTCCGGTGTGCTAGAGTGAAGCGCACCCAGCCGGGAGGCCGCATGCACGACGCTTCCGTCATCCTCGATCCGACCGACGAACGCGAGCCGATCGGCCGGCAACTCGCGGCGCGCGCCGGCGCCCTGTCCGGCACGGTCGGCATCGTGGACATCTCGAAGCCGCGCGGCGACGTCTTCTGCGACGAGCTCGAGGCGCTGCTGCGGGACCGCCAACCTGGCCTCGACGTCATCCGCCTGCGCAAGCCGACTTTCACGCGGCCGGCCCCGGCCGATCTGCGCGAGGAGGTGGCCGAGCGCTGCAAGGCGGTGATTCAGGCCCTCGCCGATTGAGGGTCCTGCACGTCGTGCAGTGTGCACGACCTGGTCGACTACGAGGCGCGGGGCATCCCCACGGTGATGGTGGCGTCCACCGAGTTCGTCGAGGCGGCCGAGCGGCAGTCGGTGGCGCTCGGCATGCCGGACGTGGCGGACCGCGCGGTCTACGTGCCGCATCCGATCCAGGACGCCACGGACGACGAGATGCGCGCCAAGGCGCGCGCGGCGTACGACGCCATCGTCGGGGCGATCACGCACTGACGCTTCCGTCGGGCTGCCGGTTCCCGGAAGTCGTCGCCGCTGGTTCGCGGCGGGAGCGGTCGGGCGGCGGCGTGGCGGGCAGTTGCCGCTGGTTCGCGGCGGGAGCGGTCGGGCGGCGGCGTGGCGGGCAGTTGTCGCCGGCCGTCGGCGTAGCGGCCGGGCGGGGCACCGCGAGTTCGCGCCCACGCCCCGGGCGGTTTGCCTCCGTCCAACTCCAGGTCCTCACTCATCGATCCCCATGGACACGATCGCGGTCGGGGTCATCGTCCTCTATCTGATCACCGCCACCGCGATCGGCAGCCTGATGGCGCGGCGGACCACCACGTCCACCGGCTGGGCGGTGGCCGGGGGCGGGATGTCGACGGTGCTGGTCGCGGTGGGCATCGCCGGCACGCGCATCGGCGGCGCCGGCACCTACGGCGTGGCCGGCGACGTCATCAGCGGCGGCGTCTGGAACCTCTGGTGGTACGGCATCAGCACGTTCCTGGCGCTCGCTCTGGTCGGGCTCTTCTTCGCCGTCTACTACCGCCGGCTGCGGCTGCAGACGGTCGGCGAGATCTTCACCCTGCGGTGGGAGAACCGCCGCTGCCAGTGGCTGACCAGCCTCTGCGTGCAGACCGAGTACGTCATCGTCAACCTGATCGAGGCCTACGTCATCGGCGTCATCGTCAGCACGCTGACCCCGCTGTCGATGTTCTCCGGCGTCCTGGTGTCGGCCGCCATCTTCGCCACCTACGTCTCGCTCGGGGGGCTTTGGGGGACGGCGATCACCAACCTGATCCACTGCGCGGTGGTGCTCGCCGGGCTGGCGGCGGTCGGTCTGCTGGGCATCGAGCAACTCGGCGGCTGGGGCGGGGTGACCGAGGCTATCGGCGGGCACCTGTCGGCGGCGTCGCGCGACACGGCGGCTTGGTGGGGATTCGCCGGCGCCGGGTGGCTGCCGGTGTTCGCGATGATCTTCTCGGCGGCAATCCACACGCCGGCCGCCTCGGTCTACACGAACTACGCCGCGGCGGCGCGGAACGAACGCCACATCGCCCCGGCTTTCGTCGCCGCCGGAATCATCGCTGCAGTGATGCCGATGCTGGCCGGCCTCATCGCCATTCTCACGACGGCACGCTACGGGATCGACACCGGCCTCGGCGGCTACCGCAACCTGACGACGCTCGCCTCGGAGATCAGTCCGGTGGTCGGCGGGGTGGCGCTGGCCGCGGTGCTTGCTGCCGTCATCTCCTCCGGCGGGCCGATCCTGCTGTCGAGCGCCACCATGTTCGTCCGCGACTGGCTGCCGTTCACGCGCCGCTACGACTCGGCGCAGAGGCTCCGGGCCTATCAGGCGACCACCGTCGTCTACGCCATCGTCGCGGCCCTGGCCGCCTGGGTGGTCGCCACCCGGACCACCATTTCCATCCTCGACCTGCTGCTGTTCGGCTTCGCGATGGTGGTGCCGCCGGCGATCGCCGTCGGCTACCTCATCTACTGGCCGCGTACCACCGAGCGGGGCGCGTACTGGGGGATGGCGGTCGGCTACGGAGCGGGACTGGTCTGGTTCGCGCTCATCAAGCTCGCCCTCGCGGCCGGCTTCAGTGCGCCGGAGGGCGCCTCGGCTCTGCACCGGCTGCTGGTCTACTGCTTCACGGTCGACGGGGAGGGCATCGACCCGTCGTACGTCACGACCTTCGTGCCGCTGCTCGTGATCCCGGTGGTGTCGTCGTTGACGTCCGACACCTCGGGGGACCGCGACGGCTTCTACGCCATGCTGTCAGGCGACCGACCGGTCGCCCGGGGGCGGTTGTAATCGCGCGCACCTGGCCCAGGCCGGCGTCGATGCCCGTTGCGCCCCGCGCAGGCCCATCGCAAACCGGCCATGGATGTTGCCGGCCTGGTGGCTGAGGCGTCGCCCCTCCGGGTCGGCAAGCGACCATTCCGGCGTGTCGACGACCATCCGGCGTTCCGACCGTCAGCGGTTGGGCTCGACGAGGAACACATCGACGCCGCGGGCGTCCGCGACGCGCCGAGGTTCGGCCGGGATGTCATGCCCCATGACGGCGGCAATCGATTGCTCGCCGAAAACCGCCTGGAGGGCATCCGCCGACTCGCGCGCCCGTTCGACGTCGCGCTCGTCGAGGGTGTTCGACGCCTCGACGGCGATCCACACGGTGGTCCGATCCTCCGCGCGCTGCGCCCGCAGGATGAGGTCGGTCGCGAAGACGCGGGCCTCCTGATTCGCCGTGATGCGATCCGTATCGACCGCGTCGTACACCGCTTTCTGCAGGTCGCGGTCCGTGTCGGCGACGACGCTGTGCACGGTATGCGGTCTGCGCAGCCTCGGTTTCTGACTGAGGTACGGACGAATCCGCTGGTGGATCCTGACCTCCAGACTGTCTCCCTTGAGAGACGCTACGTCCCGTTCCAGTGTGGTGACGCGGCTCTTGATCTCGCCGAGATCGTGTTCCAGCGTGGTGACGCGGCTCTTGATCTCGGCGACGTCGCGCTCGATGGCGTCGAGACGCACCGGCATCCCCAGGAACTCGTTGGTCAGCATCGCGCGCAGCAGCAGTTGCTGTGCGGCCGGATTGGCCTGGAGTTCCGCGATGATCCGCGCGACCAGCGATTCCGGATCGAGCTGGCCTGCCGTCTGCGGGGACATGCCTCCAGTATAGTCCGCCGCCCGCGCCGCTCGACCCGCGCGTCCGTAGCGTGCGGGAAGCGTGGTCGGAGCCGCGGCGTCTATAATCGATTCCCGATCGTCGCCCGAACGGTCCCCTGCGCGCTCCGCGTTGCCCGCGTTGGACCGTCGGTGCGCCTGCCGCCCGGCAGAGCGGGGCACGAGCCCTGCCACCGGGCATCGCCGGAACTCACGCCCGGCCCCCGAACGCAGAAAGGTCACGCATGCCCGGTTCCGTCACGTTCGAACGCCACGACGACGTCGCGCTGTTGCGACTGGACAATCCCCCCGTAAACGGCCTGAGCTTCGCCATGCGCGCCGCGCTGGGCGAGCGGGTCGCCCAGGCGCTGGCAGACGAAGCCGTCAAGGCCATCGTCATCGCCGGGGCGGACCGGATGTTCTGCGGCGGGGCCGACATCCGGGAGTTCAGCGCGCCGCCGCCGCCGGGAGCCGCGCACCTGCCCGCGATCCTGGACGAGATCGAGGCGTCGCCGAAGCCGGTGGTCGCCGCCATCCACGGCGTGGCGGCCGGCGGCGGCATGGAGGTGGCGCTGGCGTGCCACGTGCGGCTCGCGGCGCCCGGCACGCGGCTCGGGCTGCCGGAGGTGACGCTCGGCATCCTGCCCGGCGCGGGGGGCACGCAGCGCATGCCGCGGCTCATCGGCATCGAGAAGGCGCTCGACGTGATCGTCGGCGGCAAGCTCCATCCGGTGGAGAAGGCGCTGGCGCTGGGCTTCGTCGACGAGTGCGTCGAGGGCGACCTGGTGGAAACGGCGATTGCCCGGGCCCGTCGACTCGCGGCCGACGGCGCGCCGCTGCGGCGGGCGTCGAAGCTCACGGAGCACCTGGAGGCGGCGCTCGGCCGGCCGGAGATCTTCGACGACTTCCGGAAGAAGATGGCGAAGCGCGCCCGCGGCTTCGACGCGCCGTACGCCTGCGTCGACTGCGTGGAGACGACGCTGACGATGCCCTACGCCGAGGCGCTGAAGAACGAGCGCGCCGTGTTCCACCGGCTCCGCGAGTCGGACCAGTCGGCGGCGCAGCGGCACGCCTTCTTCGCCGAGCGCGAGGTGGCGAAGATTCCCGACGTGCCGAAGGCCACCCCGGTGCGATCAATCGCGTCGGCCGGCGTCGTCGGCTGCGGCACGATGGGCGGCGGCATCGCGATGAGCATCGCCAACGCGGGCCTGCCGGTGACGGTTCTCGAATCGTCGCCCGAGGCGCTCGACCGCGGCATGGCGATCATCCGCAGGAACTACGCGGCGACCGTCTCGAAGGGGCGGCTGTCGCAGGCGCAGATGGACGCGCGGCTGGCGCGCATCACCCCGACCCTGGACGACGCCGACCTGGGCGCGGCCGATGTCGTGATCGAGGCGGTGTTCGAGGAGCTGCCGCTCAAGAAGGAGGTCTTCGCCCGCCTCGACCTCGTCTGCAAGCCGGAAGCGATCCTGGCGACCAACACGTCGACCCTCGACGTCGACGCCATCGCCGCGGCCACGTCGCGCCCGGAGCGGGTCATCGGCACGCACTTCTTCAGCCCCGCCAACGTCATGAAGCTGATGGAGAACGTGCGCGGCGCCCGGACGTCGCCGGAGACCATCGCCACGGTCATGAAGCTGTCGAAGAAGCTCGGGAAGGTGGGCGTGCTCGTCGGCGTCTGCGACGGCTTCGTCGGCAACCGCATGCTCTACGCCTACCGCCGGCAGGCGGACTTCCTGCTGGAGGAAGGGGCGCTGCCGGAGCAGATCGATCGGGTCATCTACGACTTCGGCCTGCCGATGGGGCCGTACCAGATGGCCGATCTCGCCGGTCTGGACGTGAGCTGGCGGGTGCGCAAGGCGCAGGCGCCGAACCGGCCGGCGCACCTGCGCTACTCGCCGATCGCCGACCGCATCTGCGAGCAGGGCCGCTACGGGCAGAAGACCGGCGCGGGATGGTACCGCTACGAGGAGGGGAGCCGCCTCCCGATCCCGGATCCGGCCATCCACGAGCTGATCGCTAACGTATCGGCCGAGCTCGGCATCGAGCGCCGCGCGATCAGCGACGACGAGATCATTCCGCGGTGCCTTTATCCCCTCGTCAACGAGGGCGCGAAGATCCTGGACGAGGGGCTCGCGCTGCGCGCCGGCGACATCGACGTCATCTGGATGCATGGCTACGGCTTCCCGCGCTACCGCGGCGGTCCGATGTTCTGGGCCGACCTGGTGGGGCTGCGGACCATCTACGACACCATGAGCCGGCTCCACGACGAGCACGGCGAGTGGCTCGCGCCGGCGCCGCTGCTGAAGCGGCTCGCCGAGCAGGGCAAGGGATTCAGGGAGGTCGACTAGCTAGCGCCGCCAGACCCGTCGCAACGCCGTGTTCGGCTCCAGCCCCACCGCTCCAGGAGCTTGCGCCGCAGAACTCACTCCGTTGCGCTCTACGGCGCAGACTCCTAGACTGAGAGTGTACGGTGGAGGGTCGATTCGTGGGTCTCATACACGCGGCGCTGACCTTGTCGAATCCGAGGCGCCACGAGCTGGCCCCGCTGCAGGTGACGGCGCTGGTCGATACGGGCGCAACCACCCTCTGCATTCCCGAGCACGTCGCGGTGCAGTTGGACCTGTCCGAGCTGGAGAAGCGGGAGGTGACCACCGCGGAGGGCCGGCACGTTGCGGTTCCGTACGTCGGTCCCGTCCAGGTCACGTTCGGGAACAGGTCGTGTTTCACCGGGGCGTTCGTCCTCGGCGACGGCGTGCTCCTGGGTTCGATTCCGATGGAGGACATGGATCTGGTCATCAACGCGCGACGGCAGGAGATCACCGTCAATCCGGAGAGTCCCAACATGCCCTCCGCCGTGGTCAAGGCGGCCCTGCCTCGACCGGTCACGCCGAGCAGCCCATGACAACATCGACGATGCCGATCTTCGGGGGGCGGCGCGATGTAACGGCGTACCGTGCGGTCGAGCTGCTGACATGACAACATCGACGATGCCGATCTCCGGGGGGCAGTCCGGTACCGGAAAGACCGCGGACCTGATCGAGTACTACTTCGAGCAGGGGTGGACGGACGGCCTGCCGGTGGTGCCGCCGACGCCCGAGTCGGTGGCGGCGATGGTCGACGCGCTCGGCGGCGATCCGGATCGTCTGGAAGCCCGCATCCCGCCCCGCTGGGGCAATCTCACCCGCGAGGTGCTCGCCATCAACCTGGTGCTCGCCGGCTGCCGGCCGGAGTACGCGCCGGTGGTGCGCGCCGCGCTCCTGGCGCTTACCAGCGGCCCCTTCAATCTGCACGGCGTGCAGGCGACCACGCACATGGCGGCGCCGCTGCTGGTGGTCAACGGTCCCATACGGCACGAGATCGGGTTGAACGCCGGCCCCAACGTGTTCGGATCCGGGTTCCGGGCCAACGCCACCATCGGCCGGGCCATTCGGCTCGTGCTGCTGAACGTCGGCGGCGGCTGGCCGGGCGATCTCGACAAGAGCACGCTGGGACATCCCGGCAAGTACACGTTCTGCATCGCCGAGAACGAGGAGGCGAGCCCCTGGGCGCCGTACCACGTCGAGCACGGCTACCGGCCGGAGGACAGCACGGTCTTCTGCATCGCCGCCGAGGGGCCGCACAGTGTCACCAACCACGTGGCCAACGATCCGGAGGGGATCCTCGACAGCATCGCGTCGGCGATGAGCACCATCGCCCACAACAACGCCGTCAGCAGCGGCTCGTGCGCCGTCGTCATCGGGCCGGAGCACGCGGCGACGATCGCCGCGAAGCGGTGGACGCGGCAGGACGTGCGGCGCTACCTCTGGTGGGCGACGACCAACACGTTCGACGACATCAGCTTCGGCGGGCGCTACGGGAAGATCTACAACCGCAACCTGCCGCGCTGGTACAAGCGCGAGCCGGGGGCGCGGATTCCCATCGTGCCTTCGGCGGACGACATCCACCTGTTCGTAGCCGGCGGCGACGCCGGCCGGTTCTCGGCGTTCCTGCCGGGGTGGGGGCACATGACCTCGCCCGTGCTGCGGGCGATCGACGGGCGGCCCCCGGCGAGCGGGGAGTGCGTCGACGGGACGTGCGCGCTGTGACTGCGAGCGGCCTCCTTCAGGCGCGGAGTAGACTGGAATGCAGCCGGACCGTTGGAGAAACGGGGAGTGATGGGACTGTTCGGCGTAACGTGTCTGCTCGAGAACCAGCAGGATAGAACCCGGTCGGCGCAGGTACCCAGCGTCATGGTCGACACCGGCAGCGAGCTGACCTGGATCAGTCGCGAGCACCTCGCGCGGATTGGCATCGAGCCCGAGAAGCGCAACAGGCGGTTCGTGCTGGCCAATGGACAGCAGATCACGCGGTCGATCGGATTCGCCGTCATTCGGGTCGGCGAGGAATTGACGACGGACGAGGTTGTGTTCGCCGAGACGGGCGATTTGCAGTTGCTCGGCGCGCGTACTCTGGAGGGCCTCAATATGAAGGTGGATTCGCGCGGCAAGAAGCTGGTTGCCGGCGGTCCGCTCATGGCGGCCGGCAACGCGAGATGGAGCGGTACCGATGACCAGTAGTGAGCGACGCCTGCCGGGCGGCCGCATCGTCTACGACCCGCGCGGAACGGTGACCGCGGAGCCGCGCGAGCTGGCGGCCCGCCTGGAGATGCTCGACGGCGTTCGGCTAGGCGTGCTGGACAACACCAAGTGGAACGCGTCGAAGCTGTTGCGCCGCGTCGTAGCCGGCCTGGAGGCTGGACTGACGTTCGCTCAGGTGAACTTCTACGACAAGGAGAGCTTCTCCTGGCCGGGAGCGGCGGACCTGCTCGACCGGATTGCGGCCGAAAACGACGCGGTGATCACCGCGATAGGCGATTGAGGGTCGTGCACGTCGTGCAGTTTGCACGACGCGGTCGGCCTGGAAGAGCGAGGCGTCCCGACGGCGGTCATCGTGACCGACGCATTCCTGCACGAAGCCGACGTACAGCGAACGGCGCTCGGGGCCGGGCGCCTCGAACCGGTGGTCATCACCCATCCGCTCAGCACCTTGACCGACGAGGAGATCGCCGGGCGCGCCGCCGAGGCGGCGGCCGGCGTCAGGCGGACCCTCGTCGCGTGAGGCGGCAGGGTGAGCCGCAACGCTGGGCCTGGGCCGAATCGCAGCCGTCAAGAGAGTCCTCGCCAGCGTCCAAGTGTGCCCTGGTGTCGCCGGATGCGGGCGGCGGCGGGTGACCGCCGCGTGTGAGGGGGAGCAACGGTTTCGCCTTCCTGGTTACGCCGACCGTGTGACCGGGGCGTACTCCCGCACGTAGTCCATCAGGCTCGGGATTCCCGATTCCCAGACCGGTTTCGCCTCCGGCCGCCACACGTACCCGACGTTGCGCAACAGGTCCTTCGCCCGCGTGGGGTCGGACTCGGGCGCGGCGTCCAGCCCCCGGCGAATCGCCGTCTCGAGTTGCGCGTCGTCCAGCAAGGGCCTCGAGTCGAAGGCCTCCGCCACGGCCCGCGCCACGGGCAGCAGGTGCAACGTCTCGAGCTCTTCGTAGCGGTCCAGATAGTAGTCGTCCTTCTCCCGGTCCACGGCGGCCTGCGCGGCCGTGGCCGCTGCCAGCGTGATGCGCCTCTCTCCGGCCGTGCCCGGCGGAGCGGCGTCCGCCGCCCGGCGCCAGACCGCCTGGCCCCAGAGTTGCACGAAGTACGGGTAGCCGTGGCTGTCGCGCACGATGTGTGCGAGGGCGTCGTCGTCGATGTCGATGTCGTCGCCTCGCAACGGATTCCGCACCGCCGCCGCGGTCGCCGGCTCGTCCAGACGGCCGATGGGACGCCGGTCGGCGCGGTTCCAGAACGTCGCGTCCATGGCGTTCAGGTGGGCGCGCAGGCTCGGGGTGCCGGCCAGCACCAGCAGGAACGGCGACCTTCTACCCACCTGCTGGCCGGCGTTCAGCAGCGCGCGGCCGACGGCGACGTCGAGCGTGTGCGCCTCGTCGATCAGCAGCAGCAGCGGCGCTTTCCGTACACGGACGGCCAGGGCTTCGTCCAGCGGCGGCGGGTCGTGCCGGCCCGGACGCCACGTGATCCCCTGCACGGAAACCTGCCCCGGCGCGAAACGCCGCCACCAGGATGCGGGCAGGAGACGCTCGACGAGCTTCGTCTCGTCGGGCATGCCGGCCGGCGTGAGCGACAGGACGTCGACGCGGGCGTAGGCGGCGGCTTCCTGCTGCAGCCAGACGAGCAGGGCGGTCTTGCCGTTGCCGCGCGGCCCGTGCAGCACGAGATCGCGCGACGGAGCCAGGCCGTCCCGCAGATCGCCGAGCAACGCCCGGCAGAGCGCCTGCTCGGACGCTCGTCCTGCCAGGTACGGCGGCAGTCCGCCCGCGCCCGGTCGAAACGGCCCCTGTCGGCTCCGTGTCGTCATCGGCGTCGCGCTCTACGCGCCCGTGCCCGCCCCGCCGGGCGGCCGAGCGGGCACGATATGATTCTGCCATGAACGTCGATCTCGCCTACGGCCGCGGGCGCCTTTCGGTCGAGTTCCCGGACGACCGCACCACGGTGCTGGAGCCGTCCTACGTCGGCGGCCTGCCGGACGAGCAGGCGGCCATCCGCCACGCCCTGCGGATGCCGCTGGGGACGCCGCCGCTCGCGTCGCTCGTCCGGGCCGACCAGACGGTCGCCGTCTCGGTCTGCGACGTCACCCGGCCGATGCCCAGCGACACGCTGCTGCCGGTGCTGCTCGGCGAGCTGCGACACGTACCCGACGAGCGGATCACCATTCTGATCGCCACTGGCACGCACCGTCCCAACGATCGCGACGAGCTGATCGAGATGCTCGGCGAGCCGATAGTCGACCGCTATCCCATCGTCAACCACGGCGCGTTCGACGAGGACGGCCTGGTGCACCTGGGGGAGGTCGAGCCGCGTGTGCCGGTGTGGCTGAACCGGCACTGGGTCGACGCCGACTTCCGCATCACGACCGGGTTCGTCGAGCCGCACTTCTTCGCCGGCTTCAGCGGCGGGCCGAAGCTGGTGGCGCCGGGGCTGGCCGGGTTCAGGACCACCATGCGGCTGCACGACGCCGAGATGATCGGCAGCCCGAGCGCCCGCTGGGGCGTCACCGAGGGCAATCCGATCCACGAAGCGATCCGCCGCATCGCGGCGCACGTCGGCGTCCACTTCAGCGTCGACGTGGCGATCAACCGCGACCGGCAGATCACCAGCATCGCGGCGGGGGAGATCTTCGCCGTGCACCGCACGATGGCGGCCCGCGTGAAGCAGAGCGCCATGCAGGCATTCGATGCCCCGTTCGACGTCGTGGTGACGACCAACAGCGGCTATCCGCTCGACCAGAACCTGTACCAGAGCGTGAAGGGCATGTCGGCGGCGGCGCAGGTGGTCAAACGGGGCGGGGCCATCGTCTGCGCCGCGGAGTGCGCCGACGGGCTGCCGTCGCACGGCGAGTACGGCGACATCCTGCGGGCGCGCGAGACGCCGGAGGCGCTGCTCGAGATGATCTGCGCGCCGGGCCACAACCGGCACGACCAGTGGGAAGTGCAGGTCCAGGCGCAGATCCAGCAGCGCGCCGCGGTGTTCCTGAAGACCGATGGCCTCGCACCTGACGAGGTCCGCGCGGCGCACCTGACGCCGATCGACGACGTCGCCGAGACGACGCGCGAGCAGCTCGACCGCGCCGGCCCGGACGCGCGCGTGTGCGTCCTGCCCGAGGGGCCGCAGACGATTCCCTATCTGGCCGGGTGACACCCGTCACCAGTAGAGCAGTGGATGGACGTTCGCAGTTCTCACCCTGAGCCACTACGACCGTTGACGAAGGGGTTCTGCGGTGAAGTGACCGAAAGGGGCGCGCTTCACGCAGGGGCGGTTGCGTTGAGACCCGCGGCCACGGTCGCATGCTGGAGCCGGTGGTCGTAGGTGACCACGGCTTCGAGTCCCTCCAACGAGAGAGCGGTCGCGAGGTGAACCGCGTCGAGGCTTCGCAGCCGTTCCGGCTCCAGGTGTGCGGCGGCACGCAGCACCGGTTCGTCGATGGCCACCAGGGCGATGCTCTCCAGGACCTGTTCCGCCCGGTGCAACGCCGGTTCCCCTGCATGTTCCCGGCTCAACGCGCGGAACACTTCGACGCGCACGAGTCCGCTGGCGACGCGATCGTAACGGACCGCCAGGTACCGCCGGAGCGCATGCGACTCGATCTCGGGGACGACGAGCTTGACGATAGCGGAGGAATCCAGATAGACCACTGCACGCTCAGAGTCGGTCGTCGCGATCGGCGATCAACGCCTCGCTCACGGTGTTCGAAGCCTCGCCCGCAGGTGGTTCCAGATCCAGCAGGTCGCCCTTCGGCGCGGTCGCTCGTCCTTGCGCGATGAGCTTCTCCAGAGGAGACTCTTTACCCGCGAGAGGCACGAGCAGGGCGACGGGCCGGCCGCGGTCGGTGACCTCGAACCGCTCGCCGTGGTGGATGCGGCGCAGATAGACGCTCAGGTTCTGCCGCAGTGCGCGAATGCCCACCCTGGACGCGGCCGCTTTGGATTCAGTCACAACGACGCACATTGTAGCACATTGCATGTCGCCCCGCGACAACCGCTGCCACGGGCTGTATGGTATTGCTGCCACGCCCGGCCAGGCCCTGTCCCTGTCCCTGTCGACGGACAGGTCCGCTCGAATCATTCGCGAAGCCGCCGACGGTGCCCGAGGAAGCGCAAGGGCGCTCGCCGGACCGGGTCGCCAAGGAAACTGCCAGCGCGTAGCGCCGGTGCTCAATGCGGAGGGATCAGCGCGACTATCCGCACCGGCGCCCCGGTGCCGCGCTCTATCTTCATTGGCAGCGCGGCCAGCAGGAACCCGGTCGGCGGCAACCCGGACAGGTCCGCGACGTTCTCCAGGTTCGGCACGCCGGCTGCGGCCCCGATCTGGTGGGCGATGAAGTCTGTGGACTGGCCATGATCGATGCTGGCTGTGTCGATGCCGAGCAGCCCGGCGCGGCGCTCCTCGACGAGCAGGCGCGTTGCCGCCGCACCGATCCCGGGGAAGTGCAGGTTGCCGGTCTCGCCGGGTGTGTCGTCGCCGAGATACGCGAGCGCATCGGGCCAGTGGGCCGCCCAGCCGGTCCGGATCAGCACCGCCGATCCGGCGGGCACCCGGCCGTGCTCTTCCTCCCACGCCGTCACGTCCTCGACTGTCACCAGGTAGTCGGGATCGGCGGACGCAGCCTCGCTGACGTCGATCACGATCCCCGGCAGGATGAGCCGGTCCAGCGGGATCGACGCCGCGTCGTCGCCGCCCACCGCGAAATGGAAGGGCGCGTCGAGATGCGTGCCGCCGTGCTCGGCGGTCGCGAATGCCTTCGCGGCGTAGAAGTACCCACCGGGCGTCTCGCCCTCGGCGAGCGTGTCGAGCCGGAACCCGTCCGTGTCCGTCGGCCAGTAGAGCGTGTCGCCGCCGTAGGCGTGGCTCAGGTCGACCATCCGCCAGCCGGCCACCGCCTCCGGTCCGGACGGCAGCGGCGGTTCGCCGGACGGCGCATCGGCGCAGGAGACGAGCAGCACGGCGAGCGCCGCGCCAGCGGTCAGCGGGAATCTGGATCGCGCAGCTCTCATTACGCAATCGTAGCGTGTTCGGGCCGCTGGACGGGGAACGCCGGTTTCTTCACCCGCGATCGCGGCTTCCATGCCACGTACTTCCCGGAACTCGCGCTGAGCGAGGCGGGATGACCGAAAGCGTCCCGCTGGAGAACGAACCGTTCAGGCAGGCTCCAGCCGGTCTCTTCACGATCCGCCACCGGCGCTGACGCTCGAGACGTTGTTGTCCGGATTGCGGTCGATGAGCTTGGTGAACGGGTCGATGCCCGCGCGCCGCGGCTCCTCGTCGACGACGATCTCGAACACCGTCTCGGCTGCGTCGATCTTCCGCTTGTCCAGAGCGAGCAGCTTCCCGTCCGGCGACGACCCCGGCTCCCGCTCGCCGAACACGGCGATATCGATCCAGTCGTCGACCGGCACTTCCGTCTCGACTCCCTCTCCGTCGGCCCGGAACTTCCGCGACTCCACCTCCAGGTTGACGACGTACGTGCCGTCCGGACCCGGCTCGTGGCTCGCCGCTACCAGGCGGTTGTCGTAAAGCGTGATGGTCTCGAAGAGATCCTCGATGATCGACTCCATCCCGGGCGGCACCGCCTCGCGCACGAACGACAGGAACTCGCGCGACCAGGTGTAGGGCGGCTCCTGGAAGCGCACCGCCTCGACGTAGCGCTTCAGCGCGGCGTTCAGCGCCTCCTCGCCGACGTGGTCGCGCAGGGCGTACATGACCAGGCTGCCCTTGCGGTAGTGAATGTAGCCCTGGTTCTCGACCAGCAGCAGCGGCAGCTCCTCGATCAGCTCGCCGCCGCGCGCGCTCAGGTACATGTCCAGCTCGTACTGGAGGAAGCGCCGCATCTGCTCGCGGCCGTACTCGTGCTCCATGATCATCAGGGCGGCGTACTGCGACATCGTCTCCGACATCACGGTGGCCCCCTGCACGTTCGCGCTGACCACCTGGTGCGCCCACCATTGGTGCGCCACCTCGTGAGCGGTGACGTAGAAGACGTAGTCGATCGCCTCGTCGTCGTCCTCGTCGAGCCGGGCGATGAAGCCGATCGACTCCGAGTAGGGGATGGTGTTCGGCAGCGACTGCGCGAAGCCCGCGTAGCGCGGGAACTCCACGATGCGTACCTGGCGGTGCTGGTAGGGGGCGAACTCGCTGGTCAGGTAGTCGAGCGACTTCTTCACCGCGTCGATCATGCGGTCGACGTTGTAGCCGTGCGTACGGTGGTGATAGATCTCGATGGCGACGTCGTTCCAGCGGTCCCGCGCCACTTCCCAGTCGGCCGAGAGCCAGGCGACCAGGCCCAGAATCGGCGCATCCATCTTGTAGTGGAAGTAACGGCGGCCGTCCTCCGTCCATTCGCGCTGCAGGTAGCCGGGCGCCAGCGCGATCTGGCCGGGGCTGGTGGAGACGACGGTTTCGAAGTCGATCCAGTCCGATTCCGACGTGATGTAGTGGTTCTCTCGGGCCGCCGCATCGTCGATCGACCGCATGCGCTGAATCGGGACGAGCCCCAGCCGGCGCCGGTCGTTGGGATCGTTCAGCTCCGCCCGTCGCGAGTACCCGATCCGCGGGAAGTAGGTGACGTTGTGGAAGAACGTCCCGTTGCGCACGACGCTGGTGTTCGAACCGTGGTTCACGAACCCGGGATTCTCGATCGCGACCTCGAACGAGAGCTCCATCGAGTCGCCCGGCGCCAACGGCGCGTCGAGGTCGTAGATCCGGTAGCCGAGCGTATCGTCGTCGAGCCGCAGCCGGAGTCCCGGCGCGTCCAGCGATCGCACCGTCACTTGCGGGTTGACGCTCAGGTGCAGCTCGTCCACCGGGAAGCCGGTCTTGTTGCGCAGGCTGTACCGGCCGCGGATGTCTACCGCCCGGCGTTCGGGAAAGATGTCCACGTCGGCGTAGAGGGCGGTGATCTTCGGCTGGGGGACGTCTTCGTACTGCTTGTACTCTTGCTCGTAGCGCGCTTGCCGCTCCTCCCGCACGTCGCCCGGGACGTACTCGTTGAGCACGTTGGTGTTGTAGAAGATGTAGCTGCCCGTGGCGACGAAGCCGACCGCCAGCGTCGCCAGCGCGGCGCCCACCGGGCGCGTGAAACGTTGCCGCGCCAGCCGCAGCCGATCCCGCGGGCTGCCGGCCACGCCGCGCACCCACAGCAGGTGGATGACCACGGCCAGCATGCCGGCCGCGAACGCCCAGTAGAGGGAGAACCAGACCCGCGGCTCGACGAAGTGGCCGAAGCCGTTCATGTCCGAGTAGGGGGCCGCGGGCGCGCTGCCGTACTGATACAGGTTGTGATCGAAGTTCCAGGCCGACAGTACCGGCCCGCCGATGAAGTACAGGATCATCAGCAGAAACCCGAGGTGGCGGTTGTTGGTCACCACCTGCAGAAACACCGCGAGTACGGCCGCGAACGCGAAGGGAATGCCGGCCAGCAGGAGCATCCCCCGCAGGTAGAGTCCGATCTCGAAGGCGTAGTAGCCGCGGGCGGCCTGGATGCCCATGCCGGTGAGGATCGCGGTGGCCAGCATCAGCCCGACGACGATTGCGAGGGTCGCGACCTTCGCGCCCCACAGCACCCAGTCGGGAACGGGAAGCGCATCGATCACCTCGTGGACCCGCGCCGTTCGTTCTCGCCAGACCAGCTCCCCGCTGTAGAAGGTGACGACGATGAGGACGACGAGGATGAACGCGCCCGCCACGATGTTGATCATCAGGTGGGTCACGGGATGGACGGCGGTGCCGAAGATGCTGTCGACCGTGAAGGAATTGCCGATCATGTTCAGCACGCCGAAGGCCAGGATGACGAGGAACCCCGTGCTCCGCACCACGCCGGCGACCTCCATGCGCGTCTGGCGCAGGAACTGGCGGGGGCCGGAGATGCCTGGCACGGGATGGGGGCGGACGGCGGAGAGCGTCGGCAGGACCAACCCCTCGGTCTCGGCTGCATCGGATGCCTGGCTCTCGTCGGCGTTTGCCGGTCTCCGGTCGCGCCGCCACGGCCAGCGCCGGCCGCCCCGGCGCTCGCTGACGGCGAGCGAGAACCGGGCGTAGCTGAACGCGAACGCCAGGGCGGCAAGGGCCAGCACGACGAGGCGATTGGCGACGAGATCGCCCTCGAGCGGGAGCAGCATCGTGTTGCGTTCCGCGACGGTCCAGTAGCGGGTAGCGATATCGAGAGCGCCGCTGCCGAACGGGTCGAGCATCGCGGCGAGGCGCTCGTTCTCGATGTCCGACAGCAGGCTGCCTGCCACGCCGTACGCGACGAACGTGCCGATCACGCCTGCGTAGGTCGCCACCAGGCTGCGCGTGAGGGTGGCCAGCGCGAACTGGATGCTGCCCATGAACAGCAGGTTCGGAACGACGAAGAGCGCCAGCGCCTGGAGATAGGGGCCGGCCCGGAACGGCCCGACCCGTTCCGGCTCCAGCCATGGCATCAGGCTGCCGAGGAGCACGCCGAGAACGACCGGCACGAACACGGCGAGCGCGATGAGCAACGCCCCGGCGAACCGGCCGATCAGGTAGTCGCGCTTGCGGATCGGCGTCGAGAAGAACAGCTCCTGCGTACCCGTCTCCTGGTCGCGGAGCACGGAATTGGCCACGAACGCCGTGGTGGCGAAGACCCCTACGATGCTCATCATGAGCAGCAGTCGCAGGATGACGAACGGCGCGTTGCGGTCGACGTTGCCGATCGAGCCTCCGACGACGACGGCATCGGTTGTGACGGCGAGGAACGCCATCAGGAAGAAGAGCGCCCCGGCCAGCAGGAAGACCGGCTGACGCAACTGGCAGCGCAGCTCGAAGCGGAGGATTTCGGCGAGCATGATGGGTCCTCGTGGGCACATCCAGGCGGCGCCTCGGGCTCAGGCGGCGGCGCGCTTCAACGTCGAGAAGTACACGTCCGTCAGCTCGGTGCGGACGCGCTCGAACCCGTCGGCGGGACGCTCGTCCGCATACACGTGAATCACCGTCCGTCCGGCGGACAGGCGCGTCGAGATGACGTGGTGGTCGCGCTCGTAGCCGGCGAGCTCCTCGCGTCCGACCACCCGGCTCCAGATGCGTCCTTCCAGCTCCTCGATGGCGCCGGCCGGGTCGCCGGTCAGCAATACCTCGCCCTTCGAGATGATCGCCATCCGGCTGCAGAGGTCGCTGACGTCCTCGACGATGTGGGTCGACAGGATCACCACGATGTTCTCGCCGATCTGCGACAGCAGGTTGTGGAAGCGGAGCCGCTCGGTCGGATCCAGGCCGGCGGTCGGCTCGTCGACGATGATCAGCTTCGGATCGCCGAGCAGCGCCTGCGCGATGCCGAAGCGCTGCTTCATGCCGCCCGAGAACGTGTCGAGGCGCTTCTTGCGGTCGTCCCACAGATTGGTCTGCCGCAGCAGCGCCTCGACGGTTTCCTTCAGCTCGCCCGGGGGAATCCCCTTGAGCGCGGCCAGGTGGCTCAGCATCGCCTGCGCCGACAGCCGCGGGTAGACGCCGAACTCCTGCGGCAGATAGCCGAGCAGCCGGCGCACCCGATCCTTGTCGCGCAGCACGTCCAGGTCGCCGAGCATCACGCTGCCGCTGTCGGGCTCCTGCAACGTCGCGAGCGTCCGCATCAGCGTGCTCTTGCCGGCGCCGTTCGGCCCGAGGAGCCCGAACATGCCGGTCGGGATCTCCAGCGACACGTCGTTCAGCGCCCGCACGCCGTTGGGGTAGGTCTTCGACAGGTGTTCTATGGTCAGCGTGAGGCTCATGGTCGGTTCCTTCCTGGTCTTCTCTTACGCACATGCTCCGATGGTTGTTCGGGCGGACGTCGTCCCGGTGAGGATTCGCGTGCGGCGAGAGGAACCGAAGCGGTTGAGCGGCCCCGTGAGTGGGGCCGGATGTCGACGCATGAGGGCCGTGCGACTCGCCTGCGCGGCGAGGCTCGCGATGATGAGAAGGCAGAACACGCCGTTCAGGGAAGCCGCTGCACGAAGAGCGTCAGGACCCGCTCCGGGTCCTCCATCAGCGGCACGGCCAAGCTGCCGGCGCGCTGCCCGCACGCGGCGCAGTAGCTCTCGACGTGTTCGGACCTGCAGTTCGGGCAGGTCTCATCCTTCGCCGGCCCGTCCTCCAATGCGAATTCGACGCTGCGTAACGACGGCATCCTCGCGCGGTGTCTTGTTCATTGGGCAGGGTAGTTCGGGCTGGTGGCGGAGCGCAATCTTCGATCTGCTGCCACGGTGGTTTCAAGGCGTACCGCTGACGTAAGCTGTCTCTCGTGGATCCTCTTCGTAATCCCTATGCTCCCGGCGCGGGTACCCCTCCGCCCGAACTCGCGGGCCGGGACGACCTGTTGAGAGCTGCGCGCGTGGCTTTGGAGCGAGCCCGCCTGGGACGCCCGACCAGGAGCGTCCTGATGGTCGGCTTGCGCGGCGTCGGCAAGACCGTGCTGCTCGAGCGCACGCGCCAGCGGGCGGAAGAAGACGGACTCCGAACCGTTTCCGTCGAATCACTCGAGGATCGGTCTCTACCCGCCGTTCTCGCACCCGCCCTTCGGCAGGCGCTCCTGGCCATGTCGACAACAACCGAGCGGGCGGGGCACGCGGCCCGCAGAGGGCTCCAGGCGTTGGCCGGCTTCGTGGGTGCGTTGAGAGTGAACTACGGGGATCTCGAAGTCCGCCTCGACGTTGAACCCGAAGCAGGGTTAGCGGACAATGGCAGCCTTGATCAGGATCTCACGGCATTGATGTTGGAAGTCGGGACGACCGCGCGGGCAGCAGATACGGCCCTGTGCCTGTTCGTGGACGAGTTGCAGTACGTCTAAGAGGACGAGTTGTCGGCACGAGAGGTCAGTTGATCTCAAAGGGCATGGTCTGGAGCCCCCGACACGGGGAGACGGCCTTCAGCGTTCCCCTGTTCGACCAGTTCATGCTACGGACGATGGAGGACAACTGGCGGTAGCGAGGCCTCCACGTGACGACGCTGGCTAACCTTGCCTGTTATAGCGCGGCTTCGACCGTGCAATGACGCGTTTCTCCGTGGCCCTCGCCTCACGGATGCTCGGCTTCTGCTCTATATGGACCTTCGCTCCAGGGATCCGCGCATTGCCGATGTGCTCACGAATTCGCTCCTGCACGCGACCCCGCTGGGCGACGCCCACGTAGTTGGTCTGGTTCCCCTTGGTCTTGATCCGATACACGACCGGCTTGTCGTTCGGCAACTCGCCGGCGCCGCGCGCGCTATACGGGACCGTCTTGGTAGCCACTCCTTCACCTTCCCAGAAACCGCCTACCACTGCAACCACTTGGCATCAACGATCAGGACCTTGGATCGTAGCTCGCTTCTCGTTGCTCGCGCCAGCGCAAGAGGCAAGAACGTCCATCGACCGCGCTTTGGCCCGTCCGTCCGCCAGCGGTGCTAGCATGCTAGCAGCCGCAGAAACCCGATTCGGAACGTGGGATGCAAAGCAGGGGGAGCTCGCCGACCAGGATCACGTCGACGAGTCGACCGCTCGCCGCTCTCCGGCGGGATGGCTTCGAGGAGCCGCCGCAGGAACCGGCTGCGTAGTGAGAGGAGTCGCGCGCAATGAAGTCGTAGATGGCTTCGAGGTCGGCCAGGGCCGGTTCGGACCAGTTGATCCTCATGCCCGAGAGAAGCGCTTCTTGACCTCCTCGTGCGAGACGACGCGGCCTTCGGCAACGGCTCTCTCGCCTTCGGCGATCTGCCGGCGGACATACAGCTCGTACATGGCCTGATCCCATGTGGCGTTCTCAGGCAGCGTCTCGGCGAGCTTCCGGATCTGTTCCTTGACGCTGGTCATGGCGGCCCTCCAGACATGAGATCGGATCAATATCGGCAAGCGGACCTGTCGTCACTCCGGTAGCGCGAAGACGAAGATGTTGTTGCCGCTGCTCGGACGCAGCTCCGGGGTCATCGCGCTCCAGCGGGAGGCGTTGCCGCCCGTTCCGGTGCCCGCCACGACGTACTGCCGGCCGTCGACCGCGTAGGTCACGGGGAATCCGCTGACCGGCGAGCCGAGGTTGACCTCCCAAAGCACCGCTCCGGTCTCGTCGTCGAGGGCGCGGAAGCGGCCGTTGACGTCGCCCACGAAGACGAGGCCCCCGGCCGTGGCCGCCAGCGACATCGTCGCGGCCCGCTGCTCGTACGTCCACGCCGTCACGCCGGTCTCGGCGGAGATGGCCCACACGGCGCCGAGCTGGTCGGTGCCGGGCGCGAGTTCGTTGCGCATGCTGAGGCTGTAGAGCGACCGGCCGCCGTCGTCGAGCGCCGCCATCCGCGCGCAGGCGTTGCGCAGCGGCATGTACATCATGTTCGTGCGCGGGCTGTAGGCCCCGGCCTCCCAGTCCTTGCCGCCCATCGCGGTGGGGCAGGTCAGTACCTCCTGTCCGAAGCCGCCGAAGATCAGCTCCGGGTTCTCGGAGACGGCCCCGGTCGCGCCGTCGATGCTGCTGATGACGTTCTGCGCCACGGTGGGGGTCGCCCACAGGAACTCGCCGGTGGCGCGGTCGAGGGTGTACACGACGCCGGTCTTGCCGGGGATGCCGGTCATCACCCCGCGCTCGTCGCCCGGCCGCAGGCGCGGGTTGATCCAGCTCACCGCGGCCGGGTCCGGGCGGACCACCGTGTCGACGAGCAGGCGCTCGAAGGGATGGTCGAGGTCCCAGTGGTCGTTCAGGTGCTGGTAGTACCAGACGATCTCGCCGGTGTCGGCGTCGAGGGCGAGCGTCGAGTTGTGGTACAGGTGCCGGTTGCCGGCGCCGCCCACCATGAACTTCGGGGCCGGCGAGGTTACCGACGTGCCGATGTAGAGGAGGTTCAGCTCGGGGTCGTAGCTCGGCGCCATCCACGTGCCGACGTGCCGGCGCTGTTCGTCGGGCAGGCCGCCCCACGTCTCGTCGCCCGGCTCGCCCGGCCGCGGGATCGTGCGCCGCCGCCACAGCTCCTCGCCGGTGTGCGGGTCGTGTGCCGTGATCACGCAGGCGTCCGGTCCCGCCGAGGGCATGCAGCTCCGGCCGGAGATCACCTTGCCGTTGGCGATGATCGGCCCCGTGCTCTGGTTCGCCGGATGCGTCCGGTAGTCGAGAACCGGGGTTTCCCAGACCAGCTCGCCGGTCCGCGCATCGAGGGCGAACACGAACTCGTCGACGCTGGTGTCGATGATCAGCTCGTCGTAGATGGCCAGGTTGCGGTTCGTGGTGCAGACGCCGGGCATGATGCGCTCGCAGGCGTCGTCGGGCAGCGGGCGCTGGTACTCCCAGATCAGGTCCCCGGTCGCCGCGTCGATGGCCTGGATGACGTCGCTCGGGTTCGGCATGTAGAGGACGCCGTCGTAGACCAGCGGCGTCCCCTGCTGGCGCCCGCCGGCGCGCAGGGCGCGGGACCAGACCAGGCGCAGGTCGCCGACGTTGCCGCGGTCGATCTGGTCCAGCGGGCTGTAGCCCCAGCCGTCGAGGGTGCGGCGCCACATCGGCCAGTCGCCGGGCGCCGGCGCCTGCAGCATCGCGTCGGTGACCGGCACGAACGCCGGCTCGTTCTGCGCCTGCAGTGCCGCGTGCGCAAGGGCGCCGGCTGCGAGACCGATGATCACGGTCGGGAGTCCGTGTCGTGGACGATCAGCGTGCGTAGGCATCCGGTTCCTCCGGTCGTTCAGCAGTCATTCCGGCGCGTCCTGCAGGGCATCGCGGTTGCCTGTCGAGGATACGTGCTGTTGCCGGCATCCGCCAGCCGGGAAGCACGGGACGGCAGTCTGCGCCGCAGAACGGCGTAGAATGCTGGAGCGGGGTTGTTGTCCACTACGCGGCGGAGCGAGGGAAGCAGCGGTTGCAGAGCGCCGGCTCGACGGAGTCGGGAGTTGACTCTGCGGCCGGTGCGTCTATGCTGTCACTGGAAAGTCCACGTGCACCTTCACCGCGGCACGGCGGCACCGCACGCGACGGCGGGCGTCAGCGGCGGTCGACGACGACCATCGAGGCAAATGCGAGAGGAGTCCACACATGTCCAAGCTCAGTCGGCTCGACCGGCGCGCCTTCCTGCGCAGTACCGGCATGACCGCGGTTGCGGGCGCCGTCGGCACGACGGTCCCCCTGGCGGCGGCGGAGGCTAGCGGTACGGGGTGGCGGCAGGGCGACCGCTACGACTTCGACACGATCTACGACCGCATCGGGACCGACTCGTCGAAATGGGACGCCCAGATCGCCCGCTACGGCCGCGACAAGATCGAGGTCGGGATGGGAACCGCCGACCAGGACTTCCGGATCGCGCCGGCCATCACCCGCGCGCTGCGCGACCGCATCGGACACGAGAACTACGGCTACCTGTCGATCCCGGCGTCCTACAAGGAGTCGATCGTCGACTGGAACCGCCGGCGCTACGGGCTGGAGATCGACCCCGACACCATCCAGCACGCGCCCGGCGTCCATGCCGGCGTCATCAGCACCCTGCGCGCCTTCTGCCCCCCGGGCAGCAAGGTGCTCATGCAGACGCCGGGCTACAACGGGTTCTACACCGACATCCGGGTCGTCGGCTGCGTGGCCGAGGAGAGCCCTCTCAAGCTCGTGAACGGCCGCTACCGGATGGACTTCGAGGATCTGGAGCGCCGCATCGACCACGACACCCACGCGTTCATCCTGTGCAACCCGCACAACCCCACCGGCAACGTGTGGTCGCGGTCGGACCTGATGACTCTCGGCGAGATCTGCAACCGCCGGCGCGTCGTCGTGCTCGCCGACGAGATCCACTGCGACTTCGTCACGAAGGGCCACACCTACACGCCCTTCGCCACCCTCGACGACGAGGCCATCGTCCGCAACAGCGTCACCTTCAAGTCGGTGAGCAAGTCGTTCAACCTGTCGATGATGAAGTGCGCCTACCAGTTCTCGACCAACCCCGACTATCTCGCACGGATCTCGGGGGTCGGACAGCACCGCCAGGCGATGAACACGCTCGGCATCATCGCGGCCGAGGCGGCCTACAACGAGTGCGAGGACTGGCTCGACCAGCTCCTGGAGTACATCGACGGGACGCAGGAGCTCGTCGAGTCGTACGTCCGCTCGAACGTTCCGGGGGTGAAGACGGTCAAGCCGGAGGGCACCTTCCTGGCGTGGCTGGACGTCGCCGAGGCGATGGACAGGACCCGGATGAAGCAGGCGGCCGAGGCGGCGGAGCGGCCGACCACGCCGGAACAGGCGTTCCAGCGCTTCCTGGTGGACAACGCCCACATCCACCTGAACCCGGGGTCCTCCTACGGACTGGGCGGCGACGGCCGCATGCGGATGAACATCGGCACGTCGCGCCAGCTCGTCGAGCGGGCGCTCGGGAACATGGCGCGGGCGCTCGCCGCCGTCTGACGAAGACCGCCGAGGGGTGCTTTCTTGACTGAGGCGCTGCGCAGGAATCGTCCAGGCGCAGACGACGCTGACCGGGGAGGATGTCCGATGCGGAAGACTGGTTACATTGCGGCCGGCGTGATTCTCGTTTGCGCGGCGTTTCTGCTCGGCGCGGCCGGCGCCGCGGCGCAGGAATCGGGCGTGAGCCGCGTGGGGGCGTTCGAACACCTCGACGCTCCGCGCATCGGGCTGCCCGACGATGCGGGGGAGGCTCCCATGCGGGAGCTCTGTCCGGACGTCTCCGACATGTGCGAGAGGTACTGGGCCTACACGGGCTACTTCGTCCGCAACGCCACCATCCCGGAGCGCCACCGCGAGCTGCTCATCCTGCGCACCGCCTGGCTGTCGCGGGGCGACTACATCTGGGGGCGGCACGACGTGATCGGGAAGGAGGCGGGGCTGACGGCGGAGGAGATCGCGCGGGTGACGGCCGGCCCGGACGCGCCCGGCTGGGACGACTTCGAGCGCGCGCTGCTCGCGGCGGCGGACGAGCTCCACGGCAGCCGGTTCATCTCCGATGCGACGTGGAACGTGCTTGCGGCTGGCTACACGGACGACGAGCTGCGCCAAGTGGTGCTGATCGTCGGCAACTACACGCAGTTGGCGATGATGCAGAACACGCTGGGCGCGCAGCTTCCCGCCGGCTCTCCCCGGCTGCCGGCCGACGACGGCCGCTGACGCGCGGCCGGCCACCGACCAAGCCTGCCCGGGAGTCTGTGCCGTTCATGCGGCGCAGACTCCCGGGGCCTACCGCGCTCGCGCCGGCTCCAGCTTGCGCACCCAGCCGTCACCCTTCGTCAGCAGGTAGAGCTCTCCGGCCGAGTCGATGCCCAGGCGCGCGTCCACCCGATCGCCGCGGCCGTAGGTGTTGGGGAACCCGGCCACCTCGACCAGGTCGCGCTCCTCCCCGTCCACGATCAGCCGCAGCTCCAGGATCTCGGCGAGCCGGCCGGGCACGAGCGTGTCCGCATCGATGTACAGCACGCGGCCGCGCGGGAAGTCCGTGAAGACGTACTTGCCCTGCAGGGAGGGAATGGCCTCGCCGCGATAGACGAACCCGCCCCCGATGGCGTTGCCCTCGCCGTGGTCGTACTGGGCCACGGGATACACGAAGGCCTGGTCGTCCTGCGCCGGGCGCGGGTACACGCGTCCCGGGCGCCTGGCGCCGACCGCGTAGCCCGTGGCGAAGGTGCCCTCCCGGAGCCGCCAGCCGTAGTTGGCGCCGGGAACGCCCAGGTTGACCTCTTCCACGAAGTTCTGGCCGATGTCGCCCATGAACATCCGGCCGTCCGTGTCCCACGAGAACTGCTGCGCATGCCGCAGGCCGTAGGCCCAGATCTCGGGAGCCACACCCGCCTCGCCCACGAAGGGATTGTCCGCCGGAATGCCGTACCCCCTGCTTCCGTCGCCGGCGAGGGGATCGATGCGGATGATCGCGCCGTGCGGCGCGCCGAGGGACTGGCTGAAGTCGCGGGGATCGTTGGCCGCCCCGGCATCCCCGAGGGTGGCGTAGAGGAGCCCGTAGTCCGGCGTTCCCGCGGCCGCCGTCGGATTGAACGCGATGACGCCGACGTTGTGGTTGGGGGCGAACTGGCCGATCCGGAACACCTCCCGCGAGGCGCCGCTGAACACGTTGGCCCGCGGATCGTCGGCCGTCCATTCCCGGATCACGCTCTCGTGGCTCCCGGCGTCGTCGTCGAGGTAGTCCGCGCGGCCGCTGTCCGACCGGGCGCTGTACGCCGTGTAGAACTTGCCGAACCCCGGCGTGCCGGCCGCGGCGAACTGCGGGTGGAACGCCACCCCCACCAGCCCGGTCTCGTTGGGGAACATCGAGTCGTCGAAGCCGACGTCGAGGGTGCGAACGTCCAGGTACGTGACCGGCTCCATCCCGTTCTCGTCGGTGATGTACAGCAGCCCGCGCAGGTCGTTGAGGACCAGGCGTCCCGAGCCGTCCCCGACCGGCGTCAGGTACTGGATGCGGGCGTAGGCCGGATTCGTGATGGCGTCCAGGGCCGACTCTTCGGTTCGCGGAGCGCGAACGAACTCGGTGGCTTCCACGACCAGGTCGCCCTTCCGGATCGGGTCGGGAATGGGGTCGTTCACGGCCTCCACCTGCGCCTCGGCCGGGAGGGCGGCGGTGAGGATGATCAGGGCGGTCGTCGCGAGCGAGCGTACGAAGTGCATGGCGGGCTCCGTGGGTTGCGTGGTGGCTGCCAGGTCGCGGATGGCCGCGGACGTTTCCATCATATCTCCCCGGCCATGACCCGGGGGAAGCCCTCGCGTAGCGGCCCCGAGGACCCGCGAGAGGGCGTCCTGCCTGCCCGACACGACGTCGCCGGACCTGGAACGTCACCGGCGCATGGATTCGGGTGACGGATCCGACGGCGAACGGAGTACGCGATACAGCGGTCCCGGGATGCCGAGTGCGGGGGCCACCCGGCGTCGATCCATCTCGGGCTCCTCGGATGTCGCCCTGCCCGCGTGGGTCACTGCGCGTCGGGCATCCCCCGGTAGGTCAGCTTCTGCATGCCCGCGCCCGTCGCCGCCACGTAGAGATTGCCTTGGGAATCGGTTTCTATGTGGTGGCCGGCGCCCAGGATGCCCTCGGGGCGGACGGTGCCGAGGATCTCGAGCGTGGCGCGCTCGACCACGACGATGCCGTCATCGCCGCCGACGTAGAGGAACCGCTGCTCCGGGTCGTGGGACAGGGCCAGATTGCGCGCGAAGGGCGCGTCGGGCGTGATCACCTGACCCACGAACGCGCCGCCCAGCGCGAAGACCTGCACGCGGCGGTGTTCGCGGTCGGCGGCATACACCATGCCGTCGTTCGACACGCGGAGGGCGTGGAGCACGTTGAAATACGAAGGACCCGGATCCGAGAAGCTGGTCGGGTTCACCACCTGACATTGGTCGTCGTCCACCGGCGTGTCGCCGAAGGCCCCCCACCGTCGCTTGAAGCGGCCGGTCCCGGCGTCGAACACGGCCACGCGGCGGTTGCCGTAGCCGTCGGCCACGAACAGCTCGTTGGTCGGCGGATGGACCTGCTGATCCGCCGGCCGATGGAGGTTCATCATGTCGGCGTTGCCCCGGCTCCCGTCGCTGCGGCCGATCTGCAGGACGAATTCGCCGTCCTGGGTGAACTTCAGCAACTGATCGTCGTTGACCGGCTCGACCCGGGGCACGCCGTTGGTGGGGCAGTTGTTGCCGCCCAGCCAGACGAAGCCCTCGTGATCGATGTGGAGGCCGTGCTCCCGCTGGGGCCACTCGTAGCCGTCGCCGGGGCCGCCCCAGGCCCTGATGAAGTTGCCTTCCGTATCGAAGACGACGATTGGCGGGGCCGCCATCGCGTCCTGCTCGGCCGGGAGCGTCAGCGGGCGGTGCAGGACCCACACGTTGTCCTGCGCGTCGATGGCGATGCTGGACGGAGCGCCCAGCCGCATCTCCGCCGGCACGGCGGGCCATGCCCCGTCGACCTCGAAGATAGGCAGGCCGGGACCCTGCGCCGTCGCCGTCTCGGCGGCGGGCGCCGAACCGGACAGCCAGACCGGCGCCACGGTGGCGGCCGCGGCCACGACCAGTGCCATGAGAACCGCATGACGCAGCCGTCTGCTCTGCATGATCGCCTCCCTCCGCGTCGCGCCTTCTCAGCCGGGCGCCTCGCCGCGCCCGGCAAGGATGAGGGCGACGACTATAGCACGGTGCCTGTGGCGACCGCTGACCGATTGACCTGATCGACCCGCCCGAGCGCACCCGTGCAACCATCCGGTCCTGGAAGCCCCTTTGCCGGCGGGGCGGCGATGCGCGCCGCGGCGCCCTCACCGAGCCTGCATGGTAAGGTTCGCGGTCTCGGGTTCGATCCGACAATTGCTGCGCCGACAGGGGCGGCGCCCACGACGATGCGCCATCCGGAACCGGGATCGGAGAACGAGCGCGGCCGGTTCGCCGAGCTGCAGCAGCGCCTTGGACCGCTCTACCGGCGCGTCTTCGCCGATCGCCTCGCCCCGAGGACGGTCGTCGTCGTGCCGAGCCTCAGTCTCGACGCCGACATCATGGCCAAGGTGCAGGGCGTTGCGCACTACGAGGAACGCCTGCTGTGCCTGTTGCTGCTGCTTCGAATGCCGTACACGCGCGTCGTCTACGCGACCAGCGTTCCGATACACGCCTCGATCATCGACTACTACCTGCATCTGCTGGCCGGCGTCCCGCACAGTCACGCACGGCAGCGCCTGACGCTCGTCGCCTGCGGCGAGTCGTCCCCGACGCCCTTGACGGCCAGGATTCTGGCCAATCGATCCGTGCTGCGGCGGCTGCGGGCCGCGATAGGGGACCCGGCGCTGGCGCACCTGGTCTGCTTCAACGTCACGTCGCTGGAGCGAACGTTGTCGGTGAGACTCGGCATCCCCCTCTACGGGTGCGATCCGCGGCTTGCCGACCTGGGCTCCAAGAGCTCGTCGCGGCGGATCTTCAAGGCGGCGGGGGTGACCACGCCGGACGGGTTCGAGGCGCTCAGGGACCGGCAGGACGTCGCCGCCGCGCTGGCCGCGCTGAAGCGGCGTCAACCGTCCCTCGAGTCCGCCGTCGTCAAGCTGAACGACGGGTTCTCGGGCGAGGGGAACGCGGGCTTCCGCTTTCGGCCGCGCGACGCCGACGCCGATGCCGAGGCGCGCATCGCCCGCCGGCTGCCGCGCAGCCTGCTGTTCGAGGCGGCGGACCTGACCTGGGAGCTCTACGCGGACAAGCTCGCGCAGATGGGCGGCATCGTCGAGGCGTTCGTTACCGGCGACGAGGTCCGGTCCCCGTCGGTACAGTGTCGGATCGATCCGCGGAACGTGGTGGAGGTGGTCTCGACGCACGAGCAGGTGCTCGGCGGGAGGTCCGGCCAGGTGTTCGTCGGCTGCGAGTTCCCGGCGGACGACCGCTATCGCGCCGAGCTGCAGCACGCCGGGGAGCGAGTCGCCGAGGTGCTCCGCGAGCGCGGGGTGCTCGGACGCTTCGGGGTCGACTTCGTGGTCGTGCGCGAGGGCGGCCGCTGGCGGCCGTACGCGATCGAGATCAACCTCCGCAAGGGCGGCACCACGCACCCGTTCCTGATGCTCGACTTCCTCACCGACGGCACGTACGAGAGGGAGACCGGCCTGTATCGGACCCCCGCGGGCCAGGCGCGGTACTACATGGCGACCGACAACCTCCACGAGCAGCGCTACGTCGGTCTGAGCCCGGACGACCTCGTCGGGATTGCGGTGGAGCAGGAGCTGCATTTCCACGCGCCGAGCCAGGAAGGCGTCGTCTTTCACCTGATCGGGGCGCTGGAGCCGCACGGCAAGCTCGGGATGGTCTGCATCGGCGCCGACCGCGAGCGCGCCCGACGCCTCTACGCCCGCACCGTCGACATCCTGGATTGGGAAGGGAGCGGTCGCGCCCGGCGTGGACGCGCTCGTGCGGGGCTGTCTCAATAGCGGACGACCCCGCACCAGAACATCGACTCGCCCCGCGTGTCGACCGGCAGGGTGGACCGGAACGCCAGCCGGCCGTCCGCTTCGATGTCGTACAGCGTCAGCATGGCCGGCACGGTCTCCAGACGCCCCTGGGAACGGACTCGTCCCGGCTCCGGGCTCGCGGCGACCATCGACCGGCCGTCCGGCGCAAACGCCATCGTCCGGACGGCGATGCTCCGGGTGTCGATCGTCTGCACCAGGGTCGGCTCGCCGGTATCGGGATCGACGTCGAACACCGAAATCGTGTTCTCGGTGCCGTTCGACACCGTTTCGCCCCGGAAAGTCTCCGTACCGCGGCCGCGGTTCGCGACGTACAGGGTCCGGCCGTTGGTCGGATGCATGCGGATCGACGACGTGGTCTGCCCGCCGCGATAGGCCTCCGGCGCGGCCAGCGTCGTGTTGACGAACAGGGGTTCCTCCGACAGCGTGTCGTCCGCACGGATGGCGTAGGTGTGCAGCAGGTTCTGCGTCTCGATATCGACGTAGACCCAACGGCCCGACGGATGGAAGTCGGCGTGCCGCACGCGGTACGCCAGTCCGCCATTGGGGGCCACCGTCTGCTTGTTGGTCAACTGGCCGTTCTCGAAGCCGTACAGGTAAAGGCCCCCCGGATCCTCCGTATGGACGCCGGGCTCCGGCTCGTTGCCGCGCGCCGGCAGCAGGACCGCGCGGTTCGAGGGCATGACGTAGACGGCGTGCGCATAGAAGCCCGCGTCCAGGCTCGCGCGCTGCTCCACCATGTCGCCGATCGATCCGTCAGCGTGCAGCCGGTGCACCGAAAGGGAGCTCGGGAAGCTGTACGCCGACACCACGTACTCGCCGCGCTGGTCGACGGTGATGAAGATCGGCCGGTGCGGCAGCTCCACGGCCCCGCCCAGCGGCTGGAGGTCGCCCGACGAATCCACCCGGAACGCGTTCAGGTAGTGATGCCGCACGCGGGCGGTCGACGTGCGCTGGTCGCTGCTGGCGATGTAGAAGTACGGGCCCGACGGATGCTGCCACCCCTCCTGCACCTGCGCGGGAAGGACCAGCGGGCGCGGTTCCCGGACCAGGGAATCGCCGTCGCGGCGAATCCGGTAGAGCCGGGCGCCCAGGCTGGCATGGACGGCGCCGCGCGACTGCGACTGCGCGGCGGCCGTGCCGAGCGGGCCCGCGGCCACCCACCCGGCCGTCGCCGCGAGGAGCGTGTTGAAGCGGCGTCGACCCAGGAGTCCGCGCCGTGGCAACGGCGCCGACCTTCTGGTCAGGCCCGGTTGGACGGCAATCGGAGCGTCAGGCGACGATTGTCGGGCTACCATGTGGGCACCTCCCGCGCCTCTCCGCGAGGCGCCTCCGCGACGGCGTCCCTCGATTCCGCTTGCGAGCGCGGCGTCGCGGGCGTTCTGGCGAGAACCCGCGGCGCGGCAGCCCGTGGCGAGAGTCCCCGCACTCGGTGCAACGCGGGGTCTCGCCACTGGCTGCCGCCGGTCTCAGTCGCGCGCCGGCGGGAGCGCGAACACGTAGAGCGCGCTGCCGGCCCGCCGGAAGCGGTCGGGCGCATCCGGCTCCGTATCGCCGGTGACCTGCACGCTCCCCGCGCGCTGGCTGCCGATGATGGCGACGTACTGCCGGCCGTCCGGCCCGAGGTAGGTGATCGGCGAGTTCCGGAAGCCGGTGCCGGTCTGGAACGACCAGACGATGTCGCCGGTCCGGGCATCGATCGCGCGCACCACGCCTTCGTTCGGACCGCCCTGGAAGAGCAGGTCCCCGCCGGTGGCCATGACCGGCGCGTTGTTGGCGGTCGTGAACTGAATCCGCCAGACGGTCTCGCCCGCCACCGGATCGTTGGCCTGCAGCTCGTTGACGACCTCCGCGTTGGGCGGGTCCGGGGCGCGTCCGCCGCGTTCACGGAGCGTGTAGTCGTTCCCGGGCACGTACTCGCCCTCGACCATCCTCAACTGATCGCAGGAGTTCGAGGTCGGGGTGTACACGAGTCCGGTGCGCGGGGAGTACGCGTCGTTCTGCCAGTTCCGGGCGGCGATGCCGGGACACCAGCCGATGGCGACGTTCTCGGCGTCCGGCACGTACCGCTGTCGATCCTCGATGTCGGTGAACATCATCTTCGTCATGTCGTAGCGCGGACGGCCGGTTTCCATGTTGATGCCGTCGAAGATGTCGTTGTAGACGAACATCCAGGGCTCGAGGAGCATCTCGCCCGTCGCGCGATCGAACACGTAGAAGTAGCCGTTGCGCGCCGGGCGGACCAGCGTCTTGCGCGTCTCGCCGTTGATCTCCAGGTCGAGGAGCAGGTTCACGTTGGGCTCGTCCAGGTCCCACTGATCCTGGGGGGTCATGTTGTAGGCCCAGATCAGCTCTCCGCTGTCGACGTCGCGGGCCAGGATCGAGGCGCAGTAGTTGTTCCGGTAGCCGGTCAGGCCCCCGTCCTCGTCCAGCTCGACCACGCCCCACTCCCGGCGGTAGTCCGGATTCCACGGGCCGCAGTTGCTCGTGCCGTAGTAGAAGAGATTCAGCTCCGCGTCGTACGTGAACCAGCCCCAGACGGCGCCGCCGCCGCGCCGCCACGAGTCGCCGGACCATGTGTCGAGCGCCGGGTTGGGGACCCGGTCGTCCGGATAGAAGGGGGCGAAGCGGGACCCGATGCCCACCTCGTTGTTCGGCCCCATGCTGTAGTACCGCCACCGGAACCGGCCGTCGTCGACGTTGTAGGCGGTGACGTGGCCGCGGACGCCGCGCTCGCCGCCGGCCACGCCGACGATGACCTTGTCGCCGACCACCAGCGGCATGCCGGGGACCGTTTCCCCGATCCCGATGTTCGCGTTCTCGGCCTGCCAGATCTGCTCTCCGGTCTCCGCGTCGAGCGCGTGCACCTGTCCGTCGAGGGTGACGAAGTAGATCCGGCCGTCGGCATAGCCCAGGCCGCGGGTCTGCGCGCCGCAGCAGGCGCTCCTCCGTGTCAGCTCCGGGTCGTCGATCTCGGGCCGGAACTCCCACTTGATGAAGCCGTCCCGGGCGAGGTCGAGCGCGTAGACGTAGTTCGGCTCCGGGGTGACGATGTACATCGTGTCGCCGATCACGAGCGGCGAGGCCTCGTACGAATCGTGGACGCCGAGCTGCATCGTCCACGCCATGATGAGCTGCTCGACGTTGTCGACGTTGATCTGATCCAGCGGGCTGTAGTTCCAGCCCGCGTAGTTGGCGTTCGGCATGACCCACTGCGACCCGTCGCCCGCCGAACTGTCCTGGGCGATGGCGGCCGCGGGTACGGCGAGAACGCACAGCAGCGACAGGAGCCGAATGGACGTCCGGCCGCGCCGGTTGGTAGACAAGCTCATGCTGTTTCTCCTCTAGACTCGGGGTACGTGGCTCCGACTAGAACGGGTAGCCAGGAAGCCGCGGCGACAGGGGCTTCCAGTCCGGCAGCGGCGCCCATCCGTCCCGATTGGGCATCTCGACCTGCGGCAGACTCTCGGCGTCGAGCACCAGGTCCTCCGCGATGACGTCGTTTCTGTACAGCAGGAAGGCCGTCAGCGCGTACACCTGGTCGGCGGTCAGCGTCCCCTCCTGGTAGAGCGGCATGCCGCGATTGATGTAGTCCCAGACCGTCGTCGCGTACGGCGAACGGTACGGCAGGATGCGCCCCGCGTCCCAGGGGTCGACATCCCGCCCCGGTTCGGTCTTCACCAGCCGGGGAGCGCGCCGGGGCTCCCGGCCGCCTTCCAGGTTCCTGCCGTGGCATCCCGCGCAACGTATGCGATAGATCCGCGCCCCTTCGGCGGCGGTGCCGCTCCCCGGCGGGAGCTCCTCGCCCGTGGGGCCGACGGAGATGTCCCAGGCACGGATCTCCTCCGGGGTGGGGGTCCGTCCCACGCCGTAGGTGGGCCCCTGTGCCAGCACCGAGCCGCCCAGGAGCATCACCATCGCCAAGGGCAGGAGCCGGCCAGCGCCCCGAAACGCCTCGCTGGCTCGGCGTCTCGGCACATCCTCCCGCTCCATGACCCTGCGCCCCGGAACTCGGCTGCGCTGCGCTCTGCGGCGCAAGCTCCTAGACACGCCCATTGTGAATGCTCCCGTCGGCGGCGATCCGCCACGGCTGGATCGTGTTGTCGAGGCCCGGCACGCTGTAGGTCGGATCCGGGGCCCCTTCGAAGTGCTCGGCGACCTGGGACGGCGACGGCTGCACCTGGCCGACCTCGTCCGTGCAGCGCGACATGAGCGCGGTCTCCTGTCCGTCCCAGTTCCAGTTGAGGCGGAACCGGGTGTGCGCCATGCGGTGCGCCGTCCCCTGAATCTCGGCCTCGTTCCAGCTCCGGCCGGCGTCGGTGGACACCTCCACCCGGCTGATGGCGCCTCCGCCGGACCAGGCGAGGCCGGAGACTTCGTAGAATCCGGGGCCGGGCAGCGTCTGCCCCCCGGAAGGACGCGTGATGACCGACTTGGGTCCGATCTGGTAGCCCAGCGCGGCGCGCACCGGGTCGCGGCGCAGGTGCCCGTAGTCGTTGTAGTTCATGTAGTACCGGTCCACCACCTTGATGCGCCGGAGGTACTTCGTGTTGAAGATCCCCTCGAATCCGGGAATCAGCAGCCGCAGCGGGAATCCGTTCTGCGGGCGCACCGCCTCGCCGTTCATGCCGTAGGCGACGATGCAGTCGTCCATGGCCTTCGCCAGCGGGAAGCTCGACGCGCCCTTCACGTTCTCCGTTCCCTCCGCGACGACCCAGGAGGCCCCGTCCTTCACGCCGGCTTCCTCGAGCAGCGTGGACAGGAGGACGCCCGTCCACTCGGCGCAACTGGTCATCCCGTGCGTCTCCTGCACGGTCTTGTGCGTGCTTCTCGCACGGTTCCCGGCGCACTCGATGAAGTGCAGGCGGGTCACCGACGGGAGCCGCATCAGTTCCTCCATGGTGAAGATCAGCGGCCGCTCCACCATGCCGTGGATCATCAGGCGATGCTCCGCGGGATCGATGTCCGGCATGAGGGAGCCGCGGGTGGTCCCGACGAAGTGGAGCGAGGACGGCGTGATCACGCCCACCGAATCCTGGAGCGGCGCCGCCACGTGGAACACGAGCCCGAACGCGTCGGGCGAGTGCCTGCCGCCCGGCGGGTGCGGTATGCGGACCGAGGTCACGAAACGGGAGCGCTCACCGTAGGCGATCATGTTCATGTCCGCGTCGCCCCGGATGAACCTCTGTGGTTCCGGTGCCTGGGCGAGCGCCGGCTCCACCGCTCCCACGGTCAGGCCGCCGGCCAACGCGGCGCCGCCGCGCAGGAATTCCCGTCGATCAGGTCGTTTCGCACCCATGGGTCTCTCCTTCGCAGCCCGAGGTCGTCCGCAAGATTGGCTGCCGCAGCCGGCAGTATACGCCAATGCCCGCCATTTCTCGCCGACGACGGGTCGGCCGCGGACGAGCAGGTTCGCCGAGGGCAGTCAGACCGTCTGGTCGTCGCGGTCGCCGGCGGCAATGGGCGGTCGCATCTCACTGGTCCTTGCCCAGGTGGCCGACCAGGCCCCACACGAACAAGCCGACCCCGACCAGGCCGACGACCAGCCCCACGGGCAGCATGACCATCGTTACCCCCAGCCCGAGGCCGACGACCATCAAGACGAACCCGACAGCCACAGCCACGACGTGGCCGAGGATCTGTTCGCCCTTCTCGATCCACCTTCGCGTTCGACCTGCTGGTTGTGTCGCCATGGTGTCTACCTCGGGGGCAGTATCGCGTTTCTCCATGGCATTCTCAAGCAGATCGCGTTCCATGCGTACTGCTGCCGAGGTCTCCGCGGTCGGCGGCAAGCGCGCCATGGCCCGCAGGTTGATAGGATAGAGTCGCCGCAAGGCGGACGGTGGGAGCGGCACGTCGTGAACAGGAGGGAAAGGCGGCAAGGGGGACACAATGGTGGATTCGACCAGACGCACGATACTCAAGACGGGCGCCGCGGCGACGGTTCTGGCCGCCACGCGGGCGTTTGCAGGGCAGGCCGGCCAGGACGGAGGGGCCCTGTCCTTCTACGAGAACGGTCCCGTTCGCATCCGCTACGAGGAGGCCGGCTCCGGCTTCCCGCTGCTCGTCATCGCCGGCGGGGGACTGAATTCGTCGATCGGCGGTCTTGCCACGCATCCCTTCGACCCGCTGGAGGAGTTCAAGGAAGAGCACCGCGTCATCGCAGCGGACCTGCGCAACTCCAACCGCGGCCAATCCTCCGGTCCGCTCGAGATCGATCGGCCCTGGGATGCGCATACCGACGACCATCTCGGGGTGATGGATCACCTGGGCATCGACAAGTTCATGGTGCTCGGCTTCTGCATCGGCGGCCCCTTCATCTGGAACCTGCTGCGGCGGGCCCCCGATCGCGTCGTCGCCGCCGTGCTGACGCAGCCCAGCGCGTGGAGCGCGGAGCATCCCACGCTGTTCTACGACAACAACATGCGGGGTTGGGGCCCGGATCTGGTCGAGCGCCGGCCCGAGATCACGATGGACATGGTCGACAGGTTCCTGACCACGATGTACCTCAGCAATGCGGACTTCGTCTTCACGGTGACGCGGGACTTCGTCCGTGAGCTGCAGACGCCCATCCTCATCCTGCCGGACGATATCCCGGCGCATCCGTACGACGTCGCCATGGAGGCGGCGATGCTCGCGCCGCGGTCCGAGGTGAGCATGTTCCCGTGGAAGCAGCCCGTGGAACGGATTCCGCTGGCGGTGCGCCAGATACGGTCCTTCCTCCGGGCGCATCGACCGGATCTCGGAGGAAACTAGCGATGCAGCTCCAACGCCAGTTGTTGACGGTCGTGCTCGGGATCGGGCTGAGCGGGTGTCAGGGCGCCGGTGCGCAGACGGAATCCGCGTCGCCGGCCCTCGCGCACTCGCGCGTCACCCGGCTCGACATAACCAGCCGCGGGCCGGCGTTCGGCGGCCGGTCGTTCGGCGCCGCGGGCGCGTACGAGATTCTGCGCGGGACGGCCACGGCCATCGCCGATCCGGGCGCCCGGCTGAACGCCGGGATCGTGGATCTCGACAAGGCCCCGCGCAATGCGGACGGGCTGGTCGAATACACCTTCGAGGTCGACATTCTCAAGCCGGTCGACATCACCAGGGGCAACGACGTCCTGGTGTACGAGATCAACAACCGCGGCCGCAACATCGTCTTCGGCTACTTCCACGAGGCGGGGCGGGGTTACGCGGCCGGGAACGCCGGCAGCGCATTCCTCATGAACCGGGGCTACACGTACGTATCGAGCGGCTGGTTGCACGGCGCGCCGGGGGCCGGCGACCCGCGTCCGGTGCTGGCGTCCCTGCCGCTCGCCACGGACGACGGCCGGACGATTACCGGCACCTCCATGGAGGAGTGGCAGGACCCGGACAGCGCCGCGTTCGGGCGGTTGACGTATCCGGCGGCGACGCTGGACGAGGCCGCCGCGACGCTCACGCACCGCCAGCTCCAGGACGATCCGCGCCGGACCGTTCCGGCCGACCGGTGGCGCTACGTCGACGACACGACGGTCGCCGTCACGCCCCCCGCGGGAGCGGACGCGGGGACCATCTACGAGTTCGTGTACGAGGCCCGGGATCCGATCGTGCACGGCCTGGGCTTTGCCGCCATGCGCGATTTCGTGTCGTTCGCGCGCTACCGTGCCGCCGACGATCGGGGCACGCCGAACCCGCTGTTCGCGGACGGCACGCCGGTGCTCGACCACGTGGTGGCCGTCGGTTCCTCGCAGAGCGGCCGGATGGCCAGGGACTTCGTCTACCAGGGCTTCAACGAGGATCCGCAGGGGCGGCGCGTCTTCGACGGCATGACGCCGTACGTCGCCGGCGCCCGCCGCACGTTCGTCAACGCCCGTTTCGCGCAGACGGGCCGCTATACGCGCCAGCATGAAGATCACAACTATCCGATGGACGAGTTCCCGTTCACGTTCGGCACGACGACCGACCCGCTGACGGGCAGGACCGACGGGTTGCTGGCCGCGTGCACGGCCTCGGGTACCTGCCCGAACATCATCCAGGTGGACGCCGACTCCGAGTACTACGGCGCCCATGCATCGCTCATCCTCACGGACACGAGCGGCCGGGCGCTGGAGCTGCCGCCGAACGCGCGCTACTGGATGCTCGGGACCGCGCATCTGCAGGGCAGCGCCGGGTGCCGCGACCCGGGCAACCCGGTGCAGCCGTGGCCGTACTACCGGGCCGCGTTCGACGCGATGGTGCAGTGGGTGCGGGACGGCGTCGAGCCGCCGGCGACCAGCGCGCCGTCGGTGGCCGACGGCACGGCGGTGACGGTAGAAGAACAGGGCGAGCAGTATCCGACCATCCCGGACCGTCCGTACAACGGCACGATCAGCGAGCTCGGCGTGCGCGACTTCTCCGTCTGGCCGCCGCGGGAGAGCGAGGAGCGGTACCCGTTGTTCGTGCCGAGCCTGGACGCCGACGGCAATCTCGTGGCGGGCGTAGTGGTACCGGAAGTCGCGGCCCCGCTCTCCACGATGGGCAAGGCCGTTCGCGCGGCAGGCTTCGCCGAAGGCGACCTGTGCGGCGTCAACGGCTCCACGATTCCGTTTCCGCGGACGAGGAACGAGCGGATGGAACGGGGCGACTCGCGACGCTCCCTGGAAGAGCGCTATCCCGGCGGCGAGGCGGAGTACGTGCGGCGCTACGGCGAGGCGGCGGACGCGCTGGTCGCCGAGCGGTATCTGCTGCCCGCCGACGCCGAGACGCTCAAGGAGTCCGCCGCCGCCGCGTGGAGGGCGGCCGTCGGCGCCCGGTGACGAGCACGCGCGGCAGCCCGACAGTCGTCGCCTGCGGCCCCGATTGCCGCCCGACCGGGCCTGACCAGGAGTCCGCGCCGTCCTGCGGCGCAGACTCCTGGCGCACGCCCCTCGACTCGATGCGTGAAGATTCGTCGCTTCGATCCTGTCGCTCCCCGGCCGTGCCGGGGACTGGACGGGACCGGTATGATGCGCTGGAAGGAGACCAAGGCATGTCTGCATTCCGTTACGGCCTGCTGCTCGTCGTCGGCTTGAGTCTGGCGGTTGCCGGGGCACGGTCGGCGGCCAACCCCGAGGCAACGACCGGCGTCACGCCCGAGTTCCAGTACATCGGCAAGCTGGCGTTCGGGCCCGAGGGCGTGATCTTCGCGGCCGACGCCCAGGAGGTGTCCATCACGGCCCTGCAGCTTGGCGAGCGGATGGCCGGCGGGGTGCCCGGGACGCAGGACGTGCCGGCGATCGATCGCAAGGTCGCCGGGCTGCTCGGCATCGATGCCGGCAACCTGCTGATCACCGACATGGTGGTCGACCCGCGGACGCGCAACACCTGGCTCTCGGTGATGCGCGGGCTGGGCGCCGGCGCCGTGCCGGTCCTCCTGCGCGTGGACGGAGCGGGCGAGATAGAGGTCATCTCGTTCGACGAGGTCCGCTACACCCGGATCGGGGTGCCCAATCCACCGCCGGCCGAGACGCCGCTGGTGCTCGTGGACGGGCGGGAGATCCCGATCGCCAACTACCCGGACCAGGTCGACCCCGCGGGGCTGATCGGCGTGCAGACCATCACCCACATGGCCTACATCGACGGCAACCTGTTCGTCTCGGGCCTGTCGAACGAGGAGTTCGCGTCGAAGATGCGCGTCATCCCGTATCCGTTCCGGGTGGCGGACGCGGGGACGAGCGTGGAGATCTACCACGGGTCCCACGGACAGCTCGAGACGTTCTCGCCGGTGTTCACGTTCGTGCCGTACGAGATCGACGGCGAGCCGTCGATCGTCGCCAGCTATCTGTGCACGCCGCTGGTCAAGTTCCCGATCGCGGCGCTCGCGCCGGGCAGCAAGATCCAGGGGACGACGATCGCCGAGTTCGGGAACCGCAACCGGCCGATCGACATGATCGTCTACGAGAAGGACGGGCAGGACTACATCCTGCTGTCGAACAACCAGCGCGGCGTGATGAAGGTGCCGACGGCGCCGTTCGGCGCCGCGGACGCCATCGCGGACCCGATCCCGGACACGGCCGGCGTGCCGTTCGAGACCATCGCGTCCCTCGACGGCGTGCGGCAGCTCGACAAGCTGGATGCCCGGCGGGCGATGCTGCTCGTCGACGCCGCGGGCGGCGGGCTGAACCTCGAAGCGGCCGCGCTGCCGTAGCAGCCATCCGATGAGACAGGCGGCGAGGGCCGTCGCCCTGGTGGCGGCCCTCGCGTTCGCACCGGCGTGCTCGCAGCCCAGCGGCCAGGCGCCGGACTCCGCTCCGGACGGGCCGCGCATACGCCTGGTCGCTTCGCCCTCCGGGCAACGGACCATCGACGTCGCGGGACTGCCGGCCGCGGACCTGGAGCACCTCGAACGCACCGCCCCGTCGCGCGAGGGGTGGCAGGCCATCCTGCGCGTCCACGTTGCGCAGGTGGACGAGCCTATCCTGCGCGACCACGTCGGGCAGGCGGACGAGCCTGTCCTGCGCGACCAGGTTGCACAGGCGGATCCGGCCGCCGCGGAGCTGCCGCCCGTGCTCGGGAACTACGCCGTGCACGGCGGCGCTCTGCGCTTCACCCCGCGGTTTCCGTTCGATGCGGGTCAACGCTACGCGGTGGTGTTCGATCCGTCGTCTCTCCCGTCCGCGCGAGGCCGTTCCGCGTCCGCTCCGCCGCGCGTCCTCCGCACGACGGTCGCGTTGCCGGCGCCCGGCCGCGAGCCGTCGACCCGCGTGGTCGCCGTCTATCCGACGGGTCCCGAGGTGCCGGAGAACCACCTCCGCCTGTACGTCGTCTTCTCCGCTCCGATGGGGCTCGGAAGCGGCAACCCGCACGTGCGTCTGCTCGACGAGCACGGCGAGCCGGTTGCCGACGCGTTCCTGCCGCTGGACGTCGACCTGTGGAACGCGGATCGCACGCGCTACACCGTCCTCTACGACCCGGGGCGGGTGAAGCGCGGCATCCGGCCGAACGCCGAGCTGGGCCGCCCGCTGTCGGCGGACCGCCGGTACACGCTGGCGATCGATGCGGCCTGGCGAGACGCCGCGGGGCAGCCGCTCGTCGCGCCGTTCCGCCGGGAGTTCCGGGTGGGTCCGCCGCGGGAGCGCGCCCTCGACCCCGCCGCCTGGCGGCTCGACCTCCCGGCCGGCGGCACGCGGGATCCGCTGGCGGTGCGCTTTCCGGTGCCGCTGGACTACGGCCTGCTGCAGAGCGCGCTCCTGGTGACGACCGGCGGGGGGCGGCCGCTGGCGGGGGAGATCCGGGTGGAGCAGGGCGAGACCCGCTGGACCTTCACGCCGCGCGCCCCGTGGCGACCGGGCGAGTACCAGCTCGTCGCGGCGGCGACCCTCGAGGATGCCGCCGGCAACCGTATCGGGCGGCCGTTCGAGGTCGGCGCGGCCGAGGCCCGAGACGCCGAGCGCGCCCGCGGCGCCGTGGTGCCGTTCCGCATCGGCCGTGCGAACGCCCCGCGGTAGCGCCGCCAAACCCGTCGCAAGGCTCCCTCCGACCGCGCCGGCGTGTCGAGACAATCCCCCGGCGGACGACCGCGCAACGTCTGAGCAGCCTTCCCCTCATCGACTCTCAGCTCCTTGTTGGGCGGCGTCGGCGTTTACACGCCAGCCTCCAGGATCGCATTGTCGTCCACGCGCTGGACGCGGCGGGTGCGCGCATTCCGTGTACATCGCCTCGTGCCCTCTCGGTGGCGGGCGGCCGGCGCGGCCCGTACGAACAGGATTCCGGGAATGAGAGACAGTTGGCCCGCGGCTTGCGTGCCGTGATGCGTGCCGATGCGGGAATCGGAGTTCGACAAGGAGTCGGTAAAGAGGAGTCGAGCTAACGCCGCCAAACCCGTCGCAAGGCTCCGCGTTTGGCCCCATCCCCCACCGCCCCAGGAGCCTGCGCCGCAGAACTCGCTTCGTTGCGTCCTGCGGCGCAGACTCCTAGACTGGAGCAACCGCGATGGACAGCAATACGCTGTGGACGATCGGCACCGGAGTAACGGTGATCCTGTCGGTCGCCGGCGCCGCGATCTCCGTGATCTCGGTCGTATCTCGCTTGATCGCAGACGTGCGAGCAGACATGCGCGCGGAACGCGCGGAAATCCGGGCCGACGTCCGGGCACTGACGACAGCGGTGCTGTCGCAACAGCCCAAGGCGCAGTAGAGCACCGGCCACGAGACCACCTCGGTCGGCCGTCCTACGCCCGGACCGCTGAGGGTGACCGTGAGCGCCGATCCCACCGGCGCCGGCACGTCGGCCCACCATACCTCTCCTTGCGAGATCACCACTCGCTGCGCTCCAGGACACGGCTTCCCGCGAGCGCGACGAATGCGTCCGGTTCGGCGCCCACCTCGTCGCACACCCGGTTCATCGCGCTCGTGATTTCGTCCGGTGCGTGGCGCGCCACGTACTCGCGCAGCGCGGCGCTGTAAACCTCGCTTCGCGACCGCCCGTCCCGTTTCGCCAGCCGTTCCGCTTGCTCGAAGGTCTGGTCCGGAATGGAGACTGCTGTCTTCATACCGGCAGCATAACCCTCTCTCCGGGAGGGCCCGCGTGGCGGATCGTCGCGGCCGTGTATAGGATCGGCAGGAGAACAGGAGAGCAGGCGGGGAGCAACGTGAGCGACCAGCAGCGCGCCACGAGCGCGGTCGTGGACTTCGTCGGCCGGGCCCGCTGGCAGGATTTTCCGACAGAGGCGGTCCGGATCGCGAAGCGCTGCGTCCTCGACGGACTCGGCGTCATGCTGGCCGGATCGACGCAGGACGCCGGCCGCATCCTGCGCGGCTGGGTGCAGACGGTCGACGCGAAGCCGGAGTCCACCGCGTTCGGTCCCGAGCCGTTCCGCAGCGGCGCGTCCTCGGCGGCGCTGCTCAACGGGACGAGCGGCCACGCGCTGGACTGGGACGACACCCAACTGGCGACCAGCGCCGACCGGATCTTCGGATTGCTGACGCACCCGACCGTGCCGCCGATGGTCGCCGCCCTGGCCGTCGGCGAGCGGCAGCAGGCGTCCGGCAAGGCGTTCCTCGAGGCGTTTCTCACCGGTTTCGAGGTCGAGTGCAAGATCGCCGAGGCCATCAGCCCCGGTCACTACCGGAAGGGCTTCCACTCGTCCGGCACCGTCGGCACGTTCGGCGCGGCGGTCGCCGCGGCGAAGCTGCTGGGTCTCGACGGCGCCCGCATCGCGCACGCGCTCGCCATCGGGGCGAGCTCGGCCTCCGGCATACGCGTGAACTTCGGGTCGATGACCAAGCCGCTGCACGTGGGCCGGGCGGCGCAGAACGGTGTGGTCGCGGCCGAGCTTGCCGCGCGGGGCTTCACGGGAGGCCGGGATGCCCTCGATCCGCCGTGGGGCTTCTTCCAGGCCTTCAGCCACGGCGAAGGCTTCGATGCCGACCGTATCGTCGGCAAGCTCGGCGACCCGCACGCGATCGTGTGGCCCGGCGTGTCGATCAAGCCGTACCCGTGCGGCGTGCTCGGGCATCCGACGATGGACGCCATGCGGCGACTGGTGATCGCGCATGACGTGCGGCCGGAGCGCATCGCGCGGATTCGCGTGCGCGCCGGGTCCAACATCCTCAATCCGCTGCGGTACCCCATCGCGACCAACGCGCTCGAGGCGAAGTTCTGTCCCGCGTTCATGGTGGGCGCCATCGCGCTGCGGCGCAAGGCGGGCATTCGCGAGTTCAACGACGAGTTCGTCCGGAGCGCGCCGGTGCAGGCGATGATGCGGAAGGTGGAGCGCGTGCTCGACCCGGAGATCGAGGCGCAGGGCTGGGAGAAGATCCGCAGCACCGTCGAGGTGGACCTCGACGACGGCCGCACGCTCGTCGAGGAGGCGGACGAACGCTATCGGGGCGGGCCGGACCTGCCGTTCACCCGCGAGGAGCTCCTCGAGAAGTTCGGCGACTGCGCATCGCTCGTGCTGCCGCCGCCGGCGATCGACGAAACCGTCGGCCTGGTCGAGGCGCTGGAGGACCTGTCCGACGTGAGCCTGCTTTCCCGCGTCCTGAGCGCAGCCCCCGCGGCTGTGGCGCCATGATGCTCGCGTGGGTCTCGGTCGGGGCGCTCGTCCTGGCCGTCGCGCTGAGCGTCCTCACCAGGATCAACGTCGGCATCCTGTCGCTGGCCATGGCCTGGCTGGTGGGGGTGTACCTGGGCGGCATGTCGGTCAATACCGTCCTGTCGGGCTTTCCCGTGCCGCTGCTGGTCACGCTCGTCGGCGTGACGTTGCTGTTCAGCATGGCCGACACCAACGGCACGCTGTCGAGATTGACCGGCCGGGCCGTCCGGCTCTGCCGCGGGAACGCGGGGCTGTTGCCCGTCATGTTCTTCGCGGTGGGCGTGGTCGTGTCCACGATCGGTCCCGGCGGCACACCGGCCAGCGCCCTGCTGGCGGCGCCCGCCATGGCCGTCGCGGGGCGGGCGGGCATACCGCCGCTGCTGATGGCGATCATGACCGGCAACGGCGCGCTGGCGGGCACGCTGTCGCCGTTCGCGCCCGGCGGCGTCGTCGCCAACGACGTGATGGCGCGCATCGGCCTCGACGGCCTCGAGTGGCAGACCTACGGATACAACGTGCTGGCGCACTCGATCGTGGGCCTCGGCGGCTTCGTCCTGCTCGGCGGCCTGAAGCTCTTTCGCAGACACGCCGGAGACGCCGGATCCGCGGAGCCGGACGTCGAGCACTTCGAGCACAGGCACTGGCTGACCCTCGCCGGCATTGCGGCGCTGATCGTCGCGGTCGTCGGCTTCGATGCGCACGTGGGTCTGACGGCGGTCCTCGTCGCCGCGCTGCTCACCCTTCTCGGGAGCGTCGACGAGCAGAAGGCGATTCGGCGGATGCCCTGGGGCGTCATCCTGATGGTCACCGGGGTGACGGTGCTGATCTCGATAATGCAGCGGACCCAGGGCATGGACCTGTTCACGAGCGGGCTGGCCGGCATTTCCACCTCGGAAACGATCGTGCCGATGATGGCGTTCGGGACCGGCCTGATATCGGTGTACAGCAGCACGTCCGGCGTGGTGATGCCGGCGTTCCTGCCCATGGTGCCGGACCTCGCGCAGCAGATCGGCGCCGTCGAACACGCTCACCTCGCGTGGTCGATCACCGTGGGCGGCGGGCTCGTCGATCTCTCGGCGCTCTCCACCGTGGGCGCCCTGTACCTGGCCGCTGCGCCTCCGGGCACCAACACCCGCGCGCTGTTCAACGCGCTCCTCGCGTGGGGGCTCTCGATGTCCCTGGTCGGCGCGGCGCTGTGCTGGATTCTGTTCGGATAGGGGCTACGCCCACGACGGCCCGACCGCCTCCGTGTCGCGCTCCAGTCGATCCGCTTGTTCCGCGATCTTCGGCCGGGCGCGGGTCCGCCCCGGCGGTCCGTGGTGGAAGCGCCTGCGGGCGCCGCGCGCCGGTCAACGGGTTCGCGAGGCGGCGCCGGCGACACGGAAACGGGGCCGGCCGCAAGCTTCGCCGCGACGCGCCCCGGGGCGCCCGCGCGCTTGACGGCCGGACGGCGTGCGGATATGGTTGCCCCAGGGTTGACCCGTCCGGGCTCCGGGGATGTACCCATGAGCGCACAGAACAGGGATGCCGTTCGACGGCTGGTTCGCGAGGTCATGAGCAACGGCAATCTCGAGGCGGCCGAAGCCATTCTCTCGCCGAACCTGGTCGACCACATGCCGATTCTGGAGACGCCGGACCGCGACGGGCTGTTGAAGGCGATGATGGCGGCGCGCAGGGCGTTCTCCGGCGTGAAGTACAAGGTCATCGCGGAGATCTCGAACGAGCATTGGGTCGCCATGGCGGTGGAGGCGGACGGCGGCATCCACCAGGGCCCGTTCATGGGAATACCCCCGACCGGGAAGCCGGTGAAGTGGACGGAAACGCACCTGTGGAAGGTCATCGACGCGAAGATCGTCGAGCACTACGGCAACGTGAGCATGTTCGAGATTCACAAGGCGCTCGGATCCCACAACCTCGAATCGAAACTGCGGTGATCTCCGAGCTTCCGCGGCGCCGGTCGCCGGAAGCCCCGGGAAAGGCGGCACGATGATCAAGCGCGTAGAGGTCCAGTACCGGGGAATCTTCCAGAAGAACCTCGGCAAGTACATAGGCGGCGACATCGTGATGATCGCCAGCCGGATGGGCAGGGTCGCCTTCTCGAACGGCCGCTACAGCGACGCTCCGGAACGCAACGGCATCCCCTGCAAGTACTTCGCGTTCGTCACGCACGACCTGTCCGAGGAAGAGCTCGAGGCCGAATGCGGGGCGAAGCTCGACATCGACGCGGCCGACATCTCCCTGGTGGTCGACGACACGATGTCGAAGGGCGTCGAGCCCTGGGGCTGGCACGGCATCCGGCCGGTCAACGAGAAGGTCGGCCACAAGGGCTGCCTGCTCATGGTCACCCGGCGCGAGCACGACGACCTGGTCCGGTTCATGGCCAAGAAGGACTACCCCTATCGCCTCGCGCGGCTGGAGGGGGACGCGAGCCTGGCCGGGCTGTGGGTCGACAGGGACGACCTGACGCGCGAACGGTGCCTGGGGGCCATCGCCGCCGTGGATCCCGACGTGATCGGCATCGAGGCGGTGGAGGAGTACCTGCGCGAGAAGACAGGGGACGAGAACCGCGTGCGCGCCGCGCGCGAGGCCTACGAAGCGACGCTGCGGAAGAACAAGGTGGTCAATGCCGGCGAGGGCATCGACTGGCCGCACGAGATCCCGGTGCTGCCGAAGTGGCACGAGTTCGAGGAAGGCGGCGTCGTCGTGCCGGCGGTCCCGCGGGGATTCAAGCTCGGACCGCGCGGCCAGAACCGCAACGAGGGGTTCAAGCACGGCACCTCGAAGACCGAACGGCCGGTCGTGCGGTTCGACCTGTGCATCAAGTGCACGCTCTGCTGGGCCGACTGTCCGGACGAGTGCTTCGATCCGACCGACGACGAGCTGTACGACGTCAACTACGAGGTCTGCACCGGCTGTCACAAGTGCGCCGAGGTCTGTCCGGTGAAGGAATGCATCGTCATGGTCGACGAGCTGGAGTTCGAGAACACCGACAGCCCCTGGGAGCACCACAAGCAGGATCCCGCCGGCTACATCCAGTGGGCCGAGGGAAAGAAGGGCACGAAGCGAATCCGCTACGCGCATGTCACCGGCAGCACGGGAGCCGAGATCAGCGAAGGGACAACCGTCCCGCCCAAGGCGTGAAGCCGTTGTCATGAAGGTCATGTAAGGAGGGATCGTGACGGTCGCCGAACAAGTCAGTATCTGGGACCGCGAGGAGCTGCTCACCGGCTGCCAGGCGGTTTCGCACGCGGTCAAGCTGGCCGACGTCGACGTGATCGCGGCGTATCCGATCCGGCCGTATACCGAGGTGATGGACATGCTGTCCAAGCTCATCGCGGACGGCAAGCTCGACGCCGAGTACATCATCGCCGACAGCGAGCATTCGCAGTTCGAGATCGTGAAGCACGCCTCCTCCGTCGGAGCGCGGGCATTCGCCGGCAGCAGCGGCACGGGGTGGATGTACGGATTCGAGGCGCTGGTGGTCACCGCCACGGATCGACTCCCGCCGCTCTTTCTGGTCGGCAATCGCGCGCTCGACGATCCGGGCGCGTTCGGGGTCGAGCACAACGACGCCATGTCGCTGCGGGACATGGGTTGGCTGATGTGCTGGGCGAGCACCGCGCAGGAAGCGCTCGAGCACGTGTTCATCGGCTACCGCGTCGCCGAGGACAAGACCGTGCGCATGCCGATGGCCCTGGCCATGGACGGCGCGTTCCTGACCCACTCCCAGCACATGGTGCAGGTGCCGACCGAGGAGTCGGTCAAGCGCTTCCTGCCGCCGTTCGACCTCGGCGAGCGGAGGCTCCATCCGGACAAGCCGGTCTCCATCGCGCCGCAGGTCAACGAGGACTGGGTGATGGAGCTGCGGCGCCAGAACTGGGAGGCGGCCCGCCGGGCGCGCGGGGTCATCAAGCAGGCCTACGAGGAGTTCAACGAGATCTTCGGCCAGCGCTACGACAACCCCTATTTCTCCGAGTTCATGACGGACGACGCCGAGGCGGTGCTGATCGGCATCGGCGCGGTGAAGATGCCGACCCAGACGGCGTGCCGGCGCATGCGGGAGCAGGGACACAAGGTCGGCTACGTCAACCTGCGCTGGTTCCGGCCGTTCCCTACGGAAGAACTCCGGGCGTGCCTGGGGCGGTTCAAGGGAGTCGGCGTCATCGATCGGGACTTCGCCCACGGGTCGCCCGACAACGGCGGGATCCTCATGCACGAGGTCCGCTCCTGCCTGTATCCGCTGCGCGAGCGCCCGAACGTGATCAACTACATGGGCGGCCTCGGGGGACGGGACATCTCGATCGAGGAGTGCATCAAGATGTACGAGGCCACGCTGGCCGCCGGACGCGGGGACATGCCGGAGGAGCTCGTGACCTGGACCGGGCTGCGGGAATGATCTTCACCATGCGCGCAGAGGCCGGGCTGGCCGCGGACGCTTGAGGAAGGATGAACTGACATGGCAATGCAACTGCCGGTGATCGATTACGAGCACATCAAGAAAGCCAAGGACGCTCCGCTCGAGGAGTTCTACACCTCGGGCCATCGCACGTGCCAGGGTTGCGAGTCGGCCCTGGTCATGCGCGACTTCGCCAAGGCGTCCGGCCCCCGCACCATCGCGACCGGGGCGACCGGATGCATGTACGTGGCGAACACCAGCTACCAGACGACCCCGTGGATCATCCCGTGGATGCACACGCAGCTCGGAGCGGGCGGATCGTCGGCGGTCGGCATGGCCGCGGGCCTGCGGGCCCTGATGCGCAAGGGGAAGATCCCCAAGGAGAAGATCAACGTCATCAACTTCAGCGGCGACCTCGGCGGGGCCGACATGGGCCTGTCGGGGGTTTCCGGCGCGCTGCAGACCGACTACGATCTCCTGATCATCCTCTACGACAACGAGTCGGCCGCCAACACGGACATCCAGGCCACGGGCCTCACGACCTACGGCGCGCAGACGACGTTCACGCCGCCCGGCAGCGTCCGCCGGATCATGCAGGCCCGCTGGAAGAAGAACGTGGCGCCGATGCTCGCGGTGGGCCATCCGACCTGTCGCTACGTCGCCACCGCCAGCGCGACCTTCCCCGCGCTGGACTTCATGAACAAGACCCGCAAGGCGCTGAACACCGGCGGGCCGACCTTCATCCACACGTTCGACCCCTGCCCGAAGGGCTGGGACTTCCACCCCGGCTATTCGCGCGAGCTGGGCGAGCTGGGCATCCGTTCGGGCATCTTCCCGCTCTACGAGATCCTGGACGGCAAGGTCAAGTACACCTACGACCCGCACAAGAAGGGGCGCATCCCCGTCCGCGACTACCTCGTCAAGCAGGGGCGCTTCGCCCACCTGATCGACGAGGACATCGACTACATCCAGGGCATGGTCGACACGATGTGGGAAGAGTGGGAGCTCCCCGGCATCGCCCCGATCAAGAGCGGCCTGGAGATGGCCAACGCATGACCGGCCGCGCAGGTGCTTGACCCTGCCGCGTGTAACAACAAGCCGGCCGGCGCTCGTGCGCCGCCGGCCTCTGTGGTGCGGTACATGCAACCCCGGAATTTCTGATCGCAGCAGGAGCGGCGGCGCTGGCGGTTTCGTTCGCCGCCCGGAGACCGTCCGTTTCGGGGCAGAACGGCTGCTCTGACCGTGTCGGTCGAGCGTCAGGGGTGAACCTCTGGCGCTCGACGGATCTCATCCGGGCGACGCCCACGGCGGCCGGACCGGCTCCGTGTTGCGCGCCAGTCCATCCGCCCATTCCGCGATTGCCTCGGCCAGGCGCGGGTCCGCGCCGGCGTGGGCCAGGTTCGCCGCGCACTTCCGGATCAACGCGTCCCGCGCCAGGGGTTCCCGCGCGCCGCCCCGCAGGTGCGGCTGGCGCTCCTCCACGACCGAGCCGTCGTTCAATACCGCGCGGATGCACCCGGCATAGTTCCGCGGGTACTCGTCGTCGGGATCGATCCGGTAGACGACGCGGTTCGACACTGCCAGCACCTCGGGGTCCCGAACCGCCGCCGGGCCGAACTCGGCCAGGCCGGCGTCGCCGCGCACGAGAGCGACCGCGATGCAGTAGGGCGTGCTGAACTTGGCCGCGTACGCGTTCGGCGGATTGCGCTTCAGGGCGAGCGGTTCCCAGAGGCGATGGACGGTGCCTTCTCCGACCGGACAGATCAGTTCCGCAACCTCCCCGGCGCGGACGCCGCGCCCCCGGAGCCGGATCGCGCAGTCGATGAAGGGCTGGGTCATCGTGCCGCACGCATACGGCTTGAACGCGATCCGGGCCGTTTCCCAGCGTCGACCCAGGCCCTCGGTCAGGACGGAAGGATCGGGGGACGCCCCCGGCGCGAAGGCCTTCAGGAAACCGTGCACGCCCTCGAACACGGTCGCCGGGCCCCTGAACCCGGCGCGGCCCATCGCCACGGCCCGCAGGCCGGAGTGCGCCGCCCAACCCGCGTGCATCCGCTTGGTCCACGAACCGTCGGCCAGGTATTCGATGATGCCCGAGGCCATGCTGCCGGCGATCCCGAACGCATCGACCGTGGCCGCCGACGGCGCGCGCGTCGCGGCGGCTACGGCAGCCGCGGCGCCCATCGCGCCGATCACGGCCGTGGGATGGAAGCCCGCCGCGTGCGTGGCCCTGCCGGCCGCCAGCCCCAAGCGGCACATCAGCTCGTGGCCCGCGGCGAGACCGCGCAGGACGTCGGGTCCGGTCCGGCCCTCGGCTTCGGCGACGGCCAGGACGGCCGGAACGACGACGGCGCCGGGATGCACCGGGCAGCCCTCGAACGTGTTGTCGAAGTCCTCGCCATGCGCCGCCGTGCCGTTGATCATGGCCGCCGCCTCGGGCGCCCGGCGCTCCCGCGCGCCGAAGACGGTCGCGGGGCCGCCGCCTTTCCATGCCTCCCGGACGGCCGACACGTAGTCGGCGCCGCGGGCGGCGAACGCCAGGCCCACGGTATCGATGACGGAGTCGGCCAGGGCCCGGGTGACGGCGCCGGGCAGCGCCGCGCCGGCCAGGTCCTCGATCCAGTCCGCCAGCGTCACCGCGACCGGCGCGTTTCGCGCGTCGCTACTCACGTTCCTCCTGGGGCAGTGGCGTCCGGACCGTGGGCCACGTGATCACCATCGTTTCGCGTGTCGCTACTCGCGTTCCGCCGTGAGGCAGGCCCGGACTCGGGCGCCGACCGAGGCGACGACGACGAGCGCCGCAAGGGACAGGAGGACCACCGCCGCCGGGTCTTCCAGGAAGATCGAATGCGCCCCGCCCGAGAGCAGCAGCGAGCGGCGGTAGTTGGACTCGACCAGGGATCCGAGGACGACGCCGAGGACGACCGGGAGCAGTGGGAATCCCAGCACGCGCAGCACCACGCCGGCCATGCCGGCCGCCAGCGTCAGGCCGAGATCGAACAGGCTGCCGTTGATCGAATAGATGCCCGAGAGAATCAGCGCGTAGATGAACGCCATCAGCAGGGGCCTGGATCGGTTGACGAGCCAGAGGCACACGGGAAGCGCGGCGCCCCCGATGACGAGCAGCGACAGGTTCGCGACGAACAGTCCGGCGTAGAGGCCGACGACGGCATCGGCGTTCTCCTCGAAGAGCCGTGGCCCGGGGAGCAGGCCGTGAACCAGGAACCCGCCGAGCAGCACCGCGGCCGAGTTGGAGCCGGGGATCCCGAAGCTCAGCAGGGGCACGAGCGCCGTCGCGGCGACGGTGTTGTTGGCGGTTTCCGGCGCGGCGACGCCCTCGGGCGACCCGCGGCCGAACTCCTCCGGGGTCCGCGACCAGCGGCGGGCTTCGTTGTAGGACAGGAACGCCGCGATCGTGCCGCCCGCGCCTGGGATGACGCCTTCGAGGGTGCCGACGGTGGAGCCGATGAGCTGGGGTTTCAGCAGCCGCCGCCGCATCCTCGCACCCGGCCAGCGGATGCGCGCCGATTCGGACGACGCCCTGTTCCACGCCGGCTGGCCAGCGCCCCGAAACGCCTCGCCGGCTCGGCGTTTCGGCCCATCTCCCCCGCTCCGGGAGCCTACGCCGCAGAACTCACTGCGTTGCGTTCTACGGCGCAGACTCCCAGCCTGGAGAAACAGCTCGCTGACGGCGAACAGGCCCACCATGACCAGGATCGGCGCGACGCCGTCGAGCAGGTCGGGCTGGCCGAAGGTGAAGCGGGGAACGCCCGAGACCGGATCCGCGCCGACGGTCGCCACCATCAGACCCAGCAGACCGGCGGCCAGACCCTTCAGGAGCGACGGGCCCGCCAGCGAGGCAATCACGCCCAGGCCCAGGACGCCCAGGGCGAAATACGACATCGGCGTGAACCGGAGCGCCAGCTCGGCCAGCGGCCGCGTCAACGCCATCAACGCCAGCAGGCCGACGAAACCCCCGATGACGCCCGAGTAGAGCGAGATCCCCAGGGCCTCGCCGCCGCGCCCCTGCAGCTTCATCGGATGACCGTCGAGCAGCGTCGCCGCCGCCGCGTTGGTGCCCGGCGTGTGGATCAGGATCGCCGGGATCGAGCCTCCGTATTCCGCCCCGACGTAGGTGGCGGCCAGCAGTACGATCGCCGAGTGCGGCTCCATCCCGTAGGTGAACGGGAGCAGGAGCGCCATGCTGATCGAGGGCGAAATTCCGGGCAGCGCTCCGCCCAGGATGCCCCACGCGACGCCGCCGGCCGCCGCCAGCGCGATGGGCGTGGTGACCAGCATGCCGAGCCCGTCGGCGACGGCTTCCATCATCCGCCCCAGAGCGCCGGCCAGAATCCGGACGGCATGTCGAGCCGCAGGAAGCCCTCGAAGAAGAGCCAGAACGCCGCGCCTCCGCCCAACGCGACCCCGACGAGCCGTCGGCCGGGCCGCTCGCCCTGGTAGAGCGCGGCGCCGGCCAGCACGCCGGCGAGCGCCAGCGGGTAGCCGACAAACGGCACCACCGCCACGTAGGCGACCCCGATTCCCAGCATACCCGCGGCGCCGAGCAGCCGGCGGCTCTCCACGCCGGCGAGCCGGGGCGCGGCGCGGCCGAACCACCGCGCGGCCGCGGCCCTGGCCGCCAGCGCGAGTCCCAGCGCCCCGACCAGCGCGGCGTAGATGAAGGGAATGCCGGCCGCACCGACGCCGTCGTCCAGCGCACTGGGGTTGATGCCGCCGGCAAGCGCGGCGTAGCCGGCCGCGACGACTAGCAACAGGACCGCGCCGGTCAGTTCTTTCACCACGGACTGTCCCGAAAATCCGTTTTCGTTCCCTTGGATGCCCCACATCATGGGACATGGCGACTGCTACACAGAAACTCCTGGTCGCCGACAGCCTCTGCCCTTCCGAATCGGCCGCGCCCCGGAGCCGGGTCACCACGCCGTGAGCCGAGGTTTCATGACTACGGGATCCGGCGCCGCCGGGTGGCAAACCTGGCTGGCACTAGCTAGTCGATGACGCCGGACCCGCGCAGGAACGTCTCGGTGTCGGCCGCGAACGCCTCGATGAACACGGAGAACTCGGCTTGCGGCATGTAGGCGGCCGACAGCATCGCGCCGGCGTAGTCCTCGCGGTATTCGGGATCCTCCAGCAGGTCCGGAACCGCGTCTTCCCAGGCGTTCACGATGTCAGGCGGCGTGCCCGGCGGCCCCATCAGGCCCCGGAACTTGGTGACGACGACGTCGTAGCCCGACTCCGCGACGGTCGGCACGTCCGGCAGGCCGGGAAGCCGCGCCGCGCTGAACACCGCGAGCAGACGCAGGCGTCCGGCGTCGAGCTGGCCGCGGATTTCCTGGGCCTCGCCGACGCCGACGCCGAGCGTCCCGTTCAACACGTTGAGAATCAGGTCGCCGCCGCCGTCGTGGCTGATGATGGCGGCGTCCACGTCCGCGGCCCGGGCGAGGCGTTCGAGCGCCTGCCGCTCCAGCGACCCGGGGCTCGCCGCGCCCCACCGGCCGGCACCGGAACGCGCCTTGCGAATCACGTCGCCCAGTGTCTCGAACGGGCTTTCGGCGCGGGTGTAGACGACTTCCTGGTCGAGGAAGACGTTGACGATCGGGTCCAGGTCCGCATAGGTATTCGCCGGGCGGCTCAACAGCGACGTGAAGATGAAGCTCGGCGTGGCGGCGTAGAAGATGCTCCCGTCCGGGGGCGCGTTGGCCACGCGGCTCATCGCGCGCGCGCCGCCGCCGCCGGTGACGTTCTCGACGACGAAATCCACGCCCATCCGGGGACCGAGCCGACGCGCCATTGTCCGTAGAAAGACGTCGCTCCCGCCGCCGGGGCTGGAATGCGTGACGAGGGTGACGACCGCGTGCGGGTACGCGCCGGCTGCGTCCGGCGCGGCGTCCTCGGTCGCGCAGCCGGCCGCCGCCGCTGCCAGTAGCCCCAGTATCCCGAGTAGCTCCGCGGTCCGAGTCACGGCATGAAGCGGCCGCCGCTGACGTGCAGCGTCTGGCCGGTGACATAGGGTTCGCCGGGGTCGGCCAGCGCGAGCACGGCCCGCGCGACCGCTTCGGGACTTCCGGCGGCATGGCCGGGGTCGTCGAGATGGGGAGGCCGCCGGCCGTCGGGCCGGACACCGGTGTCGATCGCGCCCGGGACGACGCAGTTGGCCCGGATCCGGCCCAGGCCCTCCTCGGCGAGTGCGCGGGTCAGGCCGATCAGTCCCGCCTTGGCCGTGATCACGTGGACGCGGCCCCGCTTCGGCCGGTGGGCGCTGAGACCGCCGATGTTGACGATGGCGCCGTTGCGGTCCTGCGGCAGACGGCGGAACAGCTCCCGCGACGTCAGGAACGCGCCGGTCAGCGTCACGTCGAGGACCGCTGTCCAGGCGGCGCGCGTCGTCGACTCCAGGGGTTCGTCGGGGCGTATCGCGGCGTTGTTGACCAGGATGGACACCGGTCCCAGCCGGGCGCCGATCTCGTCGAAGCCGTGCAGGACGGCGGCCTCGTCCTCGACGCGCACCAGCCTGCCGCAGCGATCGTCGGCGCCGCCGTCGATTGCGCGCAACGCCTCCGCCAGCGCCGCCGAGTCCGACGCGCCCCAGATGCAGACCCGGGCGCCGGCTGCACGGAGGGTCCGCGCGATCGCCAGGCCGATGTTCCGGCTGCCGCCGGTCACCAGGGCCACTTCCGCGCCGAGATCGGGGGATTGGCTCATGTCGACTATCGCGCCCGATGTTACCAAAGCAGGCTGAGGCCCCGTACCCGCACCAGGTCGGGCTTGCGAACGAGCGCGGGCGCCTCCTGCCAGGCGATCCGGCCGACGTGGCCGGCACAGATCGAGCGGATGAACAGCACCTCGAGGCGCGAACGACCGAGGTCTGCGACGCGCCCGCAACGTTTCTGATACATGATCAGCACTGTCATGCCATCCGACCTCAATCCAGACTCGGCGCAGCATGGCAGCGACTCCGGCGGATCTGCCTCGGAGTGGCGTCTCCTCGAGCGGGCACGGCGGGGCAGTCTATCGGCGATCGATACGCTGTTCACGCGATACAGGTCCTGGCTCCGGCGGAGATCACGGGGCCGCCTGCCGCCGTGGGCGCGTGACGGCATCGACACCAGCGACGTAGTCCAGGACGCGCTGCACCAGACCTTCGCAAGGATCGAGTCGTTCGAGTCGAAACACGCCGGGGCACTCCAGGGATACCTGTTGCGGGCTGTCCAGAACCGGATCAATGACCAGGCGCGGCGCGCGAAGCGTCGTCTGAACGTGATCATGCCCGATGCGTCCGCTTCGCTGTCCGACAGCGCGGCGCCGCAGCACCAGCAGTTCGTCGATGATGAGACATGGAAGCGCTACGTGAGCGGTCTGGAACGCTTGACGGACCGCGACCGCCGGCTGATCGTCGGGCGTGCGGAGCTCGGATACAGCTACCGTCAGATCGCTTTCATGGAGCGTCTGTCCAGCGAGGCAGTGGCGCGCAAGGCGCTGGCACGGGCGTTGAGAAGGCTGGTCGACATCATGTCGAATGCCTAGAGACGCTCCCGGGGACGTTGTCGGCGACGCGGTGGACGCCGTCGCGTTGAACCAGGACGTACAGTGGGAGCGGTGCGCAAGACTGGCCACGCCGCCCGAGCGCCGCGCCCTCGACACGTTGCGAGAGCTCTCCCGGATCTTCGCGGGTAGCGACGCTGCCGGGCTTGCGCCGTCGACCGCGCTGGAGCCCCCCGTCGGCTTTCGCGCAGGCGCCTTCATTCGCCGCGCCGTCCACGTCCTCATGGCCGCTGCCGCGGTCCAGGTGGCGGCGGCGTTGCTGCTGCTGCCCTGGAGGTGGGAAGACTACCATCGGGCGCACGGAGACGTGGCGGTCTATGCGGCGGTCCTGCTCGCCGGATACGGCGTGAGCGCCGCCCTGCTGCTGTTCGCCGGCCGTCGTGACCGGCGGACCTGGTTGCTGGGCGGCTTCTTCCTCTTCAGGGCCACGCTCGCACCGCTGCACATGCTTCCGAGTTTTCTGGGGCAGGTGCCTCCATTCGCCATGTCGGAGGCTTTCGCCTGGGACGCGCCCCTGCCGACCGTCGTGTTCGTGCACTTGTCGTATCCGCTGGTGTTTGCGATATCGCCGGCGTTCCTGTGGGCGTTTGCCAGAGAGTGCCCCCGGGTCCATCGGCGGACCCGGCTGGACGACCTCGCGCGCGGGATGGTTCCCGTCAGCGTGGCGATCGGTTGCGCCATGTGTGCCGGGCTTGCGTCGATCTACGCGGCGGGGTTGGCCGGCGCCGTGGTCAGTGGAGGTTTCTACGTGGCGGTCCTCGATGGAGCCGCCGCTGCCACATCCGTGTTGTCGCTGGCTGCCGTAGTGGTGGTCGCACTGCGGGCGCACACGGCGCTGGCCGCCGAGGTGAGGCGCGTCGTCGTGTTCAGTCTCGGGTTCCTGGTGTGGGTGGGCCTGGGCACGGCGTACGACCTCGTCGAGGCGCTGTCGCCCGGATCCTGGGTGTCGAACTATGAACCGGGCGCGGTCCTTGCGGTGGTGCAACTGATCCGTTTTCCGGGGATGGTGCTGCTGTGGTACTCGGTGCTCGCGGTCCGTGTGCCCCACCCCCGCGAGATGATCCGCGCCGGATACAGACGGCTGTTGGTGAGTCCGGGAGTGCTCGGGGGAGCGGCCGTCGCGCCGGTCGTGGGTGTCGGTTGGCTGCTGTGGAGCAACTCCAATCAGGAAGTGGCAGCGGTTGTCGCGAGTCCGTTGGCGCAGTCGCTGACCGCGGCGGCCGGGATCCTGCTGGTCCTGGCCATCAACCGCGAACGCCTTCTCAGTCGTCTGGACGCCTGGGTATGTCCGGAGGCTTCGGACCAGCCGCAGTTCCTGGCCGTGGTTGCCGCGGCCCTGGCGAAGGCGGAACGGATGGCGACCATCCGCCGGACGCTGGCCCGGGCGGTCAAGCGCGGCTGCGGCGCGCCCGGCAAGCTGCTCGCGGTAGACGACGCGCAATCCGACACGTGCGACTTCGAGCCGGCGGGCACCGCAATCGCTCCCCTGCCGCGGACTTCGGCGATTGCCCACATCCTGACGGAGGCCGGCGGGTCGTTGCGGGTCCACCCGAGCGATGCGAGATCGGTCTTCGGCCTGCAGCCGGCCAAGGACGCGGCCTGGGTGGCGGAGACGGACGCCGACGTGATTGTGTCAGTCCCCGGCGCCGGCGCCGAAGTCGTCGGCATCCTCGTGGTGGGGCGGCGTTTCGACGACCGGATCGTGCGCACTGCGGACGTGACGTTCCTGGAAGTGCTGGCATCGGCTGCCGGACAGGCGGTGATGCGCTTGCGGCTGTTGCACGGGTCGAGACCTCGGCTGGAGCCGCCGCCGGCGCTCGAATGCCCCGCGTGCGGATGTGTTGCAGGGTCCGAGGAGCTTCCCGGGTGCGCCTGCGGGCCGGCGTACGTCGAGACGGAGGTTCCGCGGCTACTGGCCGACAAGTTCCGACTGACGCAGCGGCTGGGCGCCGGTGGGATGGGGGTGGTCTACCGGGCGCACGATGTCCGACTCGATCGCCACGTGGCGGTGAAGACTCTGGCTGGGAGGTCCGTATCGCGGATGATGGGACTGCAGCCCGAGGCATGGGCCATGGCGAGGGTGGCGCATGCGGCGGTGGCTCAGATCTACGGAGTCGAATCGTGGCGCGGGCGCCCGTTCCTGGTCGTCGAGTTCCTGCCCGGCGGCACCCTCGAGACCAAGCTCAGGGAGGGGCCGATCTCGGCGCCGCAGTCGGTTGCCGTGACCATCCATCTCGCCGAGGCGCTGGCGGCGTTGCACCGGGCGGGGTATCTGCACGGGGACGTCAAGCCGAGCAACATCGCGTTCACGGCGGACGGCTTGCCGAAGCTGCTGGACTTCGGTCTGGCGCGCCCGGCGAACAATGCGGCGGCGGCTGGCGGCACGCTGCGCTATCTGTCGCCGGAGGTGCTGTCGGGTCGGCCCGCCGAGGCAGCCGACGACGTCTGGTCCCTGTGTGTGGTCCTCTACGAGATGGTGTCGGGTGAACACGCGTTCGCGGGTGGCAGGGTCGAAGACGTGGCGGATCGTATTCGGCGCCAACGCCTCGGTCGCCGTGCGCGGTCCGCATCGGACACCCAGATGCAGTCGACGGTGGTCGCGTTCGCGGCGACGGTGCTGGCGACTCCCCGGTCCGCACGTCCGGCGACGGCGCGCGCATTCGCTGATGCCCTTGGCGGGGTGCTGGGCAAGGAATAGAACCGGTTTCTCGCCACTCGCCTGCCGCGTTTCTGCTCTTCGGACGTCTACCCACATAGGAACGGTCGGGTGCCACCGTCGGCTTCCAGGCTTCGTGCACGTGCGCGACTCATGCACAGCGTTCACTTGACCATGGACGTTGGGGGTAGAGGCTGGCGATCGTGGGGGCGGTTGGGCAGGGTCGCCGGGAAGAACGGGGACCGTTCCTGCTGCACGACCCATTTCGTCCCCCAAGTCGGCAACAAGGAGGGGAGACCGATGACGAAACCACACACCTTGCTTGCTCTGTTGGCTGGTGCCTTGATTGTCTCGGCGGCGGCGTGCGGTGACGACTCACCGGCGGGGCCGACGACACCGACGACACCGACGACACCGGCCAACCGCGCACCGCGGGTCGAACGCATGGTCGATGACCTCGAGCTGACGCGCGGCACGCAGAGGACGCTGGATCTCGATGGCCATTTCGTGGATCCCGACGGAGACGTACTGACCCTCACGGCGACCTCCAGCAACACGCATGTCGCACCGGTGGAGCTCTCGGGCACCATGCTGGATATCACCGCGGAGAACCTGGGGCAGGCGAACGTCCGGGTGGAGGCGACAGACCCGGCAGGACTCTCTGCGACGCTTTCGTTCTCGGTGACCGTTGAACGGCCCGCAGGCGCCATCACCAATCACGCCGGCAACTGCGTGCTCGACATGCTGTTGGGGCCGGGTGGATCCTGTGACGTTCCCGGCGGCGAACGGTTCGAGGTCCTCGAGGACGGCAGGGGAAGGTACGGCTTCATCACGGCCGGGACCGGCATCACCATCAACCAGTTCTCCGCAAGGCGCGTTTCCGGAACGGACAACTGGAGAATCGAATCCCTCCCGTAGGAGCGTGATCGCTGATTCTCGCTTCGAAATCAGGGGGGAAACGCAAGAGTGTCACGTCGCTCGCAGACGGAATCGCGTGGTCGGCGCGCTCTGCCACTCGTTGCGGCAGGTGCGGCCGCACTGCTGATCTGGCCGGTGGATGCACAGCAGCCGCCGGACGCCGGAGTGGAATTGTCGCGGCGCTGATGCTGCAGGCGGCCGGCGGCCCCGGTTCGCTGACACGTCAGCAGCTTCTGCAGGCGATGCAGCAAACGGCGCTCGACATCGAGGCGCCGGGCGCCTGGGACCGCGACGCCGGCGCCGGTATCGTCGACGCGCTCGCCGCCGTCGGGGCGGTGGAGGATGGCGCCAATCGGGCGCCTGTCGCCACCGGCTCGGTCCCCGCACAGACGCTGACGGTTGGCGGCGGATCGGCGTCGGTGAACGTGGCGCCGTACTTCACGGACCCGGACGGCGACGCGCTGACGTACACGGCGGTCTCGAACCGCACCGGAGTCGTGAGGGCCGCCGTCTCGGGCACCGCGGTGACGCTGACGCCGGCGGCGGCGGGGACGGCGACGGTCACCGTCACCGCGCGCGACCCCGGCGGCCTGAGTGCGACGCAGCCGATCGCGGTGACGGTGGCGGCGGCCGGCGTCGGCGCGTTCACCGACGACCCCCTCGTGCCAGGGGTGACCCCCGTCAGGGCCGTCCATTTCCGGGAACTCCGCGCGCGGATTGACGCGCTGCGGGCGCGGGTGGGCCTGTCGGCGTTCGCGTGGACGGACTCGTCGCTGACCCCCGGCGTTACCCGGGTCCGGCGCGTTCACGTGACGGAGCTGCGGAACGCGCTGGGCGCGGCATACGTGGCTGCGGGTCAGCCGGCGCCAGGCTATACCGACGCGAGCCTGACGCCGGGAACAACGCCCATCCGGGCCAGACACGTTTCCGATCTGCGGGCCGCGGTGGTCGGGCTGGAGGACGGCTCACCCACCGGGCTGGCTCCGGTCGACGTCGACAACCGCGCCCCGATGTTAGCAAGACAGGCTGATGGCGATCGCGACGCGTGATTCTGCAAGAATGCTCTCACGCGGATCGTCGCGAGTCGACCGCACTGGAAGGGAGCCGGAGATGAAGCCTGCGTTTCGTTGCGTCCTGACCACATGCGTGCTCGGGTCCGCAGTCGTCACGCTGATGACGACGGCTCCCGGCGTGCGAGCCCACGGGACCGAGGCCCGCTACGTAGTGGAGGTCGACTGGACCCCGGCGCGCATCGCGCACACCTACGGGCTGAGCTATTCGGAGCTGGGTCCGGGCGCTTACCGCAACGCGATCGAGACGCGTACGGTCGGCGGCCGGGAGTGCGTCGTCGGAGGGCTCATCGGTTTCGATGTCGATGACGACCATGCCTTCGACATCGACGAACCGGTGACCCTGACCCTGACCTACGCGCCGGCCCTCACTACGCCGTTCACCGTCGTGTGGGACCAAAATGGCGGCAACGGCCGGGGCCGGATCGAGGTCCGGCCGGAAGCGGGAGAAACCCTGCGGACCGTCACGCTGACCCTCGACCGGGCGCGACTGGCGGGCCACGGCACGCGCGGGATCGACATCGCCGTTGGAAGCCGTGACGGGCTGTGCATTTGCGACATCGCGGTAGTCCGTAGCGGCGCCACCGCGGCGCCGGCGGCGTTCGGCCGGGTCCGCCTGGAGGTCACCGACGCCGCCTCGGGCCGTTCGGTGCCCGCCCGCGTCGGTCTCTACGATTCGACCGGGCGGATGCCCCTGCCGTCGGACGACGCGATCCTCGTGCACCGCTATACCGACGAGGTCCGGCGACTGTCGACCACCCCCCGCACGTTCTGGCCGTCGCCCCACCGGCAGGTGTTCTACGTGAGCGGGAGCTACGAGGCGCGCGTGCCCGCCGGGACGTACGAGGTCGTCGTCAGCCGCGGCATCGAGTATCGGTTCCATCATGGGGAGGTCGAGATCCGGCCCGACGAGACCAGCATCGTCCCGGTCGCCCTGGAGCGCTATGTCGACCAGCCGGCGCGCGGCTGGTATTCCGGCGACGCCCACATTCACATCCAGCGGGACGCGGTCCGCGACGACAACACCTGGGCGCAGGTGGCGGCCGAGGACGTGCACGTCGCCAACCTGCTGCAGATGGGCAACATGGCCGGAACGCACTTCGGGCAGCCGGCCTGGGGCGCGGCGGGCCGTTACGAGCGGGACGGCCACGTCCTCGTGTCGGGCCAGGAGGATCCGCGGACGGTCCACCGCGGCCACACGATTCACCATAACCTGCAGCGGCCGCTGCACCTCGGCCCCGAGAGCTACTTCCTCTACCATCGGGTCTTCGAGGAGGCGCGGCGACAGGGAGGCGTGTCCGGCTACGCACACCAGGCGGAGCTGTTCAACGGGCGCCGGGGCATCGCTCTGGATGTCCCCTTCGGGATCGTCGACTTCGTCGAAATCCTCCAGCAGGGCCGGCTGCCGACCGACCTCTGGTACGGCTTTCTCAACCTCGGCTACAAGCTGCTGCCGGCGGCCGGGTCGGACTTCCCCTACATGGATCTGCCGGGCGTCGTGCGCAGCTACGCGCAGATAGACGGCCCCTTCAGCGTCGACGCCTGGTTCGACGCCTTCCGCGCGGGCCGGCTCTACGTCACCAACGGTCCGCTGCTGGAGGTGACCGCCAACGGCGGGACGCTGGGCGACGAGCTGCACGTCGAACCGGGCGCTCCGGTGGAAGTGGTGGCGGAGGCGTCGCTCAATCCGGACCTCGATCGGCTGGATCGCCTGGAGCTGGTCGTCCATGGCGAAGTTGTCGCCACCGCGCCGGCCGACGGCCGCGACCGCGTCCGGCTCCGGACGACGGTGACGGCCGACCGGAGCCTGTGGCTGGCGGTTCGGGCGTTCGGCGAGCGGCAGGAACCGGGCAATCTCACGGTCGCCCACAGCGCCCCCATCTTCGTGATCGTGGAGGGCCGGCCGTTCTACCGGGATGAGCGCGTCCCCGAGCTGGTCGCCCTGCAGCGGACCCGGCTCCGGGAGCTGCTGACCGAGGCGGTGGATCCGAATCGCGACCTCGAGCCCTGGGAGACGCGCAGCCTGCTGTCGGAGATGTGGCCCGGGCAGCGCCGCCTGCTCGAACCCCGCATCGAGGAGGCGGATGCGCGCTACCGGGCCGTCCTGGCGGCGGTCGGGGAAGCGGGACGACCGTAGCGGGCCGCGGTCGTCCCGGTGAGCGCGGCGGGCAGCCGCTTGTCGGCCCGGGAAATCTGGAGTCGCTGATGTCTGACCACTGTACGCCCTGCCGGATGATCGCGGCGCTCGCCTGCGCCGTCGTCTTCTGCCTGACCGCCGTGCTCGACGCCGAGGACTGGCCGCAGTGGCGCGGCATCGACCGGGACGCCGTGTGGCGCGAGACCGGTATCGTCGAGCGCTTCGCCGAAGGCGGGCTCATCGTGAAGTGGCGCGCCCCGGTACGCGGAGGCTTCGCCGGACCGGCCGTCGCCGACGGCCGCGTCTTCGTCCTCGACTACCAGGAGACGCCGGGCAGCCGCACGATGGACGGCCACGAGCGGCTCGTGGCGCTCGACGAGGAGACCGGCGCGGTCCTCTGGACGCGGGAATGGCCGGCCACGTACCGCAACATGGTCCCGGCGACCGCCATCGGCCCCCGGGCCACGCCGACCGTCGACGGCGACCGCGTCTACACGCTCGGGGCGGCCGGCATGCTGTCGTGCTTCGACACCGCCAGCGGCGATCTGATCTGGCGGATCGACACCGTGGCCGACTACGACGTCACCGTGCCGGTCTACGGGGTCGCGCACTCGCCGCTTGTGGAGGACGAGCTCCTGATCGCGCTGCTGGGCGGCGAGCCCGACGCGATGGTGGTGGCGTTCGACAAGGCGACGGGCGCCGAGGCGTGGCGCGCGCTCGATACGAACTCGGAGGCGGGCTACTCCTCGCCGATCGTGACCACTGCCGGGGGCGTGCGGCAGATGATCGTCTGGCACCCGGCCGGGGTCACGTCGCTCGACCCGGCCACCGGCCGCATCTGGTGGGAGCACGACTTTCCGCTCGCGAGCGGGCTGACGATCGGCACGCCGGTCCGCAGCGGGCGCTACCTGCTCATCACGCAGGTGGAGAACGACGGCCTGATGCTGGCGCTCAACCCGGACCGTCCGGCGGCGCGGGTGGTCTGGACCGGCGCCAACCCCAACCGCACCGACCGCCCGGTGCAGCGATCCATGACGTCGACGCCCATCGTGGTGGGCGACGCGATCTACGGGCTGAACAGCTACGGCGAGCTGCGCGGCGTGGACGCGACGACCGGCGAGCGGCTGTGGTCGAGCGACCGGCTCGTGCCCGAGGGCCGCTGGGCGAGCTCGCACCTCGTGCAGCACCGGGACCGCGCGTTCATCGCCGTCGAGACCGGCGAGCTGGTCATCGCCCGCTTCACGCCGGCCGGCTACGAGGAGGTCGACCGCACGCACCTGCTGACGCCCACCACCCCCACCCGGGGCGGCGGCTCGATCCGCTGGCGAAACGTCGACCGCGCCGTCCTGTGGGCGCATCCGGCGTTCGCGAACGGCCACGTCATCGCGCGCAACGACGCCGAGGTCGTCCGCGTATCGCTGGCCGCCGCGGACTACGAGTAGAGCCGGAGCTGGTCATGTCGATCAGGAGTTTCAACTCGAACCGACCGTGACTTCCTGCTCCTCGCTACGCCATGCGGCGTAGGCCAGCGCCTGGCTGATGTCGTCGCGCTCAAGATACGGGTACGCTGCCAGCACTTCGTCGGCGTCGTGACCAACGGCCAGCAGCCCCACGATGGTCCCGACCGTCACGCGAAGCCCTCGAATGCACGGGCGTCCGCCCATGACGTCCGGATCCTGCGTGATTCGATGCAGTCGGGTCATGGCTCCAGTATAGGTGTCAGGTGGCCGCGGGTCATGGGCTACGGCGCGCGGAACCTTGGGGGTGACCTTCGCGGGTGCCTGTCGACGTGTCGCCAAGGCTGTCTCGCACTGGCATGGGGACCGAGATCGGGTCGAGCGTCACGATCATGCCGCCGCCCAAGGATCGACAACCTCGATGCCGGCGTCCTCGAAGTCCCGAACATTGCGGGTCGCAACCGCCATGCGGCGGGAGCGGGCGATTGCCGCAATCTGGCAGTCAGCGGTTGCGACTGGGCGGCCGGTGGAACGGCGCCTGGCGGCGATGTCCGCGTATGCGCGTGCCGCGCCGCTGTCGAACGGCAGCACCCGATTCTCGAACGCTTCGCCCAGCATCTTCTCGATGTCCGAGACAAGCGTCTCCCGGCGCTGGCCTGCTGGCAGGATGGCGGCCCCGTAGCGCAATTCCGCTTCGCCGACCGCGGAGAAGAACAGGTTCTCCAGGCGGTGGCCGGCCGCCCACACGGCGACCGTCGGGTCAGGCGCCTTGCGCATCAGTTCGGACACGACGTTCGTGTCCAGTAGAACAGTCATGGCCGAGGGCTCAGTCGAAGGACGGCGGCTCGCGCCCGGGCTCGCGCGGCGGAAGTTCCAGGTCTACGCCGTTGGCCGGGCCGAAGTGCGAGCGGATAATAGTCGTCAGATTCCGGGAACTCGGCTTGCGCCCGACGACATCGCGCAGGATCAGGCGCACTTCCTCTTCCATGGAGCGGCCATTGTCCGCCGCCCGCACCCGCAGCCGAGTCTTGACGTCGTCGTCGAGGTTGCGAATCGTGATGCTCGCCATCTGCCATGCCCCCCGTGCGGAAGCATAACCCCAACATTGATTGCGGTGCAAGCAATATGCCATGGATGCATTCAGCCTTCCCGAGTGGGTACGGAGTCGACGGCGACCGCCGTGTTCCGGCACGCCCTTGACCGGCCGCGTGTCGCTGGCGGTGCGACACGGCGCCGTGCCGTAGCTGTGGCGGAGGTCGTAGGGGCGCGCGCCGTGAAACGAGGGATCCCATTGAAAGCCGTGGAAGCCGGGGCGAGCGCGTCCAGCCGCACAATTTCGGGCAGCGGACGCGACTACGGCTCGTTCGGTGCAGGCATGCGGTAGCCGAGCCCGCGCTCGGTGAGGATGTACTTCGGCCGGCCGGCGTCGTCGCCGAGCTTGTGGCGGAGCTTACGGATGGTGCTGCGCACGGCCTGCGGGTCGCCACCGCCCCGCCCGCCCCACACCCGGCGCAGCAGCGCCTCGTAGGTCGTCGCCCCGCCCGCGTCGAGCGAGAGCGCGTGCAGCAGCCGGTACTCGGTCGCGGTGAGCCGGACCGGGCGGCCAGCCACCGTGACCCGGCGCTTGGCGCGGTCGATGGCGAGGTCGCCGAGCACGAAGGGCGCGGGCGCGGTCCGCCGCCGCAGCGCCAGCCCGACGCGCGCCACCAGCTCGGCCGGCGAGAACGGCTTGACGAGGTAGTCGGCGGCGCCCGCCTCCAGTGCCCGTGCGACGGTCTCGCCCCGCCCGTAGGCCGAGACGAAGATCACCGGCAGGTCGGCGAGGGCTGGCACCGTCCGCATCAGCTCGATGCCGTCGGTGCCGGGCAGCACCAGGTCGAGCAGCACCAGGGCGGGGCGCTTCGCCTCGATCAGGCGGGCCACCTGTCCGGGCTCGCCGGTGGCCGCCGGCGCGTAGCCCGCCGCCGCGAGCACGGCGCGTGCGTGACGGCGCGCGTGGGGGTCGTCGTCCACCACCAGGACCGACGTCTGCTCCCGCGCGGCGTGGCGCGGGGAGGCGGGAGCGGCTGGGGCGCCGCGGTCCTCCTCCTCGGCGGCGGGCAGCGTGAACGCGATCCGCGTGCCCCGGCCGGCGCCGTCGCTCTCGGCCCGGATGCGGCCGCCGTGCGCCTCGACCAGCCCCTTGCAGATGACCAGCCCGAGACCGGAACCGCCGCCCTCGACCCCGTCGCCGCCGGCGTGCCGCCGGAACAGATGCGGCAGCCGATCTGCCGGCACGCCCTCGCCGGCGTCGATGACCGAGACCTCGACCTGCGCCCCGTCGCGTTTCGCCGCCACCCGGATCGGCGCGAGCTCCGGGGAATGCCGCGCGGCATTGGCGAGCAGGTTGTCCAGTACCTGGACGATGCGCCGCCCGTCGGCCAGCACGGGCGGCAGGTCCGCCGGCAGGTCGATGACGATGCCGTGCCGGCCGCCCGCACCCGCGAACGCGGTCCGCGCCCGTTCGACCAGTCCGGCCAGGTCCTCCGGCGCCGGCTCCACCGACAGCAGGCCCGCGCCGAGGCGGCCGGCGTCCAGCAGGTCGCCGATCAGCGCCGACATGCGGCCGGCCTGCTCCTCGATGATGCGCAGGAACTGGCGCAGCTCCGCCCGGTCCGGGTCCCGTCCGTCCTCGAGCGCCGTCGCCGCCGAGCCCTTGATGGCCGCCAGCGGCGTCCGCAACTCGTGGCTCACCATCCCCAGGAACTCCGCCCGCGAGCGCTCCAGCGCCTCGAACGGCGCCAGGTCCTGCAGCGTCACCACCACCCGTTCGACCGAGCCTTCGGGGCAGCGGACCGGCGTGGCGTCGAGCAGCGTCCGCACGCCCCTGCCGCCGGGGACGAAGATCTCGACCTCCTCGGCGCGCACCGTCTCGGCGTCGGCGAGGTCGCCGAGCGTGACCTCGCGCCCGTCGCCGCGCCGGCAGACCAAGGCAGCGCACAGCCGCTCCGCCGAACCCTCCAGCGTCTCCAGCCCCGCCACAATGCGCCGCGCCTCGCGGTTGAGCGACAGGGGCGCACCGCTCCTGGCGTCGAACACCGCCACGCCCACCGGACAGGTCTCGACCAGCGCCGCCAAGTCGGCCCGCGCCCGCTGCTCCTCACCGTGCGCCCGCGCGTTGGCGAGCGCCGCCGCGGCCTGCTGGGCGAACAGCACCAGCACCTCTTCGTCGGCGTCTGTGAACCCGCCTTCCTTGCCGCCCAGGAAGAAGCCGCCCGCCGCCGATCCCCGGTGGCGCATCGGCGTCGCCTGGAAGGTCCCGCAGGGAACCGGAAGCGGCGAGCAACCGAGCGAGCGCGTCCAGGCGTCGAGGTCCGGAAGCCGCAGCGGTGCGGCCAGTTCGCGCAGATACCCAAACAGCCGTAGCCCGTCGGGCCAGGTCTCCATCGCCCGGTGCTCGTCGGGCGTGAGGCCGGCGGTGACGAAGTCGCGCGGCTGACCGGCGGCGTCGACGGTGGTGATGACGCCGTAGCGGGCTCCGGTCAGCGCACAGGCGCCGTCTACGACCTCGCGGAGCACGGTGTCGAGGTCGAGGCTGGCGCCGATGCGCAGGATCGCCGCCGCCAGGGTGGCGTCGGGTTCGCGCGGGTCCCAAATGCGCCGCGCCGCTTCGTCTCGTTCGGTCAACGTTCCCATCCTCCCTCGCAAGGGGCGCCGGGCCGCCGCCGGGGACTCTTCGTTGCCGGGACGTACAGGGGGTACAGGATTGTTGATCATATTGAAACTATAGTACCACATGATATAGCCACGTCTACGACATGATAATCGTCCTGCAGGCCGTACATTTCTGAACACATGCGATGCCTCTTGCGGTTTTCTCTTGCAACGCCTCCATTCAGGACATAGGATCTGAAGAGCCCTCGCATCGGTCGCGGGGAGCGGCCGGGACCGCCCGCAGGCTTTGCAGCCCACAACCGCCAGCGATGGGAGGCAACGGATGAAGAGTCGCAGTGTCGCGGTGCTCACGACGTTGATCATCACAGCAGCCTCAGGTGCCGCGCCAGTACGAGGAGCCGTGCCGACTGCCCCGGAGGTTGGGGGCCGATGGACAGAGACGACGCTGGCCATTGAGCGCACGGGAGCGCAGATCCGACGACGCCCGTCCGAGTCTGAGATCGAGCGGGAACGACAACGGCTGGTGGAGGCGGGAGTTGCCATCCCACCGATTGGGGTACTTATCCAGTGGGTCCACAGGATGAACAGGTGCCTGAACGATCCCGCATGTCGTACGGTTTGGATACGGATCGGCGGGGGAGTGTACCTGGTCGCCGTCAAGGCGGCGCAGGGAGTCATACGTGTCTACCAGGGGAATCGAGACCTAGTGAGGCGGATAGCCGCTGAGGCCGAACGTGACCCGGTGTCGTGGGGGCAGTTCCTCATGCGGCTGTTCACCGGCGTCGTGACGGTCCCCGAGGGATTCCGTTAGTGCTGCACTACATCCGGAAGAGGCGTATAGTCTGCTGCAAGAATTACGACCGGCCGGGGCAGCATCTCATGGAGCAGTTCACGTTCCTGCGGTCGCGCCTCGCTTTCGTCGGGTGAGGAATCGATGTGATCGGTACTCCATCAGCTCCATACTGGCGGTGAGCAAAGGTGATTCGGAGGTACACACCCATGTGGACGCGGATAGCGGTAGTGGTGCTCTTGGGATCTGGGATCGGTACACTTATCGCCGCTACGGTTCCGCAGCCCGCGGACCCGGAATTGGCCGACGGCGACGTTGAAATGGTTCAACGCGGCTGGTTTCGCTATTGGTGCGAGTACGACGGCGTGATAGTTCACCCTGGTGGCACGGCCGGGCCTTGTCGCAGGAACATGAATGCGGCCCGCAGAGATGCTGCTGACCACAACCGGGCGAGGCATGAGGGGCGCAATCGGGCACGCGCTAGGAACTGGACCAATATGTGCGCTGTCACGGGTTTGTGCTGCGATTGACGCTGCCGCGAAGCGCCAAGAGGCCAGCCTGCGGGCAACCGTATGGTGACTGCGCTTTCATCTACGGAGGGGAGATGGATCCATGGAGCTAACTGCGACACCTAAGAGGGCGGCTTCGCTGACGTCGCTTCTGGTTGGACGGGCGACAACCTGCAGAGCGATAGCCGTACTTGCGGCAGCGGTGCTGTTCGGTGCGGCCCTGGTGCCGTCGGCGTGGGGCGCGCAGCAGCCGGGAGGAGACACGGTTGAGCCGCGGCGTGGCTTGGGGTTCGAAGCCGAATTGCCGACCGGGGAGGTTGTCCAGGTTTACCCGTCCGCTCGCAATCGGGCCGAGGATCCAGTCCGGACCCACGTCTATCTCTACCTTCCGCCATTGACTCCGCAGCGAGATTCCGACGGGAAGGTAAGGGCGTCAGTGACGCGCAGTGGAGGGGTCAGGGTCCCTCTGCGGGGCTCATCTTTGAACATTACAAATGAACTCCACAAGTGGTTGGCCGACGAGAAATTGCTGCCAGACGCGACGCGTTCGGGGTCGCGTTCTGTTCAACCGCTGGAGTACGAGCGGATTCGGATTATTGACGCGGACGACGACGTGGAGGCTTGGTGGGAAGCGGTGCATCCGACTGCTGAGGCGACATGGGCTGCTCAGGAGTGGGTCCCGTTCGTGTTTAGGCCCCGTGAAGGCGCGAGTGAGTCGCCTGAGGAGTTCGTAGACCGGTGGAACGATCCTAGCCGTCTACCGTCGCTAAGGGCTCTAGTGACCTATGAGGGCAGGCGTTCACAGGTGGGCTCAGTGAGCCTTAGGGCGTCGACGCTGAGGGAAACGGATTTCCTCGTCGACCTGAGGGGCGACGGCGAACGTGACCTAGTGACTCGCGATCAGGCACGCGAGTTGGTATCGAAGTACATGACAGTCGTGTCCCAAAGGACGTACCGGGAGGGTGATGAAGTTGCGGTAAGCGTGGACGACGGCTGGCTCGATAGTGGGCTATTTCGGCGCGTGACGATGGCAGGGGACGAGTTCTGGTCCAGCGAAGAGAACCTCCGTCGCGTTGGGTTCAGTGGCGATGACCTCTCGCCCGACAGGCACCGCGAGATGCGCGAACAGACCGCCCGGGAGTTGAAGGACACCGAAAGCGAGAAGCTGTCTACGGAAACGTCAAGCTACTGGAAACGCGGTTCGTTGGAGGCAAGCGCCGGCAACGCGGTCTCTCTTTTCGGCGTCATCGAAGGGAGCTGGAATGGATCCGTATCCTTGCCAAGTGGCGAAGCGGGGCAGGAAGAGCGCCTCGACGAAGAAGTACTACTCGACCATTTCGAAAGCGAAGACTCGTTCTTCGAGTGGAACGGAGAAGTCATCGTCCCGAAGGATGTGGAACTCTACCAAGTGGACGAAGCGCAACTCAACACAGAAACACAACTCACGGCGACCTCTGTCGTGAGTAGTCGCGCGACGGCGAGTTTGGGTCTAACTATCTACAACAGTCAACCGCAGGTGGAAGTGGACAGAGCGTTGGAGACAGAGGCGCGGAGAATCGTGCCAGTTGGCACAATCATCGCTTCGACAACTGAACCAACGATTGTTCATCGCGATTCGCCGATGTGGCATCTCGCCGACGGTAGCCCGGTATTGGACGAATGGCAATACAGCGGGACACACTTGCCGGATTTGCGTGGTGTGTTCCTTCGAGGGGTCAACCACGACAAGCAACCGGGAGAACTGGGACATGATCCTGAAGGCGCGCGATCACCCGGTCAGTTTCAGCCTAGCTCGACCGGCGCGCCGGTAGGCTTCGCTGCTTTCGTCGCGGAAGCTGGGTCACATGGGCACAACTACCGTGGGCCTAGCGGAGATGATCGCGTGGACCGCGGAAGTGAGGACAAGGTGGTCAGTGACGCTTACACGGGGCGGAGCACAGGCCTTGCCGGGGCCCACACTCACGACGTGGAAGTCGAGGGCTGGGATGCCGAGACGCGACCTTCAAACGTGGCCGTTTACTTCTACATAAGAGTCAAGTAGTGCACCGTCGCGGAAAGGTGCGGGGCGATTCTCTCGCCCCGCCACTGGTGGATTTCGCGGTCGTGCAGTGACCTTGCCGCCTCGGGGTGGTACGCTACGCGATGACTCGTGGTGGGGGCGTCGGGCCCGGTGTCACTCGGGAGAGCGCAATGTCTTCGAACGCGCACCGTCCCGCGGGACTGTCAAGGAGGTTCGCGATGCAACCTCTGATTTCCGGTCTGTCGTACGTAGGTCGCAGCGCTCGCGGTCGCGGCGGCGTTCGGCGCCGCCGCCGTACACGCGGAGTTGCCCGCGGGTGAAGCGCCGGGGGCCGCGGCCCGGACGGCGTGGGGGATCCGGACCTGCAGGGCATCTGGGTCGGCTCCACCCTTACGCCGCTCGAACGGTCGCCGCAATTCGAGGGGCGCGAGTTTCTCACGGAAGAGGAAATCGGCGCGCCGGAAAGCGCCGCCGTGGCGCGCAACGTCCAGCTTGCGGAGCGCCCCTCCGAAGCGACCACGGCCGGCTGGCAACGTGGATTGGCGGAAGACGGCACGCCTGGCTTCTACAACTGCTGGGACAAGTCTGGCGCCGGGGGAGATTCCGGTCCCCGTCTGGCAGCGGGACCTGATTCGTGACCGTCTGGCGGTGCTGGAGGACCTGCTGCCGAAAGCGCGTTCGGTGCCCTGGAAGCGGTCCGCAAGCGGATCTTCTCTGGCAAGCCGTGACCCTGCCCGTCCGGCTGACGTCTGCTGCGGTACAGGATCCGTTTGCCATGTGGGCAGCGCAACCCGAGCCCGGGCGATTTCCGGTTTCCATTCGGGACGGCAGAGCGTATAACTCTGGGCATGCGCAAGGTCCTGCTCCTCTCCACGCTGTTTGCCGTAGCCCAGCCCGGCCTCCACGCGCAACCGGCCGGGAATCCCGCCGCGCCCGCGCTGTCGGATGCGCAAGCAGCGGGCGCGCGCATCTTCCAGCAGAAGTGCGCGGTCTGCCATCTCCCGATCCTCCGCAGCGGCGACACGCCGTATGCGAGCCGGCTGGACGGCGCGCGCACGGCGCGCGACCGGGACCGCGCCCGCCGGGTGATCGAGGACGGCAACGCCGCCGGCATGCCGGGCTGGAAGCACACGTTGTGCCCGGCGCAGATCGACGCGCTCCTGACCTACCTCGTCGCAGTCGACGGCGCCGGCCCGCCGGCGGCCGAGCGTGCGCACGGCGGGTCGGTGCCGCGCGTTGCGCCGCCGGGGGAGAAGGACGCGCTGCTGGCGGGAACCGTGACCGCGGCGTCCGGCGAGCCGCTGGAAGGGGTCACGGTCTCGGCGAAGCCGCCGGGCCGGCCGATCGCGACGTCGGTGTTCACGGACGAACGGGGCGCGTACGTCTTTCCCCCGTTGGAGAGCGGCCCGTACCAGGTGTGGGCGCAGGCGGTCGGCTGGAAAGGCGTGCGGCGCCCGGTCGCCCTCGCGGGCGAGCGGCAGCGGCAGGACTTCGTGCTGCACGAAACGGCGGACTTCGCCGCGCAGCTCACGGGCGACCAGATGGTGGCCGCGCTGCCCGAGGACACGCCGTTCCGCCGCCGCATGAAGGCCGTCTTCGTCGGGGTGTGCACCGAGTGTCACGCGGCGAACATCGTGCTGCACAACCGCTTCGACGAGCGGGGATGGGACGCGGTCCTTGCGGCGATGGGCCGCATCGGGGCCATGAACACGTTCCGCGAGCAGCCCTCGCCGGTCATCGAGCACTTCCGCGCCGATCTGGCGGCCTACCTGGCCGAGATGCGCGGGCCCGGCCCCTCGCCGATGCGCTTCGAGGTGCCGGCGCGCCCGCGCGGCGCCAGCACGTTGCCGGTGGTCTACGAGTACGACCTGCCGACGGAAGCGGGCGGCTACGTGCTGAACGCCGGGAGCGACTGGTCGCTCGGCGGTCCGAGCGCCTCGGGCGGGGGCTTCGGCCTGCACGACGCCACGGTCGATCGCGCCGGAAACGTCTGGTTCACCTACAACGAACCCGAGAGCGCGACGCGGACGGTGGGCCGGGTGGATACCGCCACCGGCCGGGTGACCGATTTCACGTATGCCCGTCGCGACGGCCGGGCGGCCACCAGCCATGGCATCATCACGGCCCGCGACGGCGCGGTCTGGTTCAACGTGAACCTGCGCGCGCCCGGGGAGCCGGGCAACGAACGGCTGGGCCGCATCGATCCGCGGACCGGCACGCTGGACGTGTTCACGCCGCCCGGGGACATGCGGGGCATGTCGATCCACGTGGCCGAGGACGCGCAGGGCAACATCTGGGGGGACACCGCCACCGGCGCGATCCGCTACGACCCGGCGGCGCGCGCGTTCACCGCGTTCACGTCGCCGACGCAGCCCGGCCGCACGTACGGGGCCGCCGGCGACCGGGACGGCAACGGCTGGTGGACGCAGATCGGCATCGACGTGATCGGCCGCGGCGACCCGGCGACCGGGAGGTCGTCCGAGATCCGGTTGCCGGCCCAGTTGCCGTCGTTCGTGCAGGACGGCGATTTCTCGGCCGAGGACCTCGCGATCTACGCCGGCCGGGGCCGGGGACTGCAGGCGCCGCGCCGCCCGGCCGCCGACCTGGTGACGGGCGACGTCTGGGTGCCCAACTACGCGGGCAACAACCTGCTGCGGATCGACGTCGACACGCTGGAGACCACCTACTACCCGCTGCCGCGGGCGGGGATGAATCCGTACATGGCCGGCGTCGACGGCGCCCACGACGTGTGGGTCAGCCTGCAGGGCGGCGACGAGGTCGCGAAGCTGGACCGCGAGCGCGGTGAGTGGAGCCTCTACGCCTGGCCCTCGCGGGGCACCGGCCTGCGCAACCTGGCCGTCGTGGAACGCGCCGGGCGCGTGGAGGTCATCGGCGCGTACTTCAACGCGAACCGTATCGGCCGCATGGTCATGCGCACGCGGGCGGAGGTGCAGCAGGACGCATTCTGAGCGCGCGGCACTGCCTCGGCGAGTGCCGGCGGTCCTGCCGGCCGGTTGTTCGACCGTCGCACGCCGCGCCGACCATCGCTCGGCGTTCCTCCCGGCGCGGGATGGAATCGCCTCGTTCGGTCCGTTGGAGGTGACGATGCGGAGTACGGCCGTGCCGCGAGTTCGGGCATCCCTGGCCGCCACGGTCCTCCTGGGCGCCGTCCTTCTCGGGGCGACGCCCGCCCCGGCGCAGCAGGGCGCGGCGGGAGGCGAATGGCGCAGCTACGCCGGCGAGGCGGGCGGCACGAAGTACTCGCCGCTCGACCAGATCCACGCCGGCAACGTGCAGGATCTCCACATCGCCTGGCGGTGGCGCTCGGTCGACCACGAGCTGGCCGACGCCGATCCCGACCTGCAGTTCAATCCGCTGCTGCTGACCACGCCGCTGATGGTCGCCGGAAGGCTCCTGATGAGCACCAACCTGGGTCAGGCTGCCGCCATCGACCCGGCCACGGGCGAGACGACGTGGGTCTACCGGGCGCTCGAGGACGGCGCGGGGCGGCCCCGCGGGGGAGCAACCCGCGGCGTCGGGTACTGGCACGATCCGGAGCGAGACGACGAGCGGGTCTTCGTCGTGAGCGGCGAGCAGCTCGTGGCGCTCGACGCACGGACCGGCGACCCGCTCCGGGAGTTCGGCACCGGCGGCAAGGTCGATCTGACGGCCGGCGTGCCGCATCTCGAGGAGTACCGCTGGACGGCGGCGCCGCTCATCTGCCGCGACACGGTCATCGTCGGCATCTTCACCATCGACCAGTTCGACCGGCGGGACCAGGCGCCGGGGTACATCCGGGGCTACGACGCCGTCACCGGACAATTGAAGTGGCGCTTCAACACCATCCCGCAGCCGGGCGAGTTCGGCAACGAGACGTGGGAGGACGGTTCCTGGGAGCACACCGGGGCCAGCAACGTCTGGACGGTCGCGAGCGCCGACGAGGAGCTGGGCTACGCCTACCTCCCGACCGCCACCCCGACCCACAACTGGTACGGGGGGCACCGGCCGGGCGACAACCTGTTCGCGGAGACGCTGCTCTGCCTGGAGTGCGAGACGGGACGCCGCGTGTGGCACTACCAGTTGATCCACCACGGCGTCTGGGACTACGACACCGCGTCGACCCCGATCCTGGCCGACATCACGGTCGACGGCCGGCCGATCAAGGCGGTCGTGCAGGTGACCAAGCAGGCGTTCGCCTACGTCTTCGACCGGGTGACCGGCGAGCCGGTCTGGCCCATCGAGGAGCGCCCGGTGCCGCAGTCGGACGTCCCCGGCGAGCGGACGTCGCCGACCCAGCCGTTCCCGACCCGGCCCGCGCCGTTCGACCGGCAGGGGATCACGGTCGACGACCTGATCGACTTCACGCCGGCGCTGCGGGCCGAGGCGCTCGAGATCTTCAACCGCTACCGCTCGGGACCGATCTTCACTCCCCCGTCGCTGCGCGACGAGTCGCCCGGCGGCACGCTCGGCACGCTCCAGCTCCCCGGCTGGGTCGGCGGCGCCAACTGGAACGGGGCCGCCTACGACCCGGAGACGCAGATGCTCTACGTGCCGTCGATTACGGCGCCCATCCAGATCTGGCTGCGCGAGGCCCCGGAGGATTCGCCGTTCCGGTACCTGCAGGGACCGATCAGCGTGTGGATCGACGGGCCGCGGGGGCTGCCGCTGGTCAAGCCGCCGTGGGGACGGATCACGGCGATCGACCTCAACACCGGCGAGCACGTCTGGATGGTGCCGAACGGGCCGGGTCCGCGCGACCACATCGCGCTGCAGGACCTCGCGCTGCCGTGGCTCGGAGCCCCCGGGCGTGCGGCGCCGCTGCTGACGAAGACGCTCCTCTTCCTGGGCGACGGCGCGCGATCGATGCAGGTGGTGCCGCCCCACGGCGGAGGGCGGATGTTCCGCGCCTACGACAAGGCGACCGGCCGGGTGCTGTGGCAGACGGAGCTTCCCGCCGGCACGTCCGGCGCACCGATGACGTACATGCACGAGGGCACGCAGTACGTGGTGGTCGCCGTCAGCGCCAGCGATCGCGAAGGCGAGCTCATCGCCTTCGCCGTGCAGTGAACCCGTCACCGCGCTACGCGGGGTCTCGTGGTGGGGATGACGTGTTCAACCGCGCCCGCTGGCGCCAGGGGGACGTCACCGCGCTACGCGGGGTCTCGTGGTGGGGGACGACCAGCCCAGTGTCACTCAGCGGAGTGCAAGTGCCGCTTCGTCCGGCCGATCGCGTCGAGCCCGCAGGTGGGCCGGCCGCGTTCGTACCGTTGGCGATAGACTGGCCGTCCCGCCAGATGTTCGAACGCACACGTGGTACGCCGTGAATCCGTTCGCACGGCGCTCGGCAGAGGAGGTTCGCGATGCAACGTCTGATTTCCGGTCTGTCGTACGTGGTCGCAGCGCTCGCCATCGCGGCGGGGCTCGGCGCCGCCGCCGTGCACGCGCAGTCGCCCGCGGGTGAAGCGCCGGGCGCCGCGCCCCGGACGCCGTGGGGGGATCCGGACCTGCAGGGCATCTGGGTCGGCTCCACCCTTACGCCGCTCGAACGGCCGCCGCAATTCGAGGGGCGGGAGCTCCTCACGGAAGAGGAAATCGCCGCGCTGGAAAACGCCGCCGTCGCGCGCAACGTCCAGCTCGCGGAGCGCCCCGCCGAGGCAACGACGGCCGGCGGCAACGTGGACTGGCGGGACGACGGCACGCCCGGCTTCTACAACAACTTCTGGCTGGACGGCGGCACTGCCTGGGATCCGAGCCGGCGTACGTCGCTGGTCGTCGACCCGCCGGACGGCCGGATTCCGTACACCGCCACCGCGCGCGACAACGAGCGCCCGCACGGCTCCGGCCCCTGGAACTCGGTTCTGGACCTCGACACCGGCGAGCGCTGCCTCGGGGACGGCCTGCCGCAGATCTGGTTCGGCTACAACCCGAACCACCAGATCTTCCAGACCCCGGAGCATGTCGTGATCCTGCACGAGATGTTCCACCAGCGGCGCATCATCCCGCTGGACGGGCGCCCGCACGCGAACATCACGCAGTGGAACGGCGAACCGCGCGGCCGCTGGGACGGCGACACGCTCGTGGTGGAATCGCGCGACTTCCCGGACCGTCCGCACGACCGGTGGAACAACACGTGGCGCATCCCAACCAGCCGGTTGCACCTGGTCGAGCGGTTCACGCGCGTCGACGCCGAGACCATCGACTACGAGGCGACCATCACCGACGCGACGCGCTTCACGCGCCCCTGGACCGTGCGCTTCCCGCTGTCGCAGGACCAGTCGGCGCGCGGCGTGGCGGCGGGGGAGCTGTTCGAGTTCGCCTGCCACGAGGGGAACTACGCGGTAACCAACGTCCTGCGCGGCGCGCGGGCGCAGGACGACGGGGTGCAGTAGGCGGACCCGAACCTGGGCAGGCTCCTGATGCGTCCCGTGGCTCACTCCCGCTTCAACAGGTCCGCGGGGAGCCACGCCGGCGTGCCTTCTTCGTACTGGTTGTCGGTCAGGGGCCGCTGGTTGGAGCCGTCGGCATTCATGATGAACAGCTCGGCATACGGCTGCGGCTGGTTGAGGACGAGCGGCGACTCGTCCTTGTAGCCGAAACGCGAGCTGCTGAAGAGGATGAAGTCGCCGTCGGGCGACCACAGGGAATGTGCGTCGTTCCCTTCCGCATCAGTCAGCCGCGTCAGGTCCGTGCCGTCCGGCCGGATGGTGTAGATGTCGAACTCGTCGTACCGAAAGCGGTCGTCGGGGGCGTAGCGGGTGAACATGATCACGTCGCCCCGCGGCGACCAGAACGGCAGGGTGTCGTATTCGGTGGTCAGGACGCGGGACCTGCCGGTGGCGACGTCGACGATGCGCAGCCCCTCTCCGCGCTCGTTCCCGGTCCAGTAGCGATACACGATCTGAGTCCCGTCGGGCGACCAGCTCGGGAACCCGGCATTGCCCGGCCCCGAGGTGACCGCCCGCACCGCGGACCCGTCCGCCTTCATGATCATGATCTCGGCGGGCCCGCGGCTGCGACCGAGGAAGAAGGCGCCCGCGCCGAACGTCAGCCACTGCCCGTCCCGTGACCATTCCAGGCCCATCACGGTCACGTCGTCCTGGTACACCCGCCGCGGGTTGGTCCCGTCGACGTCCCACAGGACCAGCGCCATCCGGTCGGCGCTCGGCGTGCGCTCGCTCACGACCAGGGTGCGGCCGTCGGGCGACACGGCCGGCCAGCCGCTCGCGTGCACGAGCTCGAAGCCGGGCTTCGCCACGGTGCCCAGCAACCGCCGGCCCGGCGTGTTGGAGTAGTGGTGCATCGTCTCCAGTTGGCCGGCGTGATAGACGACGCGTTCGCCGTCGGGTGACCAGGAGGGATTGGCGCGGTCTTCGGGCGCGCTCTCTTCGCCGCTCGTGAACGCGAGGGTCCCGCTGCTCCTGGTCTTGATCAGCCAGGCGATGCGATCGGGGCCGATGAACTGCGGCGACACCTTCAGCCCCGGACCCGCGGCGTGGACAGTACGCTCGCCGGTGGCCACGTCGATCGAGACGATGCGCGACGAGCCGCCGCCGAAGTGCGCGCTGACGGTGTCCCGCACGAGCATTTCGTAGAACACGATCGTGCTGCCGTCCGCCGACCATTGCGGCGATCCCGCCATCATGTCCGGGTCCGTCGTGAGCTTGCGCAGGCCCGTGCCGTCGATGCCGATCACGTAGACGCCGGCCGCCTGCACGTGTTCCCACTTGCCGGCGGGACCGGGATAGCCCTGGTGGGGAAACCCGGTGCCGCGGTCGGAGCTGAAGGCAATCGCCCGTCCGTCCGGAGACCAGCTCGGACGGAAGTCGCCGCCCGGCGCATTGGTGAGGTTGCGGATCTCGCGGCTGGCGAGGTCCATGACGTAGATGTCGGTGGCGCCGCCGCGGGACGAGACGAAGGCCAGCGAGCTATTGTCGGGCGACAGCGCCGCCTGGTCGTCGAAGGCCGGCGAATCGGTCAGGCGCTCCAGGTCGCGGCCATCCAGCCGTACCCGGTAGATGTCGGCCGACCCGCTCCGGTCCGAGGTGAACACGACCCACTCGCCGTCGTGGGAGAACGACGCGTTGTAGTCGATCTCCATGCCGGGCACGAGCTTGCGGGGGTTGCTCCCGTCCGCGTCCGCGATCATCAGCTCGGACCGCAGCGGCATGTACTGGTCGACGTAGATGCGGTCGAGAACCTGGGCCTCCAGCGCCGCTCCGGACGTCAGGACGACAAGGACGAACGCCATCGAGATCGGTACAGCTCTCATCGTCGTGCTCCTGCGTTTCCTGCGAGAGCGGCACGGCGTGGCCGTGCTCGCGTTTGGAGGCCCCGATCCGCCACGAACCCGGGCCAAGCCTGGGAGCAAGAACCCCGCTGCATTCGAGCGGCCGATGCATCCCGCGTGGACGGTGTTGCTCCTCGGTCGGATATGCCCGATATGCTCCCTCGTCGCGCTCTGCCACGCGGGCGCGTCGCCGCTCTCGGTGTTGCGCGGCGTTTCTCCACGGGCTCCTCGTCGACACGATCCGCGACGCCCGCTCTTCGGTTTCCGCCGGACCCGAGCGGTTTGGGACACTGCCGCAAAATCACCTTGCCGTGTCCCAGGCGTACCATGCAGCAAACAGAGGCCACTGACTCGATGAAGTCGGCAACTCAATATCGATCACTGTCCTCACCGGGACTGATAGGTCCGGCTGTAGCCGGTCCGGCCGTTGGTCATCGACCAGCTCCGGCCGTCGGGCGCCACCGTGGCCTTGATCCAGTGCCCCTCGCAGTCGTCCTCCTCCGTCAGGTTGGCGATCAGCGCCTCGTCGGTGTTGTGAGCGGCGTCGTCGGTCAGCGTGCGGTGCGACTGCCAGACGTCGCCGACCTCCGCCGTGCCCTGGATCACGGCCAGCGAGTCCGGCGTCCCGCCCTTGCGGGGACCGTTGTTGACGACCGCCACCGTGGGCCGGAGCACCCCGGCGAGCTCGGGACGGATGGCCCCGTAGCCCCCGTGGTGGGCGACCTGCCACAGGTCGACGACCCCCAGCCGGTTCTCGGGGCAGGCCAGCGCGTGCTCGCGGTCCGGGGTCAGGTCGCCGAGGTTGAGGAACTGGAACGCCCCGAGGGACAGCAGATAGCCCAGACTGTGGCCGTTCTCGCCCATGTCGGGCTCGGGGGGCGCGACGCCCTCGCAGAGCGGGTTCGGCATCTGCGGCTCCAGGGTGTCGACCAGCTCCCGGTGCGACGCCACGAACGTCAGCTCGAGGCGCTCGAGCGGCAGCTTGTCGCCGGGAACGACCGAGCGGCGCCGGTCGGTGGCGAAGCCGATGTACTCGTCCCACAGGGCCTGGCCGCGCGCCCTGCCCAGCTCGACGCTGTCGCCGTGGTCGACGATCCGGCCGATGGGGACCCGCTCGGCGAGGGCCGCCAGACCGCCGACGTGGTCGGTGTGGAAGTGCGAGACGAGCAGGTAGTCGATGCGATCGATACCCGCGTCGTCCATGGCCGCCTGGATGCGCAGCGCGTCGCGGGCGTCGGCCCGCGGCCAGCCGGTGTCCATCAGCACCGACTCGCGGGCGGGCGTGACCACCAGGGTCGCCGCGCCGCCCTCGACGTCGATCCAGTAGATGTCCAGGTTGGCCGGCTCCTGCGCGAGCCCGGTCAGGGGCAGGGCGACCAGCATCGCGGCAGCGAGGGCGGCGATTCGGCCGTCGGCCGGCCGGGCGGGAAGCGAGGTCGGGTGCTGCATCATGGCGCCTCTCCGGGGCGCGGGAGCCGCGGCGAAGGGACTCCCGGCGCGCAAATGGCTGCGGATGCCGGCGCCGGCACGGTCGGGGACGCCGGCATGCGCCGCGTGTCACAGGGTTCTGGCTCGTTTCAGCCTACTGTACTTGCCCGGGGGGCGGCAGACACGTCGACATCGTCGACGCGTGGGGCGAGCGGGTGTACACGATCCGCCAACAGCTCTTCCATGAGCTTGTTGATGCCCATGGCGCGCTGTCGCGCGAGAGCCGTCATTCGTGCGTGCGTGTCGTCGGGAAGACGGATGGTCAGTGTGGACATGGCTGGTGCTCGGCAATCAGTGCTGCTGGCGTTGCCCTGCACGCAGGGTATGCTCAGGGCATGGACGCATCGACAACCGAGATATTGACGCTGGTGCTGTCGCTGGTGTCCGCTGTCGGCGTGCTGTGGGTGGCGTTCCGCCTGGAACGGCTCACGGGACGGATGGATTCCACACAAGACGATCTGCGCGCTCACGTCAACGCGCCCGGCCTGCACGCCCACCGATAGCGCTGTCGCGGGAGCGGTTGCCCCGTTCCGGTCCGCCTTGGCGTTCGTTGCGCGCGGAATGCCCGTTCAGGACGCGCGACGTTGCGCTGTACTGTGATTCCCGAGCTCCTCGGATGGGATCCGATCCGTCGCGCGCCGCACAGCGCATCTTCCGCCGCAGGGCATCACCGACGCCCCGCCGCACGCTTCGAGATCGACCTTGGGGCGCCTCATCGGGTACTCTCCGGCAGCCGGGACCAGTGCGAAGCCTGCGCCGCTGAACCGGCAGGATCGATGAACGCTCCGTCGACCCCCTCCGAAGGCCAGATCCTGACCGGCCCGCTCTTCAACGAGCCGATGCGCGTGGAGACTGTCGCGCAGACGAGCCCGGGAAGCTGGACGCTCGGCCTGGTCGGCACGCGGTCGGAACGATTCCGGAAGGTCTCTCTCAGTGCTGCCGATCTGGCGGGACTGACAGTTCTCGACAGCGGTTTCCGGTACGACGGCGACGGCGCGCTGCTGCGGCTTGGTCTGCAGGCGCACGCGCTCGGGATCGCCTGGGAGTTCGATCCCTACTTCGGGCTGTCGGTCTCGCGCGTCGATCCGCTGCCACACCAGTTGGAGGCGGTCTACGACCACTTGCTGAAGCTTGCCCGCGTGCGGTTCCTGCTCGCCGACGACGCCGGGGCCGGCAAGACGATCATGGCCGGGCTGCTGATCCGCGAGCTGCAGTTGCGCGGCCTCGCCGAGCGGATCCTGATCGTTGCGCCGTCGAACCTCGCGTTCCAGTGGCAGCGCGAGCTGCAGGAGAAGTTCGACGAGACGTTCGTGGTGCTGAAGGGAAGCGAGTTGCGCGCGCAGTTCGGCGTGAACCAGTGGATGCAGCAGGCGAAGGTGGTGACGTCGCTGGATCTGGCCAAGCGCGAGGAAATCCTCCCGGGTCTGCGGCAGGTGCACTGGGATCTGGTCGTCGTGGACGAGGCGCACCGGATGTCGGCGCGCGACGAGTCGCACAAGAGCCAGCGCTACAAGCTGGGCGAGTTGCTGCGGGATTCGTCCGACCACATCCTGCTGCTGACCGCGACGCCGCACAAGGGGGATCCCGAGAACTTCTCGCTCTTCCTCCAGCTCCTCGACCGCGACGCCTACGCCGACGTGCGTTCCATCCGGCAGGCGATGGACGCCGGACGCGCGCCGTTCTACCTGCGGCGCACGAAGGAGGCGATGGTCTACTTCCCGCAGCGGGACGAGAACGGGAAGTGGGCGGCGCGCAAGATCTTCACGAAGCGCATTCCGAGCACCGTCGACTTCAGGATCGACGGTTCGGAGTTCGAGCTGTACCGGGAGGTGACGGAGTTCGTGAAGCGGCAGAGCATCCGGGCCGCGGCAGACGGCGACAATCCACGCGCCCGGGCCGTGGGCTTCCTGATGGCGCTCTACCAGCGGCGCCTGGCCTCCAGCACGCGGGCCATGCGGCGCAGCCTCGGAAACCGTGCCGATCGTCTGGAACGTGGGCTCGCGCAGGCCGAGGATCTCGCGCGCACCGCGCCGCCGGACCTGCCGAGCATGGACGAGCTCGACGAGATGGAGGAGCGCGACCGCGAGCGCCTGGAGCGGTTGCTCGACGCGATCACGCTGGCCGGAAACGCCGAGATGGTCCGTCAGGAGATCGCGGAGCTGCGAGCGCTGGCCGTCAAGGCGGAGAGCGTCGAGCAGGCGGGCGTCGAGGCGAAGCTGGCCCGGTTCGAAGACCTTCTGCGCGGCCAGGGGTTCTTCGACCGTCCGGATCAGCGGCTCGTTCTCTTTACGGAGTTCAAGGATACGCTCGACTACCTCGTCGAGAAGCTCGAAGCCTGGGGCTTCAAGGTGGCGACGATCCACGGCGGCATGAAGCCCGGCGCACGCGATGAGCCGGGGACCAGGCTTCATGCCGAGCAGCAGTTCCGCGAGGGCGCGGTCCAGGTGCTGGTGGCGACCGAGGCCGCGGGCGAGGGAATCAACCTGCAGGTCTGCAACATCCTCTTCAACTACGACATCCCGTGGAATCCCAACCGCCTCGAGCAGCGCATGGGGCGCATCCACCGCTACGGCCAGGAGAAGGACTGCCTGATCTTCAACTTCGTCGCCACGAACACCATCGAGGGGCACGTCCTCCAGCGCCTGCTCGACAAGCTGCAGGAGATCCGCGACGCGCTCGACGACGACGCCGTGTTCAACGTCGTCGGCGAGGTGTTGCCGGCCGCCTATGTGGAGCGCGTCCTGCGCGACTACTACGCCGGCCGGCTCGGTGGGGAGGACCTGGAAGAGCGGCTGTTGCGGGACGTCGACGAGGGCCGCTTCCGCAACATCTGCCAGAACGCCCTGGAAGGACTGGCGACGAAGAACCTGAACCTGGAGATGCTGGTCGAGCGGCGCGCCCGCGCCCGCGAGTGCCGGGTCGTGCCGGAGACCATCGCACGGTTCCTGCGGGACGCCGCGCCGCTGGCGCCGCTGAAGCTCGACTTCGTCGGCGGGTTGGCGCACACGTTCGTGCCGGGGCGCACGCCGGCATCCCTGCGGCGCTACGAGCGCGAACCCGACTGGAAGCTGCCCGAGCTGGCGATGCGCTATCCGCGTTGTAGCACGGATCGCGACACCGCCCAGAAGCACGCGCTCGAATGGGTCACGCCGGGCCACCCACTGTTCGAAGCGGTGCGCCGCCATACGCGCGAGCAGGCGCTCGAGCCGCTGGCGCGCGGCGCCACCTTTCATTCATTGGCGCACGACGCGCCAGCGCGGATCGACTTCTACCGGGCGCGGGCGGTCGACGGACTCGGCCACGTCGTGCATGAACGGGTCTTCGCGGTGGAACTGGCCGGTGACAGCGAGCCGTGCCGGTGCGAGCCGGGTGTGCTCGGCGACCTGAGCCCGGCTCCCGTCCCGGACCCGCTGCCGCCGATCGCGCACCGGCCGGAGCCGGTGTCCTGGCTCCAGGAGCATGTCCTCGTACCGTTCCTCGATGCCACGCGCGCCGAGCGTCTGGCCGAGGTCGAGCGCGTTGCGGATCACGTCGAGCTCTCGCTCACGGAGCTTCTGCAGCGCACCGATGAGGAGATCGGTAGGGCTGCCGGCGACGTGGACGAGGGTCGCCAGGGCGCCGAGGGACGACTCGCCATGGCCGAGGCGCGGCACGCGGAGCTGCTGGCCCGCCGCGAACGCCGGCGTCAGGAACTCCAGCAGCAGCAGGCGCTCTCGCTGCAGGGCGTCGAGCGGATGACCAGCGTGCTGGTCCTGCCGCACCCCGATCGCGGCGCCGCCGAGGTGACGCGCCACCAACCGGGCCCGGAGACCGAGGCGACGGCCATGCAGGTCGTCATGGACCACGAGCGCGATCAGGGCCGCCACGTCGAGGACGTCAGCTCGAAGAACCTCGGCTACGACGTCACCAGCCTCGACACGACCTCCGGCGACCTCCGGCTGATCGAGGTCAAGGGCCTTGCGGCCACCACCGGCACGATCTTGTTGACGCCCAACGAGCGCCGCGTCGCCGAGGACCGGCCCGACTGCTACTGGCTGTACGTCGTCACCAACTGCGGCGAGACACCGGTGCTCCAGGAGCCGATCGAGAACCCGGCCCGGTTCCCGTGGCACGAGGTGACCAAGGTGCAGCATTACTATCTGAAGGTCGACGCCATGACGCGGCCGATGCGGGTACGGGACGACCGCCCCGAGTACGGAGGACGCGGTTTCTGAGGGCGGGATGAACAAGGTCGAACTGATCGAGCTGATCCGCAACGACGAGAGCTCCGGCGTGGAATTCAAGCGCGACGACATCACGCCGGAGAAACTGGCCGGAGAAATGGCGGCGCTGCTCAACCTGGAGGGCGGCGGACACATCCTCCTCGGCGTAGAGAAGGACCAGGCGGTCAGTGGACTCACTCGGGATCGCGGCAGGGCCGAGGAATGGGTCATGGAGGTGGCTCGGACTCACGTTCAGCCGGCCGCAATTCCGTACTGGGAGACGATCCGCTGGGACGACGCGCGGGTGGTCGGTATCGTATCGCTTTCCTCGAACGCGCCCGACAAGCCCTACAAGGCGAAGCGTGGGCCGGTATGGGTGACCAAGGTGCGAGTGGGCACCACGACGCGCGATGCGACGCGCGAAGAAGAGGAGCGTCTCTACCAACAGTCGGGCAGGCTTCGGTACGGGTGCAAGCCTGTGCTCGGATCCGCCGTCGAAATGCTCGACCTCCGCCGCTTGCGCGACTACTTCACTCGAGTCGTTGGAGGAGATGCTCCCGAGAGCGACGACGTCGATGCGTGGCGATCTCTCCTGGTGAACCTGGGCCTGGCGACGGCGGCGGCGGGGCAGGTGGCCGCGACCATCGACGGCATGCTCCTGTTCGGCAGCAACCCGAAACGGTTTCTCCCCCAGTCCGGTATCCGCGCCGTCTGCTACACGGGCGAGGAGCCGGACTACGCGGTTCGGGCCGATGAGGACCTGAAGGGACCGTTGGTACCGCTCGGTGCTCGGGACGGCTCGCTGGTCGAGCTGGGGCTGGTCGATCAGGCATGGGACTTCGTGCGGCGCAACACGACGCCGACGGCCCGACTCGAAGGAGCGCGTCGGATCGACCGGTGGGACTATCCGGGAGAGGTCGTGCGCGAGGCGGTGGGCAACGCGTTGGTTCACCGCGACTACAGCATCGCAGGCACCGACATCATGCTCGCGATCTTCTCCAACCGCCTCGAAGTCGTCAGCCCCGGACGTCTTCCGAACACGGTTACCCCGGCGGGGATGAGGTCGGGGACACGCTACGCGCGCAACCAGACGCTGGTCAACGTCATGCGCGACTACGGCTACGTCGAGGCCCGCGGCATGGGGGTCCGGCAGCGGATCATCCCGGGGATGAAGGCGCACAACGGCACCGAGCCCGACCTCGTCGAGGAAGAGAATCGCTTTGCGGTCCGCTTGTGGAAGGAACCGCGGACGCGGCCGATGCGCGTGCGCGACGACCGGCCGGAGTACGGAGCGGAGACATAGGGCGTCCAGGAGAGCTGATGAGCAGGGATCTGCGGTTCCGGCGTCTGCGGCTGCGCAACTGGAAGAACGTACGCGTGCTGCCGCAGATGCTGGCCCGCGTGCAACGCCGAAGCGGCCGGCAGGTCTTCGTGAGCACACACTCTCCGGACCTGCTGCGCGACGAGGGCATCGGCCTCGACGAGGCGATGCTGCTGGTGCCGGGGGCCAAGGGCACCCAGGTGGTACCGGCCGGCTCGAACCAGGAGGTGCGCAAGCTGCTGGAAGGCGGGTTGTCGCTCGCGGAAATCGCCATGCCGAAGACGCGGCCGAAGAACGCCGCCCAGCTCGCGGCGTTCGGGGACGCGTGACGGTGGCGGCGCACAATTTTGTCGCGTCGTCGCGGTGTCTCCCGGGGGCATGGGCTCCCGCGAAGCGGCTGGACCGAGGGGCGCCGTCGACTGATCCATTACCATGCGCATCAACGATGTCGAATGCTGTCGTGACCATGGTCGTGGACCCGAGATCGTGCGCCAAGCGCGGTGCGTGCAGCGCGGCATGGACCTGGAAGCTGTGTGATCCATGCCGCATCTGAACTTGAGTGATCTCAGCGATGGTCTTCCTGCGATCCCACGGGCATTCGGCCAGACGTTGGCGGAAATCGGCGGGTTGTGTCTGGAATCGCAGGGCCACGAACGCGGTGTTCAGCTACGCGTCAGAGGCTACAGACACAACACCGATTCCCTGGAATGGCCGCCAGTCACGGAGCAGGATCTCAGAGGGTTCAACGACCCGGAGGAAGCTACGGAATGGGGCGCGGTGGGTGTAGCGGTTCTGCTGGCAAGGAGGGAGATCGGCTATTCAGTGATCGAGCGTTCCCGAAAGGGAACCGGTTTCGACTACTGGATGGGTGACGAGTCCGAGCTTCCCTTCGAGAGGAAGGCAAGGCTCGAAATATCGGGGATTCGTAGAGGGGCCAACCAGGAGGTCAATGCGCGGGTCAGGCAGAAGCTGAGACAGGTCGAGCGCTCCGGCGACTCACCGGCCGCATACGTGATCGTGGTCGAGTTCGGAACGCCTCGTGCCGAGGTGCGGGAGAAATGAGCAGGATCAAGGAGCTGCACGCCCGGGCCATGGAGCACGCCGAGCAGGCGCTCATGGCGCGAATGCGCGGCGAGACGGGGCTCGCGGTCGAACTCTTCAGGGAGGCGTTGAAGTGCGAGGCCGCCGCTATCGACGAACTGGATGAGTACAGCGAACCGACGTTCTCGATTCTGCATCGCAGTGCCGGCACGCTGGCGCTCGACTGCAACGACCTTCGCACGGCCGAGAGAATGGCGGCCCGAGCCCTCGCGAAGGAGCCGCCTCCGGACGTTGCGCAGGAGTTGCGAGACCTCTTGGAACAGATTCATTTTCGGAGGCACCTGGAGCTGAGGGGCATTGCCTTGGGCGAGGATGAGGTGCAGATGAACCTGACCGGTCCTGCGGTGGGTTTCGGGCTGGTCAATTCCGACGAGTTCCTCACGCGTGTCAATGACTCGTCGAGACTGCTTCATCGCATCGTGGAGCGACGGAGAAAGACGCCGTTCAGGGAGAGAGGACGTGCGGCAAGGGACATAGAGGAGAACTACGAGTTGTTCATTTCCACGCCGAGAGCGGCCAGTTTCTCGGTAACCTTGAAGCTTGGTAGCCCGGTGGGGCAGCAGACGTTTCCGGAGCTTCTGGACGCGTCGGCGATCGTGGACGAGTTCATGGACTTGATGGATCTTGCAAACGAATCGAAGATCTCCGAGATCCGGGAACGGATTCCGGAGCCGGCGTACTTCAGGAATTTTCTGGGCCTCGCAAGGAAAATTGCTCCGGACGGAGATCGTATCCGGCAGGTCGGATTTACGGTCATCAGGGGCGAGTCGCAGCGCTGTGTGGGCATTACCAGACGCTCGGCGGAGTTCGTGAGCCTGACGCCGGAATCGCCGGCCGTAGAGCCGAAGACAGTCACAGTGCGAGGGATGCTGCGGTATGCGGACGCAACCCGTAGCGGCAGCAACGAGATCAAGGTGATCGACGACGAGAAGCAATCCCATCTGGTCAAGGTGCCGGAAGGCATGATGAACGACATCGTACGTCCGATGTGGGACTCCGTCGTGGAAATCACCGGTACCCGCGAGAGCCGCTACCTGATGCTTGAGGATATCCGGGAAGTTCGCACGGTAGAACGGCCATTCGATGATGATGGACCGGGCGCCGACGGAACCGGTTCGGATCGACGATCGACTCCGTAGTCGAAGGAAACCCGATGCACGAAGTGAAGTCGATGCAGGACCTGCTGAATCAGATCAGCCGCGACGAGATTCTGCTGCCCGAGTTCCAGCGAGGGTACGTCTGGAACCGCGATCAGGTGGGTGGGTTGATGCAGTCCATCTACCGCAAGCATCCGACCGGCCATCTCTTGATCTGGCGCACGGCGTCGACGACGCCGGTGCGCTGGTCGGTCTCGCCGCGGACTACGGCACGCTCAAGAACCAGGACCGCGACGGGTTCGAGTTGCACCTGCACGACCTCTTCGCCCGCGATCTCGGCGAGGCCGCTGCCGCCGCGTTTCCGGGCGTCAACTTCCGTGAGATCGACGGGCAGGACATCTGCCAAGTCACCGCGGAGCCGAGCGACCATCCCGTCTACATGGAACACCAGCAGGAGGCGATCTTCTACCTGCGTGTCGGCAACGGTACGCGGCCGCTGGCGGTCAAGGAGGCGGTGCAGTACGTCGGGCAGCATCACCCGACGTACCCACACCAACCGAGCCGGACCAGGCTCGCCGAACGCCAACCGGGAGGCAGCCTGGTGCTCCGGTAGCCGCGCAGCAAACGATTCTGCGCGAGTATTCCGTGCGGCCGAGGACATCCGGGCGTGCCTGCTGTTCGCCCACCGCGGCCCCGGAAACCCGACGCGAACGGACACCGAATTGGCGCCTGCCGTCATTGGCCATTACGTGTTGACGGGATGGGTGGACCTGTGATCCCGCGCGAGTGCAAGCGGCTGGCCGAGGTGGACTTCCCCATCGCCGCGGTGTCGAAGCACGCGGCGCGGGAGAAGTCGATCCGCCACGGGCATCCGTCCACGCTGCACCTGTGGTGGGCGCGCCGCCCGCTGGCGTCGAGCCGGGCGGTTCTGCTGGCGCTGCTGTTACCGGACCCCTGCGACCCGCATTGTCCGGAGGCGTTCCGCCGGGCGGCCGCCGGCCGCATCCGCGAGCTGGCCGAACATCTCGTCGAGACCAGGGCCGGCTCCGCGTTGCTGATCGCCGACCTGAAGACCGACCTGCGCAGCCGCAAGCCGGGCGTGAAGGAGGCGGCCGAGCGCGAGGCGGGCCGCCGCGCCCAGGCGTGGCGCGACCTGTCGGCCGACGGCGGCGACTGGGCACCCGCCCGCCTACGCGCCGCCCTCCTGCAGCTCCTGGCCCAGGGGGCGGCCTGGGAATGGTCGGCCGCGGAGCCGTTCCTCGCGGCGTGCCGCGACCTCGTGCGGGCGGCGCACGGGGAGCCGCCGCTCGTCGTGGACCCGTTCGCGGGCGGCGGATCGATTCCCCTGGAGGCGCTACGCCTCGGCTGCGAGGCGTTCGCGAGCGACCTGAACCCGGTGGCGTGCCTGATCCTCAAGGTCATGCTGGAGGACATCCCGCGTCAGGGGCCGAAGCTGGCCGACGAACTGCGGCGGGTCGGCGGCGAGATCAAGGCGGCGGCGGAGAGGGAACTGGCCGACCTCTACCCGCCGGACCCGGATGGGGCGACGCCGATCGCCTACCTGTGGGCGCGGACCGCACGGTGCGAGGCGCCGAATTGCGGAGCCGAGATCCCGTTGATGCGCTCGTTCTGGTTGTGCAAGAAGGCCCGGCGCAAGCGGGCGTTGCGGCCCCACGTCGTGCGTGCTGAGGACGAGTCGCCACGGGTCGAGTTCGAGATCTTCGAGCCGCGTGTGGACAAGGAGGTGGGCGCGGGCACCGTGGCGCGTGCGAAGGCCACCTGTGTGGGTTGCGGCGCGGTGATGCCGCCTGAGCGCGTCCGGGCGCAGCTTGCCGTGCAACGGGGCGGAGCGGACGTCATCTTCGACGACCAGGGTCGCCGCACGGGCGGTGCGTTTCTGGTCGCCGTAGTCACGCTGAAACAGGACGAAACGGGAAGACAGTACCGACTGCCGGCCGAGCGGGACTACGAGGCGGTACGCAAGGCCCAGGATCGGAAGGCGCGGGTCCTCACCGAATGGGATCGCGAGGGCAGGCAGGGGCTGTGTCCGGTGCCTGACGAGCCGCTGCCCCCGATTGGAACGCTCGGCTTCCGAGTGCAGCGCTACGGCATGCTCCGTTGGGGTGACCTCTTTACGGCGCGGCAGAAGATGGCGCTGTTCCTCCATGCCCGTCTGTGCGACTCCATTCCCGATGACGAGCAGCTAAAGCGGTGTGTCGGACTGTCGCTGAGCGGCGTCGCAGACAGAAACGTTTCGCTGGCTACGTGGCGACCCCAGGCGGATCAAGAGAAAGTCGAACACTTGTTCGCAAGACATGCCCTTCCTATGGCGTGGGACTTCGGCGAGGCCGTTCCGCTGAGTGATTCCACCGGTAGCTTCGGTGACAGATTGGCCATCCTGGTCAGGACGGTTTCAGCGATGGCTGAGAACGGTCAAACAGAGTGTGCCGCAACCTCGACTCAAGCCGCCGACGCCACCAACCACCCTCTCCCCGACGAAACCGTTGGGGTCTGGTTTACTGATCCGCCCTACTACGACGCCATTCCTTACTCCGATCTCTCGGACTTCTTCCTCATCTGGCTCCGGCGTGCCCTGCCGACCAGCCCGTTGCTGCGCGATCCGTTCGATGCAGACAACCCGCTGTCGCCGAAGATAGCCGAAGCGGTGCAGGACGAGACCAAGGAAGTCCACGGAAGGCCGAAGGACCGCATGTGGTTCGAGGAAATGATGGCCCGCGCGTTCGCGGAGGGCCGCCGCGTGCTGCGTGAGGACGGCGTCGGTTCCGTCGTGTTCGCGCACAAAACCACCGAGGGCTGGGAGGCGCTGCTTTCGGGCATGATTCGGGGCGGCTGGACCATCACCGCGTCCTGGCCCATCGCGACCGAGATGGGTTCGCGCCTGCGTGCCCGGGACTCCGCGGCCCTCGCCACCAGCGTCCACCTCGTATGCCGGCGGCGACCCGACGACGCTCCGGCCGGCGACTGGGCGGGCGTGCTGCGCGAGTTGCCTGTCCGCGTGGCCGGCTGGATGGAGCGCTTGCAGGATGAAGGAATCCGCGGTGCCGACCTGGTGTTTGCTTGCATAGGCCCCGCCCTGGAGGTCTTCAGCCGCTACCGCGCTGTCGAGACTGCCGACGGCCGCGCCGTCGGCCTGTCGGAATACCTGGAGAAGGTCTGGGAAGTCGTAGGCCGTACGGCGCTGGAGAACGTCCTCGGCGCGGCGGAAGCGAGGGCCCGGAACGGGCTCGCAGGTGCGCTCGAAGAAGACGCACGGCTGACGGCGCTCTTCCTATGGACGCTCCAGGCTACCACCGGCGAGGAAACGGCAGACGCCGGGAGGAATGGCCGCACGCCGGCTGATAACTTCGACGATGCTGACGAGGACACGTCCGCCGGCAACACGAAGGGCTTCTCGCTGGTCTTCGACGTCGTGCGCCGCTTCGCGCAGCCGCTCGGCATCGAGCTCCCGAAGTGGGAGAAGCGCACCATCGAGACGCAGCAGGGCGTAGTTCGCTTGCTTCCGGTAGCCGAGCGGGCGAAGCGGCTCTTCGGTGATCGCGGGTCGCAAGCCATCGCGACCCGGCTGGAGCAGGACGCGGCGACCGGAATGGACCCCCTCCAGGGCGTACTCTTCCCCGACCGACAGGAGAGAGGGGCAGTCGCCGTTCGGGAGCGGCGACCCCGTTACGGCGATGCCGACGACGTGTCGGATGAACGTTCCGGGACGACTCCCGGCACCACGACGCTCGACCGGGTCCACACGGGGATGTTGCTTCAGGCCGGCGGGCGCACCAACGCGTTGCGGGCGCTTGTACAGGCGGAGCAGGAGCGCGGCCCCGACTTCCTGCGCTTGTCGAACGCCCTTTCCGCACTGTATCCGCGCGGCAGCGAGGAGAAACGCCTGCTCGACGCGATGCTCCTGGCGGTGCCGAGGTAGGCGCAGGGATGTAGCGATACGAGGCGATGCCATGGATCAGGTTTGGCTGAAGAACTTCCGGTGCTTTCGAGAGCAGCAGTCGGCCCGCGTGGCGCCGCTTACCCTGCTCGTGGGCGAGAACAGCACAGGCAAGACGTCGTTCCTGGCGCTGATTCGGGCATTGTGGGACATTTTTCTCGCCCGCGCCGCTCCCAGCTTCAAGGAAGCTCCCTACGATCTCGGCAGCTTCGACGAAATGGTCCACAACCGGGGGCGAAGCACGAGTGCGGACGAGAGCATCGAGGCGGGATTCGTCTCCGGCTTCCGCGATACGCCTCATCGCTTCGATGCGGTGATTGCCCGAGAAGGATCTTTTCCGAGGGTCGTTCGGTGGAGAATGGCGCGTGGAGACGTTTCTGTCGAGGAGTCGTGGAGGGGTATCACGGAGAGATCGATCCGTTTCGAAACGACCAACGGCAGGTGGAACTGGAGCCTGCCGCACAAGTTCGACTATATGCACAGGGCGCTTGGCGCGGAAGTCGTGTCCTTGTTTCTGAGGAGCTATTCCGAGGAAGCCTTTGGCGGCTTCGTGCCGGAGTCCGGGGCCGTTTCGATCGGAAAGGACGACCGCGAGCAGTTCAGCGAACTCCTCTTCATGTTCGATTCGGACTATCTGATGTTCGGGAACCCGCGACCGTTCGCCGGGGCGCCCGTACGCTCCAGACCGCGCAGGACCTACGATCCAGCTCCCGCCTTTCGGGATCCCGAGGGAGAGAACGTACCGATGTATCTTTCCACGGTGTCCTTCGAAAACAGGGAGTCGTGGGAATCTCTGAAGGATGCGCTGAAGGGGTTCGGGCGGGAATCGGGACTTTTCGATGAAGTGTCCGTCAAGCGACTGGGGAACCGAGGCAGCGAGCCGTTTCAGATGCAGGTACGAAAGTACGGAAAGCGCACCAAGGGTCCGAGGCGCAACCTGGTCGACGTCGGCTACGGCGTCAGTCAGGTGTTGCCGGTCATCACCGAACTCTTCCGCGACAGCGACACGTCGATGTTCCTGCTGCAGCAGCCGGAGGTGCATCTGCATCCGAGCGCCCAGGCGGCGCTCGGGAGCCTGTTCTGCAAGGTTGCCGCCAGGGACCGGCAACTCGTGGTCGAGACCCACAGTGACCATCTGCTCGACCGGGTCCGCATGGACGTGCGCGACGGCAGGTCGGAACTGAAGCCGGAGGACGTGTCGATTCTGTTCTTCGAACGCGGCGATCTCGATGTCCGGATCCACTCCCTTCGGCTGGATGCGGAGGGCAACGTCCTAGACGCCCCCGCGAGCTATCGGCGCTTCTTCATGGAAGAGACGCGGCGATCACTGAGGTTGTAGATGTGCGCCATTCTCGACGCCAACGTGGCGGGGCAGGTGTTCGGAACCGACCGACCGCCGGCGGGAGAGGCGTTCTTCAGTTGGATCCACGAAGGTCGCGGGCGCTTGATGGTCGGCGGCAGGTTGCTCCGGGAGCTCGACCGGAACGGCGCCTTCAGGGAGTGGCGTCGTCAGGCGGTTCTGGCGGGGCGGATCATGCTCCTGAACGACGAGGCCGTGGACGATAGGGCGAATCAACTTGAGCGGGAGAACACCTGCCGTTCCGACGATGAACACGTCGTCGCCGTCGCTCAGCTCGGCGGGGCGCGTTTGCTGTACTCCAACGACGGCGACCTGCAGGCCGATTTCGGCGACAACGCGCTGGTCGACCAGCCGCGCGGCAAGGTGTACTCGACGCGAGTTCGCGATAACCTGACCCCGGTGCATCGACGGCTGTTGGCGAACCGAAGTCTGTGCGGGAGTGGCGGCCGATGATCGTGTGCGCGTTTGGGTCCATCCGGGGCATGCGCTTTCCAGACCGGGCAGGAGAGCGGGCGATCGATCGTCTTGGTGTCTCGAACGCTTGCTCCGGGCTGTTCCCCGAGGATCCACGAAGGTCGCGGGCGCTTGATGGTCGGCGGCAGGTTGCTCCGGGAGCTCGACCGGAACGGCGCCTTCAGGGAGTGGCGTCGTCAGGCGGTTCTGGCGGGGCGGATCATGCTCCTGAACGACGAGGCCGTGGACGATAGGGCGAATCAACTTGAGCGGGAGAACACCTGCCGTTCCGACGATGAACACGTCGTCGCCGTCGCTCAGCTCGGCGGGGCGCGTTTGCTGTACTCCAACGACGGCGACCTGCAGGCCGATTTCGGCGACAACGCGCTGGTCGACCAGCCGCGCGGCAAGGTGTACTCGACGCGAGTTCGCGATAACCTGACCCCGGTGCATCGACGGCTGTTGGCGAACCGAAGTCTGTGCGGGAGTGGCGGCCGATGATCGTGTGCGCGTTTGGGTCCATCCGGGGCATGCGCTTTCCAGACCGGGCAGGAGAGCGGGCGATCGATCGTCTTGGTGTCTCGAACGCTTGCTCCGGGCTGTTCCCCGAGGCAGCGAGGAGAAGCGCCTGCTCGACGCGATGCTCCTGACCGTGCCAAGGTAGCCGACGATGCTGAAGAAGCTGACGGTTCGCAACTTCAAGTCGCTCATGGACGTGAGCGTCGAGTTTCCGGCCCTGTCAGTGCTCTTCGGTCCCAATGCGGCCGGGAAAAGCAACCTGCTGGACGCCATTGCGGCGCTGTCCTGGATCGGCAACGTGCGGACGCTGTCGGATGTGCTGGACGGGCCGATGCCCGTGCGGGGCCACGCGTTCGAGGCGTTCTCGTTTCCGGCCGGTGGTCTGCCGGCGCTTCTGAAGCAACCGGACGCGCGGTTCTCGCTGGAAGCCGATCTGTCGGTCGGCGGAGAGCGGTACCGGTATCGCGTTGAACCGAGGATCGAGCTCGGGTCGGGGCGGCTCAGTGTGGCGGATGAGTACCTCGCACTCGTGGGACGTACGGGGAATCCGAAGGGTACACCGGCCATCGAGCGCATCGATTCCAAACTCCACGTGCGACGTAAAGGGAAACCGGCGCATCCGCGTCAGGAGCCGGTCGGCCTGAATCACGCGATCCTGTCGGATCGCAGCCTTGCCGGCGACGAATACCGCTGGCTGGAAGCTGTCAGAGACGAACTCGGCGACTGGTGCACGCACTATCTCGATCCGGGTTTGGCGATGCGTGCGCCAAGACCGCCGGCCGACGTTTTCGACATCGGTCTGCACGGCGAGAGCGTCGGACCCTTCCTGTACAAGCTGCGAGCCGAGGAGCCAAAACGTTTCGAGGCCGCTTCCCGCACACTACGCTCGATCGCGCCCAACGTCGAGTCGCTGGCGGTCTATCTGGATGAACGACGCGGCACGCTTGACATAGTGATTCGTCAGCACGGGGTGGACTATTCCTCACGCATAGTTTCCGAGGGCACGCTTCGCGTACTCGCCTTGTGCGCCATCGCCGTGAATCCCTGGGGAGGGTCGCTGCTCGCGTTCGAGGAGCCGGAGAACGGTGTCCACCCGCGGCGGCTCGACCTCATCGCCCGCCTCCTGATCTCGTTGGCGTCGGACGGAGGCCGCCAGGTCATCGTGACGACCCACTCGCCGTTGTTCTGCGACGCCGTGTTGAAGCACTCAACCTTCATGCAGGGAGAAGTCGGCCTCTTCAACGTTCGCCGCGTCGGTCAGGCCACGACCATCGAACCGTTCGACCCGACCGACCGGTTGTTCAAGGACAGCGAAATCGCGGCAGCGCTCACGAGCAATGGCGAGGACGGTCTGTTCGAGAACCTGCTGCTGCGAGGCCTGATCGATGAGTGATCCGCTCGCTGTGGATCTCTTCGTCGAGGACCTCGCGCAATGAGGTGTTCGTCGGGGCGCTGGTGGAGCGGGTCGCCCGAGAAGAAGAGGTCGCGTTGAGTCTCCAGGCTCGGTCGGCGGGAGGCGGCCACCCGCGCGCCTTGGAGGAGTTCGGGACGTATCAGGTGCTGGTCGAAAAGGGGGCTCATGAGGCGCGCACCGGATCTGATGGTCGTCGTCATCGACGGCAACTGCGCCACGCCTCGGAAGAAGAGGGAGGAGATCCGGAGGGCGACGAGGCCCGGGCTTCGGGACCGGGTTGTCGCAGGTTGCCCGAACCCGCACGTCGAGCGCTGGTCTCTGGCGGATCCTGATTCGTTCTACAGCGTAGTTGGCTACCAACCGGTGGTCGGTCCCGAAAAGTGCGAGCGGGAACACTACAAGCGACTCCTGGCGGACGCGGTTCGCCGCGGACAGCAGCCGGCGACGCTGAGCGGAATCGAGTTCGTGGCTGAGCTGGTGGAGGCGATGAACCTCTACCGCGCCGGCAGACGGGATTCGTCGTTGAGAGCGCTCGTCGGCGATCTCAGGAGAGGATTCCGCGAGTTGGGTCGGACGGGCAGGTAGTCGTTCATGCGGGGCCGCCGGCCGCCAGGCCGATCGGTGATGCACTGCAGGACGTGTGAGAAGATCCGTGCAGGAGGACGCCGTCGATGAGCGCAGGCAGGATCGAGTCGGTTCGCATCCGGGGGTTCAGATCGCTGGCGGACGTCGAGCTGTCCAATCTCCAGAACGCGAACGTGCTGATCGGGGCCAACGGCTCGGGGAAGTCCAATTTCATCCGCTTCTTCGAGATGATGAGCTGGATGCTGCGGTCTCGACGCCTCGGGGAGTTCGTCGAGCGGCACGGCGGCGCCGATGATCAGTTGTACGGCGGCAACAGCGTTACGCCCCGTATGGAGGGCGAAGTCTCGCTTGCCACCGACAAGGGCCGCAACGATTACCGCTTCGCACTGTCCTACGCGCACCCGGACCGTCTCATCTTCACGGAGGAGGCATATCGTTTCAGTGCATCGGACTATTCGACGGACGCACCTTGGAAGTACGTTCCCAGCGGTCACCGGGAAGCAGGTATCATCGACGTTGCGCAAGCTGGGCCGTCCCCCGGCGTGAATCCCACTACCGCAAGGGTCATCGTCCATCTCTTGAGGAGCTGTCAGGTCTTCCAGTTCCACGACACGTCAGATACCTCGAATTTCAAGAAGCGGTGGGATGCCGAAGACGACAACTACCTTCGTACCCACGGCGGAAACCTCGCCGCCGTCCTGCATCGGCTGGAGCAGGGGGATGTCCGACGGTTCGACCTGATCTGTCGGAATGTCAGGCGAGTACTACCGGTCTTCGACCGCTTCCAGGTAGACGAGAGCTATGGCAAGGTCTCTTTGCGATGGAAGGCTGCCGGAACGGACAGGACCTTCGGGGCACACCTTACCTCCGACGGCTCGCTTCGTTTCTTCGCTCTCGTTACCTTGCTGAACCTGCCGCCGGAGATGTTGCCGAACGTGTTGCTGCTTGACGAGCCGGAGCTCGGCCTGCATCCCGCCGCCGTCGCGCTGGTCGGCGGCATGATCAAGTCGCTCGCGGTCGACCGGCAGATCATCGTCGCCACGCAGTCGCCGTTGCTCGTCGATGCATTCGACCTCGACGAAATCGTCGTGCTGGATCTCCACGATGGACGGACATCTTTCAGCAGACCCGATGCCGACGGGTACAAGAGGTGGCTCGATGATGGCTTCATGCCGGGTGAAATATGGCAGAAGAACCTCATTGGAGGACGCCCGTGATGCGTCTTGCCGTCTCGGTGGAAGGGCAGACCGAAGAGGAGTTCGTGAAGAGGGTCCTTGCGGTCCATCTGCGTGGAAGACGAATCGAGTCGACGCCGATAGTGCTCGGGCGGGCCCGCGGCAGGTCCGGTGGTGGAAGCGTGTCTCTGGATCGACTAGTATCGGAACTCGTGACGCTGCTTGGAGCTTTCGATGCCGTGACGACGCTGGTGGACTTCTACGGATTTCGCCGTACAAGGGACAGTGCGGTGGATGACCTGGAGAAACAACTGATCAGCGGGATTCGCGCGCGGCTGGGCCGCGCCTGGGACGAAAGGAAGACGATTCCTTACATTCAGATGCACGAATTCGAAGGACTGCTGTTCTCGGAAGTGAACGTGTTTTCGACGCAGGTCGACTTCCCGGCGGGCTGCGCGGCAGCGCTGCGGGCGGTTCGTGAGCGGTTCTCGACCCCGGAAGACATCAACGACAATCCTGAAACGGCTCCGAGCAAGCGCATCGCCAGCGTGATTCCGAGGTACGACAAGCGCTCTCACGGCCCCATATTGGCGGAGGAAATCGGTCTCGCCAGGATTCGCGCGGAGTGTCCGCGATTCGATGCCTGGGTGACGCGCCTGGAGTCGCTGGGGGCCGAAGCGACTGGGCGCGCGGCGCGAGCGGAGGCGTGAGGAGACATCCGGACGACGGCGCTCGACCCCGGTACGAGGTCGCTCCCGAGGGAAGGTCCGCGATGGCCGCTCGTTCTTTCGGTCGACGTAGGCTGGAATCGGGCTCAGTGATCGTAGTACTTTGTATCACATGGCGACCTTGACGATCCGCATCGACGAAAAGCTGGACGCGGAACTGCGCGATGTGGCGGCGCGAACCGGTACCGGCAAGAGCGCATTCGTGCGCGAAGCCGTGCGCCGCCAACTCGCGATCGCACGACTCGAAGAGCTGCGGCGCCGCGTCGCGCCGTTCGCCGAGGCCCAGGGCTGGTTGACCGACGAGGATGTCTTCGACGAAGTCTCGTGAGGATCCTGCTCGACACCAACGTCCTGGTCGCCGCCTTCGCGACCCGCGGATTCTGCTCGGACATTCTGCAACTCGTGCTCGCCGAGCACCGGCTGGTCGTCGGCGAGACGATTGTGGAAGAACTCGAACGGATTCTCGGGGAGAAGCTCCGCATGCCGGACGTGCGCGTGCACGAGGTCGTCCGATTCGTTCGCGATCAGGCGGATGTCGTGGCACCGGTCGAGCCGGCGACATGGCCCGACACCGATCCGGCCGATCGATGGATAGCAGCGGCTGCGATCGTCGGGGCGGTGGACGTCCTTGTGACTGGCGACAGGGATCTGCTCGATGCCCGGCCGGCGGTGGGTTTACGGATCGTGACGCCCAGAGGGTTGTGGGAACTGCTTCGTGCGGCGCGACCTGGCGAGCCGGTCGAGGAGCGCATGAAGAGACAGGCACGTAAGCGCATGAAGAGACAGGCACGTAATGGCGCTTGATCCGTGGTACAAGGTCGCACTTCCGCGCGAGGAGGTCCGCGAAGGCCGCTCGTTCAATCCGGACGAGTTCGCCATCGCCCTGGAGCAGGTCGTCGCCGGCACGGCGCCGGCCGACTACCGGGATCCCGAGGCGTTCTTCGCCCGCACCTGCTTCACGCGCGCGTTGCGTGAGCACGCAGGAATGGTGCTGCGGCGTCTGGCGGGGAAGACGGCGAACACGTCGCCGGTGATGACGCTGGTGACGCAGTTCGGCGGCGGCAAGACCCACACACTGACTGCGCTGTATCACCTCGTGACGGCTGGCGAGGTTGTGGGTCGCCTGGGAGATGTCGCGGATCTTCTGCGCGGCGCGGGGCTGGCCGCCGCTCCCGAGGCGCGGGTGGCGGTCTTCGTCGGCAACGCGTGGGATCCGCGGGAGGGTCGGGAGGCGCCGTGGGTCGACGTCGCCCGTCAGCTTGCCGGGGATCGCGGTGTCGAGCTGCTCGGCGCGAGTGCGGCGACGACCCCGCCGGGCACCGAGGCGCTCGGCCGCGTGTTCGCCGCGGCGGGCGCACCCGTGCTGGTGCTGTTCGACGAGGTGCTCAACTTCGTCAATCGCTACCGGCAGATGGCCGATCCGTTCCATGCCTTCATCCAGAACCTGACAGTCGCGATGACCGGGACCACGCACGGGGCCGCGGTCATCAGCCTGCCGCGCAGTCAGGTCGAGATGTCCGATTTCGATATGGCGTGGCAGGACAAGATCACGAAGGTCGTCCGGCGCGTCGCCAAGGACCTGCTGGCGAACGACGAGACGGAGGTGAGCGAGGTCGTCCGGCGGCGGCTGTTCGACGCCATCGGCGAGGAGCGGTTCCGCAAGAAGGTGGCCAGGGTCTATGCCGACTGGTGCTTCGAGCGGCGCGAGCGTCTGCCGCCGCAGTGGACCCTGGTGGACAGCGCCGCGACGGAGGCGAAGGCGCGCGAGCATCTGCGGGTGCGCTTCGAGGCCTGTTATCCGTTCCATCCGGCCACGCTGTCGGTCTTCCAGCGCAAGTGGAGCGCGCTGCCGCAGTTCCAGCAGACGCGCGGCACGCTGGCGATGCTCGCGCAGTGGATCTCCTGGGCGCACCGGGACGGCTTCACCAAGGCCCGCACGGAACCGCTGATCACGCTCGGATCGGCGCCGTTCGATGTCTCCGACTTCGCCGGCGTCGTGCTCGGACAGCTCGGCGAATCGCGCTTGTCGACGGCCATCGACGCCGACATCGCCGGCGTGCAGGCGCACGCGCGGGCGCTGGACGCCGACAGCAAGGGTCCCGTCCGCGACATCCACCGCCGCGTGGGGACGACGATGCTGTTCGAATCGTCCGGCGGACAGGTCGAGCGGGTCGCGCATCTGCCGGAGCTGCGCTTCGCGCTCGGGGAGCCGTCGATCGACACGACCTCCGTCGACACCGCGGCGATGGCGCTCGAGGAACGCTCCTACTTCCTGCGGCGGGTCGGCACGGACGGCTATCGGATCAGCTACCGGCCGACTATCAAGAAGGTGGTCAACGACCGGCGCGCGTCGCTGGACGAGGAAGGGGAGATTCAACCGGCCATCCGCAAGCTGGTCAAGGACGATTTCGACCGGGGCGCGACCCTTCCGCGGGTCTGCTTCCCGGCCGACGCCGCGTCGATTCCGGACACGCCGAAGCTGACGCTCGTGGTGCTGGATCCCGAGGTGGAGTGGACCGGCGAGGCAGACGGCGACGTCCGCCAGCGGATCGCCCAATGGACCCGCGCCCGCGGCGCGTCGCCCAGGCTGTATCCGGGTGCGTTGGTCTGGGCGGTCAAGAAGCCGGGACGGGAATTGCGGGACAAGGTGGAGCAGTGGCTCGCGTGGAAGCGCGTCGAAGCCGAGATCTCGGCGGGCACCCTCGGAAGTGAGCTCGACAGCACCGAACTCGCGGATATCCGCACGAAGGTGCGGGAAGCCGGCGACGCGGCTCGTGAGGAGGTGTGGGGCGACTACCGCTTCGTGGTGATCGCCGACGCCTCGGCGCCGGACGGACTGGCGAGTATCGACCTCGGTGCTGGTCATTCCAGCAGCAGCGAGAGCCTGTGCGGGCGCGTGATCTCCGCGCTCAAGTCGAGCGCCCTGCTCAACGAATCGGTCGGCGCCGCCTACCTGGAACGCAACTGGCCGCCGGCCTTGAAGGAGAGCGGGGCCTGGCCGCTGGTCAGCCTGCGGCAGAGCTTCCTCGACGGTTCGCTGACGCGTCTGGTCGATCCCGACGCCGTGCTGTGCCGGAAGATCGTCGAGTTCGTCGGCAAGGGCGACTTCGGGCTCGGTTCCGGGAGGGGAGCGGACGGCCGATTCGCGCGCGTGTCGTTTCGGGAGACCGTCGTGCCCGAGGACGTCATGTTCGAGACGGACGTGTACCTGCTGACCCGGGCCTTGGCCGAGCAGTTGAAGGCGCCGACTGCACCCGACACCGAGAAACCCGCGGCCGGCGAGGAGGTTTCGGATGATCCGGTCGTCGGTTCAACTGGTCCTGGTCCTGGTCCGGATGTCGCGATCGATCCGCAGCCTCCGGTGCCGCCTGCGCCACCGGCACGGAAGTCTCTCCGTATTCATGGAGATATCCCGCCGGAGATATGGAACCGGCTGGGAACGAAGCTTCTGCCGAAGCTCCGCTCGGGCCACGATCTGAAGGTGGGCGTCACGTTCGAGTTGACCGCGGACGGCGCCGGCGCCGATCCACTCCTGGCGGACCTGCGGCAGATCCTCGACGACCTGCAACTTGCCGAGCGCATCCGGGTCGACGTCGAGTGATTGCGCCATGGGTTCTATCCCGGAAAGTCGTTTCGCACCGGACCGATTCGGTTCAACCTTTCGAAGAGTGGCATCGAGGCCGTAGTGCTCAAGCGGAGGATCGACCGGCGCCGATGAGCCGGTGTCCGCGGAGGCGCATGCCGAGGCCGTCGCTGTCGCCGAAACGGTCGTCCGCTGGGCCGAGGAACGGTGTAGTCCCACGGCAAGGCAAGCGCCTCGCGGAGGTGGATTTCCCGCTCGCCGCCGTGTCGACCGAAGTGACGGCCATGCGCGTCGTCACACGCTTGCCGCGACAGGTGTACGCGCAGAGAATAGCAATGGCCATGGGACCGCTTCCGGGGAGAAGCGAATGCAGGGAGCAACGATAAGGGCCGAACGCAGCCTCCGCGCGGAACTTCGTCGGAGTGCAGCGGACCAACTCGGAGCGGCCGCGACCGACGCTGCGATAGACGATCTGACCGAACGCTTGTACCGCGGGCCGCGGCACCAGGACGCCGGGAAGCGGACACCGATGGAACGGCGCCACGAAGAACGCATGCGCCAGGCGACGCGAGATGCGCAGGCGGGAGCGAACAGAGGGTGATCCTGGTTGACATGAGCGAGCTGATGCGGCCGACGCAACGCAAGCTCCACGCCGCCTGGCAGGAGCTGCAGGACCGCCAGGTGCTCGCCACGCCGAGCGTCGCGAGGGAGCTCGCACCGCTGGCCGTCGACGTGGCATGGATGGGAGGGCCGAGCGACGCCGAAAACAGGCTGAGAGCCGCCGGATCGAGCCTGCCGAAGCGACGCCAGAGCGAACTGAGGCTACAAGCGTGGTGGGGAAGGATGTGGGCGGACGGAAACAGCCCGTACCGCATCGTTGCGCTGACCCCGGAGCAGGAGGAACTGGCCGAACGGATACGGACCGTCATCGATCCGGCCTGTTTCCCGAACACCGACCCGGAGGACATCCCGGGCCTCGGGGATGCGGCAATCGTGAGCGAGAGCATGGCGCTCGGTGCCAAGCTGCTGCTGACGAGCGATCTGCGCAGCATAGACCACATCGAAGTCAACCGCTGGACGGTCGATCATGGCGCGGAATGGGGAATCCGGGCCGAAGAGATCCTGCACGACGCGGACCTGACATTCCTCAACTGGACAAGGACGCCGGCCGGGTTGGAACGATGGATCCAAGCCGGGCTGCTTGCCTGCTGGCCGTCGCCGGACAACGCGCCGGCGGGCGAGGTGCTCGACAGCACCGAAGACGGCATTCGCAGAATGACACACGGCGACGGGGGCAAGCTGCGCCTGGCCGGCCAGCGGCTGCTCAACGGGCTGCGGAAGCATCCCGACCCGGACGGCCTGGTCGAGCGGACCCGAGGGCTGCTGCCGAGTGCTACGGTCGAGAGCGACCGCCGGCACCCGACGTACCCACACCGACCGAGCCGGGCTTGGCTCGCCGAACGCCGACCGGGAGGCAGCCTGGTGCCCCGGTAGCTGCGCAGCAAACGATTCTGCGCGAGTATCCCGTGCTGGCGGCCGAGGACATCCGCGCGCGCCCGCCGTTCGCGCACCCCGGCCCTGGAAGAACGTGAAGCGAAACGGAAACCGAGCATCGGCCCCGTTCTGGAGATCTTCAGCCGCTACCGCGCCGTCGAGACCGCGGACGCCTCGGAGACGATGTTCCTGTGGGGATCAGCCTTGTGCGGCCACCTGCGCGGCGAACCCTGAGCCGGCCTTGTCGTAGACGTTGAACACGACCGACGCGCCGGCCCGCTCGAGCGGCTCGATCTCGTCGTGGAACCTGGCCGTGGCGGCGATCCGGCCCCTGAACGAAGCGGCCCGGAGCTGGTCGAGAACGGCGAGACTTGCAGTCACGTTCGGCAGCGCCAACATGACGAGTTCGACGGTCTTCGTGTCCTGAACGCGATCCCAGAAGTCCGCGTCGCTCGGATCGCCGCACAGCACGTTGAACCCCGCCGACCGATGGTCCCTCACCGTTTTCGGATCGATGTCCACCCCGACGACCGTCTCGCCGTACCGTCGACGCATCGCTTCGTAGGCCCCGGCGCCGATGCGGCCCATGCCCAGGACGAGGATCGTCGCCCCCCCGGTGTCGAGCAGCCGGTCGTCGGCGAGGCGCTCTCTACGCTGCAGGCGGCGCCATGCCGCGCGATATCTCGCGTAGACCCGCTCGGCGACGAAATTGACTCCCGCGGCGATGCCGCAGGACAGGGACAGGGCGACCGCGATGACGCTCAACCAGAGGCTGTCGAGCCAGCCGTTGGCGACGCCGACGGCTGCGACGATGAGCCCGAATTCGCTGAAGTTGGTCAGGTTCAGCGACGCCAGCAGCGATGTGCGGGCCCGCAGCTTGAACCCGGCCAGCAGACCCAGGAAGAGAGCCGACTTGAAGAACACGAACGGCGTGATGGCCGCGCCGATGAGAACCACCTCCGTCGTCAATGGCCCGGACACGCCGATGGAGAGGAAGAAGCCGAGCAGGAACAGGTCCTTGAAGCCGAGCATCGTCTTTGCCAACTCGTCGGTCCTGTGGTGGCTGGCAATCAGAACGCCGAGAACCAGAGCGCCCAGGTCACCCTTCAGGCCCACCAGCTCGAATGCTGCCGCTCCGCCGAGGGCGAGCAGGAAGCCGTAGAGGACGAGGAGCTCGCCATGGCCGACGCGCTGCAGGACCAGGGTCAGCACCGGCCGCAGCGGAATGAAGAGCAGCAACAGCAGCGCCCGGACCGTAGGCCGTTCACCTGCCGCAAGAGCCATGAAGACGACCGCCGCCACGTCCTGCACGATGAGGATTCCCACCGCAATGCGGCCGTGGAGCGAAGCCGTCTCGCCTCTTTCTTCGAGCACCTTGACGACGAAGACCGTGCTGGAAAAGCTCAATGCAAAGGCGATCAGCAGGGCTCGGGAGAAATCGATGCCGGTCAGGAACGAGGCACCCGGAAGTGCCAGTACGTGGATGGCCGTTCCGAGCACCAGAACGACAATCGACATGTGCAAGCTGGCAACGGCCCAGACCTGCGGACGCGCGAGCGTCCTCAAGTCGAGCTTCAGGCCCACGAGAAACAGCAGCAGGGTGATGCCGAGGTCCGACCACTTCTGCAGCATCTCCCCGTTGACGGTTCCATACAGGTTGAGCAGGAAGCCCGCGGCCAGGAAGCCGACCAGCGGCGGCAGCGCGACAGTCCTGGACAACAAGCCCAGCACCAATGCCAGGGCGATCCAGGCGACGTCCTGCACGGCTATGGCGACATCCATGGCTCTCTGGAATTCGGGTCCAACACACAGCGTAGCCCACTACGGAGTGGCATGCTTCCTCGTCGCGCCTTGCCACGCGGGCGCCTCGCCGCTCTCGGTGCGACGCGCGGTTTCACCACGGACTGCTTGGCGCGGCGGCCGGGAGTGGATACGATGTCGCACACGGAGGTGGCGGCGCTCGCCCTGCCCGCGGCGGGCGGGCGATTGCCGACTATTGCCGACGACGGAAGCTGCGCACGAGGACTGCGGGGTGGCACAGATGTTCCCTTCCAACGCTTTGCGACGTGCGGCGATGGCGGCCGCCGTCCTGCTCGTTCCCGCGGGCGCGTTCGCGCAGGGCGAGGCCGAACAGGAAGTGGCGGCGCCCCACACGCTCACGGTCTCGCCCGAGGAGCTCACGCTGACGGCCGGCGAGACGGCCCGCATCCGCGCCACCGTGCTCGACGGAGAGGGGAACGAGGTCGAGGCCGAGGTTCTCTATCTCCCCCTGTACGGGCAGTACTGGAACCTGGAGGAACGCACCTGGGGATTCAATATCTTCAGGGTATCGCCCGACGGTCGCGTCTCGACCGTCCGTCCGGGCGAGTACGCCGTGCTGGTGCGCGTGGTGGGCGTTCAGCGCGACCCGTCGGCGGCCGGTTCGGATGCGGGCGGCTACCTGCAGCGGCGCGTTCCGCTCACTATACTGCCGCGGCCGGCGGCGTCGATCGCGCTGAACGCGCCGGGCCCCTTCTATGCCGGCACCGCGGTGACGCTCGATGCCACGGCGCTCGATGACAACGGCGCGTTCGCGGACGACGTCGAGGTCGAGTGGCGCACCTCGGACCCTTCGACCGCGTCGCCGATGGGGCAACCGCCGGCCAACCAGCGGACCACCCGCCGGGGCGTGCTGCTGCTCGGCGCGCCGGGCAGGGTCGCGATCACGGCGACCGCCGGTGCGGCAACGGCCGAGATGATGCTCGACGTGGAGCCGAATCCTGCGGCCCGCATCACGCTGACGTCCGACCGGAGCGCCGTCCGGACCGGGGACGTGACGCGCCTGACCGCCACCGTGACGGACGCCGAAGGGCGGTCGCTCGAGGACGTCCCGGTCGCCTTCAGCGTGTCCGCAATCACCGACGCCATGGCCAGCGGGGGGCCTTCATCGGGCCTGATCACGCAGGACGGGCGTTTCGTCGCCGATCTTCCCGGCGCCTATACCGTCGTCGCCCGCACCGGCTCGGTAACGGCCACCGCCCTGATCCGGGTGGTCGAGCGCGGCGTTCGGCGGCCCATCGAGCTGGTCGGGCACGGCCGCGTGCAGGATCGCGCCACTACCGATCTGTGGGTGTGGGAGGCGCCCAACGGGCGCGACTACGCGCTGACCGGGACGCACAGCGCCGGCGGCCACGCCTACGTCTGGGACGTGACGGATCCGGCGAGCCTCGATGTCGTCGACGTCGTGCGGGTCGACGCGCGCTCGGTGAACGACGTCAAGGTGTCGGAGGACGGGGCGACGGCGGTGATCTCCCGCGAGGGCGCCTCCAACCGGCGGAACGGGCTGGTCATCCTCGACGTGTCCGATCCGGCGGTCGGTGTGCGGCGGATCGCCGAGTACGACGACCGGCTCACGGGCGGCGTCCACAACACGTTCATTCACGACGGGCACGTGTACGCGCTCTCCGCCGGCCGGCGCTACGACATCGTCAGCATCGAGGATCCGGCGGCTCCGCGGCGGGTCGGCAGCTTCGCGCTCGACAACCCGGCGCGCTCCATCCACGACGTCGTGGTCCGGGACGGCATCGCCTACTCCGCGAACTGGACGGACGGGGTGGCGGTGGTCGACGTCGGCGGGGCCGGCCGGGGCGGGACCCCGCAGGAGCCGAGACTCATCGGGCAGTTTCCGTTCCCTACCGGCTGGAACCATTCCGTCTATCCGTACCGGAGCGCGTCGACCGGCAAGTTCTACCTCTTCGCCGGGGACGAAGCGGCGCGCAGCGGCCCCAACTACAGCCCGGAGTCGGCCATCGGCACCGGTACGCCCGGCTACGAGAACGAGCCGCATCGCTGGCGCGGCTGGGTTCACATCCTGGAGTGGGACGAGGAGTTCGAGTCGCCGCCGCGCCTCGTCGCCCGCTACGAGGTCCCGGAGGCGGGGAGTCACAACATCTGGGTCGAGGACGACGTGATGTACGTGGCGTTCTACAACGGGGGCCTCCGGGTCGTGGACGTCTCGGGCGAGCTGCTCGGCAACCTCTACCGCCAGGGCCGGGAGATCGCCCGCTTCCTGCCGCTCGACCCCGAGGGCTTCGTCCCGAACGCGGCGCAGGTCTTCGGCGCCCAGCCGCACAAGGGGACGATCTTCTTCTCGGACATGAACTCGGGCCTCTGGGCGGTGCGCCTCGGAGCGCTTCCGGGCGAGGAGACGACGGACCAGCCGTAGCGGCCGACGCGAGCTGCGCGGCGTGCGCCGGACCATCGCGACCGCGGCCCTCCTCCACGGCGTTGTCACGGTGGGCCTCCCCGCCCTGATCCTGACCAGGGCGGCGGCCATCCGCATTCGGCCAGGGCGGTTCGCGTTGGCTTCGAGGATGCGGATTCCTTCGACCAGCGTGTCGAACTCGGGTGCGTCGTCGGCGACGGCGGCGGCGTGCATGGCGTCGAGCTGACCGCCATCGTCCTCCGTGGCGGACAGAAGTTGCCGACAGGTGACACACCTGGACGACTCGCCTTGACGAAGGCGGGAACGTAGAAGGCATCGTTCTCGGGGTCGATGTCCGGCACGTCTCTTGCTTCCAGGGCGTGCAGGGGTTCGTGCTCTTGCCCTCGTTGCGTGGAAAGGAGATTCGATGATGACGACACGCTGTCTGGCCACCGGGATCGCGGCGACCGCCATGATCCTCGGCGGCCTCGTGGTAGCTCCGCCCTCCGTGGAAGCCCAGGAGCGCCAGCCGCCCGGACGATCCTCGGGACGCGCGGTGGCGCGTCCGCCCGGCCCCGGGGCACGCCCGATCCGCGCCGTGATTCCGGCCCGTCCGCTGGTGTTCGGCGGCCGCTTCTATCGCCCGTACGGTCTCTACGCGGGCTTCCACGATCCGTTCTTCGGACCGTACGCCTTCCCCTACGGCTATGCTCCCCACCTCGCTCCCTACTACGGCGGCTACGCCTACAGCAGCGCGATCCGGCTCGACGTCGAGCCGGAAGAGACGGAGGTCTACGTCGACGGGTACTTCACGGGGATCGTCGACAGCTACGACGGCTTCCTGCAGCGCCTGCGCCTACCGCCGGGCGAGCACGAGATCGAGCTCTACCTGGAAGGCTACGAGAGCATTCGGCAGACGCTCTATCTGGCGCCCGGTGAGACCTACCGGATCCGCCACGAGATGCAGCCGCTCCAGGACGGCGCGGCGCAACCGCCGCGGCCGGAGCCGGTGACGCCGCCGCCGACCGCCACGGGCCCTGCGCCGGTTCCGCTGGTGCAACCCGCCTACGTCGACGAATTCGGCACGCTGGTGGTGCGGATCCGCCCACTCGACGCCATCGTGACCGTCGACGGCGAGCGCTGGGTGGGGCACGAGGGGCTGGGGGAGCTCGTTCTCGATCTGGGCGCCGGAATACACGGGCTGGAAGTCGCGCGGGACGGCCACCGTACCTACCGCGCCGATGTGGAAGTACTACCGGGCGAGCAGACCGTCGTCAACGTGAGTCTGCCGCGGACGGAGGATCGGTGATGCCCGGTCCTGGCGGGAAGATTGGGGGAGCGACGATGCAGTGCACCACGCGGTCTTGCGGACAGGAACGATCGGATGGCCGATCCCGGCGTCTCCGACCCACGTGCATCCGGCGATGCCGGCGCGCCTTCTGCGTGACGCTGGCGTTGGGCGGGGCCCTGGCCGGCGTCACGGCGTCGGCGCAGGAGCCGGCGGCCGAGGGTCGCCTGACGGTGGAGCGGATCCGCAGCGGATTCGTCATCGCGCCCGACCTGAAGCTCACGAGCATCGACGGGGATACCGGAGCCGTGGCCGGACTGTACGGAGGCTTCATCACGGACCGCCGGTTACTCGTCGGCGCCGGCGCCTACTGGCTGACGGGCGAGCCGAGCGGGGTCGACATGGCGTACGGTGGAGGCCTCGTCGAGTGGTTCGCGAACCCGGGCGGGCGAGTGGACTTCAGTGTGCGGAGCCTGTTCGGGGTCGGCCGGGCAACTCTCGCCTCCAGGATCGAGACGCCCGTCTTCGACGCGTTCCTCGACCATGCGGGCCGTCCGCCCTTCCGTGGAACTGGCCACGGTCGGCACTGGGGCGGTTGGTCTCACAGAGGCCATCCGCGATGGGATGGCATCGAGTGGCCGGGTCCGGTCGCGTTCCGCTACCGCGAGGGCTTCCTGATTGCGGACCCGCAACTCTCCGTTCATCTGAACGTGACCGACTGGCTGCGAATCGGGGGCGGCGCCGGCTATCGCTTCGTCGGGCGGGCAGGCTCCGACGGCGAACGGTTGCAGGGATTCACGGCGAGTCTCGGTGTGCAGTTGGGTCCGCCATGAAGATATCGTGAGGACGATTGTCACAGCACCGTGAGAAGCGCATGGGCCGCAACCCGGCGACGGTCGAGATCCCGGCCAAGCAGGTGGTCAGGCGCGCATCGCGAAGCAGCTCAAGGATGTGGTCCACCGCAGGATGGCCGGCATTCGGACTGATGGGCACGTAGCGGAATCCGAACTGCGGCAGTCGAGCTTTCGGCAGAGAATACCGTATGCGAGCTGCGTGCGATTCGCCTGCCACTGCCCTTTCCTTGCGAAATCGTGACTTTCTTTCCGACCCTCCCAATTCTGGCAGTGACCGAAGAAGTGCATCTGCGGTATTACTGCTACGGTCGCGTCGCTGATCGGAAGGTGCGGGCGACAGGGCAAGGGGTTCGTAGGTAACCTGCCGCTGGCGGCGGGCATGCAGGCGGCGTATCCCGTCCCTGACGACGGGATACGGATTCGGGCATCGGCGCCGGCCGGTGTCGACCGCCTGGTCCTGCTGGTCACGCGGCAGCCGTTCGTCGGCTTCACGAACACGCGGGGAGAGCTTGCCGCGACGCCGCTCATGATGGCGTCGAGCGCCGAGGCCTGGTGACGGTCGACGGCGCGCCGCTGGACCGGCGGTCGTCGCCGGCGGTGCGCAACCGCTCGCCAACGGGGCCGGCGTGGGCTACGGCGGGTCGGGCCCGGCGCAACCGGCGCTGGCGATCCTGCTGGCGGTAACCGACGCGGCGACGGCCCAGCGCTTCTATCAGCAGTTCAAATGGAGCGTCATCGCGCCGATCGAGGCGGTGATCCTGGGCCGCCGGCTGGCCGAGGGGCTCGATGCGCATCGACAAGGCCGATGCCGGAACAGAAGCTCGGGGTTCCGACGTGCCCCCAGCGTGAGAGTGGGCATCTGTGGCGATTCGACCGGACGATGTAGATGGAGCCGGCGCGGCTGTTGTTGCGGCTCCAGCGTGAGAGTGGCCATCTGTGGCGATTCGACCGGGAGCGCTCGACGCGGGATTGCCGGGCGGACGTGTGCCAGGGCTGCGGGCGGGTGCGGCTGACGTCATGTCGGACGGGGCAAGTGGTGCGCTTGCGCTACGTGGGGAGCGGATGACGGCGACGCATGAACGGTCTCCGGACCGCGCGCGGGATGAATCGAGGGTCACTTCGCAAATGGTCAAGACGCAGCTTGCTGACGAAGCTTCGGCCAGTCGTCCGCCGGCGCCGCGCGGACAGCGTGCCGGCGGACCGCGCGCCCCCGAGGGCATCACCACGATAGGGCAGGGCGTCGTCATCGAGGGCGAAGTCAACGGCGGCGAGGACCTCGTCGTGGACGGCAGAGTCGACGGGACGATCGAGGTGCCGCAACATGTCCTGACGGTCGGTCCGACCGGCAGGGTCAAGGCGGACTTGTCGGCGAAGTCGGTGGTGGTTCTCGGCAAGGTGAACGGGAGCATCCAGGCGAGCGAGCTGGCGCGTATCGGCGAGACCGGTTCGGTCGAAGGTGCGATTGCGGCTCCGCGGTTGGTTGTGGCCGACGGCGCGCGCTTGCAGGGCCGCGTGGACGTGTAGGGCTTGGGCTGGGAGCCACATTCGCGCCCCCCCATTTCGGGGCAACGATGCTCCCGCAGCTGGAGGTTCGCCAGGCTCGTTCAGGGTTGTCCGTAGCGGGTGCGCCCACGCGGACGCGGTGGCGAGTCCAACCAGGTTGCCCTTGAGCGCGCAGGCGGCTCGCCGGTTCATCGCCGGGGGATGCGGCCGGTCCCAAGCCTTTATCGGGCGCGCAGGTGCTCCGGATACTCGACCGCGGCCCGATCCGGCCAGCGTCCCACGTCGTCCAGTCGTCGCTTTCAGGCAGCCCCGGAAACCGGTGCCGCGGCCCACGGCGACCAGCTTGACCGCCGGATGTTGCGAGCCGTGGTGCTCGCACAGAGCCAGGAACCGCCGCGTCAAGGCGACCGAGGGAAAGCTCGCTCACACACGAGCGTCCCCCTGGGTGTGGAGCGGTTCGGCCGGTCGGGCGATCTTCCGGACTGTACCGCGAGTACCGACTCGACGTCGACACCATCGTCGAAGCGGCGGCCCGCGTCGCAATCTCGGTCGCGGAGCAATAGGGTGAGGGTCGATTCCACTCGCAAGACAGCCTGTCTCCCGCACGGCCCGCCCGTCCCTGGCAGCGGCGACCAGCCAGACCGATCGAGCAGCGGGTTGTCGCCGCATGCGCGGAACCCGACGTTGCCGTTCGCATCCGCCGGTCGACGCTTCCTCGCCCTCTCGTTCACACTGACGGCGTGGCTGTACGCGGTCGAGGTGCCGCGGGCCGAGGCCCGGAACTCGACCGACGAGTGGGTCGCCGCCGGGGGAACGGTCGAGGTATCGACGACGACTCTGACCATCAGGGAGGGAGAAACACGCAGCTATAGCCTGAGGCTGACGAGGCGGCTGCCCAAGCGTCCGCCGCCCAACGACGACCAGCGCGAGGAGGGCTGGTGGGTGAGGTTGTTCGTCGGTGGCGGGAACCGCCCCGACGGCGAGTACGACGCCGACGGCGACGGACAGTTCGACATCAGGTGGTCGCCAGGGGCCGGCTGGGATTTCAATCCGTCGGACTGGCCGGCAGAGGGGATGGACGACGAAAATACGGACAGTTACTGGCGGAACGTCACCATAACGGCTCCGGAGGACGACGACGAAGAGGACGCCACGATTGTTTTCCGCCACGAAGTGTGGGACCACGACACCTACTGCCCCGACGCGCTGCATCCCGACCGCCTCCCCAGCGTAACGGTGCGCGTCATCGACGACGACGGGCCGAACGCCCCGAAGCCGGAGCTGTCGATCGGCGACGCGACGGTGGAAGAAGGAGGCACGGCGCGTTTCGAGGTGCGCCTGGACACGGATAGCGAACGGGACGTGACGGTCCGCTACCGGACGAGCAACGGCACGGCGCAGGCGGGCTCGGACTACGAGGCGGTCGACGACACCCTGACGATCGAGGCGGGCATCAGGAGTGCGTTCATCAGCGTGCCGACTACGGAGGACGCCGTATACGAAGGCGTCGAGACCTTCACGGTGCAGTTGAGCTCCCCCGACAGGGCCACGCTGGGGGACGCGACGGGCGAGGGAACGATCACCGACGACGACGACCCGCCGACGCTGTCCATCGGGAACGCGACGGTGGACGAGGGCGACACGGCCGCGTTCGAGGTGACGCTCAGCGGCGAGCGCGCCGTGACCGCGACGGTCCGCTACTCGACGATGGACGGCACCGCCTTCGCGGGATCGGACTATACGGCGATCGGCGGCACCCTCATCTTTCGGCCGGGAGACGACACCGAGACCATCCGGGTGCGCACGCGCGAGGACAGCGCCAGGGAGGAGACCGAGAACTTCACGGTCGTGCTGAGCGATCCGCAGGAAGCCACGATAAACACCGGCACCGGGACCGGGACGATCGACGACGACGACGCGGGCTCGCTGCCGTCGTTGCGGATCGAGGACACGACGGTGGCCGAAGGGGGCACGGCTTCATTCGAGGTGACCCTGGGCGCGGCGAGCACCGACACCGTGACGGTCGAGTACGTGACGGCGGACGGCACGGCGCGGGGGGGCGACGACTACACGGCGGTGACGACGCCGGCCACGTTGACCTTCACTCCAGAAGACCGGAGCGAAACGATAACGGTAGCGACGCTCCAGGATCAGGACTACGAGGGCGACGAAACGTTCACGGTGCGGCTGAGCAGCCCGAGCATGGCGACGATCGACGACGGCACCGCGACGGGCACCATCGAGGACAACGACGACCCGGGAATTTCCATCAACGACGTGACGGTTCGGGAAGGCAGCACCGCACAGTTCACCGTCCGGCTGGAGGGACCCACCGACCACGCGGTGAGCGTCACCGCGGCCACCAGCGACGGCACCGCCGTGGCGGGCGAGGACTACAGGACAAGGTCGGAGAGGCTGACCATCCCCGCCCGCCGGACCACGGCCATCTTCTCGGTCGACACCATCGCCGACGGGGTCCAGGATTCGAACGAGACCTTCACCGTCACCCTCAGCAACCCCAGCGGCGCAACCCTCGACGACGACACCGGAACCGGGACGATCACCGAAGGCGGCGGCGGTGGACGTACGACGCGGAGGCTGTCCATCGATGACGTCTCGGTGGAGGAGGGCGCCACCGCAGAGTTCACCGTCACCCTGAGCAGGACGAGCAACCGGATCGTCACCGTCGAAGTCGCAACCAGCGACGGCACCGCCGAGGCGGGCGACGACTACACCGCGAAATCCGAGACGCTCAGCATCCCCGCGGGAAAGACCGAGGTCACCTTCTCGGTCGACACCATCGACGACCAGGATCCGGAGTCGGACGAGGACTTCACCGTCGCCCTCAGCAATCCCATCGGCGCCACGCTCCGCGACGACACCGGAACGGGCAACATCACCGACAACGACGGCGGCGGCGGTGCCGGCCCGCAACTGTCCATCGCGGACGCCGCCGCAGTGACCGAGGGCGAGACCGCGCAGTTCGCCGTCACCCTCACCGGCGTCGTCGACCAGACCGTCACCGTCGGCTTCGAGACCGGCGGCGGCACCGCCACGGCGGACGACGACTACATGCCGGCATCCGGAACTCTCACCTTCACCGCGAGCGACACGACGCAGACCATCTCGGTGGTGACGATCGACGACACGATCAGGGAAGTGGACGAGGGCTTCACGGTGACCCTCGGCGATCCGGTCGGCGCCACGATCGCCGACGGCTCCGCGACGGGGACCATCACCGACAACGACGGCTCGGCGCTGCCGGCGCTGTCCATCGCCGACGCCGACCCGGTGACCGAGGGCGGCACCGCGCAGTTCGAGGTGACGCTGAGCGCCGAGAGCCAGCAGGCGGTCACCGTCGCCTACGCGACCGCCGACGGGACCGCGGTCGAAGACGCCGACTACACCTCCGCGACCGGGACGCTCACTTTCCAGCCGGGCGACAGGACGCAGATCATCTCGGTGTCCACCCTCGACGACAGCGAACAGGAGGCGCAGGAGCAGTTCACCGTCACTCTCAGCGGTCCCGGCGGAGCGACCCTCGACCGGGACACCGGAACCGCGACCGTCGACGACAACGACGCCCCCGGCGACCTGCCGCAGTTGTCCATCGAAGGCGCGGCCGCGGAGGAGGGGGAAACCGTACAGTTCACCGTCACCCTGACCGGCAACAGCAATCAGAACGTCAGCGTCGACTTCCAGACCGGCGACGGCACCGCCGGGGCGGGTTCCGACTACGACCGGAATGCAGGCACGCTCACCTTCACCCCCGGCGACAGGACCCGGACCATCGCGGTGACGACCCTCGAGGACACCTTCAGGGAGGAGGACGAGACCTTCTCGGTGACCCTGACCAATCCGGCGGGGGCCACGTTGGCCGTCGACACTGCGACGGGAACCATCACCGACGACGACACGGGGCTGCCGGCGCTGTCCATCGCCGACGCCGACCCGGTGACCGAGGGCGGCACCGCGCAGTTCGAGGTGACGCTGAGCGCCGAGAGCCAGCAGGTGGTCACCGTCTCCTATGCGACTGCCGATGGTACCGCCACCGAGGGCTCCGACTACACCGCGGCGACCGCGACGCTCCGCTTCCAGCCGGGCGAGAGGACGAAGACGATCCCGGTGACGACCCTCGACGACGATGAACCGGAGTCGGAAGAACACTTCGCCGTCACCCTCGGCAACCCCACCGGCGCCACCCTCGACGACAGCTCCGGGCGAGGCGCCATCACGGACGACGACGACACGGCCCCGAGGTTGTCCATCGTCGACGCGTCGGCAGAGGAGGGTGAGACAGTCGGGTTCACGGTCGTCCTGACCGGCAGCCCCGGCGAGACCGTCACCGTGGGCTTCGAGACTGCCGACGGCACCGCGCTGGCAGGTTCGGACTACGAGCAGACATCCGGGAAGCTCACATTCCCGCCCGGCAGCGGGACGCGGACGATCAGCGTACAGTCGCTCGAAGACGATGCCGCCGAGTCGGACGAACGCTTCACGGTCCGGCTGAGCGACCCCGACGGAGCGACGATCGAGGACGGCACCGCGCAGGGAACGATCAGGGACGACGACGGCGGCGGCACCCTGCCCGCCCTCACCATCGAGGATGCGGCACCGGTCGCCGAGGGCGAGACGGCGTCATTCCCGGTCACGTTGAGCTCCCCGAGCTCGCAGCCGGTGACCATCTCCTACGCGACGGCCGACGGAACCGCGAGGGCCGGTTCCGACTACGCCTCGACTACGGGAACGCTGCGCTTCGAGCCGGGGGAGACGGCGCAGACGATCCGGGTTTCGGCGCTCAACGACGAGATACGGGAGGATACCGAGCACTTCACGGTGGAGCTGAGCGATCCGGCGGGAGCGACGCTGGTCGGCGCCACCGGCACGGGCTCGATCACCGACGACGACGAGGGCATGCTGCCGGCGCTGACCATCGACGATGCCGTGCCGGTAGCCGAGGGAGTGACGGCCCTGTTCACGGTCACGTTGAGCGCCGCGACCGCCGAGCCGGTGACCGTGGCGTTCGCGACGGCGGACGGGACGGCCGTGGCCGCCGCCGACTACGCCGCGGCGGCGGGTACGACGACCTTCGAGCCGGGAACCACGCGCCGGACCATCGAGGTCGCCACGCTGGAGGACGACATCGAGGAATCGGCGGAGGACTTCACGGTCGAGCTGAGCGACCCGAGCGGGGCGATCCTGGAGGACGACGCCGGGACCGGAACGATTATCGACAACGACGGCGGGAGCGGCACTCTCCCCGAGGTGTCGATCGGCGACGCGGCGACAGTCGAGGGCGGCACGGCCGAGTTCGAGGTCACCCTGAGACCGGCGTCCGGTCAGGCGGTCATGGTGCGCTACCGGACGCTGGACGGGACGGCGCTCGAAGGTGTCGACTACAGCGGCGCCGACGGGACGCTGCGTTTCGAGCCGGGCCGGGAAACGCTGACGATCCGCGTGCCGGTTCTCGACGACGACATCCGCGAGGACACCGAGACGTTCACGGTCGAGCTGAGCGACCCGGCCGGGGTCGCCGTGGCTGACGGCGCCGGGATCGGAACGATCACCGACAACGACGAGGGCCGACTTCCGGCGCTGACCGCCGGCGATGCGGCGCCGGTGGTCGAGGGCGGAACGGCCAGGATTCCGGTGACGCTGAGCGCGACGAGCGAGCAAGTGGTCACGGTGGCGTTCGACACGGTCGACGGCAGCGCACGGGGGGGCGCGGACTACGACGCGACCTTCGGAACCGTCACCTTCCAGCCGGGAACCAGGCGGCAGACGATCGAGGTCGCGACGCGGCAGGACGAGATCGTTGAGTCGGAGGAGACGTTCACGGTCGAGCTGAGCGACCCGAGCGGGGCGACGATCGAGGACGACACGGGGACGGGGACCATCACCGACGACGACCTTGTGGATGGCCTGCCCGCGCTGACGGTCGGGGACGCGGCGCCGGTGCCCGAGGGTGTTGCGGTCACGTTCGTCGTGACGTTGGGCCCGGCGAGCGAGCGGATCGTCAGCGTGTCGTATCGCACCGTGGACGGCACGGCGACGGCCGGGCCCGACTACGTGGCGACCGACGGCACGCTGCGCTTCGAGCCGGGGGTGACGAGCCGGACCATCGCGGTGACGACCCTGGCAGACGAGTTGCTCGAGGGCGCCGAACGGTTCACGGTGGAGCTGAGCGAACCGGTGGCGGCGACGATAGCCGACGGGACGGGCGTGGGGACGATCACGGAGGCCGCCGAGCGGGTCGCGATGGTCAACCGTACCGTCCTTCCGGAGCTGGGGCGCGCGCTGGCCTTCAGCACGGTGCGGTGTCGATTCGAGCGGGGCCTCTCGGAACCATCGGCCCGCAACGGATCGCGGGGCCCGGCCGGCTACCTGTCGCTGCCTCACGCGCCCACCTCGGACCGGCAGACCTCGCCCGGGCAGCAGTCGCTGACCCTCGAACGCGCACTCGGCGACTCGTCGTTCTTCATACCGATGCAGGCGATGCAGGATGAGGAGGGCGCGGCGGGGCGGTTTGCGGCGTGGGGCTGCGGCGACTACCGGTACCTGGGAGGAGGAGGCGGCGACGGCGGCGTGGCCTGGGACGGCCGGGCGTTCAGCGTGAACGTCGGCGCCGACGTGCGGCTCGGATCCAACGCGCTGGCGGGACTCTCCGTATCACGGTCGAGAGGCTCGTTCGACTATCGCGCCGGCGGCGCGGACGGACAGGCCGGCGGCGCGTACGACCTGCGGCTGACCGGAGTGCATCCCTATCTCGGCTGGTCGGTGTCGCCGGGCCTGGACGTCTGGGGCACGGTGGGTCACGCCTGGGGAGAGCTCCGCATCGTAGACCGCCTGGTCGCAGGACCCCTGACCAGCGCCGCGACGCTGGACTCGGGAGCAGCAGGCGTCAGCGGGAGGCTGCTGGAGCGCGGGGCGACGAGGTTGGACTTGCAGGGCGAAGCGGCGCTGGCGCGGCTCGACATCGCCGGCGACGGCGCGCTGATCGAGGCGATGGCGGTGAACATGCGGCGCCTGCGGCTGAGCACCGAGGCCAGCCGCGAGCTCGTTTTCTCCTCCGGCGGGTCGCTCACGCCGTGGGGTGAGCTGGGCCTGCGCCACGACGACGGCGACGGCAGGACGGGCACCGGCCTGGAGGTCGGCGGCGGCCTCCGCTACCAGACTCCCGGGGCGGGGTGGACCACGGAGGGCTACGGGCGCTGGCTCGCGGCGCACGAGGGCGCGCTGCGCGAATGGGGTTTCGGCGCCGTGATCCGTTACGACCCCGGGGCGTCCGGCCGCGGCCCGTCGGTGAGCCTGATGCCCGGCTGGGGCGACACCGCCAGCGGCGTGCAGCGCCTGTGGGAGCGTGGGGCAACCGACCCGACCGTACCTCGCCCGCCCGGGTCGCGGCTGGACGCGCAGTTCGGCTACGGCCTTGCAGCGTTCCGCGGGCGGGGCGTGCTGACCCCGTTCGGGCGGGTGAGCCTGGACCGGGAGTACGGCAACGGCTACCGAGTCGGCAGCCGGATAGCGCTGGGCCGATCCGCGAACCTGAGCCTGGAGGTCGAGCGTAGGGAGCGCGCCGCCGTGTCGGCCGTCTACGCCATCTTCGTCCGCGGCGCCTGGGAGTTCTAGCTGGTGCGATCACGAAGGCGCGTCCAGGTCGACGTGATATCGTGAGGAAGCAATGAGCGACACGAGAACAATCGTGGTTTCGATCATCGGGACCGGAATCGCGGTGATCACCGTCGTCGTCGGCTTCATGGCCATCCTGGCCGGCGGAATCAACAACCGGATCGACGACCTCAACGCGCGGATTGACGACGTCAACGCGACGGTCAACACGCGGCTCGACGACCTGCACGCCAGCTTCAACGCGCGGATCGACGACGTCAACGCGCGGATCGACGACGTCAACGCGCGGATCGACGACGTCAACGCGCGGATCGACGACGTCAATGCACGGATCGACGACGTCGAGACCGACCTGCGCGAGCTGCGAACGCTCGTGATCGAGGCGATCAAGGCCGACGAGCCGGTAGACGACTGAAGGCCGCCCGGGCAGAGCTGCCCGCAGGCGGAGCAGCGGCGCCGCGGCGAACCCATCCAGCGGACGGCAGCGATCGGCAACCGACGCGCGCTGAGCCGGAGAACCACGCCGAGGCGGCAGACTCGGCGGGACCCGAGCGGTTCTCGCCCCGCATCTGCGCGGGCTTTCGTCGGCTGGGTCGAGCGCCTCCGTCGGCGGCCTGGCCGTCGCTTGGCGGCCGCGGCCGGTTTCTGCAACTACCATTTGCCGGAGCCGCTCTTCGAGGCTGAGCGGTAGGTGTGAGGGGAGCCATGAACATCACATCGAGAGTCCTGGCGGCGGTTCTCTTGGCGGCGGCGGTCGCCGCCTGCAACGATGCGCAGATCGCATCGAGCAACCTGTCGCGCGCAGCCGACAACTTCGAGATCCTGAGGCGTGTCGTGTTCCTCAACGGGATCACCGACACGTACCTGCTGTCGATAGAAGGGCTGTGTTCGGTCGAGGACCAGTCGAACCAGCTCGAGGTCACCTGCAAGGTCGGCGACGCCGAGTACAAGAAGCACTTCCTGGGGCTCAGCGACAACGTGACCTATTTCGCCGAGCAACTGGATCCCGCGCGGGTGAGTGCGTACCACTACCGGGTGATCTTCAAGCCCCAGGTAATCGTCCCGGACGTCGACTTGCGGGGCAGCCCGCGCGAACTGCTCGAGAACTCATCGGAGCTCGGGCCCGCGCGATGACGTCGAAAGACTTTCGCCCCCGGAGGCGATCCTGAACTGCCGTTCTGAGCGATTTCGTGGCTCTCGAGCGGGCTCCGGGGCCGACGTCGAGCACGCCTGAGGCCGTGGTACGCTGCCGATCCAATGACGATCCGGGGTGAGAGACGTACGGGTGAGGTCTTGGTGACGGTCGGCGGCGCGCCGCTGGACTGGCGGTCGTCGCTGGCGGTGCGGAGCCACTCGCCGACGGGACCGGCGTGGGGCTACGGCGGGTCGGGCCCGGCCCAGCCGGCGCTGGCGATCCTGCCGGCAGTGACCGACGCGGCAACCCGGCGGATGCGTTCGCTCGTGCGCTCTTCGGGCGTCGCCGTCTCGTCTCCGAA
>WTFV01000236.1 GCA_011523845.1 Acidobacteriota bacterium | reverse complement strand
GGGGCTCTTGTGTCTGTACCGGAATCGGAACACGCCGCGAATTTTCCGGGCTAACTCCTCGGCCTTTGGCACAGCGAGTGTGGAGAACAACTTCGGGAACGCCGGTTTCATGGAGCGGCGAAGCCAGACATAGAAGAAATCCGATAGGTCAGCGTAGCCGATGTTGTCGTAGTAGGGTGGGTCGGTAGAGACGACTGCATTCAGGCCGAGCGACTGCCGAGCTGCGTCGGCCTGAACTGCGGACCCCTTCCGGCTTACCGGCGTCGATGGTAGCAAATCGAGTGCTTTTGAAATCCATTCAACGCCCGCGAGCCAATTGCCGCTCGTAGTCCCGAACGGAGGAGCTTCCGCGAAATCCCATGTCATCGGGAGAGCTTGCCTCGCGAACGTACCACGGATGAAGCCGTCAGCGGGTGTCGCGATGACCGACCAGTAGTTCGTGGCGTAGTCCACGGCGCAGGCCAAATACACCGCTACCGCGTCGGCATACGCCGTCGCGCCCGTGCCGCCGTCGCGCAGCGGTCGGTTGTCGTCGGGCAGCCCGGCGGCTGCCGCGTCAAGTCGGACGCGCTCGTTCGCCTCGCTCACCAAGTCGGAGAAGGTCGTCAGGGCGACAAGCTGGCGGCGTGTGAAGAGGTCGCCCCACGTTGACAACCCGTATGGCACACATGTCCCGCCGGTTAGGCGCGCCGGGACATCACCGTCCGGGCGCCAGTCGGGATTTGCGATCCGGGCGGTCTCTTCGTGCTCCTCAGTCGGCGCCAGATAGACACGACCACGATCGCCCCCCGCCACGACGGCCATCAGCCGGGCGCCCATCCGTTTGGCCTTCCCCTCCGCCTTGATGTAGTCGCCTGTGATCGGCGAGCCCGACATCAGGCACCGAAAGTTCGCGCCTCGGGACGGTTTGGTTCCGGCCTTGGCTGCGTCCAGGTCCGGCGGCGCACCGACCTTCACGGCGAATCGATACCCACGCCCGTCGATCACCGGCTCAACGTACGCCTCCTTGCCCTTCTTCGTCGACAACATGAACGTCGACGCGAGCGGCACGTCCACATCGGCGAAGGCCGGGTTCGGACTCCTGACCGTCCGCGCCCACAACCACGCGATGACCGTCAGCTTCCGGCCCTGGTACCGCTTCAGATCGGGCCGCTCCCGCACCATCTCCGGCGTGATCTCGACCGGCGGATACAGATGGCCGATCCGCTTCTCCGCCTCGTCGCGCATCCACCGGCCGTAGCGCCGCACGTCGTCGGCAAGCCCCTGCGCGCCTTTCCACGTTCGGGCGACGACGGTCGGCTCGTTCCGCGTCTCCGGGTTCACCGGCGGCCGGCCGGCAAACCTGGGCGGGATCTCGATCATCGCCTTGTTGATGAGCACCGCTACCGGGTTGAGATCGCTGGCGTGCGCTTCGAGTCCCAGTCGCTGCGCTTCGAGCGGCAGCGAGCCCCCACCGGCGAACGGGTCGTGAAACGCGGGCAGCGTGTGCCGGTCGAACAGCTCTGCCGCGCGCGGATGATCGGCGTGCTCGGCGCAGGCCCGGCGCCAGCTCTGCCAGATCTCCGTCCGCGCCTGCTGCAGCGCTGCTTCGTCGGACGTGCTCTCCCAGAGAACCAGCTTCTCCAGAATCCTGAACAGACGCTCACGCTCGAACTCCGCCGCCGTGTGGGCGAGCGCCTGCCGGTCGCTCGGGTCCGCCCCGCGCTTCTTCAACGCCCGCTGCGCCGCGCGCTTCTTCGCCGGGTCCGACAGCAGCACGTCGACGTACGCCGACGGGTCGTCGACCATCTGCGCGAAGATCACCGCCCGCGCCGTCGCCAATGGTCGTCGCGCCCACCACAAATGCAGGGTCGACGGATGGCCGTGGCGGATCGACTTCTCCCGCGCCGCCGCCTTGTTGATGGCGTCGAGGGGCAGAGCCACCTCGATCAGTTTCCTGCGTACGCAACGTGCGGACATCGGTGGCCTCAGGACGTACTCGACGGATCGACGACCGCAAGAAACGGAAAGCGACGAAAGTCCGTGTCGCGCGTGCAGATCCGGCTGATACCGTGCTCGCGCATCAGCACAGCCGTGTGCACGTCGTGCATCACGTTCCCGCGCAGATCCGGCAGTTCCGACAGGGTCCGTGCGAGGACCATCGCGTGGCGCGGGGTCGCCACCAGCACGTCGAAACCCGGCGAAGCTAGCAACGCCTCGATGTAGCCCCGGGCCCCCAGCAACGTCCAAGGGGTTACCGGGGCGCGGGCGTGGGTGGTCACTCGGAGAAACTCGTAACAGATGCTCCAAGTGACGAAGGCGGGTGAGACGTCGGCGCGAGCCTGCGCTACGCGATCACGACACGGCGCGTGAAACGGGGAGTCCTCGTCGGCCGCGTGAACCAGCACGTTCGTGTCGAAGACAAGCACTCATCCTTCCTCTTCCATGGCCCGATAGAGCGCGTCGCGATCGGCGATATCCACCTGGAATCCTCCGCTACGCCACGTGGGCAACGGCGGCAGCCCGTCCGACGGCACTGCGAACCGCGCGGGCTCGGCCAGCACGCGCCGGAGGCCCGCTTCGACGAGCGCCGACATCGTCGTTCCACGACGTGCCGCCTCTTCCCGCAGCCGCTGCATCACGGAGTCGTCGATGTTGAGCGTCGTCTTCATATGGAAAACCATATCACGATTCCGTCCGACAGCAAGGGTAACGCCGAGCGGCGTCGATACCGCCATCGACGTTCCGCGTGACGCGCGGTCGGCCTGGAAGGTCCGGAGCACTCATGACCACCGTTGCGGTTCACGTTCACCCTGACGCCTCGTCGGCCCGCGGCGGAGAGCCTGTTTTCGAGACGGTCGCCGAAGAGGCCTTTCGCCACTACGCGCGCGTCTGGAAGCCGGGGACCCTGGCAGTCAATCGGTCGTATCTCGCCAATCAGATCCTGCCGTGGTTCGGCGGCCGTCCGATCGCCGATGTCACACGCGCTGACGTGCAGCGCTGGTTCGCTTCCCTGCACGCGACGCCGGCCGCGGCCGACCGGTCGCTGCCGGTACTCTCGGCGATCCTGCGCCACGCCGAGATCCACGGGTATCGGCCGGAGGGCGGCAATCCGTGCCTGGGCATCCGGCGCTACCGGCGGCGGGGCCGCGAACGATTCCTGACCCTCGACGAGTACCGCCGACTCGGCACGGCGCTGGCCGCACGGGAGGGCGCCGCGCCGGTGCCGGCGGCGGCCGTCCGTCTGCTGCTGCTGACCGGCTGCCGCCAGGGAGAGGTCCGCACGCTTCACTGGAGGGACTACCGCGCCGGCCATCTCTTCCTGCGCGACGGCAAGACCGGTCCGCGGACCGTCTGGCTGTCTTCACCGGCCCGCGCGGTGCTCGACCGTCTTCCGCGGACCCGCCGCTGGATCCTTCCCGCGTCGAACGGAGACGGCCCCATGACGACGGATACCCTGTACGGCTTCTGGCGACGGCTGCGCACGATGGCGGACCTGCCCGGCCTCCGGCTGCACGACCTGCGCCACAGCTATGCCAGCTTCGCCCTCCGGCGGGGGGAGACCGTGCTGTCCATCGGCCGCCTGCTCGGGCACCGCGATCCTGCGACGACATTGAAGTACATCCACTTCGCGGACGCGATGGCCCGGGAGGCGGTCGAGACCGTCGGGATCGCCCTGGCGGTTGGGCGGTGATCCCGACCTTCGAGGAGTTCGTGGCGGGCGCCTGGAAGACGGCCTGCCATGACCGTTGCAAGCCCTCGACGCGGCGGCGCACGGTCGGCGCCCTGCGAACCCAACTGTTGCCCGCCTTCGGGCCGCTGCCGCTCAACCGCATCGACCAAGTAGCCGTGCATCTGTGGTTCGACGACTACAGCCGGATCGCGCCGGGGGGCGCGAACCGGATCCTGGACGTGCTGCGCCAGATCCTCAACCACGCCATCGTCTGCGGCCACGTCACGGCGAATCCCACCCGCGGCGTGAGGCGCAATCCACGTCCGAGACCCACCCGCTTCCTGTCGCAGGCCGAGATCGAGCGCCTGCACACGGCACTGGATGCCCACCGGGGGCGCGGTTCGGGACGGCAACAGGCGGACGTCGTTCGCCTGCTGCTGTTGACCGGGTGTCGAAAGAACGAGCTCGTGGGCCTGCGCTGGTCGGAGGTCGACGAGGACGTCCTGCACCTGCGGGACGGCAAGACCGGACCACGGACGGTGTTCCTGAATGTGCAGGCCAGGAGCATCCTCGCGCGCCAGCCCCGGACAGAGAGCCCGTACGTCTTTCCTTCGTTGACCGATGCATCGAAGGCCCGCTCGTCGGAACTCTCGCTCTGGGGCAAGGTGCGCCGGCAGGCCGGGATCGAGGACGTGCGCTTGCACGACCTGCGCCACACGTTCGCGAGCTATGCGGTGCTGCAGAGCGTGCCGCTGCCCGTCGTCTCGCGCCTGCTCGGTCATGCCGGGACGCGGATGACCTTGCGCTACGCGCACGTCAGCGACCGGGAGACCGAAGCGGCAGCCGAACGCGTCGGGGTCGCGCTGGCGTCCGTCCTCGCCGAGCGGACCTCGTGCACCGCCGTCGACCCGTCTTCCAGCCGACTCGCGGCGCGGCCGAAAGCGCAGACGCCGTGAAATTGACACCCGACTGTGCCGGTGCGATGCTGCCGGAAGACATGGAAACCGTGAACGCCCTGGAGCTTCGTCGATCCCTCGGCAAGGTGCTCGACCAGCTCGAACGCAGCGGCGAGCCCATTTCTGGTGTGCCGTCGGCGAACCCCCACCGCGGCCCTGGTTAGTCTGAGAGACTACCGGGAACGCTTCGTCGACCGGGAAGCCGTCGAGCAGCGGCGTAAAGTCGTGGCGCGGTTGCGGCAACTGAAATTCGAGTCGCCGGCCGCCGGAACGGCGCTGGACGTGCTGAGAGACCTGCGGTCGTGAGCGTCGTCGATGCGTCGGTCGCGGTCAAGTGGTTCGTGACGGAGGAAACCATTGGTCGACGAAGCCGCGCAGGTGCTCGACGAAATCGGATGCGACCCCACGCCATACCCCGTCCCGGATCTCTTTATGAACGAACTGCTCGCGGTGTTGTGCCGACTGCCCGGGAGTCGGTCGCCGCAAGTACAGGAAGCCCTGTCGATGGTCGAGGCGCTGGACATGGCCCGGGTCGGAAACGGGCACGAGTTGCTTGCGCTCGCGGCCGACTTCGCCGGGCGGTGGAACCCGTCGGGATACGACGCCGTATATATAGCCCTCGCGGCACGGTCGGACGGCGTGTGGCTGACGACCGACGCCCGGGCGGCAAGCCGGATTCCGAAGTCCAGCCTCGTGCGGTTGCTCGGTGCGTAGACTGCTCGCGGAGTCTCCCTTGAAACTGATTCGCAGGAAGCTGATCGAGGTGGCTCTGCCACTCGACGCCATCAACGCCGCGTCGGCGCGGGAGAAGTCGATTCGGCACGGCCATCCGTCGACCCTGCACCTGTGGTGGGCGCGGCGGCCGCTGGCCGCGGCTCGGGCGGTCATCTTCGCGCAGATGGTCGACGACCCGGCGGCGTACGTCGACGTACTGCTGTCGGACCCGGCGAAGAAACGCGCGGCCCAGCGGGCGCTGACGAAGCGTCGAGGAGAGTTCGGCGACCGGCAGGCGCTGGCCGACATGGCGGCGGAGCTCGAACGCGAACGTCTGTTCCGGATTCTGGAGAAGCTCGTCCTCTGGGAGAGCACCACCGACGAAGAAGTGCTCAAGCAGGCGCGCACGGAGATCTGGCAGAGCTGGCGGCGAGCCTGCGCCGAGCACGCCGATCATCCGCGCGCGGCAGAGCTGTTCGACCGGCACACGCTGCCCGCGTTTCACGACCCGTTCGCCGGTGGGGGCTCGCTGCCGCTCGAAGCGCAGCGACTGGGACTCGAAGCGCACGCCAGCGATCTCAACCCGGTAGCGGTGCTCATCAACAAGGCGATGATCGAGATCCCGCCCAGGTTTGCCGGCCGGCCGCCGGTGAACCCGGAGACGCGGAACGAGCCGACCGTCGTCGCCCGGACTTGGAAGGGCGCGCAGGGGCTGGCCGACGACGTGCGGCACTACGGCCGGTGGATGCGAGACGAAGCGCAAAAGCGGATCGGACATCTGTACCCGCCAGTCGAGATCACGCCGGAGATGGTGCGGGAGCGTCCCGATCTGAAGCCGTTCCAGGGCCGGAAGCTGACCGTCATCGCCTGGCTGTGGGCGCGGACCGTGAAGAGTCCGAACCCGGCCTTCGCGGACGTGGACGTGCCGCTCGCGTCGACGTTCATGCTGTCGACGAAGAAGGGCAAGGAGGCGTACGTCGAGCCGGTGATCGAGGGGCGGAGTTACCGCTTCGCGGTCAAGGTCGGCCTACCACCGGATGTTGATGCAGCCAAGGCCGGGACCAAGTTGTCCCGCGGCAGCTTCCGTTGTCTGATGTCCAACGCTCCCATCCGGTACGAGTACATCGACGACGAGGCGAATGCGGGCCGGATGAGCGAACGACTGATGGCTGTCGTCGTAGCCGGAGACCGGGCGAGAGTGTACCTTCCACCACTGCCCAACAGTGACACTGCCCCCTGTGACCCCTGTGACTCACAGCCCGCGTGGAAACCAGACGCCCCGAGTCGTGGGACTTGGGCCAGCAATGCCCAGGGCCGGCGGTACGGATTCAGGACGTTCGGCGACTACTTCACCCGACGTCAACTTGTCGCCCTGACGACCTTCTCCGACTTGGTGAGCGAGGCAAAAGAACGCGTCCGGCGCGACGCTGTCGCGGCCGGACTTCCCGACGACGGCCGACTGCTGCGGGACGGTGGCACCGGCGCGGCGGCGTATGCCGACGCGGTAGCGGTGTACCTGGCGTTCGCGTTGTCGAAACTCGCGGACCGAGGTTCGACAATCTGTACGTGGTTCACGGAGCGGGATTCAACGCGAAACACCTTCGCCCGACAGAGTATCCCGATGACGTGGGACTACGCCGAGTTGAACACGCTGCTCGCCGGAACCGGTAGTCTTCTGGGAGCGGTTGATTGGACCGCGGAGAGTATCGACGGAGTTGCCAGCGGGTACGGTTCGTCGCTTGGTGCCGCTATTCAAGCTGACGCAAGCAACCAGATACTGAGCGTGGACAGAGTTGTCTCCACGGATCCGCCGTACTACGACAACATCGGCTACGCCGACCTGTCGGACTTCTTCTATGTCTGGCTCCGCCGCTCCTTGAAGACGGTGTTCCCGGAATTGTTCGCCACCCTCGCCGTGCCGAAGGCCGAGGAATTGGTCGCCACACCGTACCGCCATGGCAGCAAAGATGCTGCGGAGGCTTTCTTCCTTCGCGGCATGACGCAGGCGTTGCATCAACTCGCGGAACGGACACATCCCGAGTTTCCGGTCACGGTCTACTATGCCTTCAAGCAGTCAGAACGGAAGGGCGACACAGGAGTCGCGAGCACAGGATGGGAAACGTTCCTGGACGCCGTGATCGGTTCCGGATTCGCGATCACCGGCACGTGGCCGATGCGCACCGAGCTCGGCAATCGGATGGTCGGGATGGGCAGCAACGCACTCGCCTCCAGTGTCGTCCTCGTCTGCCGCCGCCGTCCCGCCGACGCGCCCAACGCCACCCGCCGCGAGTGCGTGACCGCTCTGCGGTCAGAGTTGCCGCCCGCGCTCCGCCTGCTGCAGACCGGCAACATCGCCCCCGTCGACCTCGCCCAGGCAGCGATCGGTCCCGGCATGGCCGTATACACCCGCTACGCGCAGGTGCTTG
>WTFV01000207.1 GCA_011523845.1 Acidobacteriota bacterium | reverse complement strand
GCGTTGACGACGGCGCCGCTGGAGCGGCCGAACTCGGCGTCGAACTGGCCGCTGACGATCTGGAACTCCTGCACCGACTCGATCGCCACCTTGACCTGGCTGCCGCCGCTGCCGCCGCCGGTGGAGTCGCCGTTGTAGCCCCCGTCGACGTTCAGCGAGCTGGCCGCGGTGGTCTGCCCGTTGGCGACGATCGTGTCGTTGCCCTGCGAGCTCGACGGCATGAACTGGATGCCCGGCAGCAGCGAGATCGCGGCGAACGCGCTGCGGTTCTGCAGCGGCATCTCCACCAGCTCCTGGCTGTCGAGGGTGCCGCCCACCTCGGCCGAGGTGAGGTCGACCAGCGGGGCCTGCCCGGAGACGGTCACCGTCTCCTCGAGGGCGCCCACGCCGAGGATGATGTCGAGCGGGACGGTCGCCCCGACCCGCAACTCGTAGCCGGTCGTCTGGAACGTGCTGAAGCCGGGCAGCGCGGCCGTGACCGTGAAGACCCCCGGCAGCAACTGCGCCGCGAAGTAGCTTCCGTCACCGCCGGTGATGACTTCGCGGAAGGTGCCGTCCGCCTCGTTCTGGATGAAGATGGTCACCCCCGGAAGCGCGCCTCCCGTCTCGTCGGTGACCCTCCCGCGGAGCTCCGTGGTGCCCTGCTGCGCCAGGGCCGGCGCCGCCGTCGCGCCGACGAGGGCGCCGACGAGCAGCAATGTCGTAAACCGTCGCACTATTCCACCTCCTTCTGAGACCGAAACGACCCTGCCAGGCGTCGAAAAGCGCGCCCCGCAATGGAACGCGCGATGCCTGGCAAGCGCGCCTGCGCGCGCTGAAACGGATGCATATTCCGGGCCATCTCGCCGGCGACACGGTGGAGCCCGACAAACGACCGTCAGACGTTGCTTCGCAGGACCGATCTCCAGGAGCTCGGCGGCGGTGGAATTCGGGTTGCTGGATCCGGGATCCCGGATCATCATCGCCGGCCCGGCAGGGCGCCGCCGCTCGCGCTCCGGGTACTCGACCTTCAGCAGGCAACCGCAGGCAACGTCCGGGCAGCAGACCAGACGGGCTCTCCTCGACGCGGCGTCAGGCGCGCTCGGTCTCGAACGCCACGACGTTGCGCTCCTGCCTGCTGAACTCCACCCCGATCAGGTGCACCTCCCGCGCCCGGTGGCGGTACTTGTCCGCGTAGCCCTTCGCCCTCAACTGTGCCAACGCCGCCCCCCCGGGCGCCTGCTCCACCACCTTGAACTCGAACAGGTACACGTTCCCGTCGAGCCGCACCGCCAGGTCCGCGCGCCCGGCGGCGCCGCTGTCCTCGACCGTCACGTCCAGCCCGACCGCCGCCAGCCAGGCGTAGAACACGCTGGCGTAGTAGCCCTCGTAGCGGGCGATCTCGTTGCGCGTGTGCCACTCGAAAGGAATCCCGGCGAACAGCCCCCGCACCAGCGCCTCGACGCCATCGAAGTCGCCGGCGCGCAGCCGTTCCGTCAGCCGTGGGTCCGCCGGGTGCCGGCGCGCGCAGTCGGGCGGCGTCAGCGCCGCCAGCAGACTCTTGTTCAGGCTCCAGCGCACCTCGTGGTTCGGATAGCCGAGCCGGTACAGGGGCGCCCCGAGCAGGCCGGTCTCCTCTTCCCGGATCGTCAGGTAGCCGGTCTGGAACAGCAGCGCCTCCGGCGCCGCGTCCCGGACGTCGAACTTCGACAGCAGGTCGTCGTCGCCCCGCAAGCCGTCCAGGGACGGGATGCTGACCCTCTGCCGTATCAGCGTGTCGATCAGGAACGCCGGCGTGCCGGTCTCGAACCAGTACGGCCGAAATCGGCGGCTGCGGAACAGTTGCAGCACGTCGAAGGGGTTGTAGAGCCGATCCGGACCGAGCCAGTTGTAGCCGTTGTACCACTCCCGGATCCGATCCCGGTCCAGGCCGGGCAGCTCGGCCGCGAACACCGTGTCCAGATCCGCCTCCGTATAGCCGCAGATCGCCGCGCATGCGGGATCCAGCGTGAGGTCGGTGGGGTTGTTGAGTCCGGAGAACAGGCTGACCTTGGCCAACTTGCTGACCCCGGTCAGGAAGCTGAAGGCGATGTGGGCGTCGCTGGTCTTGGTGACCGAGTACAGCCCCCGCAGGTAGTCGCGGTTGGCCTCGGCGACCTCCGGCGTCTTCAGCGCATCGAGGATCGGCCTGTCGTACTCGTCCACCAGCACCACGACTCGCTGCCCGGCCCGCCGGTGCAGTGTCTTCAGCAGGTCCTGGAGTCGCAGCGACGCGACATCGTAGCGGACGGCGACCCCCGCGTCCTCCGCGGCAGCATCGAGTTGCGCCAGCACCGCCCGCGGCAGATGCGCCGGATCACCGAAGTCTCCGCTGCCGAAGTCGAGCCGCACCACCGGGCGGCGCACCGACCAGTCCCACCCGTCATGGACCGCCAGCCCCCGGAACAGCGACTCGTTGCCCTCGAACAGCTCCTTCAGGGTATCCACGAACAGGCTCTTTCCGAACCGCCGCGGGCGCGAGAGAAAATAGTGGTCACCCTCCTCCACCAACCGCCGGGCGTAGGCAGTCTTGTCGACGTAGTAGCAGCCCTGCTCCCGGATCTTCCGGAAGGTCTGGATCCCGAGCGGCAGCTTGCGCTTCCTGTTCATCGTCGCCCGCGTTCTACGCTCCACCCTCCGATGTTACCCGCGATCCCGAGTCGGTTCGGTCCGGCGGCGCGCCGAGACGCGAGCCGGGGGCAGCGAGAACAGCCGTACAGAAAATAGAGCCGGACGCCCCCTGCGGGCGCCCGGCTCCAAGTGACTCCGGTGTGTCAGTCCCTGGACGCGCCTAGAAACCGTACCGAATCCCGAAGTTCGCCTGCCGCGGGATCCCGCCGGAACGCAGCGACGTGTAGTTCATGAAGTTGCTGCTGTTCTGGTTCCCGACCGGGTTGTTGAAGTTGGGGCGGTTGAACAGGTTGATGATGTCGAAGTAGATGTCGAGCGTGTCCCCCTCCGCCGGGCGGGCCCGCCAGCCGAACCGCAGGTCCAGGTTGACGAAGTCGGACGCTCGCGCGCCGCCCTGGCGGCCGTTGTGATCCACCGTCACCGGGTTGTTGCCCACGCCGCTGTAGGACCCCGCGGGAAGCGGATCCCAGTTGGTGCCGTTCCTGTCCAGGTCGATCTGGCTGTGGTAGATGGTGAACGGGTTCGCGCTCATGTAGCGGAAGATGGGGCTCAGGGTGATGCCGCCCGGCAGCTCGGTGCGCCCGCTCAGCGTCAGGATGTGCAGGCGGTCCTGCTCGGCCGGCTGCCAGTTCCGGTCCATGTGCAGGTTGCCGAGGACCTGGGTCTGGACGCCGTTGAGGCTGACGCCGTTGGTGCCGTACTGCTCGAAGGTGTCGCCGCGCGAGTAGCCGGCGGCGTACGACAACCGCATGCCCCAGCGGTCCGAGTAGCGCTTCTCCACCGAGACGTTCAGGCCGTCGTAGGACGACTTCCCGACGCTCTCGATCGACAGCAGCCGACCCTGCCAGACGCCGATCGGCAGACCCGCAGGCCCGAGGCCCGTCAGCGGATCCACCTTCGCGCACTCCATGGCCAGCAGGGCGGGATTGCTGTAGAGGCCGGCGGTCGCCGCCCCATTCGCACAGCTCGGGAACGAGTTCAGCCCCCCTATCCCCGGCGAGCCGTTCTCGGGCCGATCGTAGACCCCGATCCGGTCCGTCCCGTACCACGCGTCGTACCAGGTGAGCGGGTCGCTGCTGTCGGTTCCGGAACGCAACGGCGCCACGTAGTTGATGCGGTTGAGCAGTCCGCTGCCCCGGATGTTGACGTAGTCGACGCCGAGCGACAGCGTCGGCATCAGCTCGCGCTCGAACCCCAGCGTGAGCTGCTTGAACAACGGCTGCTGCCGGCGGTAGTTGTCGATGTAGACGTTCGACTCGTTGAAGCGGTCCGTGGTGCCGGGGGGATAGACGGAATTCACGAAGTCGTGATTCACCAACGGGCAGTGCGTCGCGCCGTCGCGGATGGTCGCCGGCCCGCACTCCCCGTTCGCCGCCACGCCGATGCGCATGGCCTGCCGCAGCTCGGGGTCCTGGATCGGCATGTTGTTCCGCGGCCCGGGATCCTCCTGCCCGCCCTGCTCGCCCCCGCCGCGGGGGAAGGAGGCGACGAAGGAGCTGTTGATGACCGGATCCTGCAGGACGTTGTCGAGCCCGCTGAAGAGCGTCCGGTCATAGAAGTACCCGTAGCCCGCCCGCAGGACGGAGCGGCCGTCGCCCGTCACGTCGTAGGCGACCGAGAGCCGCGGCGAGATGTTGTTCCAGTCCCGCGGATCGGTCCGCGGCACCATCAGCGGGTTGTCGGTCCGCTCCGCGCTCAGCATCTCGGCGTCCCACCGCACGCCGAGCCCCAGGGTCCAGCGCTCGTTCAGCGTCCACTTGTCCTGGAAGAACGTCTCCCACGTGTTGATGGGGTAGGCGAAGTGGTTGCCGGTGGGCGCGCCGACGCGAATCTGGAGCCGTTCGGGGTAGGTCGCGTAGTTGTCGATGTCGAACGGCATGTCGGTATTGAAGTGGAACGCGCCGCCCAGGAAGTTCTCGCGGAAGTCGTCGATGAACGAGCGGTGGAACGTGCCGCCGAACTTGAAGTCGTGATCGCCCATCATGTCGGGGACGAACCACGACGTGGTGTTGTTGTACTGCCACTGCGAGTCGATGCGGCCGCCGGCCCACGGCGCGATGTTATCCCAGAAGCTGGCCATGTTGTAGCCGGGCGCCAGGTTCCGCATCTGCCCGTCGCGCGTCACGTGCCCGTTCAGGTCGTACCAGTAGGGAGAGGCCCCGGCGGCATTCTCGTAGCTGCGGGTGACCCGCACGGTGTTGACGATGTTGTTGCCGATGACGCTGGTGTAGCTCCCGACCCAGATCTGCTCGTCGTCCTCCTGGTTGTGCCCCGAGGTCGTCGTCCGGTTTCCGTAGCGGTCGGTCTCCGGGCTGAGCTCGCGCATGAACCGCAGGGCCCACGAGTTGTTCCCGTTGATCTGGTGGTCCACCCGGTACATGGTGTTCCACGCGCGCCACTTCTCCGGTATGGACCAGTCCAGATCCGGACGGCTGTTGAACCTCTGCGTCCGGGCCGGGTTGGTCAGCCGCCGCTCGAGGCTCACGAAGAAGTGCGCCTGGTCCTGCACGATCGGCCCGCCGAAGATGCCGCCGAACTCGTACTTGTTGTTCGTCGGCTTCTCGGTGCTCGAGTCCTCCTGGAACAACTGGTTGTTGAAGTAGTCGCGCGCCGTCATCGCGGTGTTGGTGCTGTAGCTGAAGCCGGCCCCGGACCACTGGTTCGTCCCCCGCTTGGTCACCGCGTTGATGACCGCGCCGGACGAGCGCCCGAACTCGGCGTCGAACTGTCCGCTGACGACCTGGAACTCCTGCACCGACTCGATCGCCACCTTGACCTGGCTGCCGCCCGCGCCGCCGCCGGTGGAGTCGTTGTTGTACCCCCCGTCGACGTTCAGCGAGCTGGCCGCGGCGGTCTGCCCGTTGGCGATGATGCCGTCGTTGCCCTGCGAACTCGACGGCAGGAACTGGATGCCCGGCAGCAGCGAGATCGCCGCGAACGCGCTGCGGTTGACCAGCGGCATCTCCACCAGCTCGGCGTTGTCCAGCGTGCCGCCCACCTCGGCCGAGGTGAGGTCGACCAGCGGGGCCTGCCCGGAGACGGTCACCGTCTCCTCGAGGGCGCCCACGCCGAGGATGATGTCGAGCGGGACGGTCGCCCCGACCCGCAACTCGTAGCCGGTCGTCTGGAACGTGCTGAAGCCGGGCAGCGCGGCCGTGACCGTGAAGACCCCCGGCAGCAACTGCGCCGCGAAGTAGCTTCCGTCACCGCCGGTGATGACCTCGCGGAAGGTCCCGTCCGCCTCGTTCTGGATGAAGACGGTCACGCCCGGAAGGGCGCCTCCCGTCTCGTCGGTGACCGTTCCCCGAAGCTCCGTCCGACCCACCTGCGCCAGGGCCGGCGCCGCCGTCGCGCCCACGAGCGCGCCGACGATCAGGAATGTCGTAAGCGTTCGCACTATTCCACCCTCCTTCTAGGAACGAAACGACCGAACGAAGGGCTTTCTGGGATTGCCGCAGGCCGCGATGCCGCCGACTGAGGCCGCGATGCCGCCGACTGAGGCCGTACTTCCCCGACTCTGTTCGTTCCGCTGCCCTCCTTGACGGTGCACGAACTGCGAAAGCGCACCCTAGCGCAAGACGCGCGCCGGTTGCAACCCCCTTTTGCGGCGCGCTGCCCGCCTGACGTTGCCACGCATACGCCGGGGTCACCTCGGATACGACCAGCGGAAGCCTTGCAGCGCCCGCAATCGTCGACTCCGCCCGGCCGCTCCGGCGCCGGGCTCGGGGAAATTCCGATTCCCGGATCCGGGACCGGATCGTCGCGGCCCGACAGAACGGCCGGCGGAGAGCGCCGTACAGAAAGGGAGCCGGGCCCCCTCGTGGATGGGGCGCCCGGCTCCTGGGACTTGCTCAGCTTCTGGACGCGCCGTCTAGAAGCCGTATCGAATCCCGAAGTTCGCCTGCCGCGGGACCCCGCCGGAACGCAGCAGCGTGTAGCGCGCGAAGTTGCCGCTGTTCTGGTCCCCGTTCGCCCACGACGCGACGAAGAAGTTCGGGCGGTTGAACACGTTGATCAGGTCGAAGTAGATGTCGAGCGTGTCCCCCTCCGCGGGACGGGCCCGCCATCCGAACCGCAGGTCCAGGTTGATGTAGTCGCCCTTGCGGGCGCCGCCCTGGCGACCGTTGTGGTCAACCGTGAACGCGTTGGCGCCCGTGCCGGTGTAGGTCCCCTGGGGAAGCGGGTCCCAGTTGGTGCCGTTCCGGTCCAGGTCGAGCTGGCTGTTGTACATCGTGAACGGGTTCGCGCTCATGTAGCGGAAGATGGGGCTCAGGGTGATCCCGCCCGCCAGCTCGGTGCGCCCGCTCAGCGTCAGGACGTGCTTGCGGTCGTGCTCCGCCGGCTGCCAGTTCTCGTCCATGTTGAGTTCGTTGAGAACCTGGGTCTGGACGCCGTTGAGGCTGATGCCGTTGGTGCCGTACTGCTCGAAGGTGTCGCCGCGCGAGTAGCCGAGCGCGTACGACAGCCGCATGCCCCAGCGGTCCGAGTAGCGCTTCTCCATCGAGAAGTTCAGGCCGTCGTAGCGCGATATTCCGGTACTCTCGATCGACAGCAGCCGGCTGTTCCAGACGCCGATCTGAAAGCCGGTCCGCGGATCGATGCCCGTCACCGGGTCCGCCTTCGCGCACTGCTCCGCGAGTATCCCAGGATTGCTGCTGTACTGACCGGCATCGGCCGCCGCCTGCGGACAGCTCGGGTAGAACACCGTGTCGGTCCGGTTGTAGACCCCGCCGCGATCCGCATACACGTCGTAGAACGTGACATCGTCGCTGCTGTCGATTCCGTCGCGGTACGGCGCCACGTAGTTGATCCGGTTGAGCAGTTGGCTGCCCCGGATGTTGACGTAGTCGACCCCGACCGACAACGTCGGCATCAGCTCGCGCTCGAACCCCACCGTGAACTGCCCGAACAACGGCTGCTTCCGGCGGTAGTTGTCGACGTAGACGATGCCCTCGTTGAAGCGGCTCGTGTTGCCGGGGGGGTAGATCGACTGCACGAAGTCGTGATTCACCAGCGGACAGTGCGTCAGGCCGTCGCGGGTGGTCGCCGGCCCGCACTCCCCGTTCGCCGCCACGCCGATGCGCAGGGATCCCGCCAGCTCGGGGTCCTGGATCGGCATGTTGTTCCGCGGCCCGGGATCCTCCTGCCCGCCCTG
>WTFV01000008.1 GCA_011523845.1 Acidobacteriota bacterium | reverse complement strand
CCTCGACCATCGACAGGGCCGCAGATGCGCCCGAGCGTGGGATAGTCCTGCCTCCCCCAAGCTCCCCCAAGCCGGCCGCGTGTGGCCGCTGGTAACATGGGCCTGATGCGTCTGACACACGTTACGGTAAGGAACTGGCGCAACTTCAAGCAGGCCGACTTCGATCTTCGCGATCGGATGTTCGTGATCGGCCCCAACGCATCCGGCAAGTCCAACCTGCTCGATGCGCTGCGGTTCCTCCGGCATATCGCGTCGGCGGGTGGAGGCTTCCAGGACGCGGTGGCTCGCCGGGGCGGCATGGCGCGCATCCGCTGCCTGGCAGCAAGGAACTTCAACCACGGTCACGTCACCCTTCGAATTGCGATTGGCGATGAAACCAACCGAGCTCGATGGTCGTACGAGGTCACGTTTACCGCTGAGCCGCGAGGACGTCACCGGCCGATTGTCAAGAAGGAGATCGTCGCGAGCGACGGTCATGAGCTGCTCGCAAGACCGAATGCCGAGGACAAGGCCGATCCGGAACGAATGACTCAGACGCACCTCGAACAGGTCAATTCCAACCGGGAGTTCCGTCCGATCGTCGACTTCCTCAGATCTATCCGGTACCTTCATCTCGTGCCGCACCTGATACGGGACCCGGAGCGAGGAGGGGATCGCATCGAGGATCCATACGGAGCGGACTTCCTTCTCAGAATTGCCGAGACCCCTGAGAAAACTCGCGGGCGCCGCCTGCAGCAGATCAACCAGGCGCTGAGGGTCGCCGTTCCACAATTGGACGAGCTCACTCTCGTGCAGGACAGGATCGGCCGCTGGCATCTGCAGGCGGGCTACAAGCATTGGCGGCCTCATCTGGCCGTGCAGAACGAGCGGGACTTCTCGGACGGCACCCTGCGACTCATCGGCCTGTTGTGGTCGTTGGTGAGCGGCAGGAAGGGCGGTGGCCCCGTACTGCTGGAAGAACCCGAGTTGTCGTTGCACTCGTCGGTCGTGAGACAGCTACCCGCGATCCTCAACCGCGTTCGCCGAGCGGGGGGACCGCAGGTTCTGCTGACCACCCACTCCAACGAAGTGCTGGCTGACGAAGACCTGGACACCGACGAGGTCGTCATTCTGAGTCCAGGCGAGGAAGGCACGGAAGCGCAAACCGCCGGCTCGCTGCCCGATGTCCAGGCATTGCGCGACGGCGAGCTGAGCCTTGCGGAGATACTGTCCCCACGCACCGAGCCGAACGCGGTACAGGAACTCCCCAGTCGGATCGCCCAGCGGTGAGGACGGTCTACTTCGCAGTGGAGGGGCGTACAGACGCCCCTGTCGCACAGCGCCTGATCCGATTGGTCGGGTTTCGACCGCAGGAAGCGATCGTCGCGGGAGGCAAGTCCAGGCTCGATCCGCGCATCCCGGCATTGAACCGGTCAGGCGTTCAGATCAACTGGCTGATTCTGCGGGACCTGGACCACGACGCTCCCTGTGCATCGCAGTTGATAGGCGGTCTGCTCAGGGAAAGCAGACGGATGCCCCGCGTTGCTCTGAGGTCTCCGATCCGGGCGATGGAGAGCTGGCTTCCGGCCGACGGCGATGGTTTTGCGCGGGAGTTCTCGGTGTCGCGGCACCGAGTGCCCGATGATCCGGATCACCTGGACAATCCGAAACGGTCCGTCGTCAACCTCTGCGGGACGTCGCGCAAGTCGGAGATTCGCGCGGCCATGTTGCCCCGCACGGGAAGCAGACGTCAGGTCGGTCCCGCGTACACGGACCGAATCTCTACCTTCGCCAGAGGGCTCTGGAGCCCGGAACGAGCGTTGGAGAGGTCTCCCAGCCTCCGGAGAACGATCGCTGCACTCCGAAGACTGGTCGATGAAGGAATCTGGACCTGACGCGGCGGCCGGGACCCGGCCGCGCAGATGCAGAAGCGAGTCGCCGGGTTCGCGTCAGGAGGCCGCCGCGCTCTCGCCGGCTTTTTCGGCCGCCTTCGCTTCCGGCTGCGGCTCCGGCGGGACGATGTCCCCGAAGGCCTCCATGTCGATGGCGTCGTAGTCGGGCGGACAGCCGAAGTCGCGGGGCTGCGGCGCCGTCGGGTTGCCGACCGTGACGCACAGGCCGCAGCCGATGCACTTGTCGACGCGGACGGCGCAGACCATGCGCCCGTAGACGTCCGGCTCCTCGATGATGCAGTCCTCGACCGGGCAGGCGGCCTGACAGATCGAGCAGGCGAACGCGCCGAAGCAGCGCTCGGGGTCGATGACGGCGATCTTCTTCGGCGGCTTCTTGCGAGGCCGGTTCATCATTTTGGTCCACATAGGCGTCCCCATTATAGCGGACTTGCTTCGACGATTCGGCGACGACGCCCAGGGTGCACGACAAGAAAGCGAGACGCCCCGCGAGGGCGATACCGAAATCGCCGGCCTGACGGTGCGAGGCGTTCAGGTGCGTGGTCGCCGTTCCGGGCGTCACCAAGGCGATACCGAAATCGCCGGCCTGACGGTGCGAGGGGCGGTCATCTCACGAATCTGTCATGCACCTGCGGTCCCGGAGCCAGGAATCCAGGCGTGCAGAGACTCCCGGCACGGTTCCGGGCGCGGCAAGGTCTACGTCGAGTGACCTCGCGCGGCGATGGCCCAGACGGCCTCGACGATGCCGTTGCGCACCGCGTACATCTGGTCGTACAGGTTCACCACCGGATCGCAGTGCGACACGATCAGCTCCAGCTTGTCGCCCACGGCGTAGGTGCGGCTGGCGTCGTCCTCGTAGCGGATCGATCCGAACTCGTCCGAACCGGACGTATAGCTCATGCCGGTCTCGCCCTTGACGCGCGACCACGGGCGATTGATGGTGCAGGCCTTGGCGCCGGCATCGGTCGTCGCCCGCCCCTCGTACTGCGCGTTGAGCACGGTGGTCAGGATGGTCAGCGCCGGCTGGAAGTCGGTGTAGACGTCGGCGTCGTCCGCGCCGCCGACGTCGATGTACTGCGCGTCCATGAAGACGTAGCTGCCCACCTGCACGTCGGTGAAGCCGGGCGTCTGGTGGTCGATGTTGTAGGTGCCGGTCCCGCCGCCGCTGAAGATCCCGGTGTTCAGGCCGGAGCGCTCGAACCGCTCGCGGGTCTCGGCCGCCGCCGCCAGCCGTGCCAGCGTCTGCGCCTGCCGCGCCTCGAAGCCCTTGACGTGCTGCGAGCCGCCGTCGTAGCAGAGCATGCCGCGCAGCCGCAGCCCGGGGAGCTGGTCGACGAGTTGCGCCAGTTCCAGCGCGGGCGCGCCGGGCGTGATGCCGGTGCGATGACCGCCTGGGTCGACGTCCACCACGACGTCGGCCACCACACCGGCCGCCTCCGCCGCGGCGGACAGATCCCGGGCGTTGGCGGCCGTGTCCGTCGCCTGGACGAAGTCCTCGCACCACTTCCGCAGGTTCATCGCGCGGCGGATCTTGAACGGCGTGACGTTGCTCGTCGTCATCAGCAGCTTCTCGATGCCGTGGTCGAAGAGCACCTGCGCCTCGCTGACCTTGGCCACGCAGATGCCCACCGAGCCGGTGTCGAGCTGCATCCGCGCAACAGCCGGGCACTTGTGCGTCTTGGCGTGCGGCCGGCTCGCGATGCCGTTGGCCGTCACGGTCCGCTGCATGGTGGCGATGTTGGCCTCGAGCGCGTCGAGGTCCACCACCAGCGCGGGCGTGTCGAGGTCCCACATCGACACGCCGAGCGGGGTCAGCTCGCCCCCGGTCTGCTCGGCGCGCCGGGCCATCTCGGCCCCGGTGTAGCCGTGCGCCGCCGAGGGAACCCAGACGGCGGCGCCGGCACCGGCCGTCTGCAGGAAGTGACGACGGGAGAATGGCATGGTCATGGCGCAGTTTTACCCCATTTCGGCCGGCATCGCCAGATGCACGAGCACGGAGGTGACGAGAAGCACCCCGGCGGCCAGCGCGAGCTCCAGACGCGCGGAGCGCAGCAGCGCCCGCGTGCCGGGCTCGTTCCCGAGCCGCGGGAGCAGTATCCGCCAGTTGCAGGCGCCCACGGCGCCCGTTCCCAGGAAGAGAACGACCTTGAGCAGCAGTACGCGGCCGTAGCCGGTGATCCAGAGGTCCGCGGGCGCACGCAGGTAGAGGTAGGACATCAGGGCGCCGGAGAGCACAATCGCCCCGACCGCGACGAGCGCCATGGGCGAGAACTCGACCGCGAGACCGGCCGTCCGCCCGTGCCCGGACGGTTCGCGGGCCAGTCCGGACACGACCGCGGTCAGCACCGCCAGGCCGCCGATCCACGCACCCGCGCCGACCCCGTGAGCGACCTGCGCAACCCACGGCAGGCGAGACTCGAAGCTCATGGCGTGACCGGTCATCGGCAGCGTGATCCAGGCGCCGGCCACGGCCAGGACCGCAATCCACCAACCGAACCGTGGCCGCCGCGCGGAAACGGCGACGGCCACCACGGCCAGCAGAGCGAAACCGGCCTGCGGTCGCCAGTTGCCGCCCCAGCGGCTCTCCATGCCGATGATCCGCACGAGTTCCAGCGTCACCGGCTCGTCGAGCCCGAAGACCGACCAGGTCTGCGCAGTGAGGCGAGCCGCGGTTCCCACGACGAGGATCGCTGCCGAACCGGCGGCCAGCATGCCGAGACGCCGTTCGACCGCGCCTCCCGAGGCGTCGCCGCCAGCGGTGGAAGTCAGACGGCGGACTGCGACGGCGCCGGTCAAGCCGACCAATCCGACGTAGGTGATCCACTTGGCGCCGGCCAGCAGCACGAGCGCGAACGATTCACCGTCCATGACAGGAAAGATCCTCAACCGCGGCGCCGGTGACTTGATATCGTTGTCGACATGAAGACGATCGAGCACAGCGAACGGCGAACGCCGTTACGCGACGTATCGACGCTGGCCGGCCACCGCCTCGTCGGGAACCTTCCGGCTCGTGCCGAGATCTACGACGAGATCGTGACCTGCAATCCGCCCGACACTTCGCCTGCTTCGACGAACTCGTCGCGATCGAACCGTGCGGTGACAGGACGCCGCCGGCCGCGAACCAATCCGGCGTCGTCCGCGTACACGGTCGTCGCGGCACGAACTCCTAGTCCGCGGCGCGCACGGTGAACGCGAAGTCGCCGCGTTGCGTGTGGCCGTCGTCGCCGGCCGTGCGCCACCTTACGGTGTAACTCCCCGCATCGAGCTTCGACGGCAGCATCGCCATCAGCGACCTGTCGTCCTGCACCTTCGTGTCGCCGAGCGCGACCTCGCCGTTCGCCCCCTCGAGGCTCAGCCGGCTGATTGCGGGATCGGGCGACTGCGTGAACCAGATCTGGATGTGGTGCGGCGACTCGGCCAGTACCGCGTCGGCCTCCGGCAGAGTCTTCTGCACCGCCATGTGCGCGGCGACGACCGCGATGGACGCGACGACCAGCACGAGACACCATCCAACGGTCTTCATCTTGAGCATCTGTGATTTCCCTCCGCGTACATTGTCCTACGAACCGCCATGGTTTGCCGCTCCGTGAGCGATGCCTGACCACCCTAGAAACCGACCTCCGCGCCGATGAACGCGCTCCGGCCGAGCTCCGCGATGCGGAGGCGCGTGAACGGATTGAACGAGTTCAGGTGGTTGACGTAATACTGGTCGGTCAGATTCTGCACGCCGGCCCGCAGCGTCAGTCCCTCGTGCATCCGTATGCCGGCCATCACGTCGATCGTCGTCCAGCCTTCGGTCGGCACCTCGAACCGCGTCGCGGCGACGCGCTCCTGCGCCGTCGTGTTGGTGACCAGCACCTCCAGCCAGCGGGTCCGGGCCGGATTGTGGATGTCGAGTGCGTACTGCTGCTCGAACGGCGGCACGCCGAACAGCGGCTCGTCGAACAGCAGATCCTCGGCCCGTACGTACGACCAGCCGCCCCGCAGGTCGATCCAGGGGCCGGCGGCGGAGGTCGCAGTGAGATCGAAACCGGCGAACCGCGCCGCATCCGCCTGGACGTAGCGGAAGAGCCGGTCCGGGCTGAGGGGCAGGCGCTTGGCCAGGTTCGGGTCGGCGGCGACCGTGATGTAGTCGTCGACGTTGCGCAGGAAGACGTCCAGGGTGACGGCGGCCTGCGCGGTGCGGAACGTGGTCCCCGCGTTCAGCTCCAGGCTCTTCTCCGGCACCAGGTGCGGGTTTCCCACGAATTCCGCCGCCGTCTGGAACTTCACGGCCGGGAAACGGTCGGCGAAGCGCTCCAGCACCGACGGATTGCGCACCGCCCGGCCGGCGCCGAGCGTAATCGACCAGGTGTCGGTCAGACGCAGGCTCGCGCTGGCGGCGGCGCTGACGCTGGTGTTGGCCTGGGCGAACCGATCGCCCGACACGAGCATCGTGCCGCCGTGGCCATCGTGCCCCGCGTCGTGGGCGGCATCGTGCCCGCCGTGCGCATCGGCGTCGTGCCCGTGCGCGCCGTGCGGGTCCGCGGGCGTCATGCACACCGCGGTGACGCAGTGGAAGTGGCCGTACAGCTCGTGCAGCTCGTAGGCGGGCACCGCGTTGTCGGCGAAGAACGAGGTCACCTCCCCCACGCGCACCTGCTCGCGGTCGACCCGCAACGTGGCGCCCACCGTGCTCCGGCCGCGGTCGACGAGCACCTGGGCATAGGCCCCGGCGTTGGTCGACATCGCATCGGGCCAGACCGGATGGTGGTCGTGGTGCACGTCTCCGGTCTCCCGATCGGTGATGGTCTGCGTGGCGTTCTGGTGCAGTCGGTAGGCATCGAAACCCAGCTTGTAGCGAACCGGCCCCGTCTGGAGCGCGGCGTGGAACCGGCCGCCCACCGTATCCGCCGACGTGGGCAGGTCGACCCGGATGGGGAACGGTGGCGTCCGATTCTCGTCGCGCAGCGCCGTGGGCTTGTTCTCGTTGTTCATCAGGTGGGACTTGAGGTTCACGTACGCCCGCCCCGCGACTTCCGTCACGACGCCCTCGCCAGGTGCGTGCGTGAACTCCACCGCATGCGACTGCGTCTCGAAGAAAGTGGCGTCGAGAAGCCGTCCGGGATAGTCGATGTCGTTCTGTCGCTGGAAGCCGCCGCTGTACTCGACCAGCGTCTCCCGGCCGAGGCGACCGCCGAGGGTCCAGCGCGTATCGAAGGTCTCGTAGTCCCCCTGCACCGTGTCGCCGTTGCCGTCGGTGTAGTCGCTCCCCACCCGGGTGTTGTGCTGGAACGTGAATCGGACCCGGTCGGAGCTGCCGTAGAGACTGGCGAACCCGTCGTTCGCGGCGCCGTTGCTGCCGTAGTTGTAGCCGGCCCGTCCGCCGAGCCGGAAGTCGCCCGCCCCGAACGCCGGCTTGAAGGTTTCGGCCTGAATCGCGCTCAGGGTGCCGGCGCCCCAGGTCAGCGCATACGGCCCGCGCACCACGCGCAACGACTGCAGGGCGTGCGGACTGATGTGGCTCAGGGCCGAGTCCATCCGCGCCGGACCCGCCGCGAACGTGCGGGTCCCGTCAACGAAGATGCCGATCTGCTCCGCGTACAGCCCGCGGACCGACGGATCGAGGTTGATCGACCCGCGCCGCACGGCAGTCACCCCCGCGTGGCTCCGGAGCGAGCGCGCCAGGTCCTGGGCGACGCGCCTTTCGATTTCCGACGCCGGCGCGACCAGCTCGGTCGTCAGCACCTCGGGCATGAGCGCACTGACCGTCACCTCCTGCGCGAACGACCCGACGTCGAGCGCGACGGTGACGTCCACGGCCCCGCCGCCGGCCGTGACCGCCTCCTCGTGCGTCGAGAACCCGAGCAGGCTCGCCGCCAGGAGGTAGTCTCCCGCGGGAATGCCCGCCAGCACGAACCCGCCGGTTCGGTCCGTGACCGTCGACGCCACGAAGTCGCGTCCGGTCGTCCGCAGAACGATCGTCGCGCCGGGAAGCGCCAGTCCCTGCGCGTCGACCACCGACCCGGTCACCGAGCCGGCGTCCTGCGCGTACACGCCGGCCGGCGAAGCAAGTCCGAAAATCACGATCAGCAACGCACACACACGGCGCGCTCCCCTATGCACAACCTCATACACCCTGAACACCTCGCACCTCCCGCGCGTCGGCCGCCAGCGGGGCGTTCTCGCGGGGACTCCGGCCCGGCAACGCCACGGACGAGCGGCGCGACGCAACACGCCACCTGCACGCGAGAAAACGGAGAATCGACCGGCAGGAATCAGGCGCGAGGCGGTGGCGGCGCGGGCCCGCCGGCGAGCGAGGCGGAGGCGTAGCGAACGTCGGCGATCCGTTCGCTACCCGACAGGTGTGACGTCAACTCGAACGCATCGGGAGTGAACCCGGTGAGGCCGACCAGCCCGATGAGGGCGTCGTCGAGCGAGTTGCAGCCGATCATGCGCGGTGCGTCGGGCACGGTGTCCTTCGCATCCGCACGGGCGGCGCGCTTCATCGGGCACATCGCGCCGTGCTCGCCGCCTTCGCAGCAGGCGGGCGCGGTCGTTCCCTCCGCGGCCATCACCGCCTGACAGCAGAGCGCCGCCGGCAGCACGGCCAGAGCGGCCAGCTTCCAGGCGATGACGGCGGCGACCGTCCGAGCGCGGAACGTGCGAACGCAGCGCATGAGCGTTCTCGTGAGCCTCTACCCAATCATAACCGTTCTCGGGAACTGCGAGTTGTCTTCCAGACCGGTCTGCTTGATCGCTTGATCGACAGCGCCTCCACCATCGGCTGCACGATGCCGTTGACGTCGGTCGCGCGCGAGACTGAGGGTGTGCTCCATACGGCCCGTCGATGTTCCGTATGCCGTAGACGCGAATCGACCAGCCGGGCCGTCGCTGGCCGAAGTCGCCGGGTACGTCGGTGAACGGGACCGGCGTCTCGTCCTGGGCAGCGCCGGCAGGAACCATCCCGGCCCGCCCCGCTTGCCTCAGTGAGTCGAACCATCACTGGTCGGCGACCCGCGGCACGTCGCGCAGGCGCTCCTGGACCGTGCCCGGAATGCCCAATTCCGTGTTCGCGCCCAGCCGGTCCAGCAAGGCCGCGGTCTCTGGCCAGCTCTGGAACTGGAAGGACTGCTTGGATCCCTCGGCCAGCCGGTACGCCGTGCGCCCCTTGAAATCGCGCGCGTCGATGTCGGCGCCCTGCTCCACCAGGTACGTCACCACTTCGTCGAGACCGCGGAAGGCGGCGCCGTGCAGCGCGCTGAAGTCGGCCTCGTTGACCGCGTCGATATCGGCGCCGGCCTCCAGCAGGATCCGGACCGCCGCCTCGGCGCTCGGCGACCGCACGCCGCGCGGCTGGCGCGGCCGATATGTCGAGCGCCCCAGTCCCGCCGCAACCATGAAAGGCGTTGTCCCGTCGTCGGTTGTCAGGTGCTGATCCGCGCCGGCATCGAGGAGCGCCCTGATGATCGCGGCACTGTCTCTCACATAGTCCGCGCTGGCACCTTCGGGCACGGTCGGCCTGTTCGCCTCATGAGCCGCCACCCATAGCGGAGTGGCGCCGCGGAGGTCGCCGGTCCCGCAGGCGAACGGCTCGAACGCTCCCTTGCGCGGATAGCCGATGTAGTCCATCAGCATCGCCGACGTCGTGATCCGCGCGTTCGGGTCGGCGCCGTGCTCCAGCAGCGCCTTCACCAAGGGCAACGCGCGACTCGCATGCAGACCGCGCCGGCCGAACGGGCTTCGACGGCGGCTGTCACCGTGGCGCCGCCGCCAGTCCCCATGCCAGGTGGTCACGCTGCCGACCGCCGCGTGCAACGCGCGCACGCCTCCCATCGAGCCATTGGGATCGGCTCCTCGCTCGAGCAGATACAGGGCGAACGCGTCGTTGCCGACGACGATGGCATATACCAGAGCATGTGTGCCATCCACGCCGGTTTCGTTCACGTCGACGCCGGCGGCGACAAGCGCGTCGGCCATCGCGACGTCGCCGTTGTGCGTAGCGTAGAGCAACGGCGTGAAGCCGTCCGCGGTGGAAGCGCGCGGGTCGGCGCCGGCGCTCAGGAGCGCGCGGACGACGCCCGGATGGGATCCCGCCACCGCCCACATCAGCGCGGTGCTGCGCGTCTCGGCCGTGGCCGCGTTGACGTCGGCGCCGTGCCGCAGGAGCGTCTCGACCACTCCGACGTGCCCGGTCCGCGCAGCGGTCATCAACGGCGTGAGTCCGCTGTTCCGCGCCACGTGCGGGCTGGCGCCCGCGGCGAGCAGCTTCGCGACCATGCCCGCACTGGCGTTCTCCGCCGCCCGCTCGAGCGGCGTCACGCCGTTGTCGTCGGCCGCGTTCACGTCGGCGCCGGCGCCGAGCAGCAGGTCGACCATTTCCAGGTCGTCCCGATGCGCCGCCCAGAGCAGCGCGGTCGCGCCGTCGGCACGGCGGGCGTCGACTTCGGCACCGTCACGAATGAGCGCGCCCACCGTTGCCGTATCACCGGCGGCGGCGGCCGTGATCAGTCGCAGATCCTGCGCGCCGGCCGCGTCCGGAAGCGCGGCCAGACCCAACAGCAGCATCCACGGAAGCACCCGACGCGAGACCGTTTCGCCCATCGCTGCCCCCTCGCCTTCGACCGGGTGAATCGAGCGACGCCGACCCTGCCACTATATGCAGCAACCATCGGCGCGTCCACCGGCCCCGCCGCTCTCGCGGACGGAGGGCGTGCGCCGCGGTGCTGCTACCATGCCGGGATGCAAACCCGGGTGATCGTCGACGACAAGGGACTTCCCGTGTTCCGCATCGATGCCTCCGCCGCCCCGATCTCAGGCGAAGACGTCAAGAGTGCCCTCGAAGACTGCCACGATCCCCATGCGCCGGAAGTCTGTGCCGCGGAAGCGGGGCAGACTCCCGGTCAGGCCCGGCTGGGCGGAAAGCGGAGCCGCCGGCGACGATTTTCGGGCTAGGATCCGGGTTCATGCCCTCCGTATACGAAGAGACCTACCGGCGCGCACAGGACGAGCCGCTCGATTTCTGGGCCGCCGCCGCGGAGCCGCTCTTCTGGCACCGGCGCTGGGACACGGTGCGCGACGACGCCAACCCGCCGTTCTACCGCTGGTTCGCCGGCGGCCGGCTCAACACCTGCTACAACTGCCTCGATCGCCACGTCGAGCGCGGCCGCGGCAAGCAGCTCGCGCTGATCTACGACAGCCCGGTGACCGGCACGGTGCGCCGCTTCACCTTCAACGAGCTCCGCGACGAGGTAGCGCGCGTCGCCGGCGCGCTGGCGGCGCAAGGCGTGGAAGCCGGCGACCGCGTGATCATCTACATGCCGATGGTGCCCGAGGCGGTGATCGGCATGCTGGCGTGCGCCCGCATCGGCGCCGTCCACTCGGTGGTCTTCGGCGGATTCGCGCCGAAGGAGCTGGCCGCCCGCATCGACGACGCGCAGCCGAAGCTGATCCTCTCGGCCTCCTGCGGCATCGAGGTCGACCGGGTGGTGCCCTACAAGCCGCTGCTCGACGCCGCCATCGAGCTGTCGTCGCACAAGCCGGAGCGGGCGATCATCCTCCAGCGGCCGGAGGCCGAGGCGCCGCTCGTCGACGGCCGGGACCTCGACTGGCATGCGGCGTGCGACGGCGCCGAGCCGGCCGACTGCGTGCCGGTGGCCGCGACCGACCCCCTGTACATCCTCTACACCTCCGGCACCACCGGCGTGCCCAAGGGCGTCGTGCGCGACAACGGCGGGCACGCCGTCGCCCTGCACTGGAGCATGGAGCACGTCTACGGCGCCGGCGCCGGCGAGGTCTACTGGGCCGCGTCGGACATCGGCTGGGTCGTGGGCCACTCGTACATCGTCTACGGCCCGCTGCTGCGCGGGGCGACCACCATCCTCTACGAGGGCAAGCCGGTGGGCACGCCCGATCCGGGCGCCTTCTGGCGGGTGATCGAGGATCACGGGGTCAACGTGCTCTTCACGGCGCCGACCGCCTTTCGGGCGATCAAGAAGGAGGATCCGGACGGCGCCTTCATGCGCAACCGCGACCTGTCGCGGTTCCGGACGCTGTTCCTGGCCGGCGAGCGATCCGACCCGGACACCCTGCTCTGGGCGGGCGACCGCCTCGGCGTGCCGGTCATCGACCACTGGTGGCAGACGGAGACATCGTGGGCCATCGCCGCCAACTGCGTCGGCCTCGGCACGCTGCCGGTCAAGCCGGGATCGCCGACGCGGGCCGTGCCGGGCTACGACGTGCGGGTGCTCGGCGAGGACGGGAACGAGATGCCGGCCGGGCAGATCGGCGCCCTGGTCGTGAAGCTGCCGCTGCCGCCGGGCTGCCTGCCGACGCTCTGGAACAACGACGACGGCTACCGGCAGTCGTACCTGTCGCGCTACCCCGGCTTCTACCTGACCGGCGACGCCGGCTACCAGGACGAGGACGGCTACCTCTACATCATGAGCCGCGTCGACGACATCATCAACGTGGCCGGGCATCGGCTCTCGACCGGGGCCATGGAGGAGGTGCTCGCCTTCCACCCCGACGTGGCCGAGTGCGCGGTGGTCGGGGTCGCCGACGCCATCAAGGGCGAGATCCCGGTCGGCTTCGTGGTGACCAAGGCGGGCGTGACGCGCGGCGCGGACGAGATCGTGCCGGAGCTGATCGAGCGGGTGCGCGCCTCGATCGGCCCGGTCGCCGCGTTCAAGACCGCCGCGCTCGTGCCGCGGCTTCCCAAGACGCGCTCCGGCAAGATCCTCCGGGGCACCGTCAAGAAGATCGCCGACGGCCAGCCCTACACGACGCCGGCGACAATCGACGACCCGGCGATCCTCGACGAGATCACCGACGCGCTCCGGGGGCTTGGCTACCCGAAGAGCGCCGGATAGACGCGCCCCGGAGGACTCGTCCGGATGAGAGCACACGACGCTCGACCGACCGCCGGGTCCGCCCAGGTCGAGGAGCGACTGCGCGGCTACTTCCGCGACACGTGCGACACCGCGGTCGTCTCGGCCTGGCTGTACGGGAGCCACGGCAACGCGCGCGCCCACCGCGAGAGCGACATCGACGTCGGCGTGCTGCTGGATCGACGGCTGGTCCCGACCCGCGAGCGGCGCTTCGATTCCCGGGTGCGGCTGACGAGCGACCTCATCCACGCGCTGGGCAACAACGACGTCGACCTCGTGGTCCTCAACGACGCTCCTCCGCTGCTCGCGCGGCGGATCATCCGTACCGGAATCGAGGTGTTCTGCCGCGATCGCGACCTGGAGCGGGACTTCCGGCGCGACGTCCAGATCCGGGCCGCGGACCTCGCACCGCATCTGGAGCGTTACCGGCGGATGGCGCTGGAAGCACTCGGCAGATGACGTTTCTGGTCGAGCGCCTCTCGGAGCTCAGGAAGCACCTCGACCATCTCGAGCAGTTGCGGCCCCGAATCTCCGCCAGCGCCCTGCGCCGCGACCTCTCCCTCCACAACGACGTGCTCTTCTCGCTGCTCACGGTTTGCCAACTCGTGATCGACATCGCCAGCGAGTTGTCGGCACGCCACGGCCTGGCGTTCGACGACTACACCGAGGCCGTCCGCAACCTCGGCAACCTGAACCTGGTCGACGACGCCACCCTCACGGATCTCGATCGTCTTCCCGGTTTTCGCAACGTCTTGGTGCACGAATACGTCACACTCGATCTGGAACGCGTCGTACAGGCCGCCGATCGACTGCAGCCGGTCCGAACGTTCCTGGAAGCGGTTCGACGTCACGCCGCGGACGAGTGACGCCGGCGGGCATCGACAGTGCGACGCGCATGCAAAATGGAGGATGTTCTGATGGCTGTGAATCCGATTCCCGAGGGCTACCACACGGTGACCCCGTACCTCGTCGTCGAGGACGTCGACCGGCTCATCGATTTCCTGCGGGCCGCGTTCGATGCCGTGGAAAAGGAGCGCATCCCCGGCCAGGACGGCCGCACGGGACACGCGGAGGTCCTCATCGGCGACTCGCACGTGATGATGGGCAGGGCGCAGGACGAGATCCCCGTGCTCCCCTGCATGCTCTACATCTACGTGCCGGACACCGACGCCACGCACGCGCGGGCGCTGGCGGCGGGTGCGGTCTCTCAGCAGGAACCGACCGACATGTTCTGGGGGGACCGCAACGCCAGCGTGAAGGACCCGAGCGGCAACCTCTGGACCATCGCGACGCATCGAGAGAACCTGACCCCGGAGGAGCTGGCCGAGCGCGCGAAGGAGCACATGCGCTGACCGCCGGATTGGCCACGGAGACGGAAGGCGGTCCTGCTCGTCGTTCCCCCGGCCCGCCCGGGAACCCGGCAATTCAGGCGGCGTGGTCGTCCATGCAACCCCGCTACGGGGTGCCCGATACATGCGATCCACTGGAGGGATGGATAGTAGACCCATCTCAACTGGAGGGACGTCCAGTAGCCGCATCTCAGGCTGCGGCCGGCCGATGGCGGAGCGCGGCGCAGCTGGATCGAAAATCAGTCCCAGCCCGCCTGGGCCGGCTCCAGGAAGCTCGTCCCGAACTCGTGGTCCATCCAGCTCAGGCCCTCGACATCGAGCGTCTCCCCGCCGACCAGGAGCGCGCGAAGAAGCACATGCGCTGATCGACGACCATGCGGGGCGCTGCGCCTACCGGGTTCCTTGCGTGAGGATCAAGACCCGAACCAGGCGGTCACGCGACGTCCTGCAGCCTGCTCGCCAGATCACGTCCGGCAGTGGCCGGAGGCAACGGTTTTCCGTCAGCGTGATACAGGTCGATGGTCTCTTCCACAATCACACACAATTCCGCGAAGACAGCGCGTTCATCCGTACCATGGCATCCCCCGAGGAAAAGACCGGGGCAACTCGCCACGTAGCAGCCGTCCTCATCCGACCATTCCACGATCTTGAGGTACCGCGCGCTCTCCTTCATCTCTGCGACTCCTCGACGGCTCGACGGACGGCGAGAATCTGATATCGGCGGGCGTCGTCGCCAAGCCGCCCCGCTATCGTAACGGTTCTGGCTACATTCGGGTGTACGAAGTTCCGATGATCTCCCTTCCCTCCACGGTCCACGAAACCCGCGCGCTCCAGTTCCGCCACCAACTCGCGGATCTTCGGAGGCATGGCAGCTCTTCGTTCAGCCTACCGCAGCACCGTGCTCATCGGCGCGCCCGCGTAGCCGGTCATCTCCAGGTAGCCGGAGCCGGCGACGGGAACGCCGTCGCGTGTGCCCCGCACGTCGATCGCCCCCTCCCAGTAGGTAACCCCGGTCGAACGACCGGTCTCCAGTTCCTGGGCGTCGACCGCGGCCGTCACCTCCAGATCGAGCCCGTGGGGCGGGATTTCGATGCGCCACGTCACGGGATAGGCGGCGCCGCTCGACGGGGACGTCCAGCGCCGCCCGGGCGTCAGGCGGTAGTCGTCGACACGCAGATGGGCCGCTCCCGCCCGGGACACCAGCGTGCCGCTCGAGCGGGGATCGCGCGCACCGTCGGTGCGCCGCATGACATAGACCATCAGGTCGGTCCCGTCCTCGAGCTGGATCGAGAACCAGTCCCAGCCCGCCTGGGCCGGCTCCAGGAAGCTCGTCCCGAATTCGTGGTCCATCCAGCTCAGTCCCCGAACGTCGGCAACCTCCCCGTCGACCACGAGACGCCCCGTCGTGCGCAGGCGCGTCAGCGAGTAGTAGTGGGACGCGTTGCCCACCTCGGCCCCCTTCTGGCTGAAGCCGTTCACGCCGTGCAGCACCGGAGGCCCCACAGGGTCCAACCGCAGGTCCAGAGCCAGGCCGCCGTCGTCGCTGGTCGCGGTCAACCGATGGACCGGTGAGTCGCCCTCCTCGAGCGTCACGGACCACCCGTCGTTCCAGACGTGGAGCGTCTCGGTGCTCGCCCCCGCCCAGCCGATGCCGGCCCGGTTCAGCCGCTCGGCGACGTGGTGGCCGCGATTCTCGACGTCGGTCACCGCGAAGTGCGCCATGTACAGGTCGCGCACCGCCCAGCGCGACGGGTTGACCGGCTGCAGGTCGACGCCGAAGCGGAAGAACGTGAGCTGGTAGCCGAACCGGCGCCCGCCCGACGCGTGCAGGTTGCCGGTGTAGTACCACCATTCGATGCGATGGCCCGGATGCGCCGCGTGGTCGCGCGGAAACGACAGCGTGTAGCCGGGGTCCGCGGACTTCCAGGCCGTCCGATCGGCGTCGCCGCGGCTCTCCTCCTGACCGGCGACCTGCTCGCCCGAAGCGACCAACGCACCGGCTACGACCGCCGCCCCCACGACGCCGCGGGCACGACGCCAGCCTCCTGCCTGTCTTCTCATGTCGACTATCGTGCCACGACAGCGAAGTCGACGCCGCGAATCCAAATCACCGCTGCCGCTCTCCGGGCGAGTCGCACCGGCGCCGTGTCGTGGCGCGTTCGCCGCGGCCGAGCGCATCGACGCGCGAATGGACGCCACCCATCAGGAAATCCCCCCGGCATCCCCCAACTCGAACCGCGCGGCCAGCCGGGCCGGATACAGCCCGGCGAGCGCCGCGGCGGCCACGATGGCCACGGTCGCCTGGGCCAGGAAGCCGACCGGCAGGTGGAACTGGATCGTCCAGCCGAAGCTCTGCACGTTGATCACGTAGATGAGAATCAGCGACAGCGCCAGCCCGACCACCAGCCCGACCGCCTGCGTCAGCGCCCCGAGCACGCCCGCCTCGACGACGATCAGCCGCCGGAGCTGCCCACTGTCTGCCCCCACCAGGCGCAGCATCGCGATCTCGCGGCGCCGCTCCAGGACCAGCGTCAGCAGCGTGGCGGCCATCCCGAACAGGGAGACGCCGACGGCGATGACCTCGAGTGCGTAGGTGATGGCGAACGTCGCGTCGAAGACGCGCAGCACGGCGGCGCGCAACGCGGCGTTGGTCGTGATGAACAGGCGCCGCTCCGGCCCGAGGGCGGCGTTGAGCTCATCGCGAACCGTCTGCGGGTCGGCGCCGGAGGCCAGGTAGAGGGTCAGGCCGCTCGGCCGTTCCGGCCCGAAATGGCGCTCGAACGTGCCGGCGTCCATCACCACCAGCCCGCGGTCGCTAGAATAGTCGAAATAGACTGCCGCGACCTCGAACGGTGTCGGCCCGGCCGGGGTCGGAAGCTGGACCTCGTCGCCGGCGCCGGCGTCGTACTTGAGTGAGAACGCCTCCGACACGACGACACGATCGCGCCCGATCGCACTGCTCATGGCGGCCGTTCCATCCGCGGGGTCCTTGAACAGCAACCCGCCGCGCTCCAGGCGGGTGGCGAATCGGCCCGCCCCGACGGTGATCGTCGAGCCGCCGTAGGGCACGTCCATGCCCATGAAGCCGTCGATCGCCTCGACCGCCGGGTGGCCGGCGATGACGGCCTCCGTCGCGGCCGATATGCCGCCTCGCTCGGCCGCGGGCGATCCGCGCGCGGTGGACACGAACAGGTCGGCCTGCAGGGTCTGCCCGACCCAGTAGACCACCGTCTCCCGGAAGCTCCCGACCATGATGGCGATGGCCGTCATCATGGCGAGGCTGACGGCCAGCGCGGCGACGGAGATGGAGAGGCGCGGAATCGCGCTGCCGAGGTTGGCGTGGGCCAGGCGCCCCTCGACGCGCAGCCAGCGCGCCATGGCCGCGCCGCACCACCGCCGGAAGCAGAACAGCACCGCCGGCATCGCCATCCCCGCGCCGAGCACCACCGCCAGGGCGGCCAGCATGCCGAAGACCGGCAGGCCGCCGACCGGCCCCTGCGCCGCCAGCCAGGCGCCGGCGGCGAACAGGGCCAGCGGGCCCGCGACCGACCGGCGGGACAGCCGCGCCCGCGCGTCCAGGTCATCGTCGCGGCGCACGGCGGCCAGCGGGGTCAGGCGCGCAGCCTCCAGGGCCGGCGCCGCGGCAGCGACCAGCGCGAGCGGCAGGCCGACCGCGAACGCCAGCCCCACCATCCGCGGCTCGAGCGGCGGCACCGTAGCCGAGGAAGCGATCCAGAACTGGCTCACCGTCGAGGAAGTGAGCCGGACCGCGCCGTGCGCCAGCAGCCAGCCGAGCGGCGCCCCGAGCGCGCACCCCAGCACCGCGAGCGCGGCCGCCTCGCCCAGGAACAGGCCGACGACGGCGCGGCGGGCCACGCCCAGCGTGCGCAGCAGGCCGATCTCGCTCCGCCGGGTGATGACCGACACCGAGACCGTGTTGTAGACCAGAAAGAGCCCGACGAGGAGCGCGATCAGGCTGAGGGCCGTCAGGTTGAACTGGAACGCCCGCAGCATCCGCTCCACCTCGGCGCCGCGCGACGACGGGCGGCGCACCAGGATGCCGGGGGGCACCCGCGCGGCCATCTCCCGCTCGGCCCGCGCGACGTCGACGCCGTCCGCCAGACGCACGTCGACGCGATCGACCCGCCCGAGGCGGCCGACCGCCCACTGGGCGGCGGCGATGTCCATCAGGGCGAAGTTGCCGTCGAGAACCCGCGCCGGCCCCTCGTCGCCGAGGATACCCGTCACGCGCAGCGAGACGGTCCGCTCGCCGGCGACCAGCGTGACCGGGTCGCCGACGGCGAGCCCGTGGCGGAGGGTGAACGGACGGGTCAGGATGACCGCCCGCGGATCGGTCAGCAGGTCGAGGAATCCCTGCGTGGTCACGAGGCGCGGCGCATCGCCGTCCACCAGCGGGTAGTCGCGAAACGGGCGGTCGCGCAGGATGTCGACGCCGAGCAGGCGCACCGCTTCGAGGGCCGGCGCCGCACCGTCGGTTGCGATCTCCAGCAGCACGTCGGCGTCGATCACCGGACTGACGAGTCCGTACTCCCGCAACCATCCCAGATTGGCCAGACGGGTCTCGTCGAGGCCGACGCCGGGCACGGTGAGCTCCAGCGACGTCCGGCCGGCCAACGCGTCGAGGGCGGTCGAGAAGCCGCGCACCGAGCTGGCGTTGGAAAGCTGGATGGCCACGACCACGGCCACGCCGACGGCGAGGCTGGCGACGGTGGCCGCGCTGCGCAACGGCTGCTGCCGCAGGTTCCTGGCGATGAAGGTGCGGAAGAGCCCGGCGGGCGCGGGAGACACCCGCGCGGCCGGCGACGGCGACGGCCGTCCTGCCGTCACGGCGCCGAACCCTTCGCGTCCGCCGCGGCGAGCTCCGGGGCCGGCGCCGGCTCGCGCGCGCCGGAACGGGACTCGACGCGCACGATGCGCCCGTCGTGCATCTCGACGGTTCGATCCGCGGCCGCGGCCACCGTGGCGTCGTGGGTGGCGAGCAGCAACGCCGCGCCGGACCGGCGGTTGACCTCCCGCAACAGATCCAGGATGCGCGCGCCGTTCCCGCTGTCCAGGTTGCCGGTCGGCTCGTCGGCGATGAGCAGCGCCGGCTCGTGCACGACGGCGCGGGCAATCGCCGTCCGTTGCGCCTCGCCGCCGGAGAGCTGCGGCGGCGCGTGGTCGAGACGGTGGGAGACGCCGACCCGCTCGGCCCACGCTGCCGCCCGCGCCATCGCCGCGGACGGCTCGCGACCGCCGAGCAGCAGCGGCAGCGCGATGTTCTCGGCGACGGTCAGCGTCGGCAGCAGGTTGAAGAACTGGAACACGAAGCCGATCCGGTCGCGCCGCAGCCGCGTCAGGGCGTCGTCGTCGAGGTCGGCGAGCGACCGCCCGTCGAGCCGCACCTCGCCCGCGGAAGGGCGATCCATGGCGCCGCAAAGGTGCAGCAACGTCGACTTGCCGCAGCCGGACGGACCGACCACCGCGGTGAACGTGCCGGCTTCCGAGGTCAGGCTCAGGCCGTCGAGCGCCGTGACCTCCGTATCCCCGCGGCGGTAGCGCTTGCGCAGATCGCGCGCCTCCAGAACGACCATTGCTTCACGATACACGAGGAGCGGCCGGCGGCCGGGGCCCGGCTGCGACGGGCTACGACGCAGTAATGGACCGGCCGACAAAGGCAATCATTGCCGCGCGCATCAACCAGAGCAAGCGTGACGCTTCGGGAGCCGCTCCGTTGTCCCGGAGAACCGCTGCAGCAGGCCATCACGGGCGCGGCAGCGCCACGTACCCGCGGCGCGCCCGCACGTGATAATCGCCGCCGCGGACCCGAACCCGGATCCGGTGATATCTGCCGTCGGGAGGGGCGGCAGGCGCGTAGGCGAGCGTGTACTGGTGGTTCAGCTCCTCGGCGATCCGCTCGGTGGCCGGGGCCAGCTCGGGGCTGTCCGAGATGACCTCCGCGTAGCCTCCGCTCTCCGCCGTGACGGCCCGGAGCAGCCGGGCGTTGACGCGGTCGTTGATGGGGCGGCGCTCCGGGGCGTCGATGCCGACGGCGTAGACGAATGCGTCGTGCAGTCGTATCTGCCAGCGCACGTCCTCGAGGGTCACGTCGCTGGCGGTATCGGACCCGTCGGAGATCAGCACGACCGCTGCGCGGTCGTGGGCCCGGGCGGCGAACATGGGCAGGGCCATCATCAGCGCGTCGTAGATCGCCGTCGCCCCGTAGGGCCGCACGCCGTCCAGCCGCCCCCGGAGCCGGCCCGGCCCGAGGGTCCACGGCGCCTCCAGCCGCGGATCGTGGTTGAACACCATCAGGAAGACCTCGTCGCCCGGCTCCAGCAGGTCTACCAGGAAGCGCCGCAACGCCGCGCGCGCGTCGTCCATGCGCTGACCGAGCATGCTCTGGCTGACGTCGAGGACGACGCCGAGGCTGACGGGGACGCGGCCCCGGTCGAACTGGGTGATGCGCTGGGGACGACCGTCCTCGAGGATCTCGAATTCGTCTCGGGTCAGATCGCCGACCAGGCGTCCCTCGGCGTCGCGCACGGTGGCCGTCACCTTGACCAGGTCGACGCCGGAGCGGAAACGGGGCACCACCGAACGCTGCTCCCCCGCCGGCGAGGCGCCGGTGACGAGCACGAGAAGCGCCAGCGCGCCGGCGAGGCGGGCGAACGGGACGGGTCGCGAGCCGTCGGACACGATCTGCTTCCTTGCAGGGCTGGCGGCCTCATTATAATCACGGTTCCGTGAGCGCGCCTTCCTATGTGCACGGCGCCGCCGACGTCCCCTTGCTGGGCGAGACCATCGGTGCGAACCTGCGCCGGACGGTGGAGCGGCACCCGGAGCACGACGCCCTCGTCGTCGCCTCCCAGAACTTCCGGGCCACCTATCGGGAGTTCTGGGACCTGACCACCCGCCTCGCCCGCGCGCTGCTCGCCCGCGGCATCGCCAGGGGCGACCGGGTGGGCATCTGGGCGCCGAATCGGTACGAGTGGGTGGTGGCCCAGTATGCAACGGCCCGCGTCGGCGCGGTGCTGGTCAACGTCAACCCCGCGTACCGCGCCCACGAGCTCGAATACACGCTCGACCAGTCGGGAATGCGCCTGCTTCTGCACGCCAGGCGCTTCCGCGCCGCCGACTACTCGGCCATCGTCGACAGCGTGCGCCCCAATTGCCCGGCGCTGAATGAGACGGTCGTCCTCGACGACGAGTGGGATTCCCTGCTGGAGGAGGGCGCCGGCGTCGACGACGCGGCGCTGGCCGAGCGGGAGGCGGGCCTGAGCTTCGACGACCCCATAAACATCCAGTACACGTCGGGCACCACCGGGGCGCCCAAGGGAGCGACCCTCTCACACCACAACATCCTCAACAACGGCTATTTCTGCGGCGAGATCCTCCGCTACACCGCCGACGACCGCGTGTTGATTCCCGTCCCCTTCTACCACTGCTTCGGCATGGTGATCGGCAATCTCGCCTGCACCACGCACGGCGCCTGCATGGTGGCGCCGGCCGAGAGCTTCGACCCGGCCGCCACCCTCGCCGCCATCGAGCGCGAGCGGTGCACGTCGATCTACGGCGTCCCGACGATGTTCATCGCCCAGTTGAACCACGCGGACTTCCGGAGCACCGACTTCTCCTCGCTGCGCACCGGGGTCATGGCCGGATCGCCCTGCCCCGTCGAGGTCATGAAGCAGGTCCGGGAGCAGATGAACGTGACCGGGATCACCATCTGCTACGGCATGACGGAGACGTCGCCCGTGTCCACCCAGACCCGCGTCGACGACCCGGTGGAGAAGCGGGTGGGCAGCGTCGGCCGCATCCACCCCCACGTCGAGATCAAGGTGATCGATCCCGAGAGCGGCCGGATCGTGCCGCGCGGCGCCTCGGGCGAGCTCTGCACGCGCGGCTACGTGGTGATGCTCGGCTACTGGAACCAGCCGGAGGCGACCGCCGCCGCCATCGACGGCGCGCGCTGGATGCACTCGGGAGACCTCGCCGCGATGGACGACGAGGGCTACCTGAAGATCGTCGGCCGCATCAAGGACATGATCATCCGCGGCGGCGAGAACGTCTACCCGCGCGAGGTGGAGGAGTTCCTCTACACCCATCCCGACATCGAGGACGCGCAGGTCATCGGCGTCCCCTCGGCCCGCTACGGCGAGGAGGTGATGGCCTGGGTGAAGCCGAAGGCCGGGACCACGCTCACCGGCGAGCAGCTCCGCGCGTTCTGCCACGGGGCCATCGCCACCTACAAGATTCCCCGCTACTGGAAGCTGGTGGACGCGTTCCCCCTGACCGTCACCGGCAAGGTCCGGAAGTTCCGGATGCGCGAGATCGCGACGGCCGAACTGGATCTCGGCGACGCGGCCGGCATCGAGACCGCCTGAGCTCCCGCGCCATCGGATCCGGCAGTCGCGACGCCCTGCTGCCGGCGGCACGGGGGGTCCACGCAAGCAGCCTTCCCGGCGGCCCGCTCACTCCTTGGGCAGCGTGTAGTTCACCATCCAGTTGATGCCGAACCGGTCGGTCCACTGGCCGAAGTACGCGCCCCAGAACATCTCCCCCAGCGGCATGACGACCGAGCCGCCCGCGGACAGCTTCGCGAACAGCTCGTCGCACTGCTCCCGGCTCGTCACCTCGATGGACAGGGAGAAGTTGTTGCCGACCGCGAGCGGCGGGCCGAAGCTGGACGAGTCGCTGCCCATCAGGACGCTCGAACCGATCGGCAGCGAGACGTGCATGACGCGTCCCTTCTCCTCTTCGGACACCGGCATGTCCGGCGGCCCGTCGCCGAACGTCTGGAAGTCCGCGAACTCGCCGCCGAAGACGGACCGGTAGAATTCGAATGCCTCGCGGCAGTTGCCATCGAACGTGAGGTAGGTGTTCAACCCCATGCGTACCCTCCTGTGCGAGCAGAGCATACTCCGAAGCGGGGCGGCGGGAGTCTGGCTCCTCGCGGCGGCCATCGTCGGTGCGGCGTCGCCGGCGCCGTCCGCGGCCCAGCTCCTGGCCGGCGCGGCGGCCGTCGACATCACCCCGGTGCTGTGTGAAGACGCGTCGGCCGACGCGTCGGTTCCCCAGTTCGATCCCGAGCGCGACTGCTTCCGGTGGATTCACCTGGCCGGCTTCAGTCCCTACGTGCCGTTGCGGGAAGGAAACCGGATTGCCGAGGGTGTCCACGACCCGCTCTGGGCGCGCGCGCTCGCGCTGCGCGACGCCGATGGCGAGACGCTGGTGCTCGTGGCCGCCGACCTCCCGGGCCTGGGCCGGAAGCACACCGGACCCGTCCGCCGCCGGGTGCGCCGTGAATACCGGATACCCGAGAGCCACGTCGTCCTGCATTCCACCCACACGCATTCGGCCCCGGACGCCAGCGGCTACTGGTCGACCCTGATGGCCGGCCACAACCGCCCCTACACGACCTGGCTGCGGGAGCGGCTGTACGCCGCCATCGGGGAGGCGCTCGGCGACCTGCGGCCCGCGAGCCTGACCACGGCGACCACCAGCCACGTCGCCTGCCAGGACGTCTCGAGCGGGGCTCTCAAGACGGCGGACGACTGCCGGTTGCCGGTCATCAACAACGAGATGGACCACCCCGCCGCCGCCTACGACCATTTCGTGCTGCAACGCGACCTCCGGGACCCGGTCGTCGGCAACACGCGGATCGTCGCGGCGGAGTTCCGGGCGACGGAGACCGGCGGGACGATCGCGACCCTGGTCAACTGGCACAACCACCCCGACACGCTCGGCAGCGCCAACCGGCTCCTGTCGAGCGACTACCCGCACTACCTGCGCGAGTACCTGGAGCGTGTGCGGGGCGGCGTGGCGGTGTTCGTGGCCGGCACGGTCGGCAACCAGATGAGCGGACTGCGCGGCACCCCGGTCCCCCTGTGGGACGACGCGGGCAATCGCGTCTTCGAGGCCGCGCCGGACGGCGCGGCGCGACCGGTCCTGGTGAGGGACGGATGGGAGAAGATCCGCTCGACCGGCTACGAGATCGCGCACGCGGCGGTCACCGCGCTCGATGCGGCGGACCCGCTGCCGGCGCCCGAGCTGGCCGTCGCCACGACGTCGTTCGACACGCCCATCGACAACGTCATCCACCTGTTGGGCACCTGGTCGGTCTGGCATCACGACGTCGAGGCCGACGACCGGCTCCGCTACCACTGGCCCGACTGCTGGGGCCTGCTGGGATGCGTGCGGGCCGAGGTCGCCCTGCTGGAGATCGGCGACCTGAGCCTGCTGACCGCCCCGGGCGAGATCGACCCCGCCTATGCGCTGGGACGAGCGGAAAGCGTCGCCGACTACGGATCCGAATGGGGCACGTGGCGCTTCCCGCCGATGGACGGCGTCGACCATCTGATGCCCGGACGACACCACGGTTTCATCGGGTCCGCGCAGGACTATCTCTCGTACCTGGTGCCGCGGTCGGACAATACCGGGTGGTGGAACTTCGACCACCCCAATCACTACGAGGAATGGGTGACCATCGGCAAGCGTTTCGGCGAGGACGTCCTCCGCGCCTGGCAGGATCTCCTCGCCGCGCGGGGCGCGGCCCGGGGCGGCGCGCCGTCTCCCTGACGGACACCGCGGGCCGCCGGGAAGTCGGACGGTGAGACCGGGACCCTGGAACACCCTCGAGCGGGCCGCCTACGACACCTGCGAGCCCGACGTCGCCGCGCTGCTGGCGCATCCCGGCGAGACCCTGTCCGGACTCGCCGGCCTGGTCGCGGCGGCCGTCGTCTGGCACGAGTTCCACCGCGCCCCCGCCCGCGGGCCGGCACGCTTCCTCCCGGCGATTCTCGCCCTGCTGAGCGCCGCTTCGATGCTCTTCCACGCGACGTTCGCGGCCGTGTTCCAGCAGCTCGATCTCGCCGCGATCCCGCTGCTCACGGGCCTGTTGCTGGCCGCGGCCCTGGTGCACCGCGGTCACGCATCGCGCGACCGGTGGCCGGCGCTCTTCGCCCTGTTCGCCGGCGGCGGCGCCGTGCTGCCGTTCATCGCCACCGCCGCGGGCTACGTCGCCGTCACCGCGCAGGCCCTGGCGCTGCTCTGGCTGTGGCGCGCGCTGGCGCGCACGCACCCGGCCATTCGCGCCGACCTGCGGCGGACGGTCGGACTGCTCTTCCCCGCCGCGGCGCTGCTCGCCCTGGACCATGCCGGCATCGCGTGCACGAGCCCCGGGAGCGCCTGGGCGCACGTCCTGCAACCCCATATCGCGTGGCATCTGGCGGCGGCTGCCGCCTGCGTGTTCATCGCCCGCATCGAGCGCGTGCTGGAGGGCGACGCGCGGTGGTAGCCGTCGGGCGGGCGAGCCACCAGCCGGCGACCGTCAACGGCACGAGACACGTCGCGCCGCCGCCGAGCGCACTCAGCGCGAACGCCGGCGCTCCGGAAAGCCCTGCGAGGAGCCGGACGACGAGCGCCAGCAGCACGCCCGCACCGGCGCCGGCCGCGCCGAAGACCATTGCACCCGTACACGCGCGGCGCCAGCCGCTCCCGCCGAGCACGAGCCCGAACGCGCCGAGGAGCGCGTGCGACAGCGCCAGGGCCGGCGCGAAGCCGACGAGCAGATCGATCAACCGCTCCCGCCCGCTCAGGGCCGGCAGGCTGGTCAGCATCAGGAACGGAATCCAGAGCGTGGCGACGAAGGCCGTGCCGAAAGCCGCCCGCCAGCGCGGGTTGCGGCCGAGCGCGCCGCCGGCCAGGGCGCCGCCCGCCGCGCAGGCCAGGACGAAGACCGCTAGCGGGCGCAGCATCGTCCCGCCCCGGTAGAAGTCCCACGCACCGAGCGCCGGCAGCAGGAGCCACGTTGCGAAGGGAATCAGCCCGCCGGCGGCGAACGCGGCGGCCATCCGGCACGACGCCCGCGGATGCGGATCAGAAGACAATGTCCGAGAATGCCGCGCCGACCCAGCGCTTCGGCCTGCCGTCGAAACCGACGACCGGATCGAGGGCATAGCCGAGGTCGAACCGGACGCCGCCGCGGCTCGCGAGCCGGTGGCTGCCGACGAGCAGGCTGACGCCGACGCCGGTGCGGAGATCTCCCAGGTCGACCGGCGTCCCCGCCGGCCAGACGAAACCGCTGTCGACGAATCCGGCGACGCCGAACGAGAACAACTGCCAGACGTCGTCCGCGAAGAACGCGCGCTCCTCGATGGTCAGCAGCAGCGATCGCGTGCCGGTGAACTGCCGCACGGGATAGCCGCGCAGGCCGGTCTCCGCGCCCAGGCGAAGCTGCACCTCGGGATCGAAGTCGCGGCCGTGGCGATAGTCGAGCTTCCCGACGAACGCCGTACGCGGCGAGTGCTTCCGCAGGTAGCGTGCGTTGACGGCAGCCACGCTGTTCCGCCATGCCCCGCGCTCGCGCCGCCCGTCGAACCCGACGCCGAGAACCACGAAGTGATCGTCCCGCAATCGCAGCCCGTGCCGGTGCCCGACCGAGAGAAACACCGCGTCCCGGCCGCCGAACGCAGGCGCCGAGAGGCGCAGCACGGCGTGCGACTCGGTTCCCAGGTTGAAGTCCTCCGTCCGCTCGAACTGGTTCACGTGGGTCAGCCGGACGAACCGATGGGTAACCGACCGCAGACCCACCTCGGGACCCGAGTAGTCGCGGTCGTCGGCGCCCACCTGCACCTCGTGCGAGCGGTATGCGCCATGCGCACGGACGGCATGGGTGTCACCGCGCAGCAGGGCCCGGCCCACCTCCACGTCGACGAAGTCCCCGCGGATCGGCAACCGCTCGACCTCGACCCCGTGCTCGACGATCGGTTCCGTCCGCAGGATGCTCACCAGCCCCGCCGAGAACGCCCACGGATCCCGGAGGGACAGGTAGCCGCGGTCCATCGTCAGAAGCCGCTCGTGACCGTCGCTGAGGTCGGCAATCGATGCCGCCAGCCCGGCGTTGGAGCCGAGCAACTGGGGGTCCTCGTACCGCACGCGATCCGTCACCCGGTCGAGGTTCTGCCGGTGCGAGACCGTGATGGCCTTTCCGAACCCGAGGAGGTTCTTCTCGGAAGCGCCGATCTCCCAGATGGTCCGATCATGCACCTGCGAGAAATCGACCCGCGGGGCGAGCGACCAGCGGTCCCACGTCGTGACGACGGCATCGACCCGCTCGGGCCGCCCGTCGAGATCCTCGTCCACCTCGGTGGTCTCCACCCGCGCATCGCGGAGGAACCACAGGCTGCGCAGATTGCGTTCCGTCTGGTCGATCAGCTCGCGGTCGAAGGCGTCGCCGGTCTCGAAGAGCAGCTCGCGGCGGATGATGTGCTCGCGGGTGCGGACGTGAATCCGGTTGGCGATGCGATGCGGTGCGAACAGTCCGCCGCCGCGCTCGTCGAAGACCTCCCGGCCGACGACCTCGATGACCCCGATGACCGGCGGCGCAGGCGGGTCCGCCTCCGCCCCCTGGCCCCGCACCGGCCCGGCCGACAGGGCCAGCAGGACCAGCAGACCGCCGGCGGATGGGACACGCGGAGCCATCGGCGGATCTTACGAGAATCGACTACCCTGGAGGTATGACTACTCCAGACCTCGTTTCTGACCGCCACTGCCCGGGTCCTGCCGTCAGGCTCGCCCGCCGTTGCTCGACGTCCCGCACCCGGCGCCCGCCGCGCTGGACCGCCGCTGCCCTGGCCGGCCTGCTTCTGGTCTGCGCGCCGCCGGTCGCCGGCGCCAACGAGGAGGCCGACCGCATCGACGAAGCGATCGTGGTCCTGCAGGAGATCATGAGCGCTCCCGACGCCGCCATCCCGGAGGCGATCCTGGAACGGTCCGTCGCCATCGCGGTCTTCCCCTCGACGGTCAGGGCCGGCTTCTTCGTCGGCGGACAGCGGGGCCGCGGCTTCATCGCCGCCCGGCACGAAGACACCGGCGACTGGTCCGCGCCGGCGTTCCTGACGTTGACCGCCGGGAGCATCGGCCTGCAGGTCGGTGCGCAGTCCATCGACATCGTGCTGCTGATCCAGAACCGCCGGGGTCTGTCCCGGCTGCTCGACAACCAGTTCACGCTCGGGGCGGACGCCTCGGCCGCGGTCGGACCCGTCGGCCGGCGGCTCGAAGCATCCACGGATCTGCAGATGACGGCCGAGATCCTCAGCTATTCGCGCGCCAGGGGGGTGTTCGCGGGGGTGACGCTGGGCGGCGCGACGCTACGGGCCGATCGTGACGCGAACGAGCGGTTCTACGGCGAGCGGCTCGACTCCAGAGAGATCGTGCTGGACGGCGAGACGGGAAGCGCCGTCCCGGAAGCCGTGACGAGGCTGCGAGAGGCGCTGGACAGCCTGACGGCGAACGACGAGGACGAGTCCGACTAGTTGCCCGACAATCGTCGTCTGCGGCTCCGCTTGCCGCCCAACCAGCCCTCCAGGGGTCCGCGCGTTTCTGCCGCGCAGACCCTTGGCCGAACTCCTCGTCCTTCAGCCGAAACCCGTCGGCCCGTTCGGGCTCGCGGTCATCGCCAAGCACCCGATGGGCAACGTGGCCGGCGAGCACCCGGTGGGCAGGGTAATCGCCGAACATCGGCCCGAACCTGAATGCCTCGGCCGATCCCCCGCCCGCCGGCCAGACGTTGTCCAGTTCCGGATGGACGTCGACGATGAAGTTGCTGTCGATGCTGCTCTCGCAGGTGGCAGGCCCGGGTCTCGTTGACGGGTGCGCCGACCAGGTTCCGGAAATGCCGCCGCAGAATCTCGCGCGACGCACCGACCGCCTTGAGAAAACGGAAACAAACAGAAAAAAACCCTGAACGTCCGGAACTCATGGTGAGCTCCGGACGCCCAAGGCTTTCGATATCAGGTCCCAGCGGGACCGACGCGTTCGTTCAGAACGACGCGCGCCCTATTCGGGCTCGGTCGGGTCGCGGCCGTCACGCGGCGCGCCCGTGCCGGACGACCCCATGAACAGCTTGCGGCCGTCCCGGAAGGTCAGGTCGCGGCCGTTGCCCTTGTTCGAGCCGTCCTTGGCCTGGTAACCGTCCACGATGATCTCGGTGCCCGGAAGCAGCGACTGCCGGTTGAAGCCGCGGCGGAGCAGCGTGTTCGGCGTGCCGCCCTCGACCATCCAGACGGTCTTCGATCCGTCGTCGTTGGTGACCTCGAGGTGGACCCACGCGTGCGGGTTGATCCACTCCATCCGCACGACCACGCCCTCGAGGTGGATCGGCGCGTCGGCGTCGAACTCCGCCGAGAACGCGTGGTGGGCCACCACGGGAACGGCAGTCGCGGCCATCGCCACCGCCAGAACCGAAAGGACTACCTTTGCTCGCATCGGTTTCGCCTCCTGTCTTACAGCAAAACGGGTTGGGGCATTATCGCCAATCTCTACGTGTTCGTCAACAAGCTGCATCGACCCCGTGGTCGCTCTCTACCGGGGGCCGGGGGCCTCGCCCTCGTAGGCCGAGCCGTAGCCGCTCGGGCGATAGGTCGGCGTCAGGTCGGGATCCTTGCGCAGATGCCCGTACATCAGCTCCTCGGCGAACTCCACGCACTTGTACTCGAGGAGCTGCATGTTCTCGTCGATCCGGCGGTACAGCGGCAGGCTGATCGACCAGGGCCGCGTGTAGGTCTCCGGATCCTCGATCGTCGCCTCGTAGCTCAGGTGGTACGGGCTGGTCGCGGTGTACCGCTCGACGACGCGGATCTGGTTGCTGTGGTGGTTGCCGTTGCGGTCGAGCCAAGTGTCCGGCATCTGGGCGGTCACGTCGATGACGAGGGTCTCGCCGTCGAACGAGCCGAGCGAATGGCCCATCCAGGCGTCGACCGGCGCCTCGAAGTCGGGCCGGTCCATGTAGACCACGCGGCTCGCGCTGGCGAACTCGTAGGCGAAGAGGATGTACTCCTCGGTCTGCACGATCTGGAAGGGATACGGCTGGTAGGTTGCCCGCGGGATGCCCGGCATGTAGCACTTGGCGGCGGGATCGCGCTCCACCCAGTGCTGCGCGTTCTCCTGCTGGATGGCCCGCGCCGCGGCGGTGTACGGGATCTCGCCGCCCTCGACGATGCCCAGGCCGCCGGGAACCGAGAAGATGGCGCCGAGCTCGACCACCGGGCCGTGGCTGGCCGCGTGCGGCTCGATGTTCCAGTGGTGGGAACCGATGGCCTGCCAGATGCCGTTCAGATCGGGCGCGCCGAACGCCGTCCGGGGCGCCATGTAGTCCTGCCCCGCCACGCTCGTCGCGCCGACGGAGAAGACCATCGCCAGCGCCAGTGCCCCGGCCGCCGCCGTTGCAATCATCTTGCCGTTGAACCTCTTCAGATTTCGCATTTGACGCTGTCTCCCCGCCACGACCGCCACACCGGATGATGTCGCGAGTCGCCAGCAGACTGGTCCGGGCGCCCTCCTCCTCGGAAGGGCCGGAACGTGTTGACGCAAGTGGGCGATCTATACATGCGGCTTTCCGGCGCTGTCAAGGCATGTCCGTCGAGCCGCGCTTTTACGAGAGCAATCCGATGAGCCGCGCCCCGACGGCCACCCCGGTCCACGCCGCGATCGAGAACATGCCCGCGGCCTTCGGCCAGACCGGTCCGAGCTTCGCCTCGTCCATCCGCGCCATGCGCCGCCGGACCGTGAACGCGAAGATGAGCGCGAGGACGAGCAACTCCATCTTCCACCAGAAGAAGGGGCTGTAGTACTGCTTCAGCGCCGTGGACATCACCGACGGCCAGCCGGTGACGAGGAGCGCGACCAGACCCCACACCATCCACGGCATGGCGTCTTCCGAAACCTTGCGCAACGGCACCCGCGTCAGTCCCACGCCGAGCAGCCGCAGGTCGACCACCAGGATCGCGCCGGCGAACACCGCCAGGGCGATCAGGTGCATCACCTGCACGATCGGCGAGAACCAGGTCTCGTTCAGGATGTACGCGCTGAACGCGTGCTCCTGCATCCAGAGGAAGAACGGTTGCAAGGACATCTTCTAGCCTCTACCTCGGAACCAGCTCACGCCACCACTGGGGCACGAGATCCTGATAGGCGATCATCCGGCCCACGACGATGATCGAGGACCAGAACGCGATCGACAGCACGCCGGCGACCTTGGCCGCGAACGGCGGCGACGGATCCCTGTCCCACTGGTCGACCGTCTGGTACGTCGTCGCATGGAAGATCCACATGTTCAGGCCGGCCGCGATCAGCAACAGGTTCTTCGTCCAGAAGTAGAAGTTCGTGTAGAACCGCATCGGGTCGCTGAACAGCAGCAGGAGGCCGGTCACGATGCTGATGGCGAAACCCCACATCTGCCACGGGAACAGCCGCTTCTGAACGTCGGTGATCGCGCTGTTGAGGTTGCCGAACCCGGCCAGCCGCAGGTCCATCATCATGATCAGGCCGGCAAACATGCACATCCCGATGACGTGCGACGTGAGCATGATCGGATAGGCGTTGAGCGACTCGCGCAGCGCGATGCTCGACTCCATCGCGCCAACCCATTCGAACCAGCTTCGCATGCGTCAAGCTCCTCCGGCCCGGATCGTGTCGATGGCCGCGCTCACTCGGCGGGGGGGGTGCAACGCGGCGTGGGCGGATCCGTGTAGCTGTCGCGATAGACGCCGTGGCAGTTCGAGCAGGCCTCGGCCACCTCGCCGGTCATGAGGATGACGTCGAAGTCGTCGTACACGCGGGCCTGCGCCCACTCGTAGGCCGTCTGCCCCGCCGCCCGCAGTCCGGCGACGTACTGCTTCCAGTCGTCGCGCTCGACCGGAGCCGGCGCGCCGATGCGGCCGGGCTCGTTCTCGTCGAGCTCGCAGTTGCGCGGCAACTCGATCAGGTTGGCGGCCTCCACGAGCGCGACCGCCGCGTTCTCGAGCGCCTCCCACCCGGTATAGATGTTGGCGAACCGTTCGGAGGTGGAGTCGCCCTCGACCGCCTCGACCGGAGCGTCGGGATCGTTCGTCTGGGCGTCGAAGATGATGTTCGAGTTGGGGAAGAGAATGCCGCGCATCACCTCCGCCAGGTCGCCGAACACCTGTGGCTCCTGGGCGCCGGCCGTGCCGGCGGTCAGCAACATCGCCATGACGAGGACGGTCAGTACGCGCATTCGATCCCCCTCCCGATCCGGTGAGCCACCTGAGCGACCAGCCGTCCAGCCGACTGGCCAGGGCGCGCAGTGTACCCCGTCGCCAGCGAACGGGTCAACCGCGAAAGACGGCCGGCGGACATGACCGACCGGGGGCTCCGTCGCAGTATAGACTCATGGCGAAACTCTACTTCGAGGAGGACGCGTGACCCTATCGAGTCTTGCACGAACCGTGCCCGCACTGGTCGTTCTTGCCGCCGCGTTCGCCGTGTTCACGGCCGCGGATTCGTCTCGGGCGGTCGCAGTCGAGGCCGCGCAGGAGGCTGCCGCCGAGGTTCCCGAGAACCCGATCGAGGCGACCGAGGAATCGGTGCGGGCCGGCCTGCGGGTCTACGGCCGCTTCTGCCGTTCCTGCCACGGCGTCCGGGGCGACGGCCGTGGCCAGAACCCGTCGCCGGGGACGAGGCCGGCCAACCTGATCGACGACGAGTGGGTGCACGGCGACAGCGACGGCGCCATCTACAACGTGATCCGCCAGGGCGTCCCTCCGAACTACGACATGGACGCGTGGGAAGGCCGTATCACCGACGAGGAGATCTGGCACGTGGTCAACTTCCTGCGCGAACTCGCCGCGCGGTCGCAGTGAGCGCACCCGCCGCGGCCTCCGGGCTCCCGCCCTGCCGCGGCAGGCCTGCTCCGCTCACGTTCAGCGGTCGATAGACAACACGATGTCCGTTCTTCGGGGGCCCACCTGTCGGGCTCCTGATCCGACCGTGGCCGGCTGTCGTGCGGCTGCGGCGGCTACCCTGGCCGCGATGTACATCGCGTTGGCGGCGTGCGGATCGGCGCGCGTGGGGGCACCTGTGCCCCGGCCGTTTCCGACGCCGTCGACGATCCCGACCGACAGGGCCTCCCACGCACTTCCCGAAACGGCAGCGCTGTGGGGCGGCGCCGACTTCCCCCGCTACCTCGCCATGGTGGAGCAGGTGGAGACCGGCGGCGACTGCCTCGCCAGCCCCCCCGCCGGCTCGGCCATCGGCTGCTATCAGATGACCCGCGCCGCGCTGGTGGATGCCGGACTCAAGGACGGAGCCGGCGACTGGCTGAACAACGCGTGGGGCATCGACTCCGACGACGAGTTCCGGAGCAACCGCCCTGCGCAGGATGCGGCCATGCTGCGGTACACGACGAACAACTGGCTGCAGCTCGAACCCTGCGTGCGGGATCTGATCGGCACGACGGTCGGCGGCGTCGCGCTCGACCAGGCCGCCCTCGTGGCCGGCGCCCACCTGCTCGGCGCGACCGGCCTCGTCCGCTTCGTCCGCTGCGGCCTGCAGGCGCACTGCATCTCGCCGGACGTCGCGGCGTGGAACGGGGGCGTTCGCCATCTCCACGCAATCGCCATACGGCGCATGCGCGCCGCGCACGGGCTGCGCGTGCTGGCGCCGACGGCCGGTTCGGGCTCCCGGTGCGGACTACGAGGCTGACAGCCCGGGGCGAGAGTCCCCGCCCGTGGAGTACCGGCCTCCGGGCACTGCGCTCGCCGAGTCGGACGGTCGTCGCCGGCAACACGGGCGGCGCCGGCTCGCGGGGGTCGCCCCGGTCAGCGCACCGGAAAGAAGATGTCCGTACGCCACTTGGTCCGGTCCGGTTCGGCGCCGGGGTCGGTGACGTACACCTCCCAGGGCGCTCCGGCCGCCTCGAGACCCTGCGACTTCATCCATTCCGTCAGCGCCGCCCACGTAGCCGGCAGATTGTCGTACGGCCCGCTATGCGTCACGGTCGCCATGGTCCCGGCCGGCAACTCGCACGCCCGTATGCGGTCCGTTCCGGCCATGGGCGACGCAACGGGCAGCGCACATTCCAGATCGACCGTGTTCCCGTCCATCGAGTGATAGATCGTCAGCGGCATCCCCGCCGGCGTCTGCCCGTGCTGCTGGATGTACCCGTGCACCTCTCCGAACAGCGGTCCCATGACCTGCGCGATCCTGTCCATCGTGGTCGTCGTCCGAATGCCCAGGATGGGCTGCGCCTCGATCTGCTGCGTTCGGCATTCCGGCTTCATCGGGTGGTCCTCCCCGTTTGTCCTCGGACCGCGGGCAACGCGGTCGCCAAGCGCGCCGAGGACCTTCGCTCCCGGCCCCGGCAGGCGGCGGAAATATGCTATTCCACTCGCGCCGAGCCCATCGGAGGTCGGCAGAACGAAGCTGCCGGATCCGGGAACCGAAGGGCGCCACCGGTGTTCATGCAGCGCCTGCGCTATCCCCGGCGGCGGCGCCAGCGCCAGACGGCGAGCAGTCCCACGAGCGGCGCGCCGACCCAGAGCGGGGTCCAGACGCCGTCGTCCGCCCCGGAGGCCGGCGGCGCCGGCAGCGGCTCGGAGGCGTCCGCCGACTCCTCCATCCGGAAACCTTCGATGTTCGTCGTCGTCAGCGCCGGGCGCGATTCGTTCCACCGGACGAACGCCTCGGCCTCGGCCGCCGCGGTCTCGATGTCGGTGCCGATCGCCTCCTCCATCGCCGCCCGGTAGGAGTCCAGCGCCGGGCCGGGGATGTTCATCACGGCGCCCTGCTCCAGCACGTAGCGCAGCAGCCGGGGATTGCCGCAGGTGTGCTCGGAGCAGCCGACGCCGTGCGCGGCGACGCTCTCGACGTGCTCCCGCAGCAGCCGCTCGGTGGTCGCCTCGTCGGCCGCCCAGTAGCCCTTGCGGATCGTCTCGACCATCCGGCCGGTGATGTCCTGGTAGGCGTGGGGCGAGTGCTCGTCGAAGAACGCCTTCAGGTCGAGGTCGTGCCGGTCCTCCACGTAGACCGCGAACGACTCCTGCCACATCGCGTCGTCGACGGTCTCGGGCACGGTCGCGTCCCAGCCCCAGAGGTACTCGACGAACGCGCGCATCTCGCCGGCGCCGGCGTAGCCCTCGCGCTGCATGCCCTCGATCCAGGTGGGGTTGACGTAGCGCGTCCGGAACTCCGCGCCGAGGAACTTGTCGATGCCGGTCATCTCGGGCTGGCCCGGGTCGCGGGTGTTGGTGACGACCATCTGGGGGCTGTCGCCGTCGATGCTGCGGACGGCCGCCGCGAGGCCGCCCATGTACATGAAGAAGTCGTCGTTGTCGAGGGCGCCGTAGAGCATGGTGGAGCTGCTGTGCACCACCTTTTCGGTCCCCGAGAGCGCCAGCCGGAACACGTCCTCCATCGGCTCGCCCCAGAACCCGTTGCCGTAGCCGTGCCCCATCTTCGACAGGTACTCGTCGGCCATCGGCCGGTCGCTGTCCCAGGTGCCGCTCGCCGCGGCGATGCGCGACGTGTTGAGGTTGAACGTGCCCGGCGGCTCGTCGAAGATGCGCACCCCGGCGCGCCGGTCGGCGTCCTCCTCCGCGTACCCGCGGTCGATGAGCGCCGCCCGGGTCGCCAGGTAGTGACGGCGGACGAAGTTCTCGGCCTCTTCGAGCACCTTCACCCGCTGCACCGCCTCGTCCATCAGGCGGGTCACGTTGTTGAACATCCCCTCCGCAGCGGAGGCGATCACGATGTCCACCCGCGGCCGGCCGAGCTCGTGCGCCGGCACCACCTCGACGTCGACCACCCTGCCGCGGGCGTCCCAGACCGGGCGCGTGCCGAGAAGGTGGAAGATCTGGGACTCCAGCACCCCCTCGTGACGCAGCGTCTCGGTGCCCCAGATCACGAACGACACCTTCTCCGGGTACCGCCCGTGCTCGGCGACGTGGTCCCTCAACATCCGATCGGCGAGAAAGACGCCGACCGTCCACGCGGCCGGCTTGGGCACCTTGTCGGGGTCGATGCCGTAGAAGTTCTTGCCGGTGGGATAGGCGTCCGGGTTGCGGATGGGCTCGCCGCCGTTCCCCGCCGGGACGTAGCCGCCGTCGAGGGCGTGCAGCAGGTGCTCGAGCTCGCGCGGCCCGGACTCGACGATGCGCCGCTCCATGTCCGCCGCCATCACCGTCGTGTCGTCCGGCAGCAGGTCCCGGTCGACGGACACGATCGCGTCCACCGTGCTGGCGCGCATCTCCGCCGCCGGCGTGCGCCCGAAGGCGTGCAGCCCGTACGGGATGTTCTGCCCGCGCAGCTCGATCATGTAGTCCTCGAGGGCGTGCAGCGTGTCGTGCTCGATCTCCGGCCCGGTCCCCAGGTCCAGACCGAGGTCCTTGACCATGCCCAGGTCGGCCGCCTGCTGCCGGATCTGGTCCGCGTACGCCTCGGCGAGCTGCACGTTCTTGTGGACGTTGTTGTGATAGTCGTCGACGCTCTCGCTGAGCGCGGCCAGCTCGGGCAGCAGCCCGCTCCTGACGAACGGCGGCACCATGTGGTCCACGAGCGTCGCCATCCCGCGACGGCGCGCCACCAGTCCCTCGCCTACCACGTCGACGTTGTAGACGTAGAGGTTGGGCAGGTCGGCGATCAGCGCGTCCGGGGCGTCGGCCGCGGACAATCCCAGGTCCTTGCCGTCGAGCCATTCGAGCGTGCCGTGCGTCCCCAGGTGGACGACCGCGTCGGCGCCGAACCCGACCGGCTCCTCGGCCCGCAGCCAGGAGTAGGCCGCGACGTACTGGTGATGCGGGGCCAGATCCTTGGCGTGATACAGCTTCTCGCCGTCGGCTCCCCACCCGCGCGCCGGCTGCGGCAGCACCGCGACGTTGCCGAAGTGAAGGGCCGGGATGATCAGGCTGCCGTCCCTCGCCATGAGCGCCGCGTCCTCGGGCTCGCCCCAGTCCGCGATCACCTTCTCCCGCAACTCGGGCACGTAGCCGTCCAGCCAGCGGAGATAGTCCCCCATCCAGGCCCGGGTCGCACGGCCGGCGGACAGCATCGCATCGAGCTCGCCCGGAGCGTACCCGCCGACGTTCCGCGCCCGCGCGAGCATCCGGTCGAGGAGCGCGTCGGACGACAGGTCGACGTCGTCTCCGCCGAGGTCGTAGCCGGCACCCCGCATGCGCTGGAGGACGTTGGCCAGCGACTCGGCCACGTTCAGGTAGCTCGCGCCGATGCCGGCCTTCCCCGGCGGGTAGTTGTAGAAGAGGACCGCCACCCGCTTGTCGGCGTTCGGCAACGCGGCGAGGGCCGCGTAGCCGAGCGCCCGCCGCACCGCCAGCCCGACGCGGGAGGCGATCGGCCGAGTGGCGACGATCGTCAAGCCGGTATCCGGGTCGGTGCGCCGTTCCTTGCTCCCGACCACCGTGGGGGCCACCAGGCCCGCCAGCTCCGGCACGGCGATCTGGAACGTCCCCTCGAACATGGACAGCCCCTGCGCCGAGGCGCGCCACTCGGCCTCGCTCCGCCCGTAGAGGCTGATCAGGCTGAGCACGGGGATGTCGAGCTTCCGGAGCGACTCGCCGGCGTCGGGGCCGGCGAAGCGGAACAGGAACGCCAGCGCGACGTCGGCCCGCGCCTCGCCGTCGGGATCGCGGAGCAGCGTCTCGAACGCGATCCCGGCCGGATAGCCGAAGATCGGTATCGCCTCGGCGCCCTGCCGCTCGATCTCCGCGATCACCGCATCGATGAGCGCGGTGTCGCCGTCGTCGTAGTTGGACCCGTAGAAGCCGAGCGCCACGCGCGGCGCGCCCGGGCGGTGCTTGCCGGCGGCCCGCCGCCAGGCGTCGAACGCATCCCAGTCCGCGAACACGCGGCCGGCGGCTCCGCCCGCGCCGCCCGCCGTCGTGTCGGGATCCGGATAGTAGTAGCCGGCCTGCAGGCTCGGCTGCGGCTCCGGAACGGTCAGGCCCGCCATACCCGCGGCCGACAGCACGTACTTCAGGAGCGCTACCTGGTTCGCGAAACCCGAATGTTCCCAGAACGCACGCGCGCGAAGGTCCCAGGCCACGCCGCGCTCGACGTAGTGCTCCCGCGGCAGCAGGCCCTCACCGACCCCGAGGACCAGTCCCTGACCGGTGATCCGGCCGACGAGGTCCACGTCGTACGTCTCGTCGAACCGCTCGAGCGTGTGCTGGTCGTGGACGTGCAGGACGAGCACGTCGCTGCGCAGCACCTCCTCGGGATCGAGCGCGTCGAGCAGCGATTCGGTCACCAGCGTGACCGCGACGCGGCCCCGCAGGTCGGGACGCTCCCCGAGCACCGCCTTCCACGCGCTCAGGATGCCGGGCAACGTGGAGTCGCCGGTCAGGTACGCGAGGCGTACCTCCTGGGCGGCCGCGGGGCCGGCCGCTCCGGCCGCAAGCAGGGCGATGCCGGCCACCAGGCAGGCCGTCCGGCCTGGGTAACCGCCAGCCGCCGAGCATCGCCGCGGGACTGCGCGTCGCTGCGGATGTACTGCTGCGCCTCTCATGCCGCACCTCTCAGTCGGGCACGTAGACGATCTGCCCGTCGGCCAGGCGATAGGCGGTACCGAGGCGTTCGCCCTGCCCGCCCAGCGTCTCGCCGGTCAGCTCGTACGCCGTGATCTCGGTGCCTCTCTTGACGATGATCTCGCTGAGGCCGTCCGCGTTCGTCTTGACCAGCGTCACCTCGCTGTCGGGATCGACGAGGTCGCCGATGCGATAGACCGAGAACAGGGTGATCATCAGGCCGACGATGAACACCACCGAGACGTCGAAGATGTTCGCCACGCCGGACAAAGGATCCTCGTCCTCCGCGTCAGCCGGCGACGGAAGCTGCAGAAAGCGTCCCATCGTGTCGTTCCTCCGTCGCGAGACCCTTCGGGGCATCCTCGGCCCCGCCGCCGTGCGTGCCGCGCCTCAACTCGCCGGCCAGCCGCTCGGCCAGGAACCGCTGCTCGCGCACGGTCTGGTTGACCCAGCCGTGGCGCACGACCTGGATGACGTAGGCGACCGTTCCGGCCGCAAGACCGACGATGGTCGTCGTGAAGGCGACGACCATCTGACCCGCCATCGCCTCGAGGTTGCCGGCGGTAAGCGACGCCAGCGCCGTCCCCATCGGAATGAGGGTGCCGAGCAGACCCAGGCTCGGCCCCACCTTGACCAGCAGCCGCGACCCGTTCAACGTGCGCCGGACCCGCTCCTCGCGCTCCAGCACGACGTGCTCGAGCCCGCCGTCACCGAACGACGGCTTCAGGCGTTCGGCCTCGACGTCGCGGAGCAGACCGCGGAGCGGGGCCGGAAGCGCCGACCGCCGCGTGGCATCCGCCCCCAGCACGGGGCCGCCGTCCAGCCACGCGTTGAGATCGAAGTCGCCGCGCTCCCGCCGCCGGGCGAGCCATTCCATCACGCATCCGCCGGCCATGAAGACCGCCGCGCCGACCGCCACCCAGAGCAGAGCGATCACGGGAAAACGCAACACCTGCGCCAGGGCGAACAGGCCGTTCTCGAGCGTCCCGAGCAGGTTCACCCGCGCCTCCGAAGCGTGTGCAGGCCGCCGAGCGCGACGACCGCAGCGAGCCCGACGACGACGCCCGGATGCACGCCGGGCCGCACCATGTCCCCCGCCGCGAGATTCATCGCCCGGGCCGCGCGCCATCCCGCCGCCACGCCCGGAGCCGCCGCGACCGCCAGCGCCAGCACGCCGAGCGCGGCCAGCGCGTCCTCGTGAACCGCGGGTGCCGCAAACCGTGGATTGCGTGCCGCGGAAACCCCCGCAAACGCGATGACGACGAACGGCGGCAGACACGCGAGCCACAGCGGCAGGCCGTAGCCGCCCAGCACCCTGCTCCAGAGCCCACCCGCCAATCCGGCGACCAGCGAAGCGACCAGCGAAGCCGAAGTCCCCCCCGGACGAGCGAGCAGGAGACCGGCAGTGGCCGCGACGACCGCTCCGGTCCATCCCGGACCCGGTCGGAGCCACGCGACGCCGAGCAGGAATCCGGCCGCCAGCACCAGCGCGCCGGTCCGGGTCCGCACCACGGTCGCGAACACCGCGGCGGCGAGCCCGCACAGCAGTCCTACGGCATGCAGCAACAAAACGAGAATCCCCGGGGCAACGCCGCCGAACCCGTCGCAAGGCTCCGTGTTCGGCCCCAGCCCTCACCACTCCGGGAGCTTGCGCCGCAGAACTCACTCCGTCGCGTTCCACGGCGCAGACCCCTGGACGGCCTTTCGAACAGCCGCCTCACTCTATACGAGCGCCCCGGACGACGCCGTCGATTTAAGGAAATCTTCAGGAAGTCTTCAGAACGCGAACAGGAAGCACTCACTACACTCGATCGCTTGTCGAGCCCTCCGGCCGCTCGGCATCGCCGGTGTCCGCACGCCGTCGCCCCTTGTCGTCGAACGAGAGGAAGAGACACCAATGACGACGCGATACCTCGTCCTGCTCGGCATCCTGCTGTGTTCGCTCACCGCCGCGTCCGTCGGCGCCCAGGGGCCGGCGACCGTGGCCGGCACCGTCACCGACTCGTCCGGCGGGGTTCTGCCCGGCGCCACCGTCGAGGCGCTGCGCGGGCTGCGGGTGGTGTCGACCACGACCACCGGGAATGACGGACGGTATCTCCTGGACCTGCCCGCGGGCGGGCGCTATCGCGTAACGGCGCGACTCGACGGGTTCGCCGCGGGCGCAACCGACCTGACCGCGGGCGCCGGTGGGACCGCCGACTTCCGGCTCGACATCGCCCCGCTGACCGACACGGTCGTCGTCACCGCGTCACGGACCGCGGAAGGCAGCGCGTCGGTCATGGAGTCCCACTCGGTCTTCACCGAGGACGACATCGAAGCGCTCGGCAGCCATTCGGTGGCGGACGTTCTGCGCTACGTGCCCGGCCTGAACATCGAGTCGACCGGCCGGGAGGGCTCGCTCACGTCGGTCTTCGCGCGCGGCGGCGAATCGGACTACAACCACGTGCTGATCGACGGCGTACGCGTGAACGCCAACGGCGGCTACTACGACTTCGGACGCGTCTCGGCCAACGAGATCGAACGGGTCGAGGTGGTGCGGGGCGCCCAGTCGGCGCTCTACGGCTCGGACGCGATCGGGTCCGTCATCCAGATTTTCACGAAGCGGGGAACGCCGGACAGCGGACCCAGACTGGCCGGCTCCATCGAGGGCGGCTCGTTCGGGACCGCCCGCGGAGACCTGCGGGTGCTGGGCGGCGCGCAGCAGCGCATCGACTACCAGCTCGGCGTTTCGTACCGCGGAACCGACGGCGCGTTCCAGGACCGCCTGACGGAACTCGACCGCTTCGATCAGCAGTCGATAGACGGCAACGTCGGCGCGATTCTCGGCGACAGCACCAGACTGCGAACCGGTCTCCGCTACAGCAACGCCCGCGCCAACTCGGTCGGTCCGATCACGTACGGGCCGGGCGACACCGGGACCGGCTCCGACACGGACGACCTGACCTGGCACCTCGACCTCGACCAGACCCTCTCCTCGCGCATCGACCATTCCGCGACGGTGAGCTACTTCCGGTCCGGACGTCAGTCCGTGGACGCCTTCGGCGATCCGCAGTACCGCGTCTTCGCGCTCCTCGAAGGCATGCCCGGCGCGCTCTATCCAGCCGGGCCGCGGCTCGTACGACTGCTCGACCAGACGGCATTCGACACCTTGGCCGCCGATCCTTCCGGTCTCGGCTCCGGTCAGTTCCTCGCCCAGAGCGCCCGCTCCGACTGGCCCTTCGAATTCGAGGCCCAGTTGCGCCGCCCGGCCGCACGGTACCAGCTCAACGCGACCTGGCTGGACAGCCAGGTGCTGAGCGCCGGCTACGACTACTACAGCGAGACCAATGCGCTCGACGAGCTGCAGACGGTGGCGAACCATTCCTACTTCGTGCAGCAGCAGTTCAACGTCGCCGACGCGTGGTTCGTCACCGCCGGGACGCGCATCGACGACAACGCGCACTACGGCAGGTCGGTCAACCCGAAGCTGTCCGCCGGAGGGTATCCCCTGCCGTTCCGGGAGGGCCCGCTCTCGTCGTTCAAGGTGTCGGCCAACATCGGCCGCGGCATCAAGAACCCGAACTTCTCGCAGATATACGGATCGCAGTGGGTCGACGGCGACCTGTCCCTGCTGCCGGAGGAGGCCGTCACGGTGGACGCGGGCGCCGAGCTCACGTTCGACGACCAGCGCTGGCGGGCGAGCCTCACCTGGTTCAACAACGACTACGAGAACCAGATCGCCTATTCCCCCTCGGCCGGTCGCGGGGGCGACGGCATCGCCGACTACGTCAACATCGACGGGTCGCGCGCCGGCGGGGTCGAGGTCGAGTTCGGCCTGCAGCGGCCCATCGGCGGGCTGACGGCGAGCGCGTCCTACGCGCTCGTCGACACCGAGGTGGTTACCAACGTCAGCACCAGCGAGCAGTTCCAGCCCGGTCAGCCTCTGCTGCGCCGGCCGCGGCATGTCGGCAATCTGCGGGTCGGCTACGCGCGCGGCCGCGGCAGCCTGCACCTGAACCTGCGGGTGACGGGTGACCGGCACGACAGCGCGTTCCTGGGGCTTCAGCGCCTCTCCGACGGGCGCGGGGTAGACATCACCGTCAACCCGGGCTACACGCTGCTCACCGCGGGCGGGCAGTTCCGCGCGCATCGCACGCTGACGCTGTTCCTGCGAATCGACAACCTGACGAACACGCTGTACGACAGCGCACTCGGGTACCCGGCCCTGCCGCGCGCGGTCGTCGCCGGCGGGCGCTTCGATATCGGCGGCTGAGCACGCGGTTCGGGGCGCGGAATTCTGTCGCGCTTCGAGTCTTGCTGCGTTTCGTGACGCCCGGCTCCGCGGCAGAGGGATCATGAGCCTGAGCTCTCCAGACCGTTCGGCACCGTTGCGGCGCGTCCTGTTCCAGGTACACCTCTGGGTGGGCGTCACGGCGGCGCTCTATGTCCTCGTCGTCTCGGTGACCGGGGCCGCACTCGTCTTTCGCATCCATCTGCAGCGCGCCGTGCACCCGGAAGTTGCTCACGGCCCGAACCGACGGCCCGCAGGCGGACATGGTGACGGTCCTGGAACGGGTACGGGACGCCTACCCCCGAGGACGTCTCTCCGGGGTCGACGCACCGACGACCGTGCGGCCGACCCATCTCGCGTACGTCACCGAGGACGCACGGTTCCGTACCGTGCTCAGCGACCCGGTCACGGCCGAGGTGCTGGGCGAGCTGCCCGCGCACTCGGTGGTGCGCACGCTGCAGGACCTGCACTTCGACCTGCTCGCCGGCCCCACGGGTCGGGTCGTCAACGGCGTGGGCGCGCTCTGTCTTCTCCTGCTCTGCATGACCGGTCCGTTCATCTGGTGGCCGGGCTCGGCAGGATGGCGGCGCGGCCTGGTCGTCGACTGGCGCCGGCCGTGGCGGCGGGTGACCTGGGAGCTGCACGGCGCCGTGGGCATCTGGACGCTCGTTCTCACGGCCGGATGGGCCGTCACCGGGGCCTACTTCGTGTTCCCCGCCGAGTTCCGCGCGGCGGTCGATCGGGTCTCGCCTCTGACCACGGTCAGCCCGCCGCAGTCCAATCCCGACGGCGCCTCCGCCGCGCCGCGCCCGACGTGGCGGGAGATGGTCGATCTCGCCCGCCGGGCGGAACCGGACGCCTTCGTCGCCCGGGTCGTCCTGCCGGCGACCGACGAGGCGTCCTTCCGGGTGCTGTTCGCGGATCGGCGGCCGACGCCGCTCGGCTCCCGTCACCTGCGGACGGTCCACCTCGACCAGTACACCGGCGAGCGACTCTCCGCGCCGGAGCCGCGGGCCGCCACGCTCGGCGACACCGTCATGGCCTGGATCGGACCGCTGCACTTCGGCAACTTCGGAGGTCTCGGAACCCGCTTCGTATGGCTCGTTACCGGTCTCGCGCCCGGGGTGCTGGCGGTGACCGGCCTCCTTCTGTGGTGGACGCGCGTGGTCGCGCCGCGCTGGCACCGGCGACGGGCTCGGGCGGTCGCGCTTCAGCCGGGCGCACCTGTCGTACCGCTGGCGGATGACGTGCTCGATTGAGAGGACCCATGACTCGGACGCAGGAACAAGCGGCGGGCGACGCCCTCACGGCCGCGGGACGGCGGCATCTCCTGCGGCGTCTGGCCTTCGCCGCTACGCCGGATTCGGACCGGGCCCTGGAGGGGCTGTCGGGAGAAGAAGCCCTGGGAGTGCTCCTGAAGGCGGCCCGCGACACTCCCGATCCGGAGCGTCCCGAGGCAGCCCGCGGTATCTGGGGCAACCCGGCCCTGCGATTCGAGGGCGTGTCCGACGAAGACTTCGAGGCGCTCGTCGACCGGCAGGCGCAAGACGCACGGGCCGCCATCGAGGACGTGCGCCGGTGGTGGCTGGCGGAGTTGCTCACGTCGCCGGCCCCGCTGCACGAGAACCTCGTGCTCTTCCTGCACGGGATGTTCGGCAGCAGCACGGGCTCGGTCGACGCCCCGCACGCGCTCCACGGGCGCAACGCCCTGCTCCGCCGGCGATGCCTGGGAACCGTCCCGGATCTGCTGGCGAGCCTCGTCGTCGACCCCGCCATGATGATGCAGGTCGGCATGGACGATCACCGGCGGCTGCGCGTGTCCGACCGCCCCGCCAAGCTCATCCTCGACCACTGGACCGTCGGCGAGGGCGCCTACGCGCCGCGCGACATCGAAGCGCTGTCGCGCGCGCTCACCGGATGGCTCCTCGTCGCCCCCGAGGGCCGCGAGCCGACCCGGCCAATCGACCGACGGGCGCCCCGAGCGGCCCGCCGCACCGGCCTCGTGCCGACCTTCCGCCCGGAGGAGTTCGACGACGGCCCGAAGACCATTCTCGGCCGCACCGGCTCGTTCGGTGCGCGTTCGGCGGTCCGGTGGCTCGCCTCGCACGAAGCGACGGCGCGCCGCTTCGGCCGCCTGCTGATCGCCCACCTCGGCATCGAGGATCCCGACGGAGCACTCGAGGCGCGGCTGGCGGCCAGCTACCGGGCGACCGGCGGGTCCATCGAGGCGCTGCTCCGCGAGGTCGTGCGGTCGGACGCCTTCTGGTCCCGGTCGTCGCGGTGGGCGTTGATCAAGAGTCCGGTCCACCTGGCGGCAGGCGCCTGCCGGCAGTTGGGCATCGTCTCGCCTCCGATCGTCGAGATCGACCGCTGGCTGCGGGCGAGCGGCCAGTCGCTGTTCGACACCCCCGACAACGGCGAGGGAGGCTGGCCCGGCCAGGAAGCCTGGGTGGAACCCCCCGCCCGCCTCACCGTGCGCTACCACCTGGCCGCCGCCCTGGCGGGCCGCTTGCCGCCCCTCGGTCTCGGAAGCGCCGACCCGTCGACCGACGAGGCTGCCGGCACGTCGACGGCACCCTTCGAGACCACACTCGGTGAAGCGTCCGCGGCGGCGCTGCTCGAGCGGCTCGACCCGGCCCCGGGGCTGGATGCCGAAGCGCTCGAACGGCAAGTTCCCGGCCTCGGCTCGCCGGAAGGACGGAGCGCCTTCATCCGGCGCGTGATGATGTCCCCGCAGTATCAACTGGCGTGAGCGCCAGTCTGGAGGATCCGATGAGCTCCATCAGCCGACGCGAGCTGCTGACCTGGTTCGCACTGACCCCGACCGTGCCGTTCTTCGTCCGCCGCAGCGCGCAGGCGGCCACTCTCGGAGCGGAAGCGAGCCACGACGGGCGCGTGGTGGTCGTCTTGCGCCTGCGGGGAGGCAACGACGGGCTGAACACGGTCGTGCCGGTCCGTGACGACCGGTACTATCGGGCGCGCCCGACGATCGCGATCCCGCGGCGTCAGACGCTGCAGATCGACGGGAGCGACCTCGGCCTGAACCCCTGGCTGGGCGACGTGCGCCGGCTGATGGACGACGGGTATGCCGGCATCGTGCAGGGCGTGGGTTACCCGCGGTCGTCCCGGTCCCACTCGCGCGCGACCGAGATCTGGGAAACCGGCTCCGTGGCCCCCAGGGCGCCGGAGCACGGTTGGCTGGGCCGCTACCTCGATCACGCCTGCGAATGCGGCGACGAGCCGCTGGCGGGCGTGCAGTTCGCCGACTCGCTCGGCCGGACGCTGGCCTCCGCGTCGGGACGCAGCACGGCGATCGGCCATCCCGAGCTGTTGCTGGGGATGGACGCGGCCCCGACCGTCTCCGCCACGATGCGTGGCCCCCGCGCCGCGCGGCTCGACTACCTCAGACAGATCGACAACGGCCTTGCGCACGCCTCGCGTCAGCTCCATCGCGCACGGGCGGGAACGGGCGCCGGCTTCGACTATCCCGACACTGCCTTCGGCCAATCCCTGCGGTGGACGGGCGACATGATCGAGACGGGCTGCCCGACCCGCCTCTACTACGTCTCCATCGGCTCGTTCGACGCGCCCGCCGCCGCGTCGTTCGATACGCACGTCGATCAGCTCTCGAAGCATCGGATCCTCTTCACCGAGCTCGGGCGCGGCCTGCGCGCCTTCACCCGTCATCTGCGCCGGTCGGGGCAGCTCGACCGCGTGCTCCTGTTGACCTTCTCCGATTTCGGCCGGCTCGTCGCCGAGAACCGGAGCAACGGCACGGAGCACGGCGACGCCGGCGTGCTGTTCGTGATGGGCGGCGGGGTGCGGACGGGACTGCTCGGCGAGCCGGCCGACCTCGGCAAGGTCACTCGCGGGGGCCTCGACGCCACGGTCGACTTCCGCGACGTCTACGCGGACGTGCTGCGGCACTGGCTCGGCGTCGATCCCGCCGCGATTCTCGACAACGACGGCGGCACGTTCCCCATCGTCAGCGCGTGATCCTGGAGACCCCCATGCAGAAGACGCTCCCCGCTCTGATCATCTCGCTGCTGCTGAACGCAGGCTTCCCGTCGGCACAGGGCGACGACGACCTCCAGACGCTGCAGGGCGAATGGACCGTGGCGGCGGCCGAGCAGCGCGGCAGGCCGTTCGACGTCATCGTCGGCGGCGTCCTCACGATCGCGGACGACCGGTTCGAACTGCTCACCGCCGCCGGAAACGCTTTCGAAGGGCAGATCCGGATCGACGCCGCCCAATCGCCTCGCCAGCTCGACTTCATCCATGACGACGGGCTGCTGTGGGAGGCAATCTACGTGGCGCAGCCGGACTTCTTCCGCCTCAACTACGTCGAAGCGGACGCCGACACTGCGCGCCCGACCATGTTCGTCACCACGGCGGACACACCCGGGACGGTGATCGTGATGCAGCGTTGAAGTACCGACCCGCGAGACCGGGCCGTTGGCGGATCGACCCGCAAGGGAGGACAGGCCGGCCAGAAGCTTGCGCCGCAGACGCAGCGGAGCGAAGTTTCGAGGCGCAAGGTCATGGAGCGGCGGGGATGGGCCGAAACGCCGAGCCTGCGAGGCGTTTCGGGGCGCTACCGTCCGACGCTCCAGGGATCGCTCCAGCGCGGATCGCGCAACAGCACCTCGTCGGTCAGGCTCTGGAGGAACGCGATGAGGTCCCTGCGTTCGTCCTCGCGCAGCGCAAGCGGCTGGATCGATTCGCTCTGCCGAGGGTTCGGAGCCCGCCCTCCCGCCACGTAGTGGTCCAGCACTTCGCCGAGCGCCGCGATGCTGCCATCGTGCATGTAGGGTGCGGTGACCGCGACGTTGCGCAGGGTCGGAATCCGGAACCGGCCAGCGTCCTCGAGGTCTCCGGTGTGGGCGTACTTTCCCGTGTTGTCGGCCGGATACGGTATCGGGCCGGGCAGGTTGTAGAGGCCCGTGTTGTGGAACAGGAACACGGGCGGGTCGCTCAGGGGGCTGGTGGCCGCCTTCGACCCGCCGTCCAGGTTGAGCCCCAGAGCCGTCGACACCGTGTGCCCGAGGTGACAGCCACCGCAGCGAGCCCGCCGCGAGAAGAAGAGCGCCATCCCGCGCCGGGCCGACGGCGAGAGCGCGGTCTCGTCGTCGTGGAACCGGTAGCGGTCGTAAGGTGACCGGAAGGAGACGATCGACCGCTGGAACGCCGCCAGGGCGAGCGCGACGTTGCCGGTCGTGATCAGCCGCTCCGGGCCGTTCTCGTCATCGTCCGCCCCTGCCGGCCGCGGAAACGCGGCCGCGAACAGACGCTGGTAGATCGGTGAGGCCGCAAGCGCGGCATAGGCGCGCGGCTCGTGCCCGCTCAGGCCGAGCTCGACCGGATCGGTCCCGAACATCGGGACGAGCACCTGCTCCTCGAGCGACCGCAGAGTTGGATTCGCCCAGGTCAGGGCATCGCGGTACGCGACGTTGACGAGCGACATCGAACTCCGGGGGTGGCGGGCTCCGGTGGAGCCCACGGCCCGCGAGCGACCGTCGGTGAACGCCAAGGCCTGAATATGGCAGGTGGCGCACGACTGCGTCCCGTTCCCCGACAACCGCGTGTCGTAGAAGAGGTAACGCCCGAGCGCGACGCGCTCCGGCGTCATCGGCGCATCGAGCGGCAGCCGCGGCGGCGGCACGCCGGGCGGCAGATCCCATCGATACTCGTTCGTCGTCCGTTGCCCCGACAGCGTGGCGACCGTCGCCGCCGCGATCAGGAAGCAGATCGTCGCCTCTCGTCGCATATCGTGATTCCTCAGGCAACCTCCACGAGGGTCTCTCCCCGCTCCAGCGCGGACACGTTAGCGCCAAGCTCGTCGTCCAACTACGCGCTCCGGAGCACAGGATGATCACTCTGGCGTGCCGCGAACTCGAGAACCGCGACGATGTCCTCGGGCTCCAGATGAGGGAGATCCCGCAGGATTTCCTCTCGGGTCGCCCCCGCCGCCAGGAGTTCCAGCACGTCCGTGACACGGACGCGCAGGCCGCGGATGCAAGGTCGCCCCCCGCACACGGTCGCGTCTGTCGTGATCCGATCAATCTCGCTCACGTCACCTCCGGCAGACAGTCGGCGCGCTGTCCATTGTCGCTCGCCGTTGCCGCCCCGTCCCCGCCCCGAGGTCCAATGCGGACTACGTCGGCTCGGCGGATTCCCAAGCCCCTTCTACCGGGCCCGGATCGACGGTCCTGATCGCCACCGCACAAGCGCCCGCCGAACACGCCCGCAGCCGAGCCAGAGGCCGATGCCGCTCGACGCGAGGCCCCCAAGGCTCAGTGCAATCACGCCGATGTCCCACAGCGGCCGGCGGTCGTACCAGAACGCGAAGTCGAGGCTGTGCAGGCCGTTGAAGAGCCACCGCTCGACGCGGGTGAACCGGTGCTCGCGGGCGACCACCCGGCCAAGCGCGGGATCGACGTAGACCCAGGTTTCCATGGGGTCGCCGAACTTGACGCGCAGCACCGGCAACGGCGCCTGCCGTTCGCGCGAGTAGCCGCGCGCATAGTAGTAGGCGTCGTAGTCGGCCAGCAACTCGGACTCAACCACCCGCACGCCCGGAACCGCCGACGTCAACCGCTTCAACAGCGACTCGGTACCGAAAGGCTCCTTGCGCAGCGTCAACGTGTCGGCCGCGACCAGCAGCGGGCCGGACGCCACCGTTTCTCCATCGAGGTCCGCTCCATCGACGTACGCCCGTCCGGGGCGCGATGCGCCGGCCGGCTCCACGTCGACTGGATCGCCCCCCACGCGCACGGCGTAGTAGGGCTCGCCCTGGATGCGCAGCAACTCGATTTCCTTCACGGGGCGCCCGCCGGCGACGCGAGCCCATGCCCCGCCATCCATGACCGGGAAGCGCGCCAGCTCGACCGGCCCGCCGGACAACGCGTCGCGCGGGACGTCGAGGCCGGCGGCGTTGTTCCAGGCGTAGGGATCCATCGACAGCAGGCCGCTGAAGACCCAGGTCAGGGTCACGAGCCCGAAGACGACGCCCGTCAGATAGTGCCAGCGCATCCAGCCCGCGTACGGGATCCGCACCCGGAGACCGCCGGCCGAGCGGACGCCTCCACGCGGCAGGCGCCAGCGGAACTGCGTGACGCCCAGAACCAGCCCGATGACGGCGAGCAGGCACCCGAGGGTCGACGTCCAGACCACGACGTCGTACCAGAGCGGCTGGTTCGTGCGCAGGGCCGTGAAGTAGATCCAGTGGGGGATTGCCCCTATCCACGCCAGCGCCCGGCTGCCCCGCGTGGTCAGCATCACGACCTCGGCCGTCCGGGGCGAGACGTAGAGCTCGGTGCCGGCCTCGTCGTCGATCACGAGCTTGTGCAGCGGAAGCTGCCGCCGCTCGACCAGCGTCCACTGATCGGGCTCGGTGAGCGTGCCGGCGTACTCGACGGCGCGGGGTGGACGGCCGGTGAACCGACTCGCGACCGCGGCAGCCGCGGTCGGCCCCACCTCGCCGAGACGCTCCCCGGTGTCGGCGAAAACGGTCACGCCGTCGAACCGGTAGGCCGGCCGGTCCATGACCGTCAGCAGCGAGGCGCGCTGCGGGGTCGGCGACAGATACGCCCGCCGGGCCGCCGCGGCCGGGGCCAGCGCGATGCGATCGAAGTCCAGCGCCGGCAGCCGTTCGAGCCGCAACTCCGGCGTCAGCCGCGGCATGTCGCCCGTGTACATCATCACGATGCCGGAGGCGAACCAGACCACGAAGAGAGCGCTGAGCGGAATGCCCAGGTAACGGTGGATCAGTATCAGCCAGCGTACCGCCGCCTGGAGCCCACGCCGCGATTCGTTACTCGCCACGCTGCAACACCTCCGAAATTCGCCTGATCCGGAATCCTAGCGGCTTGCGTGGAGCAGGATTCTGAAGATTTGCTGAAGTACTCCGCGTCCGTCGCGCGGTCGGGTCGGGTCGGCGTCAAGCGGTGGCAGCGGGCCCGTCTCCCGGCAGCGTGATGCGGAAGGTGCTGCCACGCGCCTCCCGCTCGTAGCCGAGTCGCCCGCGGTTGGCTTCGACGGCCCAGCGGGCAATCGCCAGTCCGAGGCCCGCGCCGTCGCCGCCGTGCAGATCCTCACCGGTTCCCGTCGCGCTGGATCCCGCGACGCGATACAGGCGGTCGAACAGGTACGGTGCGTGCTGCTCGGGAACACCGGGACCCGTGTCGGTAACTTCCAGGACCGCACTGCCGTTCAAGGCCGAGACTCTGACCTGGATCTCGCCGCCGGCCGGCGTGTACTTGATCGCGTTGTCGACGAGGTTTATCAACGCCTGCCGCAGCACGATCCGGTCACCGCGAAAGGTCGGGCGACCGGCGCGCACGACGACGAGCGCCTGCTCCTTCTCCTCGGCCAGTACACCGAGATGCGCGGTGACGTTGTCCGCGAGCTCGGCCAGATCGATGGCGTCGCGACTGCGCCTCCGATCGCCGCTGTCCGCGCGAGAGACCGACAGAAGCCGGTCGACGAGACCGCTCAATCGGTCGGCCTCCTCCAGCATGCTCTCGACGACGGCGCGGTACGACGCGGCGTCGTGCGGCTCGCGCAGGGCCACCTCCCCGACGCTCCGGATGGCCGTCAGCGGCGTCCGCAGCTCGTGGGACACGTTGGCCGTGAACCGGCGCATCTGGGTGAACGAGGAATCGAGCCGGCCGAGCGTCTCGTTGAACACCGTCGCCAGGCGGCCCAGCTCGTCGTTCGGGTTGTCGATGGGCAGCCGCTCGCCCAGCCGCGACGCGGTGATGGCGCGCGCACGCTCCGTCATGTCGGCAATCGGCGCCAGCGCGCCCCGCGCCAAGTAGTAGCCGCCGAGTCCTGCGGCGGCTACGCTCAACGGCAGGCCGAGCAGCAGGACCAGCGCGAGCTCGCCCACTTCCTGTCGCATCAGCGCCTCGGACCTGCCCACCTGGACGACGACCGGATCGCCACCGATGACCGTCCGCCGGCCCAGAATGCGGAACGGCGCCGGCTCGCTCGCCACCGGGACGATGCGGCCGTCGGCCCGGTCGAGGAGCGCCTCGCTCTCCGGCACCGGAAGCCGCCGGGCGACCGCCGTCCGGTAGATCAAGGTGCCGTCGGAGGCCCACACCTGCAGCCACGGACTCTCCTCGCTCCACGGATCCCCCTCGAACCAGGAGAGCGAGCCGTCGGGGCCCTGTTCGGCCATCCCCGCGGCCCACCGGAAATCGCTGCGCAGCCTCGCATCCAGCGCCCGCGACGCGTTGCGAGTGACGATCAGCAGCACGACCGCCGCGTAGATGGCCAGCACGACCACCATCATGGCCAGGTGCCACAGGGTGAGCCGGACGCGCAGCGTGCGTGGCAACCAGGAGAAGGTCATGGGTTCCCGGCCTCGCGCAGCACGAATCCGACACCCCGTATCGTGTGGATCAGACGAACCGGCTGGTCGGCGTCGACCTTCCGCCGCAGCCGCGAGACGTGCACGTCGATGACGTTGTCGAGGGTCGTGCTGCGGGCGGTCTCCTGCCAGACCTCGCGGGCGAGGGTGTCGCGCGACACGACCTGGCGCGCGTGGCGCGTCAGGTGCAACAGCAGGTCGAACTCCTTCACCGTCAACTCGACCGTCTTCCCGGCCCGTGTCACGCGGTGGGTCGCGCAGTCGATGGCCAGCGTATCGACGGTCAATCGCTCGGCCTCGGCAGGCCGTCCCCGGCGGGCCACCGCCCGAATCCGCGCGAGCAGCTCGGCGAAGGCGAACGGCTTGACGACATAGTCGTCGGCGCCCGCGTCGAGACCCACGACGCGATCTTCCAGCGTGTCGCGCGCGGTCAGGACCACGACCGGCGTCTGCAGCCCGCGCCGCCTCACGGCCGACAGGATCTCGATGCCGTCCCGGCCGGGCAGGCGCAGGTCGAGCAGGATCAGATCGAAGCGATCCGTGGTCAGACGAAAGAACGCCGCTTCGCCGGAGTTTTCGACGACCACGTCGTAGCCCTCTCCCTGCAGGCCCAGACGCAACGCCTCGGCCACCTTCCGCTCGTCCTCGACGACGAGCACCCGCAACGGGCGCCCGGACGTGGCGGCGCGCCCCTTGACGGCATTCGGGATGGCGACGGTGGTCGGCATTCCTTGCATGATATCGGCCGGACGGCCACGGCGAACGAGATTTCAGGGGATCTTCAGGATCGGCATGCCCGGAGCGGATTATGATTGTGGCGTGCCGTCGTGACCGCGCCATCCCGGAGACGCGTCGACGACGACGCCGGGAACACGCGTCGTCCCGAGGGAGAACGACCATGAAGTGGAACCCGCCGGTTCTGGTCGCCGTCTGTCTGACCGTCGCATTCTCCGCGCCGAAGCTCCACGGCGCGGGCCACCACGCCATCGGCGAGATCTACGACGAGGAACGGACCATCGTCCTCGCCGGCGAGGTGGAGTCGTTCCTTTTCGGGAATCCCCACTCGCTGCTCCACGTCCGGATCGTGGACGACGGCGGCCGCGCGCGCACCTGGGCCGTGGAGTGGCGAGCCGCCAAACGACTGTCGCGGGCCGGCCTCACCGGCGACGCGCTGGCGCCGGGGGACGCGGTGACGCTGTGCGGGCACCCGGGGCGGGATCCGGCCGCCTATCGACTGTACCTGCTGAACGTGGCGCGGAGTCCGAAGGGATCCACCCTGCCCCCCGAGACCCGCGCGGCGTTCTGCGAGCGCGAGGCGAGCCCCGAGATCGTCGACCTTCCGGCCCGGTCGCCCCGGTCTACCGGGTTCGCGGCACGGTAACGCCGTGCGAGACTGCCCCGCCGTGGCAGCCTTCAGCGGGATGCCCTTCCGTCAACATCCCGCCTACAGAGCCGAAAGTCAGGGGATGGTGCGCCCGCGCTGCTCGTCGCCTATCCAATAGGTGTTGTGGCAGTTGTTGCAGGAGTTGTAGACGACTTCCCCGCTGTCGAAGATGCGGTCCGGGTCGCGCGCCTCGGCCGCCTCCAGCGCCACCGCCGCCGCGTCGATCATGTCCTGCGAGTACCGGTACCACTGCTCGGTGTCGCGGGCGCGGCTGCCCAGCATGAGCAGGTTGCCGGACTCGATGAGGGTCATCGCGGCGCCGGTCACCTGGAGCCAGTCCTCGTCGGTCTCCGGCTCCCAGTAGTTCTCGCCGTTCTCGTCCCAGATGGTGCCCACGGCGTCCCAGAGCGCATCGGCCGACGCGTCGATCATCCCGGCCATCAGATCCCGGGTCGTGTGCCGCATGTCGAACGGGGGCCCTGCCGGCTCTTCCGCCGCGCATCCGGTGATCAGCAGGGCTGCCGCCATCACGAGTCCACAGATGGTTCGCATTGTCGTGTCCTCACTGCGCATCGGTGATGCGCAACGCCTGTCGCCCGAGGGCGACGACCGGGCTCCACAATTTCCCACATGGTACGTGGGCCGAACCGGCGAGGCAAACCCGCCGGCAAGAAAACGGGCTGCGGCACGGCGAGCCTCCCGGGGTGAAGGGCAACCGGCCCGCACAACAGCCCGTGGCGAAAGTCCCCGCTGCATTCGAGCGGCGATGCATCCCGCCTGACTGCGTTGTTCGTCGGTTACATATGCCCAGTATGCGCCCTCCTCACGCCGGGTACCGGGTGTCGGGGCGCCTCGCCGCTGTCGGTGCGACGCGGGGTTTCACCACGGGCTGACAAAGGAAGGGCCGGGATCGCGAAGCGACCCCGGCCCTGGAATCACGATCTCGCCGCTGCCGTTACGGGAGCGGGACGCCGACGTCGCCCTTGGCGTTGCCCATGCCCTTGTACACGAACCGCTGCACGCGCTTGCCCTCGTAGGTCTCCGTCGTGTAGACGTTGCCCTTCGAGTCGACGGCGATGCTGTGGTTGCCGTAGAAC
>WTFV01000185.1 GCA_011523845.1 Acidobacteriota bacterium | reverse complement strand
GGTATGAGCTGGGCGCGGACCTGGACTTCGACACGAACGGCAGCGGGGGCGCGGATGCGGGGGACGCGTACTGGGATGGCGGGTCGGGCTGGTTGCCGGTGGGGTCGGCGTCGGCGCCGTTCGTGGCCATGTTCGAGGGCAACGGGCATCGCATCCGGGGTCTGTATGTGCGGCGTGGCGACGGTGCGGGCCTGTTCGGAGCGACCGGATCGCCGGCCGTCGTCCGTCACGTGGGCGTACTCGAGGCGGACGTGTCGGGGACCAACGCGGTGGGGGGTCTTGCGGGTCTCAACGGCGGCCTGGTGACGGGCAGCCATGTGACGGGGCGTGTGTCGGGGTCCGCGGCGGTGGGGGGGCTGGTCGGAGCCAACCCGGGGCGCATCGGCGGCAGCTACGCCGCCGTGGAGGTGTCGGGAAGGACCTCGGCGGGCGGCCTGGTCGGGTCGAATGAGGGCCGGCTCGCGGCAGGCTACGCGACGGGCCGCGTGTGGGGGACGCTCCGGGTTGGCGGTCTGGTCGGTTACAACCGGGGTGTTCTGTCGGCCGGCTATGCGACGGGTCGGGTGTCGGGGTCGGCCGAGGCGGGCGGCCTGGTGGGGGCGACGGAGCGGCCGGGTGCGGCGGCGAGCTACTGGGACACGGAGACGTCGGGGCTTGCGGCCGGCGGTGCGGACCTCGCCGGGTCGGGCCGCTCGACGGCGGCGTTGCAGTCTCCGACCGGCTACGGCGGCCTGTATGCGTCGTGGGACGTGGACGTCGACGGCGACGCGGCTGCGGATGGGCCGTGGGACTTCGGGACCCGGAGGCAGTATCCCGCGTTGTCGCTGGACGTGGACGGCGACGGCCGGGCGAGCTGGGAGGAGGTCGGCCGGCAGCTCCGTGCGGGGCCGGCGGTGACCGCCGAGCCGGCGGACACGTCGCAGGTGGTCCTGACGTGGACGGCGGCGGACACGGGCTCGTGGACGCCGTCGCCCGACGTGACCTACACGGTCTACCGCGAGGCGGGCGCGACGGTGGCGACGCTGGCGACGGGCGTGCGCGGCCTGCGGCATGTGGACGGCGGCGCGGAGCCTGGCGGCGTCTACGCGTACCAGGTGGCGGCGGTGGTCGACGGCGGCGAGTCGGTGCGCAGCGCCCGGGTGGCGGTCGAGATGCCGTGTGCGTATCGGGTGACGCCGCTGCACCGGGACGTGGTGTGGGCGGCCGGAACGGGCCAGGTCGCGGTGACGACCGCGTCCGCCTGCTCCTGGACGGCGGTGAGCGAGTCGGGGTTCCTGACGGTGACGTCCGGGGCCTCGGGCCGGGGCTCGGGGACGGTGACCTACGCGGTAGGGGCCAACGGCGGCCTTCCGCGGACGGGTGCGCTGGTGGTGGCGGGGCAGCGGGTGACAGTGTACCAGGCGTCGCCGACGGTGTTCACGGACCATCCCATCCGGCGGGGGGCGACGCCGGTGCGGGCGATTCACTTCCTGGAGTTGCGGGCCCGGATCGACGCGTTGCGGGCGGAGGCCGGTCTGCCGGCGTCAGAATGGACGGACCCGACGCTGGTTGCGGGCGTCACGCCGGTCAGGCTGGTGCACCTCGCGGAGCTGCGGTTCGCGCTGGCCGAGGCGTACGCCGCCATGGGGCGGCCTGCGCCCGTCTACACGGGCCCGGCGGTGGCGGTCGGCGAAACCGTCCTCGTGGCGCCGCACGTGATGGAATTGCGAGCTGCAGTGTTGGCGCTGGAGACTGGCTAGCGCACAGCACTGCGTACCTCCAACGCGCAGGCCCGCGTGGTCTACGTAGAATGTGACGTGCCCGTCAGCGGCGGACTCTTGCTCTCCGACGATCGACCCCGCTTCGCGCTGTCCCGCGGCGTCTTCCTACGGCTGCTGGGCTTCGTCCATCTCGTGGCGTTCGCCTCGCTGGCGCCGCAGCTCGCCGGGCTGGTCGGATCCGACGGCCTGCTCCCGGCCGCGGGCTACCTCGAGCGTGCCTACGACCTCTGGGGGAGCAGCGCCTACCTGCAGCTTCCGACCCTGCTCTGGCTCTGGCCGGGCGACGCGCTCCTCATGGGACTGTGCTGGCTCGGGATCGCACTGTCGGCCGCCGCGATGCTCGGGCTCGCACCGATCGCCGTCTTCGCGTCGCTCTGGGCCCTGTACCTGTCGCTCACCGTCGCCGGTCAGGACTTCCTGTTCTTCCAGTGGGACCTGCTCCTGCTGGAGACCGGCCTGCTGGCCGTGCTCTATGCGCCGGCGGGCTGGTGGCCGCCCCTGGAGACCCGGCGCCCGCCCGGCGCGGGAGCGCGCTGGCTCGTCTGGGGCCTCGCGTTCAAGCTGACCTTCCTGTCGGGCGTCACCAAGCTGCTGAGCGGCGACGAGACGTGGTGGAGCCTGACCGCGCTCCGCTACCACTACGAAACGCAGCCCCTCCCGACCTGGGTGGGCTGGTACGCGCACAATCTTCCCGACTGGTTCGGGGCATCGTCGGTCGCGGTGATGTTCCTCATCGAGATCGTCGCGCCGTTCATCATCTTCGTTCCGCCTCGCTTCCGGATGGTGCGGGCCGCCGGCATCGCGCTGCTCTGCCTGCTGCAGGCGCTGATCGCGGTCACCGGAAACTACGGGTTCTTCAACCTGTTGACGCTGGTGCTCTACGTCTCCCTGCTCGATGACGCGGTCATCGCCCGCCTGCTGCCGTGGCTGCAGGCGCCGCCCGGGTACGCGCAGTCCGGAGAAGCCCGGCCGGGCGCCCGGCGGGTGGCCCTCGCGGTGCCGGTCGCCGTCCTGGCCGTGCTGAGCGCACTCACCCTGGTTCGGGAGATGCGGCGGCCCGCGGCGATGCCGGCCTGGTCCAGCGCACTGCTCGGGGCGGTGGCCCCGCTGCGTTCGGTCAACGGCTACGGCCTCTTCCGCGTGATGACGACCGAGCGGCCGGAGATCGTCATCGAAGGGTCCGCGGACGGCGTGACGTGGATGGAGTACGCGTTCGCGTGGAAGGCGGGCGACCTCGCGCGCGCGCCCGGCTTCGTCCAGCCGCACATGCCGCGCCTGGACTGGCAGATGTGGTTCGCGGCGCTCGACCCGCAACGGCAGGCCCACTGGCTGTTCGCCCTGGTCGACGGCCTCCTCGAGAACGACCCGACTGCGATCGGACTGCTCGACGGCAATCCGTTCCCCGGCGAGCCGCCCGCCTTCGTCCGCCTGGCGATGTACCGCTACCGGTTCACGACGACCGATGAAGGGGTGGACGGAGACTGGTGGAGGCGCGAGCTGGTCGGCCACCTCACCGAACCCATCCCCCGCCGACCTTGACAGCCCGTGGCAAGAGCCCCGCGGACCGACCGGGGACCGACGCGGTTCAATGCACGCCGTGCACCCGGAACTTCTGTCGGGCCGCGATGTCGGCCAGCGCCCGGCGCGCGTACTCCTCCGTCTCGGGATGGGGATCGGCATCGAGGACCGCGACCAGGTGCTGGTAGGCGGCGGTCGGCTGGTTCCGCGCGTAGAGCTGCACCAGCCCCGCGCCGAGATGCGCCTCGGCGGCGTACGGGCCGAGCGGATAGTCGCGCAGGTGCCGCTGATAGACGACCAGCGCCGCGTCGGGATGCCCGTTGTTCGCCAGCCAGCGCCCGAAGTTGATGGAGTCCACGGGCATCAGCAGCCGCGCCGTGCGCGCGGGGCTCAGGCCGAAGTAGGCGGGCGCGGCCCGCTCGTGCTCGCCGGCGGCGATCAACTGCCGGATGCCGCGCACCGACGACGGGTCGGCATCGAAAGCGGGCACCTCCGGGTCCGGCTCGAAGTCCGCCGGCCGGCGCTGGACCTCGCGCCGCTCGCTCCACCAGGCGTACGCCAGTCCCCCGACGAAGCCGCCGATGTGCGCGCCGTAGGCCACGCCGCCCCCGCCGGCGCCGCGCGTGGCCAGGAACGGGAGCAGGTTGTCGACGATGAGGTAGATCCCCAGCACCAGGCGCGCCGGTGCGTACACGACGTTCATGAATATCGGGAACAGCATGATCCACAGCCGCACCCGGTTTCTGGGGAACCAGACGAAGTAGAACCCGAGCACGCCCGAGATGGCGCCCGACGCGCCGACCATCGGCAGGGCCGAGCCGAGGTCCAGCACCGCGTGCGACAGGGTGGCCAGGATGCCGGTCCCGAGGTACGCGACCAGGTAGCGCGCCGGACCGAGCCGGTGCTCGACGTTGTCGCCGTAGATCCAGAGGAACAGCATGTTGCCGGCGAGGTGCATGAACCCGCCGTGCAGGAACATCGACGTGAACAGCGCCAGCAGGTCCGGATCGATCGGACGGAACCCGTAGGAGAAGACGACCAGGTCGTACGCCGAGACCTGCTGCAGCGCGGCGAGCGCCATCCGCGGGGAAAGCTGCGACTCGAGCGCGCGCAGATACTCCGCGAGAGCCGGATCGTCGAGCCCCGGCGGAACGGCGCTCAGCGGCAGCGTCACGAAGAGGAACACCGCCACGTTGATGCCGATCAGGCTGTAGGTGACGACCGGGACGCCGCGGGGATTCGGCTCGTCGCCGAGCGGAAGGAACATGGATCAGCCTTCCGCGGACGCGTCCGCGGGCACCCCCGGCAGCAGCTCGTCCAGGGTCTCGAGACGCCGTGCGATCTCGTCGCGCACCGCCCGGAACCCGTCGAGCCGTTCCGCGTCCGACCCGGCTCCGGCGACAGGATCGGGCAACGGCCAGTGCAGCCGCCGGGCGTCTCCCAGGAACGCCGGGCAGACCGCTTCGGCGCACAGCGTCACGACGAGGTCGACCGCGTCCGGGGCGATCGTCTCCACGCTCTTGGACCGCTGTCCGCTGATGTCGATGCCGACCTCGTCGAGGGCCGCGATGGCGAACGGATTGACCGTGGCGGGGGACGACCCCGCGCTGGCAATCCGCACCCGGTCGCCGAACCGCTCCCGCGCCAGTCCCTCGGCCATCTGGCTGCGCGAGGAGTTGGCGACACAGAGGAAGAGCAGCCCCGGCATCGTTGTACGCTATCACGTGGAGGCATACATGATGCGGCGATTCGTACTTGCGATTCCGGTTCTGCTGCTCTGCGCCGCCTGCGGCGGCGACGACGGGGGTCCGACCTCACCCACCCCACCCACGGCCCCCACGTCCCCCAGCGTCGGGCTCGACGTGCCGTTCAGTACCGAGGACCTGCTCGTGGGAACCGGACAGGAAGCGATGAACGGCGACACGCTGTCCGTCGGCTATACGGGTTGGCTGTACGACCCGAACGCGGCGGAGAACAAGGGCGTGCAGTTCGATTCCAGGCCGGCGACCAACCCCTTCCCGTTCGTGCTGGGCGCCGGGCGGGTCATCGCCGGCTGGGACCAGGGGGTGCTCGGGATGCGGGTCGGCGGTCTCCGGCGCCTCGTGATTCCGCCCGAGCTCGGCTATGGCGATGCCGGGCAGGGCCCCATCCCCGGCGACGCAACGCTGCTCTTCGAGGTCGATCTGGTGGGGATCGACTGATGGCCGACCATTCCGCGGAGGCTCGATCTATCGAGTGACTGCCTCCACCACGCTGGCGCGGGAAGCCGCACGGAACATGAAGCGGCGATCGATCGCGTGACTGCCGCCGCCAGCCTCCAGCGGCCGTGATCGAGGTCCGCACCGGCGGCGGGCCGCCATCGGCGCACGTGCGCCGGATGGTGCCGACGCCCGATGGCGGGCCGGTCTCAGCGCACGTGCGCGCGGATCTGGTGGTTGATCCGGTGAATTCGGCGCCGCAGCGCCTTCACCCGCGCGCGGTCGCCCGCCTCGAACGCCGACTGCTTCTCGGCCTTCAGCGCCCGCAGCTTCCTCTTGGCGGCGCCCTTGTCGAACCCGCCGATCACGTGATGGTGGTGCTCGTGCGTGTCGATCCCGAGCGCCTCGCAGAGCCCCGGCAGCAGGTGCTCCTTGTTGAGCTGCGAGTAGCCCTGCACGGCCTCGTGATCGAGCCCGCGCGCGATCTCCCGCAGGTCGGCGATGGTCTTGTGTTTCAGTTCCTCGTACGTGTGCTCCGCCATCGATGAACCTCTCCCAGTCGATGCCGCCCCCGGCCCGGAAACCGCCGCCTGCGGCTCCGCCAACCGCCCAGCCGACCCTACAGGAATCCGCGCCGTTCTACCGGTTCTACGGCGCCGATTCCTGCTCCGCCGGCAGCGCGAACACGAACAGGCCGTTTCCGCCGTTCGGACGCCGTACGTCGGGGATCAGCTCGGCCGGCATGGTCGTCCAGCTCCCGCCCCCGGTGCCGGTCCCGATGGCGACGTACTGCCGGCCATCCACGCTGTAGGTAATCGGGAATCCCTGCACCGCGGTCGGCAGGCGGGTCTCCCAGAGCTGGTCTCCGGTCGCGACGTCGTAGGCGAACGCCCGCCGGTCGTAGGTGCCGACGAACGTCAGGCCGCCGGCGGTGGTCAGCGACGCCGAGATGTACGGCGACCGCTTGCGATGCGACCAGAGGATCTCGCCGCTGACGTGCATCGCGACGAACTCGCCCATGTTCCCGTCGCTGTCCGGGTGCAGGAAGTTCTCGCGGAACACCATCCCGGCGCCGCCGCCACCCTCCCGGAACTCGACCTCGCTGTAGATCGTCCGCTGGCAGTTCAGCGTCAGGGGAATGTAGAACGCCTCGGTCTCGGGGCTGTAGGCCATCGCCCGCCAGCTCTTCAGGCCGGAGTGGCTCGGGCAGAACGACAGCTCCTCGTCGAGCACCGGCATCATGCCGGGCCGGAACGACATGCGCCCGGTCTCCGCATCGATGTCGACGATGTTCTGGTAGCCGAGGTCGGTGGCGCTGACGAACCCGCCGGTCTCGCGGTCGAGCTGCCACAGGATGCCGAGCTTGCCCATCGTGAATACCGACGGCCGCCCGTCGACCTCGACCAGGATGCGCTCGAACGTCTCGTCCATGTCGTGCGACTCGCCCGGCAGATGCTGGAAGTACCAGCGCATTTCTCCGGTCTCGGGATCCAGGGCGAGGGTCGAGCTGGTGTAGAGCGCATCGGCGTCCGTGCGCCGGCTCACCTGCGCCCACGGCTTGGCCTGCGCCACGCCCCAGTAGGTGAGGCCGAGATCCGGGTCGTAGCTGCCGGCGATCCAGGCGTCGCCGCCGCCGCGGAACATCATCGGCAGGTCGCCCCACGTGTCGCCCCCGGGTTCGCCCGGCCGCGCCACGGTCGATGTCCGCCACAGCTCGCGCCCGGTGTCGGCGTCGTGACCGGTGATGAAGCAACCCTCCTCCCAGAACCGCAGGCAGCCGGCCATGCCGGATATCACCACACCGTCCACGACGAGCGACCCGCTGGTGTACTGATAGCCCTTGGCGGCGTCGGCGACTTCGGCCTCCCAGACGACCTCGCCGGTCCGCGTGTCCAGGGCCACGATGTTCGCGTCCGCCGTGTTGAGGATGATCCTGTCCTGGTAGATCGCGATGTTGCGGTTGGGCCGGCCGCGGCCGCGCGCGGTCGGAAACTGCCGGCGGTACTCCCACAGCATGTCGCCGGAGGCGGCGTCGAGCGCCTGCACGATGTTGCCGGGGCTGGCCAGGTACATCACCCCCTCGTGCACGATGGGCGTGGTCTGCTGCGACCCCGGCTCCATCGCCCACGACCAGACCATCCGGAGGTCTCCGACGTTGTCGCGGTCGACCTGATCCAGCGGGCTGTAGCCCCAGCCGTCCAGCGTCCGGCGCCAGTTCAGCCAGCTCTCCGGCGGCGGGTCGGCCAGCACCGCGTCGGTCACCGGGCTGACCGCGGGCGCCTGGGCCGCCGCGGGCGCGGCGAGTGCAAGAGCGGCGAGCGTGACGAGCGCTGCGAGACGAGTCATCGTGGACTCCCTTCCGGCTGATGGCCCGGGACGGCCGTTGGCGTGCGTCGACTGCTGACGGCACCATATCACGGCCAGGCGCCTGCGCCGCAGAACGGCGCGGACTCCTCGTAGGGCCGGCTGGGCGGCAAACGGAGCCGCAGGCAACGCTTGCCGGGCCCGGTCCCGGGACGGCCCCCGGCGTGGCGAGGTTGGCGACGCACCGCGATGGTGCAAATCGCTGAACGGACCGCAAGCAACGTATCGCGTTGCCCCGAACCACAGGTTCTTCCACAGGGTTTTCCACAGCTTCTGTGGAAGATGACGGACCCGTTCGACACGGGCCCGGGGGCGATGATGCGGCATGCCGGCCAGCGCGCCGATGACCGGATCCGAGCGCTCGGCGACGTCGCGTAACCTCAACTGGCTCAAGTACTTGGCATCGAAGCGGGCACCGCCGGCGCGGCCGGCGAAGCCGCTCGGGATGGCGCCGGGGAAGGGGTCGAAGAAGCGGCGCCGCAGGCCGCGCCAGCGTGCGGCGCGACGCCGGAATCCACATCCGGAGCGGACCGGGTGTTGATCCCGAGACTCCGGCGGCAAGAGAGCCCAGGAGTCCGTGGTGAAATGCCGCGCGGCGCCGAGAGCGGCGAGGCTCCCGCGCGGCAAAGCGTGACGATTGGGCTTCCTGGGGATCCTAGGGCTCGGCCCCGGCGCGTTCCCACCAGACGCTGCCGAAGTTGACGAACGGGCCGTCGTCGGTGGAGATCCGGGTACGGACCTGGTAGGCGAACGGCGACGTCATGTAGGTCCGGCCGCGCAGGCGGATGCCGGCCCCCTCGCGCGTGATCGGCGCCGCCTCCCAGTGGTGCGAGAAGTAGCCGCCGGGGTCGCCGCCGACCCGGCCCAGCTTCACGAGGCGGAAGCCGCGGCTGTCGTCCTCGATGCGCACCAGGTACCTCGCGCGGCGGTCGTAGATCATGAGCGCCTCGATGGTCACCGGGGCGTCGTCGACGGCGGCCTCGACCGTGCTCTCGTAGGTGCAGCCGCCCACGTGACGGACGGTCTCCGTGCCCTCGAAGAAGCCGGACGGCGCCAGCGGCGATTCGGGGAGCACGCCTTCGATATGCCAGGTGCCGACCAGGTAGTGGGGATCGAACGGGGCGGGGTCGTCGCCCTCGCCGTCCCGCTCGACGCCGACCGTCGGCCGCCGCAACGCGTTCAACGCGTCGATCAGCTCCAGCTCCTGTTGCGACAGGCACTGGTCCGGCGTCAGGGTCTCGCCCGGCTGCAGCTTGACGATCGGCTCCGCCTCGATCTGGGCGCTCGTCTGCGCCCCGACCGGCGCCGCCGCCGCGATCAGGAGCACGGTGCATGCAGTCAGCCTGGTCATCTGAAAGGACTCCCTCACTCGCGCTCACCCACCACAGGTGTCGGCCAGCCCGACGACGGCCAACAGGTTGATCCGCTCGACCGCTTCCGCCGCTATCCGCAGGCCCTTCACCAGGACCCTCCGGCCCTCGCGCAGCTCGCCGGTGGCGTTCACCTGGTCCGGGGTCGTGAAGGACGACCGGTCGAACGAGCGCAGCAGGGCCTCTGCGCCGAGGAAATCCGCCACCCCCACCAGGTGGAACTCGAGTGCGCCGGCGGCCTGTTCACGAGCTTCGTCCACCTCGTCTTCGTTGAACACGCCCGGCCTGGTGACGGTCGGTTCGGCGGCGCGCGTCAGCCACCACTCCGCGTCTCCGGTGCGGCGCTCCACGCAGCCGACCGTGTGGACGATCTCCACCGCCGGCTCGTCGGTGGTCGCGGCCAACTGGGCGTCGGCCGGCGCGGGCGCCTGCCAGATGGCCGCCGTCAGCAGGACCGCTGTCTTCCGGTGCGACATGTCTCGATGCTCCAGCCTGACCTGACCTGAAGACCGAACGCTCGCTCCGAGCGTTGTTCTCCTAGACCCGCCCGCCGGCGGGGGCGCGACGCCCCGGGAATCGTCGCGTTGCGGCTCCGCTCGCCGCCAAGCCGAACCTCCCCGGGAGCCGGCGCCGTTTCCATAGGTGCCAGCTCCGGCGCGGGGCAGAAAAGGGCCGGCGCAACGCGGCGCGCGGCCCTTCCCGGACTCCCTCGGGCACGGACGCCGTCAGTTGTCGCCCTCGGTGTCCTCGTCCTCGAGCGTGTACTTGACGTTGGCGAGGAACATGTCGTCCCAGCTCTGCTCCGACCAGTAGACCTCCTTGTGGGGGGCCGGGTTCAGGCGGTTGGCCCGCGAGTTGTCGTAGCGGGCGATGGCCTTCACCGTGCTCCCCGCCGGCACCCGGATGGGCTCGACGAGGTCGTACTCGAACTGCCAGTCGAAGGCGTAGTTCGGCACCCGGAGCAGGATTTCCTCCCGGCCGTCCGGGTAGGTCAGCACGTAGGTGACGTCCTTGCCGCGCACGTGCATGTGCAGGAACAGGCTCTGCAGCAGGGCGTCGTTCTGGAACGCCCCGATACCGGTGACCGTCCAGTTCGGATCGTTGGGCGGGATCGGCGCCAGCAGCGGGTTCAGCCCCTGTCCGGCCTGCCGATCGGCGTTCGCGGCCCTGCGCTCTTCCGCGGTAAGGGGCGGCGGCGCGACGAGCTGCTCGTTCTCGGAGGTGTACTCGCGCAACAACAGGGTGCGCTGGTACTTACCGTCCGTGTCGTTGGCGAACCAGGCGCCGATGGACGGCCGGGCCACCTCGGGCTGGCCCGTGGCCTGGTAGTGCAGGTTCCAGATGATGTAGTCGAACAGGTCGCCGCGCACCTCGCGGACCTGACCCTCGCGGACCACCCTGGCGCCCACGCCCGGGATGTACGGACCGAAGCCGGCCCGCGCCCGCCGGCGCTCCTCGAGCTCCTCGGCGGAACGCTCCTCGGCCTCGTCAGCCGCCTCGTCGTCCGCGTCGGCCGTCTCGTCCGTTGCTTCGTCCTCCACCTGCTCGGCGTCCGGGTCCTCCACCGGCACGTAGTCGACCAGCGGCCCGCCCGGCCACGCCGGGCCGCGGCCGAGCTTCGTCCCCGGCGGCAGGTCGACCAGGCCGGTGGTGATGTGGTGCGTCACCGCGTAGTTGCCGGGCCGCACCTCGGTCGCCGACACCCGCATGACGTCGTCGAAGGGCAACGGAGTGTAGAGGTTGAAGTTCGGGGTCTCGCCCTCGGCGTCGATCTTCCACGCGATGGGGAACTCGATGACGTAGTCCGGATCCAGCCCCTCGGGATGACTCCAGCCGTCCGCCGAGAAGTCGGGCGCTACGGGTGCCGGCCCGTCGCCCTGCGGCGCGCCGCCGTCGACCCACGCGGAGATCGTCTCGATCTCGTCGTCGCTCAGGCTGCTGTCGTTGGAGAACGCGCCGAACCGCGGATCGGCGAACCACGGCGGCATCTCGCGCGAGACGACCTTCGCCTTGATGGCCCGCGCCCACGGCCGCGCCTCGCGGTACGAGAGCAGCGACATCGGCGCGACCTGGTTCGGCCGGTGGCAGCTCGCGCAGTTGTCGAGCAGGATCTCCCCGACGTGCTCGTTGTAGGTCGGGGTCCCTTCGGCCGCGCCGGCGGGGGCGGCCGCGAGTGACAGGGCGATCACGACGCCGGCGGACAGTGCGACCCATCGCGTCATCGATCTGATCTCCAGACGGTGTTGCCGATTACTCGGGCGCCGTGCAGCCCCCGCCTCGGGCGGGCGCCGGCGCCGGAAGCGATAGCCTCTGATCCTAATGCCTTGCACGCCCCGGTTCAATCGCCAAACCGCGGGCGCAACGGCCCGCAGGAACGCGCCCTGCCACGGTCGCCCCGGATCGGCGCCCAGGAGCCCGTGGCGAAAGCTCCGCTGCATTCGAGCGGCGATGCATCCCGCGTGGACTGCGTTGCTCCTCGGTCGAATGTGCCCGATATGCTCCCTCGTCGCGCCTTGCCACGCGGGCGCCTCACCGCTCTCGGTGCCACGCGGCGTTTCACCACGGACTCCTAGCTCCCGGGCCGCTCGGTAGGCGGCCGTTCTCCCGGGCCCGGGAGCATCGCCTTGCGTCCGCCCGCGAGCTCGCCCGCTAGCAGTCCCTCGAGATCCGGGTAGGCGTAGACCACCGGGGCACGGTTCTGCGGCAATCCACCCGTGTCGGAGGTCGGCCCGTAGTTGCTGTGCAGGTCGCGGTTGAGCATCCGCAGCATTGCCATCTGCTGACCGCGATGGTGAGACGTGTGCGCGATGCGCCGGACGACGACCCACGCCCGCGACCGGGTCGTATCGAAGAAGCGGGTCTCGCCCTCCCACCAGGATTCCGGCCGCGATCGCAGCGCGTCCAGCCGCTCGGCGGAACTCGCGGCATAGCGCTTGATGAAGTCGAGTCTGCTCTCGATCTCCGGCAGTGCGGGCGCGCCGGCCTCGATGCCAGCATCGTCCGAAACCACAGGTCCTCGCTGACGCACTGGTGCACCATCTGCTCGCGCACGCTGCGACCACGCCGGTCCGTGGCATGCGGACGCACCGGGAGGTCCTCGTCGCGAAACATGCTCCAGACACTCAGCACCTTGAGGCGCTCCGTTTCGTACGTCTCCACGAGGAATCCGTATCGCATGGGGTCATCGCCCTCCGCGCCACGTGCGCGCTCTCTCTCACCACGGACCGCGAGACCGCGCCGCAATGAGGCTTCGCCGTCTACGTACTATTCCCCGCCACCGAACCCTGCGTCGAGCCTGTCGAGAACGCGCAGCCCTTCGTCGACCGATCCGCGCGCGGCGAGCGCCCGGAAGCGCGTCTCGGCGTCATGCTGCGTCACAGCGATGGTGCACAGCTCTTCCATCAGCTTGTTGACGCTCATGGCGCGTTGTCGCGCGAGGGTCTTCATGCGCGCGTGCGTGTCGTCGGGAAGACGGATGGTCAGTGTCGACATGGCTCAGTGTTCGGCGATCAGCGTGTCCGCCTCAGCGGGCAGATTCGGTCGCCAGAGACATCCGATAGTATGGTGTGACAGGCGATGAAGACCACCATCGAATTGAGCGACGACCTCGCACTGGCGGCCAGGCAGTACGCAGCGCGCCACGGACTCACGCTGCGCGCCGTCATCGAGGACGGCATCCGCACGACGCTCCGCACCGAGCAGGAGTCGCGGACCCGGTTCAGGCTGCGCGATGCGAGTGTAGGCGGCTCCGGCTTGCAGGCGGCATTCCGCGACCGGGAGTGGTCGAAGATTCGCGAAGCCGCCTACGGAGGGCGGGGCGGTTGATCAGGCGGTTGATCGGCGTCGACGCGAACATCCTCGTCTACCCACATCGCCGGAATTCGCCATGGCACGGCCGCGCCCGTACGTGCCTGCAGGCTCTCGCCGGCGGTCGGGCCGCCTGGGCGATCTGCATCGGCCACGGGGTTCACGAGCTGCTCGCCGCCGACCGCGACTTCAGTCGGTTCCCGTCGCTCCGCTCGCGTAATCCTCTGCTCGACTGACCGTGGCCGGCGCGCTTTCATGCGCCGGTGAAGTGCGGTATCGTAGAGGGTGCGGTTGGTTCCGGGGCGTTCCGGCCGCGCGCTCTCCCGTGCGGTGAGGTGGCCGAGAGGCTGAAGGCGGCGGTTTGCTAAACCGTTGAAGGGGCAATAACCTCTTCCCAGGGTTCGAATCCCTGCCTCACCGCCATCACTCAGCATTCGCTTCGCTCGGCGGCGAGGCACGGATTCAGGCGCTACGCCGCTCGCGCGGCTTCGGGCGCGAATCCTCGGCTTCCCGGATGTCGTCTCCAGACCCGCGCCGGCCGAAGGTCACCCGCAATCGGCGTACCACGTCGCGCGGACGGGCCGCTCGGGGCGAGGCACGTAAATCATGCCAGATAATCCGCGTCTCAAGCGGATGAAGGTAACCGATTCAGGACTGGTTGCGGAAGCATGTTGCAAAAGCCGCATATAGAGCGGATAATGCATCGTGATTCATGATCGGCGATCCGGCCTGTCAAGCTATGTCAGTGGGCTACTCTCAGCAGGCCGGACGGTGTTCACCGCCGAGGACGCGGAACAGGCGCTCGGCGTCGGGCGCGGTGCGTTTCTGGATGCCGCCGAGCGACTGCAGCGCCGCGAGGCACTGCTGAATCCGCGGCGGGGGTTCTACGTGGTCGTCCCACCGCAGTATGCGTCGTGGGGAGGACCGCCACCGGCTTGGTACATCGACGCGCTCATGCGCCATGAAGGCCAAGCCTATTACGTTGGGCTGCTGAAAGCCGCGGAGCTGCATGGTGCGACGCATCAGGCTGTCATGGAGTTCCAGGTCATTTCGGCCAAGCGCTTGCCGAAGATCCGCGCCGGCCGCAACCTGATCGTCTTCTACTTCCGCAAGAACGTGGAGGCGGTGACGGCAGGGACTGAGCGTCGCAAGACCGATACCGGCACGATGAGGATCTCCTCGGCCGCGCTGACGGCGCTCGACCTGCTGCGGTACCCGCAGGCGTCGGGCGGCATCGACAATGTCGCCACGGTCCTGTCCGATCTCGGTCAGAGAATCGATCCCGAGCAACTCGGCACTCTCTCAGCGTTGGTGGAACGGCCGGTCGTGCAGCGCCTGGGATACCTGCTGGAGCATCTCGGCCACGACGCCCTGACGGGATCCATGTTGGAGATGTTGCGGGCGCGGGGATCGTTGCCTTGGACCGAGCTCGACCGGCAGGAGGTACGGGACCCCGACTTCGAACTCGAACCGCAACAGCGCGATCCGCGCTGGCGGGTCATCGTCCGGCGTGTGCCGGAGCCCGACGAATGATCCCCGCACAGAACATCGTCGCGTGGGGCAATCTCGTTCCCTGGACGGACGCGCGACAGATCGAGCAGGACCTCATCATCAGCCGTGCTCTGGTTGAGATCTTTTCGGACCCGATGCTGCACGAAGCGCTACGGTTTCGTGGCGGCACGGCACTCAACAAGCTGCACTTCCCGGCGCCGCTGCGCTATTCGGAGGACATCGATCTTGTCCGTACTTCGCACGGCCCGATCGGTCCTGTCCTCGATCAGTTGCGTGTCGTGCTGGAGCCATGGCTGGGGCGGGCGCGGTTCGAGCAGAGTCCCGTCGCGCCGAAGTTCCGCTTCAGAGTCGAGCCCGAGGATGGCGGCGGTGCGCCAATCCGTTTGAAGATCGAGATCAACACCCGTGAAGTCGAAGCCTTCGACAGGCCGACAGCGTTGCCGCTCGAGGTCGTGAATCCGTGGTTCTCCGGTAGGGCGGCCATTTCGACATTCTCGCGGGAGGAAATGCTGGCGACCAAGCTGCGCGCGCTGCTGCAGCGGAACAAGGGCCGTGACCTCTATGACCTTGCACATGGGCTGGAGGTCTTCGAGGACCTTGACATCGACCGCATCGTCGAGATGTTCCAGCAGTACCTGGACCTTGCCGGACAGACCATTCCGCGAGCCGAGGCCCAGGAGCGCATGTGCGCAAAGCTGGCCAATCCGCGCTTCCTGGTCGATATGCGTCCATTGCTGCCGGCTGCGCAGGTCGAGGCCCTGACGGAGGAGTCGACGGCGGAGTCGTTTCGCCGGGTGTTCGTGGTTCTCATCGACCAACTGCCCGGCGAACCCTGGGGGAGGATGGAGACGATAAAGCGGATGTTCGGCATTACGTGGTGAGAGCACGCCGCAGGAGCCTTCGTCTTGCGGTATGCGGCAGCGGAGCCTCACGGCTGGAAACCGATTGGGTGCCATCACGAATCACGCTGCCCAGCCGGCAGAGAGGGCTTCTGCCTGCTCCAGAACCGTCCGGGTCGCCGACTCCTGCTTGTCCGGCGGGTAGCCGTGCTTGCGCAGCACACGCTTCACGAGCCGGCGCAGGTTGGCCCGGACGTTCTCGCGCAGGGTCCAGTCGATGGTGACGTTGCCCCGCACGGTCTCGACCAGCTCGCGGGCGATGTCGCGCAGCGTCTCGTCGCCGAGCACCTTCACCGCACTGTCGTTGACGCCGAGTGCGTCGTAGAACGCGAGTTCGTCGTCCGATAGCCCGAGCCGCTCGCCGCGGGCGTTCGCCTCGCGCATCTCGCGGGCGAGGCCGATCAGTTCCTCGATCACCTGCGCCGCCTCGACCGCGCGGTTCTGGTAGCGGCGGATCGTCTGCTCGAGCATCTCGGCGAACGAGCGCGCCTGCACGACGTTCTTCCGCCGCCGAATCGCCAACTCGCCCTTCAACAACCTCTCCAGCAGCTCGACGGCGAGGTTCCTCCGGCCCATGCCGCGCACCTCACGCAGGAACTCCTCGGACAGGATCGACACGTCCGGCTTCTTCAGCCCGGCCGCGGCGAAGATGTCCACGACGCCGTCCGGGGCCACGGCCCGCGAGACGATCTGGCGCACCGCGTGATCCAGCTCCTCGTCCGACTTCGCGTCGGGGCCGACCCGCTTCGACAGCGCCGCCCGGACGTGCTGGAACAGGGACACGTCGTCGCGGATGCGGACCGTCTCGGGGTGCGGCACGGCCAGCGCGAACGCCTGCGATAGCTCCCTGACGGCCCGCAGGCAGCGCGCCTTGCCGTCCTCCTGGGCGAGGATGTGCTCCAGCGCCGCCGGCAGGAGCTGGAGTCGCTCGGCCGGCGATCCGTCCGTCCACGCGGACCGGTCGAAGCCGTGGAACAGGCCGCAGCAGACCTCGTACTTCTCCAGCATGGCCCGGACCGCCTGCTCCTTGTCCAACGCGGTCTCGCCCGTGCCGCCGCTCTCCGTGTAGGTGGCCAGCGCCCGCTTCAGCTCGTGGGCGAGACCCAGGTAGTCGACGACGAGCCCGCCCGGCTTGTCCCGGAACACCCGGTTGACCCGCGCGATGGCCTGCATCAGCCCGTGGCCGCGCATCGGCTTGTCCACGTACATCGTGTGCAGGCTCGGGGCGTCGAATCCGGTCAGCCACATGTCACGCACGAGCACCATGCGGAGCGGGTCCGCCGGGTCTCGGAACCGCTTCGCCAGCGCCTCGCGCCGAGCCTTGTTGCCGATATGCCGCTGCCAGTCGGGCGGGTCGGACGCCTTGCCGGTCATGACCACCTTCACTGCGCCGCGGCGGTCGTCGTCGTCGAGCCACTCCGGGCGCAGGCGGACCAGCTCGCGGTACAGATCGATGCAGATCCGCCGGCTCATGCAGACCACCATCGCCTTGCCGTCCATCGCCTCCCGGCGGTGCTCGAAGTGCTCCACGATGTCGCGGGCGACCAGCGCGACACGCCTCTCCGCACCGACAATCGCCTCGAGCTGCGCCCACTTCGTCTTCAGCTTCTCGCGGCGGTCGGTCTCTTCACCCTCGGTCACTTCCTCGAAGCCGGCATCGATCGCCGGCCTCTCCGTTTCGTCGAGAGCCAGCTTCGCCAGACGGCTCTCGTAGTAGATCGGCACGGTCGCCCCGTCCTCGACCGCCCGCTGGATGTCGTAGACGCTGATGTGGTCGCCGAACACGGCGCGGGTGCTGGCGTCGGCCAGCTCGATGGGCGTCCCGGTGAAGCCGATGAACGAGGCGTTGGGCAGCGCATCGCGCATGTGGCGGGCGTAGCCGTCGATGAAGTCGTACTGGCTGCGGTGCGCCTCGTCGGCGATCACCACGATGTTACGCCGGCTCGACAGCAGCGGATGCCGGTCGCCCGGCTGTTTCCTGCGAGGGGTGGCCCCCTCGCGCTCCCCGGGCGCGGGCGGGTCGGGGAAGAACTTCTGGATCGTCGTGAACACCACGCCGCCCGATTCGACGGCGAGTTTCGCCCGCAGGTCGGCGCGGCTCTCCGCCTGGACCGGCGGCAGCCCGAGCAGGTCGGCGCAGCGCGAGAAGGTGGTGAACAACTGATCGTCGAGATCGTTGCGGTCCGTCAGCACGACGACGGTGGGATTCTCCATCGCCAGGTCGCGCATGATGCAACCGGCGTAGAACGCCATCGTCAGACTCTTGCCCGACCCCTGGGTATGCCAGACCACGCCGATCCGCCGGTCGCCGCGAGCGCCGCCCGGCTGGCGGCCCGACTCGTAGCGGCCCCACGGGTCGCGATCCGCGACCGCCTGCTGCAGCGCGGCCGCCCGCAGCGTCTCGGCGACGGCGGTCTGCACCGCGTGGAACTGGTGGTACCCGGCCATCTTCTTGACCAGGGCGCCGCTGCCGTCGTCCTTGAACACGATGAAGTCGCGGACCAGCGCCAGCAGCCGGCGCCGGTTGAAGACGCCTTCGAGCAACACCTGAAGCTGCGGGAGGCTCGGGTCGGCCAGCGTCTCGCCCGCAATCGTGCGCCACGGCTTGAACCACTCCTGTCCGGCCGTCAGCGCGCCGATGCGCGCCTCCAGTCCGTCCGACACGACAAGCGCCGCGTTGAACGTGAACAGCGACGGGATCTCCGCCTTGTACGTCTGAAGCTGCTCGAACGCCGACCAGATCGTCGCGTTCTCGTCGGCAGGGTTCTTCAACTCGATGACGGCGAGCGGCAGGCCGTTGACGAACAGCACGATGTCGGGCCGCCGTTCGTGCCTGTTTTCGACGACGGTAAACTGATCGACTGCAAGCCAGTCGTTGTTGGCGGGACTATTGAAGTCGAGGACCTGGACCTGTGTACCTCGGGTCGTACCGTCACCCGCACGATACTCCACCGTCACACCGTCAATCGCTAGTCGGTGGAAGGCCCGGTTGCGGGCCTCCAGAGTTGGACCACCAGGTCGGATCAGCCTACGAAAGGCATCGTCCAACGCCGTAGTAGGAATGTCTGAATTGAGTCGAGCCAGCGAATCGCGAAGCCGCTGTTCCAACACGACCTCGCCATAGTCCCCGCGCTCCGCCCCTGGTGCACCAGGGGCGATGCGGGGGCCACGGGCAACGCGCCAATCCAGACTCTCCAGCCAAGCAAGCGCGGCTTGTTCGACGACGGATTCTGCCACGTCAATGTCGCTCATGACTGAACCAATCCGTCCTCTGAAACTTTGGCCTCGGAGTCGGCAGTCTCGTCAAAATCCGCCAGGTAGATACGGTAAGTTTCTGGCTCCAGCATGAACAACACTTCGCTCGGACGAAACTCAACTTCAAAGATCCGAAAGGGACCGAAGTCCTCATCTAGACTGTCGTTGAAGGCGGAATTGTCGTCGAAGGTCTTCCCCGCTGAGCGCGATGGGGTGCGGTCCGCGCGATGCACGCGGTGTAGGAAGCCTACAATCGCATCTGCTGCCGCGGCAGCGAGTAGAGCCTGAACGCCTTCCATGATAGGACGTGGCGAATCAGAGCCATGCGAGGCGAAGCCACACTGATTCCGTAGTTCGCAAATCCCTTGGATGGCAGTGCTGAGTCCCGATAGTGTTCGCTTCAGGCTGTCACGGACCTCAGAAGCCTCGCTTGCAGTCGACGGAAGGAAGGGCACGTGCTGGGTTACTACCTTGAATAGCTTCGGAAGATCATCGGTTTCGGCATAGGCGACCGATCTCTCTCGGAGCACAGTGCGGCAAGTGCTCTCTACTAATGTCTTTGCGAGGTCGAAGGCGAGGCCAGGGTTCTGGGCGACAGCTTGTTCGATGCCCTTCACGTGTTCTTCGATGTGTGCAAGACCGCCCTCCATGGCGTCGCGTGCGCCATGCATTTTGAAGGGAGCTCTTGGTGCCTCAGCCATCAGAGTGCCCGTCGGAGGAAGCTGTCGGCGTCCCTCACGCGGAGGTCGCCGGAAATGAGTCGAGGAAGCAGTGTGTTCCGCAGCAAGGCGAGAGACAATGACTCTACGCGCATTGTGCACTTGCGAGTGAACGCTGGGCCAACGTATCGGTCGAAATGCTCAACAATCCGGCTAGGAGGCACGACCTGTTTGTTCGTGTAAGCAAGGTTGCGGTTCAGTCCCGGCACTACCGAGTCGGCAGCGATAGCGGAGAGATTCTGGACTTTCAAAGCGAAAAATAGGAAGTGCGGAGTGTAGTTGTCCTTGGGTACTACATAGTAGGTCGTATCGATGGGAAAGAAATCTGTGGACACCCACATGACGGTTCCCGGATTTCCCTTCCGGCCAACAACGATACCCGGTCCCTGAACCAAGCTCCTATCGTGCCAACCGACTTGCCCGCTTGAGCCATAAACAGGAACATTCCCATCCTGTCTGCGACTGTCCGCCTTTAGAGCGCTTCCATATGCCAAATCAAGCAAGTCTCTTAGTGGTTTAACTTCCCACCCAACCGGTATCTCCCCCAACTCAGAGCTAACCATGCGACTTGGGAACAGGTCGGCGATGTCTTTCGGCAGCCCAGTGTCGCGGCCTTCCATCTTGGCTCGCACGGGGCTGAAATAGACGAACCACGATCGGAACAGCGCGTGTGCCATTTCCTCCAGCGTCACGTCCATATGCCGGTTCAGCTCGATCTTGTCGTCCAGCGTGCCGAGGATATGGGCGATGGCACGCTGATCAGGAATCGGTGGCGCGACGAATGGGCAGGCAGACAGTATCGCCGTGTTCAGGTTCGGCATGGTCGCGCCATGAGCATGACGGACGATCCACTCGCGAACGGCGGGGTGTCCCAAGTAGTACGAGGCGTATCTCGGATCGGCACCGTTCTTTCCCAGCCGGACGCGAAGGCAACCGGTGCCGCACAGCCACCCGTCTTCACGAGGTCGGATGATCGCTCGCTTCTCGACATCGCCTCGTCGGCTGTAGACGATATCGCCCTCGCGGACCAAGTAGCGTCGCAGGCGACCGGCGTCACGGTCTCCGATGCGTGCGATTCCGTCCGCGATGACGCGATTGTCACCGAGGTTCTGCGGCATGATGGACGGAATGCCGACGGGTCGGTAGTCGGAAGCGTGGAGCTGGCTGCCGAACGGTCCCGTCTGGATGTTGCCGCCGCCACGCTCGCAGGCGGCCCCTAGCGTTGAGCGCTCCCAGCCAGGTGGCAGAGCACCGAATGGGTCTCCGCAGCTCCTGGTGCTGGAGCGTGAGCCGTCTCTCTCCGGCAACGCTACTCGCTGATGCGCCACGATTTCTCTGAAACGTTCACCGATCCGCTTGACGTCCACGATATCCACCGCGTACGGCAGGTCCGACTCCTCGAACGCGGATTCCAGCGCGGTGAGGCTGCGTGCCGGGATCTCGTCGTCGCCCTCCAGAGCGAGATCCAGGTCGGACGAGTCCTTCGTCGCCCAAGTGGCGCGGCTCCCGAAGACCCAGACCTTCACGCCATCCGGAAGGTGCCGGCGCAGCACGTCCTCCACGATGCGCAGGTGGTCGGCGCGGATGTCAATCGGGGTCGTCAAGGGACTCGTTCCTCTGCTCAAGCTGATCCCGGAGGAATCTGGCCTCCCGGAGGAAATCCGGCAGGCTCTCGAAGACCATCTGCGCCTTGCCCGCGTTGTAGGTGTGACTGGTCGTGCCCCGGAGTGTCCGGTACTGGTCCCAGGTGGACACTTCGGATTGCACCAGCCCGCGCCGGAAGGCCTCACGCATGATAGCCTTGAAGCTCATCTTGTCGAGCTCCGCGGGATTCGGGGAGACCTGTTCGAGATGCCGCTTCACCATGTTGAAGGACAGCTCGTAGGTGAACTCGAACGCCTGGATCGCGGCGGCTCGAAGGTGCAGCTTGAGCGCGGGGTCGCGCGACGTCAAGTCGGAGCCATGGTACTCGATCGCTTCCTCCAACTGTGCAATCGCATCATCGAGCGGCGTCAGGTCGAGTCCCATGATCCGCATTCGCAAGAGCAGCGATCAGTTCGCTGACGGTCATCGCTCCTCCTCGCGGGGCAGGAACCCGAGCGCCTTCAGGTTGTCCGCAGTGGAGGTCTTCAGCCGCGCGCCCTCCGGCCGAGATCATCGCATATAACCCGACAACCGGTCGCGGATTCCGCACCGATGCGAAGCCGCGTGCCGCTTCCGCCCGGGGCGACTCGTCCGGGAAGACAATTGCCGCCCAGGGTGCGGGCAACATCGTCGGTCCGACGAGCGGAGGAGGACAGGTGCGGACGACCACCATCATGTCGTCCAGGTAGTCGGTCGTGGCCAGTTCGGGGTGCGGGTATTGCGGGTCATTTGAGGGAGAAAATGTCCCTCAAGGTGCGTAGCGTCTCACAGGTGAGCATCAAGCACCATCCGTCCCTCTGCGACGTTCAGGACGTCGGGATAGCCGAAGATCGCTGCCTGCCGGCCGCGCCCCGGGATGAGCGTCTTCACGATTCCGCCCTCACGCAGCAGACTCAGAAGCCGCCGGGCCGTCTTTGCGGGAATCCCCGCGTGGGCCGCGAAATGCGCGCCCTTGAAAATCGGGTACTGAAAGATCCAGTCCAGCGCGTGGATCGCGTAGCGGGAGCGGGTCAACTCGGCGACCCGGCGCTTCATGTCGTCGTAGAGGGTGAAGATACCCCGCGCCTTGGTCAGGTTGTCTTCCGCCTGCACCCGCACGGCTTCCAGGAAGAACCGGCACCAGCCGGTCCAGTCGTCGTTCCGCGAGACTGCGAGGAGACCCTCGTAGTAGGCGTCGCGCCGGGACTCGAAGAAGGCGCTGATGTAGAACCTGGGTGTCTGGATGAGGCCGCACTGCCACAGGAAGAGGGGCACGAGCATGCGTCCGAGTCGGCCGTTGCCGTCGAGGAACGGGTGCAGCGCCTCGAATTCGGCATGCAGGATGGCCAACTGTACGAGCCGGTCCGGTGCGTCCGTGTGCATGTACCGTTCCCACTCGGACACGGCATCGGGCAGCCTGTCCGCGCCGACCGGTACGAACGTCGCTTGCTCGATGGTGCAGCCGGGCGGCCCGATCCAGTTGGGGGTGCGCCGAAACTCGCCGGGCGCCTTCCCCTCGCCGCGTACGCCGCGCAGCAATACCTCGTGCGCCTCCCGAACTACCCGCAGGGACAACGGCAACTCCGCCAGCAGCTCCTCGGCCCGCCGCATGGCGCTACGGTAGTTCAGCACTTCCTGAATGTCGTCGCGCCGGGCGGGAGATTCCGGCTCCTGCCCGGCTTCGAATCCCAGGACGTCTCCCATGGTGGCCTCGGTCCCCTCGATGCGCGACGAGAGCACGGCTTCCTGCGTGGTCAAGGGTGCGAGCAGGACGTCCGGGTTGGGCATTGCGGCGAGCATGCCCTCATAGCGCGCCACAGCCGCCGCGGCTGGACCGATGAACGGGATCAACATCCGCCAGTCGAGGCGGTCGTCGGGTGGGAATCGGCCGGTGTGGTAGCGAACCGCCGCCATCACCCTTTCCCGAACCCGAGCGCCTTCAGATTCTCGGCGATGGCGGCGTCGAGACGCGCCCCTTCGGCCTGCTGCGCCTCCAACTCGGCGACCAGGCGCTTCATCTTCTCCTCGAACGGCTCGCCGTCATCGGGTTGCGGTTCCGCTCCCACGTAACGCCCCGGCGTCAGCACGTGGCCGTGCCGGCGTACCTCCTCCAGCGCGGCGCTCTTGCAGAAGCCGGGGAGATCTTCGTAAGCCTCGGCGCCGTCGCGCCACGCGTGATAGGCGCCGGCGACGCGGGCGATGTCGTCGTCGGTCAGCTCCCGGTGCGTGCGGTCCACCATCCGACCCAGCTTGCGGGCGTCGATGAACAGGATCTCCCCGCGGCGGGGACGGCTGCGGGCCAGGAACCAGAGGCAGGCCGGAATCTGCGTCGAGTAGAAGAGCTGGCCTGGCAGAGCGACCATGCAATCCACCAGATCCGCCTCGATCAGGTTCCTGCGGATCGTCCCCTCGCCGGACTGGCTTGACGACATCGAGCCGTTCGCGAGCACAAACCCCGCGACGCCGGCTGGCGCCAGGTGGTGGACCATGTGCTGCACCCAGGCGAAGTTGGCGTTGCCCTTCGGCGGCACGCCGTAGCGCCAGCGCTTGTCGTCGGCCAGCCGCTCGCCGCCCCAGTCCGACACGTTGAACGGGGGGTTGGCGAGGATGAAGTCGGCCTTCAGGTCCGGGTGGCGGTCGTTGTGGAAGCTGTCGCCGTGGGCGATCTGTCCCTCGATGCCGCGGATGGCGAGGTTCATCTTCGCGAGCCGCCACGTCGTGTAGTTCGACTCCTGCCCGTAGATGCTGATGTCGCCGCGCGCCTTGCCGCCGTTGCCGTTCCCGCTCGCGTGGGCGCGGATGAACGCGACCGACTGCACGAACATGCCCGACGAACCGCAGCACGGGTCGTAGACCCGGCCCCGGTACGGCTCCAGCATCTCGACCAGCACCTTGACGACGCAGCGCGGCGTGTAGAATTCGCCGCCCTTCTTCCCTTCGGCACTCGCGAACTGCGAGAGGAAGTACTCGTAGACCCGGCCGAGCACGTCGCGCGAGCGGGCGTCCGCGTCGCCCACCTGGATGTTGCTGATCAGGTCGATCAACTGGCCGAGCCGGCGTTTGTCCAGCGCGGGCCGGGCATAGTCGCGCGGCAGAACGTCCTCGAGCGCGGGGTTGTCGCGCTCGATCGCCGCCATCGCCTGATCGACGGTCAGGCCGATGGTCGACTGCCTCGCCTGCACCTTCAGGTGCGCCCAGCGGGCCTCGGTCGGCACCCAGAAGATGTTCTCGGCGGTGTACTCGTCCCGATCCTCGGCGGCATCCGCTCCGAACTCGGCAAGCACGGTGGCATGGCGCTCCTCGAAGGCGTCGGAGATGTACTTCAGGAAGATCAGGCCGAGCACGACGTGCTTGTACTCGGCGGCGTCCATCGAGCCCCGCAGGGCGTCGGCCATCGCCCACAGCTCGGCTTCATGGCCGACGGTGGCGCCGCCGTTCGGGGCCATCCCCTCGTCGCCTGCCCGCTTCCCCGACCGCCGTCGCGCCATGTCGTGACCTCCGTCGCACGAACCCGGACAGCGAGCCGCATCATCCGGTCCCGTCACCCGATAGCGTACAACCCGCCGGCGGCCGGCCTCAATGGCGTGATCGGAGAAGCGGGCAAAGGGGGGACCAGGTACCCGGCAGGCCCGTCGCCTGCTTCACTGGGGGTCCTACCGACCGCCTCGGGGTTCTCGAACTCCTCGTACGGGGTCGGCGTTCGTCCCTTTTGCGGCTCCACGTCGTCGAGCCGAGCCATCCCGACGTCCTCGCCGCGCCGTTGCAGGTGGTGGGCCAGTTCCCGGCTGTTGTGCCGCTGGTTCACTCGACCGTCGAGTGCCATGACCACGCCCTTGATCGCGTATTCCACAGCCCGGTTGGCCTCGGTGGCCCGTTGCCACTTCGACTTGCCGTAGCCGAGCCCGCTCGTGCTCGCGGCGCCTCCCAGCGTCCCGTTCGCTCCGCTGATCCAGCGCGCCGCGGTCAAGATCCGTCCTTCGGCGTTCATCCGCCGCGCCGCTCGTAGAGCGTCCTCGCCTCGCCGAGCACTTCGGCCAGCGTCTCGTCCTCCCACTCGTGCAGGCGCTTGCGAAGTCCGGCAGGCGTCAGTACCAGCACGTCCGTCCAGCGCAACCCCATCGGCAGCGCGTTGCCGATCGCCAGTTTCAGCTTCGGGGTGCCACCGGGCGCCTCGTCGATGACCAGGATGTCGATGTCGCTGTCCTCGGTCATCTCGCCGCGCGCTCCCGATCCGAACAGCAGCACGCGCTCCGGCCTGGTCACCTTCAGCACCCCGTCGACGATGTCCCGCAGATCCTCGGGGTGCGGCGCGCCGTCCTGCAGACGCCGCCAGCCGGGGACGCCCTCCAGGTCCGGCGGCTCGCGTTCGGGGTCCACGAGCGCGGCTTCGATCTCGCTTTGCAGCATCGTCCTGGTTCCACTGTTGAACGCCTCGCTTCGGGTGTCAAGCCCCGCCTCGGCTGTCGTTTCTCTTGGCGGCGTATCCGTGCGGAAAGCAGGACACCGAACGGTGGCCGGCGGGTAGCGCCGCTCCGTCAATCCCGCCGCGTCGACCAAGCGTTTAGCCGAGCTGACCGGATTGCGTGAGGACGAACAGCGTGATCTGGGGAGATTCGCGCTCCTGGTGCTCGCGAACCACCAGCACGCGCGGGGTCGGCATGGTCAGGCGCCGGTGTCGCGTTCCCGTCTTCCGCCGACGCCTTCGACTCATGAATCCCTCGGTACGCAGTCGGGGAGGTCCACCGGCCGTCATCGGCGGGCAGCAGGTTGTAGGTTGCGCGGTCGGCGTCCACCAGATCCGATCTGACCAACTCCTCCGGCGGAACCGACGTCTGGACGAACCCGTTGTCGTTCAGAACCGCGCGGATCTTCTCCAGTGCCTCTTGGCGATCATCTGCGCGTTCATAAGAGCGTTATCCCCTCATTACTCGGGCAAGGCAAAGACAAACAGGTTGTTGCCCATGCTCGGGCGCAACTCGGGCGTCAGGGGCGCGAAGTACACCAGGGTGCGCGAGGTGCCGGTGCTGACCGCGACGTACTGCCGGCCGTCGACGGCGAACGTGATCGGAAATCCGGTGATGGGCGAGCCCAGGTTCACCTCCCACAGCACGTCCCCGGTCTCCGCGTCCAGGGCGCGGAACCGGCCGTTGAGGTCGCCGCCGAAAACGAGCCCGCCGCCGGTCGCGACGAGCGAGGTGGTGGCGGCCCGCTGCTCGTATTTCCAGATGAGCGCTCCGGTCTCCGGCGAGATCGCCTGGACGGTGCCGAGCTGGTCGGTGCCGGGCGCAAGCTCGCTCCGCACGGCGAGCGCATAGAGCGAAGTCGCAACGCTGTCGCCGCCGGCCGTGGCCATCATCCGCGCACAGGCGTTGCGCAACGGGAAGTACATCAGCCCCGTCCGCGGGCTGTAGGCTCCCGCCTCCCAGTCCTTGCCGCCCACCAGGGTCGGGCAGGCCAGCACCGTTTGCCCGTCGCCCGTGAAGACGACCTCCGGGTTCTCCGTGACCGCGCCGGTGGCGCCGTCGATGTCGCTGATCACGTTCTGCGTGACCGTCGGCGTCGCCCACAGGAACTCGCCGGTTTCGCGGTCGAGGGTGTAGACGATGCCGGTCTTGCCGGGAATCCCGGTCACGACCTTGCGCACCTCGCCGTGCCGCAGCCGCGGATTGATCCAGGGCACGGCCGCCGGATCCGGCGCGACGGCCGTGTCGAGCAACAGGCGCTCGAACGGGTGATCGAGATCCCAATGGTCGTTCAAGTGCTGGTAGTACCAGACGATCTCGCCCGTGTCTACGTCGAGGGCCAGCGTGGAGTTGTGGTACAGGTGCTTCTTGTCGGTCCCGCCGAGCATGAACTTCGGGGCGGGCGACGTCACCGACGTGCCGATGTAGACGAGGTTCAAGGCCGGGTCGTAGCTGGGCACCATCCAGGCGCCCACGTGCTTGCGCTCCTCGTAGGGCACATCGCCCCAGCTCTCGTCACCCGGCTCGCCCGGCGCGGGAATGGTGCGCGTCCGCCACAGCTCCTCGCCGGTCCGGGCGTCGTGGGCGGTGATGACGCACGCCTCGGGACCACCCGCCGGGGTGCAGCTCCGCCCCGAGATGATCTTGCCGCCGGCGATGATGGGCCCGGAGGTCTGGTTGGCGGGATGCGTCCGGTAGTCGAGAATCTGCGTCTCCCAGGCCAGCCGGCCCGTCGCCGCATCGAGGGCGAAGACGTAGTCGTCGACGCTGGTGTCGATGATGAGGTTGTCGTAGATGGCGAGGTTCCGGTTGACCTCGGCGAGGACGGTGATGAGGAACTCGTCCACGTCCTCGGGGAGCGACCGGCGGTATTCCCACAGGAGATCCCCGCTCGCGCCGTCGAGCGCCTGGATGACGTCCCGCGGGTTGGGCATGTACAGGACGCCGTCATGGACGAGCGGCGTTCCCTGCTGGAGACCCGGCCCGAGAGCCCGCGTCCAGACCATCCGCAGCTCGCCCACGTTGTCGCGATCGATCTGGTCGAGCGGACTGTAGCCCCAGCCGTCGAGCGTCCGCCGCCACATGAGCCAGTCGGCCGGATCGGGGTCCTGCAGCACCTCGTCCGTCACCGGGACGAAGGGACCGCTCGACTGAGCCGGCGCCTGGCTCGCCGTCAGCACGAGACACACTACCAATGCCCAACGGATCGCAGACATACGCCCTCCACGCCCCACTCTACACGCGTGGTTGCGGATGGGTAAAACCGGCCTGCTTCCTCCATCGGACGGCCAACCGGGCGGCGCACGATCAGCGCGGTGTAGCCGGACAGGCACTGCGCGGCGCGTGGACACAGCGCACCTATGACTTGCGGCGCGTAACGCTGCGCGCTACAGTGAGTCGTGAGAATCAGGCACAAGGGCCTCCGGGCGCTGCACGAGCGGGACGATGCCGCTCGGCTGCCTGCGGGTCTGGTGCCGCGGATCCGGCGCATTCTGTTCCGGCTGCAAGAGGCGACGCATCCAGGCAGCGCGGACGCACCCGGCTTCCGGCTGCATCCCCTGAAGGGCGACCGCGCCGGCCAGTGGACCGTCCGCGTCTCGGGCAACTGGCGCGTGGTGTTTCGCTTCGAGGACGGCGAGGCCGTCGACGTGGACCTGATCGACTATCACTGACTGGAAGGAAGTGCTGACGATGAACGACATGGAAAGCGATCGCGTCGGCCCCATGCTGAACCCGCCACACCTGGGCGAACTGATTCGCGAGAGCATGGACGAGGTGGGCTGGAACGTGACCGAGACGGCGGCGCGTCTCGGCTGCGAGCGCGGAACGTTGTCGCGCGTGTTGAACGGAAGGGCGGGGGTATCGGCGAAAATGGCGCTGGCGTTGGAGGAGATCGGCTGGGGCACCGCCGACCACTGGATGCGGATGCAGGCGAGCTACGAGCTTGCGCAGGCGCGGCAGGACCGGGCCGCTGCCGGGCGGCGCGTGGGCACATTGCACGCTTGATCCGGATCAACGGTCGATCGCCGCCGTCAACTGGCCGATGATCCCGGACATGTACGCCTCGTGGCCGCCGGGGCTCGGTCCCAGCCGGACGACCACGAGATCGTGGGAGGGGACGATGATCGTGTACTGCCCCATGGCGCCGAGCGCCCAGTACGCGTCTTCCGGGGCCTCGGGGAGCGCACCGCCGCGATTCACCCAGAACAGTCCCCCGTAGTTCCGGCGTTCGGCGCCCGGCGCAGGCGTTCGGACGAAGTCCACCCAGCCCTCGGGGAGAATGCGGTCGGATCCGCCGTCGGGCGTCGGCCACACGCTGTCCCACAGGTGGAGGAGGCCGAACCGCGCCCAGTCCCACGCGCTCCCGTAGTCGTAGCCGGAGATGCGGTCTGTGTCAACGGTCGCTGGAAAGTGAAGGACCTTGGACAGGACAGCGACCACAACATGTAGGGGGCGTATGAATGGGCATCGTCAGCAAGAGCCAGTCTGGACGAGCGTGCGCGGAGCCGGCGTCAAGGCCGTCAGCCCCGCGAAGCGGGGGCGGAGCGAAGCGACGCGCCTTGACGCCGGTGAGCACACGCGCACGCTGTTGGCTTGACGATGCCGCCAGCGACCACAACATCTTGCGGTCGGCCGGAGTCGCGTGTCCTTCAGATCCTCGCGCTCGCCAACAGTCTGCGCCATCGCGCGGTCGAGGGTCGCCTCGACGGCGGCCATGTCGACCCCCGCGGGCGGCGGATCGTGGTACGCGTCCACGTTGCCCGTGGGCCAGGCCGTCGTCTCCGGATCCGGACCGCGGCGCTCGACGACCACCGGCTCGAAGGCCACGTCCTCGAACCCCTCCGGCAGGATCGTGCACCCTTGGTCGCCGTTGTAGACGGCGGACCGCGTGCCGAACCCGTCTCCCGACACCGAGGCGGTGCGCGTGTCGTGGTCGACGGCGAAATCGAACCCGTCCGGCAGGTCGCCGAAGGGCTCGAGGTCCTGCGCCACGACGTCCTCCACCGAGCGTTCGTAGTCGCGGCCGACGACGAAAGACCGGCGCAGATGTGGTGCGCGATCCGCCCGGCGACGTGCCCGCGGATGTGGGCCGCCTCGTCCTGCTCCATTTGGGCGGACGCTGGAGCACAGCCCGGCGCCGCAAGGACGACCGCCGCCGCAGTCTGCGATCCAATACCGGAGGCGAGCTCCGCCACGATTACCAACACTCATGCGAAACCTCACTCATTCAGGAGGGCTTGGCAGCCGGGGCAGTTGACCTGGAAGACCTCGATCAGGACCACGTTGCCGCGCTGTTGATCCAGGTTCGTGGCGGCGCCCTGCACCCAGGTAGAAACGCTGAGGTTGGGGGCAGGTTGGCCGGCAGGAATGGGCATGGCGGGGTGGAGGATGTCAAGGGTGTCACGCAGGGGCGGCACTCAATGCGGCCAGACCCCTCGCTCGCTACGCGGCAGGGACACCCCGGGTTCGACGTGCACGCGACAGCTCGGAGCGCACCGACATCCCGGCGCCATTCAGCCTCCCGGGGCCGTCGATCAGTGCGCGATCTGCTCCGGGAGTTCTCCGAACCTCCGCTTGTAGTAGCGCGTCCAGACATGCAGTGCCGGAAACCCGAGGACGGACGGCAGAATCCAGGGCAGAAACGACCACGTGCCCTGCATGAGGGCGCCGCCGAACAGACGCTGCCCACCGAAGACCAGGAAGGCGGTGTGGAAGGCGATGCCGGACCCGATCATCCCTCCCATGTGCGTGTACCACCATGCCATCGGGGTGGGGCGGGGATTGGCGAGAAGCCGGCGATCCTCGAAGTAGCCGGCGATGCCGGCGGCTCCCAGCGCCACGGGGACCAGGAAGAGACCGCCGCTGCCCTGGATGAGGTGGAAGAAGCCGAAGACGAAGAGCCCCAGCCCTGCCGCAGGCACTGTCAGGCTGAGGAGCCGCAGGTGCCAGCCGGCGAACTGGTCCGGGTGGCGGCGCGTCCGCATCGCGCGGACGCCGGTCTCGACCCCGTGCAGCAGCAGAAGGGCAAGGAAGCCGAGGATGGCGACGAACATGATCTCGTCAGCCGGAACCTGGCCCAGGCTGACCGGTTCCCCCGCCCAACTCGACGGATGCAGGAGCGCCCACGAGGTCGAGCCGAGGGCGGTCAGCGCCACGGTGTAGGCGCACGCGGAGAAAATCCGGCCGGCAGCGACGTGAAGCCGTCCCCCTTTGCTCGCGACGGCGGGAATCCAGAATGCCGCCAGGCCGACAGACCCGGTCGAGATGTGCAGAGCGCGAAGCAGGTCGTGCATTGTGTCAGCCATGCCGCAGCTCCTTCCGGGCCTGCGTTGCATTCCCGGCGGCGACCGCACGGGGTCGTCGCCGACGTTCGATTTGCTCCAGGGCTCGTCGCACCAGTCGACTTTGGCCCGTAGCGAGCGGACCCCCATGCGCACGGCCAGTACACGTGGAAGTCCTCGGCATTCAACGTATCAAGGCGCGCGCCGTCCGTTCCCGCCAGGTCTGATTCCGCCTGCTGCAGCAGCGCCAGGCTCAACTCGGCCGACCAGAAGTGGCGCACCCCCTCGCTGAATCCGCGCTTGATGTCGTAGCCGCTCGCGGGCGTGCCGAGCATGCCCAACAGGATGTGGTCGAGGCTCACGCACCAACTATGACAAGTTTTATATAGATGTCAAGGCCCGTGCCTTTTCCGTGACTGCCGCGGAGCACTGGGATGAGGTCGCCGCGCGCGAGCGAACCTCAGCTAGGAGTCCGGCCGGCGCCATGGTCCGAGGCGCATGGCTGCCGCGCGAGAAGTTGACCGGCATGCCCTACCGGAGCCGGTCCGCGTGAACATGGACGATGCGGGGCTGGAACGTGACAGAGACGGTCAGGGACGGCGCGGAATCCCGACTATGCGCGCGCCCGTGACGAATCGCCGGTAGTTCGAGAGCTCGTGGGTGATGAACTGCCGCGCGACGCCCGCGTTGCGCCAGACCGTCATCGACTCCATCGACGCGGGCAGCAGCAGCGTCTCGTCCGGATCGGAGAACGCCACCCGGCGGTAGCGGACCGTGCTGTTGGCGCTCTCGATGGTCATCGTCGGCCGCACGCCCCGGCGGCGCTGCTCGCGCGGCACCCGGAACTCGAACATGCCGCTCAGACGCTCGTCCACGCGCAGCACGTCTCCGGTTTCCGCATCGGCCCAGACCCTTCCCCGCGTATGTCCCGGCAGATCGATGCTGACGCAGGTGTCTTCCCACTCGATCGTCGGTGCCTCGTGGTGCCGCAACCGGTACTCCAGGACGTCCGTTTCCCGGCCCGCCTCGCGATCGCGCCCGGACCAGGTGAACACGTAGTCCTTCCGCTTCGCGGGAAGGAAGATCGCCAGGGGCTCCTCCGAGAACGGCTCCGGATCGGCGCACACGGGCTCGTCTTCCGGTGCGGCCGTCCGGCCGTTCGCTTCCAGGAGTCTTCGTATCACGAGGGGCTCGGGAGCCGTCGTGTCCGTCCCCCCCGCCCACTCGACCCGCATCTCGTACAGGAGGTTTCGGGCTCGACCCCGGGAGCGAAAGTCCCGCGCCATCGGACGCACGCGGACACGCACGTCAGCCAGCACGTGCCGCGCCCGCGAATAGAAACGCTCGACGGAGGCCTGGATGCGCTGCAGAACCGCTTCCACGCCGGGGTCGACCGCGTCACTCTGCGCGGAGACCGTTGCTCCGCCCGCCAAGTGGGCCGCAAGCACGAGCACCCACCCTGTTCGGGGCCAGCGCATCCCGAGACAATAGCCACGACGTGGGGATCTCGCAAAGGAAAAATGCCGCACGGTCGAGCTGGTCCGTCGCGTGCGTGAACCGCTGGTCCACCCGGTTGCCGAACCGTCTCCGCCGTGCCGGGAGCTGCGCCATCGTCACGGTTGGCGGACGGCCGCCGGCGCCAGCGCGAACCCGAGGGAGGCGGCATTGTCGCGAATCCGCTCGTCGAAAGACAGCACCTGGACCTCGGGCGACAGATTCCGAACGGCCAGCGCAGTGGCGAGATGAATGGCGTCGAGCGCGCGGATCGGTTCGCAGGGGAACGTCCGGCGGGACCGAGCGTTCAGGCGGCCTCGACAGCGAGTGAACGCCCCAAAGAAAACAATCGCACGAATCGTTCGATGCCGTCCTATAATTTGCACGATGTGGATCGACAGACGCATCGAGCCGCTCCTGCTGCAGCGCGCCGCGACCCGGCCGATCGTCGTGCTGACCGGCGCCCGCCAGACCGGGAAGACCAGCCTGATGCGGCGGCTCTTCCCGGACCACGCCTTCGTGACCCTCGACCTGCCGAGCGAGGCGGAGCAGGCCGAGCGCGATCCGGACACGTTCCTCGGACGGCACCCGCCGCCCCTCATCGTGGACGAGGTCCAGTATGCGCCCGGACTCTTCCGCCACCTGAAAGTGGCGGTCGACCGCGATCGCGGCCGTTCGGGAGCCTTCCTCCTGACCGGATCGCAGCCGCTGGGGCTGATGAAGTCGGTCTCCGATTCCCTGGCCGGCCGGGCCGCCGTCGTCGAGCTCGAGCCGCTCTCGTTCGCCGAGGCGAAGGCGGCGCACCCGAATCTGGCCGCCGAGGAGTTCCTGGTCCGCGGCGGCTTCCCGGAGCTCTACGACAACCGGGACATCGACGCGGAGGGCTTCCTGCGATCGTACGTCGCCACCTATCTGGAACGCGACCTCCGCCAGCTCCTGCATGTCACCAGCCTGCGCGACTTCGAGCGCTTTCTGCGCGCCGCGGCGCTGCGCTCGGCCCAGTTGCTCAACCGCGCCGACCTCGCGCGCGACGCCGGGATCAGCGGGTCGACGGCAGGCGCCTGGCTCTCGGCACTGGCCGCGTCGCATCAGATCATGCTGCTGGAGCCGTGGTTCGCGAACCGCACGAAGGCGCTCGTCAAGCGGCCGAAGCTGTACCTGCGCGATGCCGGGCTGGCGGCGTTCCTGTGCGGCGTGCACGCCACCGAGGCGCTCCGTTCCTCGCCCCTGGCCGGTGCACTGTGGGAGACGCTCGTCTGCGCCGAGATCCGCCGCGCGCAGTCCAACTCGCGCGGCGGGTGGGACTTCCATTTCCGGGCCGACCGCGCGCGGGAGGCCGATTTCCTCCTGCACCGGGCCGGTACCTTCCGTCTCGCGGACGCGAAGTGGACCGAGCACCCCGATACCCGCGACGCCGGCGCACTACGCAGGATCGCCCGCGAGCTGCCGGCAGGCTCGGTCCGCTCGCTGTCGATCTTCTGCCGCGCCCCGAATGCCTATCCGCTCGGCGACGACGCGCGGGCCGTGCCGCTCGACGCGCCGAACGCGCTCGCCGACTGGGCGTAGCACCGCCGTGACCCCGTCCAGGCCTGCCGGACCCCGCAACGACCCCGTCCGGGCCTGCCGTGACCCCGCAACGACGCGCCGGACGCGCTCGCCGACTGGGCGTAGCACCGCCGTGACCCCGTCCGGGCCTGCCGTGACCCCGCAACGGCGCGCCGGACGCGCTCGCCGACTGGGCGTAGCACCGGCGCGCATCGCGGGTCCCGGCGCCGCAAGTTGAACGCTGCTGCCGGCATCCCCTGGGAGGGGCCTCCGACCGCGCCCGGCTCAGCGGATGAGCCAGAGCTCGGTCTGCGGTCCGGACAGGTACTCGACCCGCCCGTCCTCGTGCACGAGGGTGTCCTCCTCGCGCATGATGCTCACCGCCTGCCCGTCCCACTCCGGGGCCGGCGCGGTGACCGAGAACTCCAGCGAGATCCACTCGCCGGCGCGCAGTGGAAACCGGGGGTGGTCGCCGTAGCGGTCCGGCCAGTCGAAGACCATCCAGACGCCGGCGTCGTGTACCCAGTTCCCCTGGGCATGAGAGTAGACGAGCGCGTCGATCCCCTCGTCGGCGGCGCGCGCCTCGGCCCTGGTCTTGATCTGGATGCCGGTGCGGCCGGGAACGAACTCTTCCAGGATGATCTCCGCCATCCGGTTCGAGCGCTCGAAGGCGGCGCGCAGGCCGGCCGGCGGCTCCTGCTCGCCCGGCCGCAGCACGTAGGCCATCTTCTGCTGGTCGGCCACGATGCCGGAGGTGCGCACGCCGAAGTCCACGTGCAGCAGGTCGCCCGGCTGGATCACCGCGTCGTCGCTGTCGTCGAGCGGGTCGGCGCCGGCGCGTTGCAGGTCGACCGACGCCGGGAAGTTGAACTCGAATCCCTGCCGCTTCCACTCGGCGGTGATCCAGTAGTGGACGTCCAGCAGGGTGGTCCGGCCCGGCGTGATCGCCTCGTTCGACAGCGCACGCCGCAGGATGGCGAAGGTCGCCGCGGACGCCTCCCGCTGGATCGCGTCCTCGGCCGGTGTGCGCGTGGAGACGTACTCGACGAGCAGCGGCTCGGACGAGACGATCCGGTCCCGGTACCGCGGCCCGACGGCGTCGAGCAGGTACTCCTTGAGCTCCGCCGTCAGCCCGTCCGCCATGCTGATGGTCCGCGACTGGTTGACGGCAATCCGCCGCGGGTCGCGCGCCTCGACGTAGCGGCGCAGGTGCGGCGCCAGCCCCTCCTCGCCGTACAGCGTGCGCGTGTCGTAGAACGGCGCGAGGTGATCGCTCAGATGGGTCCCGAGGACCGTCGTCTGCAGGCCCTCCTCGCCGGCGTCGTGGAACAGATAGGCGTTGCGGTGGCCGTACCAGCCGGTGATGCCGTAGCCGCCGAACAGCTCCAGCGCCGGGTCGGGCGCGTTCTCGCGGCTCAGGATGATCCAGAGGTCGATCTCGTGCGCCCGCATCAGCGGCAGCAGGTGCCGCCGCATCTTCTCGGCCTTGACCTCCCACTCGCGCTCGGTCCGCGCGCGGATCAGCTCCGGGGTGAGCTGGGTCGCGCCGGCCGCCGCAGCCTGAACGCCGGCGGCGGGAGCGGCGGCCGCCGATATGCCGGCAACTTGCGCACCGGTCACTGCCTGCCCATCGGTCGCCACGACATCGGCCGGCGACCCCGCCACTAAAGCGGCCAGGGCCATCCCGCCGAACTTCGCAACTCGATTCGTTGACCCTCTCGGGGAAGTCCCGACGCCGTAGCCGGTCCGCCGGTTCATACGCTGCTCCGCTTCTCCGCAGGCCGCGCGACGAACGCCTGATGTTCCGGAGTGCCGGCGCCCTTCTGCACCTCTGCCAGGGCAGCGGCGAGATCTCCGTTCAGCAGGGCCGCGACGGCCAGGCGCAGGCCGGGAAAGACCCGGCTGTGGACGACCCCGGCGTCATCGCACGGCAACGGCCGGTATTCCCCCTCCGCCAGCTCGAACCACTCGATGCGCGCCTCCTGTGTTCGCCACACGACGTACTCCTGCACGCCATTGCGCCGATAGGCGTGCAGCTTGTCGTGCAGGTCGATGGACGTGCTGCTGGCCGCCACCTCGACGACCAGCTCCGGCGCTCCCTCCAGATAGTTGTCTCCGCTCACCCGGGATCGACCGAGCGCTTCCGGTTCGATGCGCAGCAGCACGTCGGGTTGCGGCTCGTTGTCGTGGTCGAGACGGACGGAAGCGTTGTCGTCGCAGCGAACGCCTGGCGTGAACGCGCTGTAGACGAGGAACAGGCCCTGAATCATCGCGTGGGGCCCCGAATGAGCCAGGCTCACGGGCGACGGCATGTAGACGATTCCCTCGATCAGTTGCGCCTTCTTCAGGTCCGGCCGCGCGGCGTAGCGGCGCTCGAACTCGCATCGCGTGAGACGGTCCCCGTTCTCCAGCGCCGGCACCCGCGCAACCGGCGAGCGTTCCGGATCACCGGACGTTCCGGACACCGATGCAACACCTGGCTGTGCCATGCTCGGGAATACCTCGGCCTGTCGGCCCAAGCCTGATCCTGCCACGGCGGTCGACAGCGGCCGCCATGTCGGACGGGGTACGTTCGCCGTGCCCCTCCGCATTCAAGAGGGGCACGCTCTCTCGTGCCCCCCCTCGGCAGTCGCTACTCGGAGTACGTGATCCGGTAGATCGCCCCCGCCATGTCGTCGCTGACCAGCAGCGCCCCGTCCGGCATCACCTGCACGTCCACCGGACGCCCCCACCGCGTATTGTCCTCCTCCAGCCAGCCCTCGGCGAACACCTCGTAGTCGGTCACCCGGTCGCCGTCGAGCCTCGCCACGGTCAGGCGGTAGCCGGTGTGGCCCGCCTCCGGGGTCCGGTTCCACGAGCCGTGCTCGGCGATGAAGATCTGGTTGCGGTACTCCGCCGGGAACATGTCTCCGGTGTAGAAGCGCATGCCGAGCGAGGCGACGTGCGGGCCCAGCTTCTGCGCCGGCGGGCGGAACTCGCCGCACGGACGGGCGTCGAACTCCGGATCCTGGATGTCGCCCTGGTGGCAGAACGGGAACCCGAAGTGGAGGCCGGGCTCGGGCGCGTGGTTCAGCGTGTCGGCCGGCGATTCGTCACCCAGCCAGTCGCGGCCGTTGTTGGTGAACCAGAGCTCCTCGGTCTCCGGATGCCACGCGAAGCCGACGGTGTTGCGGACGCCCCGGGCGTAGATCCGCAGATCGCTCCCGTCCGCGTTCATGCTGTTGATGGTGGAGTAGATCGGCGTGGTCTCCTCGTGGTCGCAGACGTTGCACGGGGCCCCCACCGGAACGTAGAGGCGTCCGTCCGGACCGAAGGCGATGAACTTCCAGCCGTGCGCCCGGTCGGACGGGAACTCGTCGTTGACCACCACCGGCTCGGGCGGCGCCTCGAGGTGCGACTCGATGTCGTCGTAGCGCAGGACGCGGTTGACCTCGGCGACGTAGAGATCGCCGTCGCGGAACGCGACACCGTTCGGCATGTTGAGGCCGCTGTCGAGCGTCAGGACCCGGTCGGCCTTCTGATCGCCGTCGTCGTCGCGCACCGCGTAGACGTTGCCGAGCCGGCGCGTGCTGACGAAGAGCGTCCCGTTCGGACTGAGCGACAGTTGCCGCGCGTTCGGCACGTCGGGCGCGTAGACCTCGATGGAGAAACCGCCCGGCAGGGTCAGCTTGTCGAGCTGGGGGCCGGCATCCTCCTGGGCGGCCAGCGGCGTCCCGGCCGCAATCGCAAGGGCCAGTGCGAGCAGTATCGAACGGGATGTAGTTGTCATTACCTGTCCTCGATGCGCCCCGGCGGCGCGCTGTACCAACTATTCCGGAAACTCCATCACTCTCCTCCGCATGCAACGGAGGAGTTCATCATCGGTCTTGATGACGTGGCTCCTGCGGTAGAGCTCCGGGTGCTTGTTGTGCTCGGCGTAGTCGGTCGGGTTGCCGTCCCTCTTGGCGACCACCCAGGAGGCGTACGGTCGATGGTCACCCAGATACCTGCCACAGGATCGTGTGGGCACTCCCAAGACACCCGTAAACGCCTCGTACGTGCAGCGGACACGCGCTCGATTGAGGTAGTCGAGAATCAGATCCGCTGAACAGTTCATTTTGGACTACCCCGACAGCCGAGCGTTGCCTTTCAGTACCGGAACAGGTACTGGACCTTCGTGAAGATGGCGCGGTTGGTCTGCTGCATGAACGTCAGCGTCGGGAACAACTGGTCTTCGAACCCGTCGCCGTCGACGTCCCCGTAGAGCCGATCCGCCTGCTGGTAGTGGTCGTCGTACCCCACGTAGAAGGCGGTCCCGGCGTTCACGCGATACGTCAGCAGCCAGTTCAGGCCGAACTTCCGGTCGAACGTGTTGTACTCCGCGATGTTGCGCAACATGAAGCGATCGGTGAACTGGTAGGTGCTCAGGGTGCGGAGGATCTTCACGTCGAAGATCGTGTCGGCGCCGTTCCGCAGATCGATGAAGTCGCTGACGCTGAGATTCAGCTCGGACTGGAACCGCGAGACCGGCCGCAACGCGGCGAAGAAGCTGCCGCTGCCGCCCTTGCCCAGATACGGGTTCTCCTGGTACTTGACCTCGTCGCCCTGGCGGTAGTAGCCGCCGAAGACGAGCATGCGGTTCGTGTTGACCTCCCCGCCGACCGACACCGCCCGCTTGTGGAACCTGACGCCGCGGTAGCGCTCCATCTCTTCGCGCACGTCGGCGTTGAAGCTGATGTTCCGCGCGAACCGTGCGTTGAACCCGAGGCGGACGTCCTCGTCGTCCAGATCGTTTGCGAAGTTGTGGTTGCGGCCGTACTGGATGCTCGGCCCCCAGTTGAGGACCCAGCTCTCCGGCCAGAAGTTGTAGCCGAGCCGGCTGTAGAGCCGCCTGGTGTCGACCCGCCGCACGAAGCCGATGTCGTGCCGGAAGTCGGGCGACAGCGTGTACAGGGCCACGAAGCTGTTCCAGTGCCGGCTGTTCAGCCGGTAGCTGAGGTCGACCATCTGGCCCTGCCGGCTTACGCCGTCCAGGTCGCGGTGGTCCGTCTGGGCCAGCTTGAACCCGACGCCCTGCGTCTGTCCGACGCGGAAGTTGCCGTCCACGGCCCCCAGCGTGCTGTGGCTGTCCATGAAGCCGCGGTGCGTGAAGATGGCCCCGAGGTAGGACTCGGCGTACAGGTCGTAGCGCGCCCGCCCGACGATGTTGTTCGCCTTGCGGCCGTAGGCCAGGTTGCCCGGCTCGACCCGGCCCGGCGCCTCGTCGTCGGCCACGATCATGCCGAGGGTCGTCCTGCCCACCTTCCCCGTCAGCTTCGCGCCGAACTCCGGATCGACGATCGTCCGCGTGTGGACGAAGGTGAGCGGACCGAGTATCTGGAAGATCTCGGCGCCCTCCAGGAAGAACGGCCGAAGCTCCGGATAGCGGAGCGCGAAGCGCTGGTTGACCTCGATCTGCGGCAGGTCCGACTCGATCTGCGAGAAGTCGGGGTTGAACGTCACGTCCGCGGTCAGGTTCGACGTGATGCCGTACTTGACGTTCAGCCCGCCCTCTGGCGACGGGTCCTTGTTCACGAAGTCGCCCCGGCTGTCGAGCGAGCCGTGCTGAATGCCGGTGAACGTCGGCAGGATCTCCAGGTTGCGGCTCATCGAGAGGTTCGTCATCCCCTCGAGGACCCCTACCTGCGTGAGGAAGCCGGAGATGTTGCGCGTCACCGGCGCCCAGACCTGATTCTCGTCCTTGCCGCGCACTTCGCGCACGATCTGGAAGCCCCAGCGGTGCGGGATGTCCCGGTCGCGCTCCGGGTAGCGCAGGCTCTTGAACGGGATCGCCATCTCGGCGGTGAAGCCGTCGTCGACGATCTGCCCGCCGCTGTCGAACAGCGCGTCCCAGGACGAGTCGCCGGTGGGGATCTCGTTGCGGGACATGGAGTAGCTGCCGGTCCGCCGGCCGCGCGCCCGGCGGCTGTACCCCCGCGCGTTGACGATGGCGTCGCCCTGGACGCCGTAGCCGTTGACGCTGAAGCGGTAGGCGCGGTTCTGGTCGAGGAACGTGTCGAAGTAGATCGCGATGTTGTCGTCCTCGAACGCCTGGTCGCGGTCGTTGCGGTTGGCGCGCATCAGGCTCGGGTCCGAGTAGTGGGCGTGCACCGCGAGATAGAAGTTCTGGCTGTCGTAGGCGATCCAGACGTCGGTGGCCTCGGTCGCGGGCGCCCCCTCCAGCGGGTTCTGCTGCACGAAATCGGTGATGTGGAGCGCGTCGCGCCAGACCGCGTCGTCGAGCCGGCCGTCTACGCGCGGCCGCTCGCGGGTCCGCGGCGGCCGCATGGTCGGGCGCCCGGTCAGGATGCCCACCCCCTCGGCCACGCCGAACCCGGCCGTCATCGGTGCGCCCCCCAGGGCGATCTCGCCGTTGACGTCGGTCTCCGCGGGTGCGGGGCGGGGCAGCGACGGCGGCCCCGCCGCGGCCGCCGGTGCCCGGCGCGGCGGGAGAAGACCGTTCCCGTTGCCGCCATTGCCGTTGCCGCCGAGGTAGCCGTTCCCATTGCCGTTGGTGGCGCCATGGCGGCGCTCCACCGGCATCCCCCCGGGAGACACGAGCGCCAGCGTCAGCTCTTCGCTGATGCGGTCCTGGAGCGCAAAGAAGTCGCCGGCGGCACCGTCCGCCTTGGCGCCCGCGGCGACCTTGCCGGTCGCCGTATCGACGAGTCTGGCCGTGATCCGCATCTGCTCGCCGACACGCTGGTAGCCTCCGGTCACCAGCCAGGCGGCGCCGCGCCGCCGGCTCACCTCGCGCAGCATTCGCTCGTCGTCCCCGGTACCGGAAGATGGCATCCCCGCGTCGAGCGCTCGCGGCGCCGAGGTCGAGCTCGCGCCTCGGACGACCGAGACCGCCTCGAGCCGCTCCAGGTCGGCCGACAGGGTCTCCGCGATACCGGCCCCGATCCAGTCATCGGCCGGCGTGGCCGAAATGTTCTCGAACGGGACGACGGCGACGGCGACGGGCTGGACGGACGCGCCCGGGAATCCCGGCCCGCCGGGCGACCCTTCCTGTGCCGCGCCCTTCCCGGGCAGCAGACCGGTGACCGTCAGAACGACGAGGAGAAGAATCGGATGGCGCACGCTTGCCACCTTCCCGGCGGTACGGGTACCGGACAGCATTTGGTTCACCATCATAACGGATGATTCGGGCGCCGCCGCTGCTGCCTGCCGGGAAGTAGCGGTTCCTGCCAGACTGACCTCTTGGGCGAAAGTCGCGACACGACGCTCAGGATGACGACCGAATGGATGAGCCGCGGGATCGGATACGGACCCGGCGCCTCGGCCGCCCGGAGCGGAGCGCGGCCCCGGCGCTTGTCCGGCAGCACCACGGCCCGGCGCCTCGGCCGCCCGGAGGAGATGTTTCCGTCGCGGGTACGCGTTGGTTTCTCGAAGCGGCGCAGGCGGCGGTAGCTGCTGCCCGGACGGTTTCGGTCCCATCGTGGTGCGGCCGGCCGGCGGCGGCGCACCCGCACCGCCGGCGCTCGGCGAGCGAATCGCCGCCGACCGAGCCTCCGGCCGCGCCGTTGACATGCCGCTCCGGAGCCGCTCGCCAGCCGCCGGCGCCGCTCAGTACCGGAACAGGTACTGGAACTTCGTGAAGAACGCCCGGTTCGTGCGCTGCATCGTCGTGATCGACGGGAACAGGTAGTCGCTGATGCCGTCGCCGTCGAAGTCCTCGCCCAGGATGCGATCGGCCTGCCGGTAGCGGTCGTCGTAGCCGATGTAGAAGACCGTCCCCGCGTTGACCCGGTAGCTGAACAGCATGTTGAGGCCGGCCGTGCGCTGCAGCGTGTTGAACTCGACGATGTTCCGGTACGCCAGCCGGTCGGTGAACTGGTAGGTGCTCAGGGCGCGCACGATGGTGACGTCGAAGACCAGCGGGTCCCCGACGCTCGGGTCGACGCGCGGGTCGATCAGCCGGCTCGTGTTCAGGTTGATCTGCGACTGGAACCGCGACACCGGCCGCAGGGTGATGAACATCCCGCCGCTGCCGCCGCGCCCGAGGAACGGGTTCTCCTGGTACCGCACCTCGTCCCCGTAGCGGTAGAACCCTCCGATGGAGAACCTGCTGCTGCTGCTGATGCGGCCGAAGGCGCGGTACCCGGACTTCGGGAAGTTCACGCCGAGGTAGCGCTCCATGTCGCGGGTGACGCTGACGCTGCCGCTGATGTTGTTGGCGAAGGTCGTGTTCAGACGGGCCTCGAGCTGCTCGTCCTCGAGCACGTTGTCGAAGTTCCAGTTGCGGCCGTAGGTGACGCTGGGCCCCCAGTTGATGATCCAGCTCTCGGGCCAGAAGCGGTACCCGAGGGTGGTGACGTTGCGCTGCTGGTCGGTGCGCTGCACGAACCCCACGTCGGTCCGGAAGTCGGGGGACAGCAGGTAGGTGCCGTTGAAGATGTTCCAGTGGCGGCCCTGCAGCCGGTAGTTGACGTCGAACAGCGTCCCACGCGAGTCGATGCCGTCGAGGTCGCGGTTGTCCGTCTGGACCGCCGCGAACCCGAGCGCCTGCGTCTGACCGAGCCGGAACGCGCCGTCGACCAGCGCCATGCGGCTGTGGCTGCCCAGGAAGTCGCGGTTGGTCACCATCGCACCGACGTGCGACTCGGCGTAGAGGTCGTAGCGCGCCCGCCCGATGACGACGTTCGAGGCGGAGTCGCCGAGCGGCCCGGCGAGTCCGGCCACCGAGCCGGCCGCGGCGTCGTTCGCCGCGAGGAAGCCGATCGACGTGCGCCCCACCTTGCCGGTGATCTTCGCGCCCCAGTCCGGATCGCGGATGGTCCGTGTGTGGACGAAATTGATCGGCCCGAACACGTTGAAGATCTCGGCGCCCTCGAGGAAGAACGGCCGCAGCTCCGGATAGAAGAGGGCGAACCGCTGGTTGACCTCGATCTGCGGGCGGTCGGACTCGATCTGCGAGAAGTCGGGGTTGAGCGTGAAGTCGGCGGTCAGGTTCGACGTGATGCCGTACTTGACGTTGACGCCGCCTTCCGGCTGGGCCTTGCCGGTGACGTAGTCGCCGCTGGACGTATCGAGCGAGCCGAGCTGGATGCCGGTCGCCACCGGCATGATCTCGAGATTGCGGCTCAGCGAGAGGTTCGTCATCCCCTCGAGCAGCCCCATCTGGGGCAGGAACCCGGACACGCCGCGCGAGATCGGCGCCCAGACCGCGTTCTCGTCCTTCTGGCGGATCTCGCGGACGACCTGGAACGCCCAGCGGTGCGGCACGTCGCGGCCCCGCTGCGGGTAGCGCAGGCTCTTGAACGGGATCGCCATCTCGGCCGTGAAGCCGTCGTCGACGATCTGCGCGCCGCTGTCGAACAGCGCGTCCCACGAGCGGTCGCCCCAGGGGATGCCCCGGCCGCCGAACCCGCCACCGCCGCCGCCGCCGCGGCCACGGCCACCCCCACCGCCGCCACCGCCGCCGCCGCGACCCCGCGCGTTGATGATCTCGTCGCCCTGCACGTTGTAGCCGTTCACCGAGAACGCGTAGGCGCGCTGCTGGTCCAGGAACGGGTCGAAGTACACGGTGAAGTTGTCGTCGCGCCACGACTCGTCGCGATCGACCCGGGTCGCCCGCATGATGCCCGGATCCTCGTAGTGCGCGTGCACCGCCACGTACAGGTTCTCGCTGTCGTAGCTGATCCAGACGTCGGTGTCCTCGCTCGCCGGCGCGCCCTCGATCGGCGACTCCTGGACGAACTCGGTGATGCGCAGCGCGTTCCGCCAGACCAAATCGTCGAGACGGCCGTCGATGTCGGGGCGGACATCCGTGCGCGTCGGACGGAGCGTGGGACGACCGGTCAGGATGCCGGCGGCGGCGGCGAGCCCCGCGGCCGGGGCCCGTTCGCTCCCTACCCTGGACGGTCCGCCCAGCACCACGCTGCCGGACACGTCGGCGGGCGGCAACGGCGCCGGCCGTGCGACGCTCCCGGGCGGCGCGAAACGCCCGCCGGCAGGTTCTCCTCGTCCGGCCCGCGGCGGGAGATCAGAGAGTCGGCCGGCCGCGCGGGCCGATCCGCCACGACCCGCCGCGGGCGCCTGCGCGCCGAGCCCGGTCGGCGCGGCGCCGCCGAACGCGCCGCTGCCGTTGCCGTTGCCATTCCCGTTGCCGGCCGGAAAGCCGGGCGCGCCGGAATCGAAACCGTCCGCCGCCGCGTCGAATGCCACGTTGAGCTCGTGGACGACCTGGTCCTGGAGCGCGAAGAGATCGCCGAGCGGACCGTCGACCTTGACGCCGGTCGCGACGGCGCCGGTCGCCGTGTCGACCAGGCGCGCGGTTATGCGCATCCGATCGCCCGCCCGCTGGTAGGCGCCGGTGACGAGCCACCCGGCGCCGAGCCGCCGGCTCGCCTCGCGCAACGTGCGTTCCCGGTCCGCGGCGTCGGCCCCCGGCGCAGCATCGAAGGCAGCCGTCGCGACCTCGTCCGACAGCGCCTCGCGACCGACCACCGACACCTCGTCGAGCCGCTCCAGGTCGGCCGACACCGTCTCGGCGATACCGGCGCCGATCCAGTCGTCGGACGGGGCGGCGGAGATGTTGACGAACGGAGCGACGGCGACCGCGCCGCCCGGCCGCGGGCTCCCGCCCCCCGCGTAGGTGGAACGCGACGCCGGCTGGGCGAACGACAGCGCCGGAACCGCGACGGCGAGGCCGGCCATCAACGCCACCAGGCCCCGCGGCGCCGCGTGCCGGGCAACGACTCCAACGACTCTCATGAGGTGATCGGGCAAGTATTCCCCCCGTTGACCTACATGCCTTTCAGACGCCTGAACGCCGACATCCGTTTACCCGTTCCGGAGCCGCGGCGAACCACCGGTCGGACCGGGACCGAGCCGGTCGACGATCGCGCGCGTCATCTCCGTGCAGCTCAGCGAGGACTCCCCCTCGCGCGCCAGGTCGGCCGTGCGGCAGCCGGCGTCGAGCGCGGCGCCGATCGCCGTCTCGATGGCATCGGCCTCGGCGCCCAGGCCGAGCGCGTGGCGCAGCAGCATGGCGGCCGAAGCGATGGCCCCGACCGGGTTCGCAAGGTTCCGTCCGGCGATGTCGGGCGCGGATCCGTGGACCGGCTCGAAGAGGCCGCCGCTGCCGCCCACGCTGGCCGACGGCAGCAGGCCGAGCGAGCCGACCACCGCGCCGGCTTCGTCGGAGAGGATGTCGCCGAACAGGTTCCCGGCCAGCATGACGTCGAACGAGCCGGGATCCGAGACGAGCCGCATCGCGCACGAGTCGACGAGCTGGTGCTCGAGCCGCACGTCCGGATAGCCGGAGGCGACCTCGGCGACCACCTCGCGCCACAGCCGCGACGACTCCAGCACGTTCGCCTTGTCCACCGACGTCACCAGCTTCCGCCGGCCGCGGGCGCTCTCGAACGCGACGGCGGCGATGCGCTCGATCTCGTGCGCCGCATAGCGCATCGTATCGAACGCCTCGCGCCGGTCGCTCGTCCGGCCGCGCGGCTCGCCGAAGTAGATGCCGCCGATCAGCTCGCGGACGATGAGCAGATCGACGCCGCGCAGCGTCTCGGCCCTGAGCGAGCCGCCGTCCTCGAGTCCCGGCCAGACCCGCGCCGGACGCAGGTTGGCATAGACCCCGAGCGCCTTGCGCAACTCCAGCAGGCCGGTCTCCGGCCGGCGCTCGCGCGGACCCTCGCTGAAGGCCGGATCGCCGACGGCGCCGAGCAGCACCGCGTCGGCCGCGAGACAGGTCTCGAGCGTGGCCGGCGGCAGCGGCGGATCGCCGGCGCGCAGGGCGGCGGCTCCGAACGGCGAGCGGGTCAGGGTGAACGTGTGGCCGCGCCGGCCGGCGACCGCCTCGAGGACGTCTGCGGCGGCGGCGACGACTTCCGGACCGATCCCGTCCCCGGGGAGCAGTGCGATGGTGGCGTGCATCGGCGACAGCTCCGCAGATCAGGCGACGCCCTCGCCGGCCACGACAGCCGGCGCAGCCGAAACGACGCGTCCTACGATGGCCGCCACGTCGTCGTCGCTGACCGACTTCTGCCGATCGGCCAGGGCGATCACCTCGCGGTAGACCCGATCGAGCTCGAAGCGGCTCAGCTCGTGCCCGAGGTCCTCGCAGCGCTTCTTCACCGCGTGCCTTCCGGAATGCTTGCCGAGGACGAGCGTCGACTCCACGCCGACGTCCGCCGGCGTCATGATCTCGTAGGTGCGGCGATCCTTGATCACACCGTCCTGGTGGATGCCGGCCTCGTGGGCGAAAGCGTTACGGCCGACGATCGCCTTGTTGGCCTGCACCGGCTCCTGGGTCAGCTCCGACAGCAGCCGGCTCGTCCGGACGAGCTGGGTGGTGTCGATTTCGGTCGTGTACGGCAGCCGGTCGGGCTTGACCCGCGTCGCCATGACTATCTCTTCCAGCGAAGCGTTTCCCGCGCGCTCGCCGATGCCGTTGATGGTGCACTCCACCTGACGCACCCCGGCCCGCATCGCGGCCAGCGAGTTGGCCACCGCCAGTCCGAGGTCGTCGTGGCAGTGCGCGCTGAAGACGACGCGATCGGCGCCGCTCACCCGGCCGCGCACCTCCGTGAAGAACTCCTCTATCTCCTCCGGCGTGCAGTAGCCGACGGTGTCCGGCAGGTTGATGGTCGTCGCTCCCGCCTCGATGGCCGTCTCGACGACGCGGCACAGGAAATCGATGTCGCTGCGGGTCGCGTCCTCGGCCGAGAACTCGACGTCGTCGGTGTAGCCGCGGGCCTGGGTCACGCCGTCGGTGACCGCCTGCAGGCACGTGTCGCGGCCGATCCGCAGCTTGCGCTCCAGGTGCAGGTCCGAGGTGGCGATGAAGGTGTGGATGCGCGAGCGCTCCGCCGGACGGAGCGACTCGCCGGCCCGCTCGATGTCGGCCGGGTTGCAGCGCGCGAGGGCCGCGATCACCGGACGCCGGATCTGCTGCGCAATGAGCTGCACGGCGTGCGCGTCGTCGTCGGACGCAATCGGAAAGCCGGCCTCGATGATGTCGGCGCCGAGCGCCTCGAGCTGGCGTGCGAGGCGGATCTTCTCGTCCGTGTTCATGGAGAAGCCGGGCGACTGCTCGCCGTCGCGCAGCGTGGTGTCGAAGATGATCAACTTGTCCTTGGCCATGCGTGCTCCCGCCTGAGTGTATGGGTTCCTTCTACTCTAGCCCGGCTTGCCCGGCCAAAGTCAAAGTTATAATCATTACCCTGTAATCAACAATTCTTATACGGCGGTTCGCCGTCCGCAGCCTGGGAACGGATGCCGCCGTACGGCTTTCGGCCGCAAGGCTCCGCCGCCCCGGAACCCGGCCGGCGCCCCGCGCCACACGTTTACGCTGATTTAACGAACCGGCCATGGACCGGATACACCCCGCCGGTATCGTCTTTCCGTCTCGTCGGCGGCGGACCTCCGGTGCGCCCAGCCGGTGCCATGCCAGCGGATCGGAGAACGGAATCACATGCGCAGAACGATCGGGTCCATCCTGGCGTCGACGCTCGTCGCGGCGGCGCCGGCGCAAGCCCAGGAGGTCGGCTGGATCGCGGGCGAGGTCATCGACCAGAACCTCGCCATCACGCTCCCCGGGGTTCCGGTCGAGGCGGTCGGCACGGGGCACATCGCCTACACCGACCTCGACGGCCGGTACCGCCTGGAGCTGCCGCCGGGAACCTACGACATCCGCATCGTCCTGGCCGGCTACGCCGAGACGAACGTCAGCGTCGAGGTCGTCGCCGGGCAGTTGTCGGCGGTCCGGATCGCCCTCGGCTCGAACGTCTTCGCCGAAGAGCTGGTCGTCACGGCGGCGACGCTGGAGGCCGACTCGTCGACCGCGGCCGCCCAGATGATGATGCGGATGCGCGCCCCGTCCGTGCAGGACAACATCGGCGCCATCGAGATGTCGGCCAACAACGATTCGAACGCCGCCGACGCCATGCAGCGCGTCACCGGCGTCTCGGTCGTCGAGGGACAGTCGGTCTTCGTCCGCGGCCTCGGCGAGCGCTACAGCAACACCACGCTCGCCGGCGCCACCCTGCCCACCACCGAGCCCGACCGCCGCGTGGTGCCGCTCGACCTCTTTCCGACGGGCCTCATCGACAGCGTGCAGGTCAGCAAGACCTACACCCCGGACAAGCCCTCGCAGTTCGCCGGCGGCCTGGTCGAGATCGTCCCGATGAAGCTGCCCGACGCGACCTCGTTCGAGCTCTCGGCGGGCGGCGGCTGGAACAGCCTGACCACGGGCGCGATGGGGCTCGGCTATCCGGGCGGCGGGCGCGACCGGCTCGGTTTCGACGACGGCACGCGGGCGTTGCCCACCGGGTTTCCGGATCGCAAGGTGACCCGCGGCGGCCGCTTCTCCGGCACGCTCGGCTTCTCGGGCGACGACCTCGAACGGATCGGCGAGCAGTTCGCCAACGTCTGGGACCCGCAACCGCTGTCGCTCCCGATCGACCAGTCCTACCACGCCCTGTTCGGCGGCCGTTTCGGCAAGCTGGGCATCGTCGCCACGTTGCGCCACGCGCAGGACTCGCAGTTCACCGAGGAGCAGCGGACCTTCTACAAGGTCGGCAGCGGCGGCATCGAGCCGTTCAACGGACCCTACGACTTCGAGACCACCGAGCAGTCGGGCACCGTCGGCGCGGTCGGCAACGTCGCCTACCAGTTCACCCCGAACCAGCGGCTGTCTTTCGACAACTTCTACACGCACGTCGGGACCAACGAGACCCGCCGGTTCCAGGGCTACAACGACGACGCCGGCAACGACATCCGGAACCAGCGGCTGTGGTGGGTCGAGGAACGGATCGCCAGCCACCACGTGGGCGGCGACCACCTCTTCCCCACCCTGTCGAACAGCCGGCTGGACTGGAAGATCGCCCTGTCGCGCGCCGACCGCGAGGAACCGGATCTGCGCGAGGTCCTCTACGAGTCCGATCCGGCGCGCCAGGCGTTCGTTCTCGCCGACGAGTCCCAGAGCGGCCTGCGGCAGTTCAACGATCTGACCGACGACACGATCGAGAGCAGCGCCAACTGGAGCACGCTCTTCGAGCAGTGGGACGGCCTGGCCTCGCAGGTGAAGTTCGGCGGCAACACCATCGACCGCAGCCGCGACTTCCACTCGCGCCGGCTGCGCTTCGTGCCGCGCAGCCTCGGCGGCCTCTTCGCCGGGGCGAGCGGCGCGCGCGATCTCAGCCATCGGCTCGGCAGCTTCGCGAGCCGGGGCGCCGCGCGCGTCGATCTCTCGCTGCCGGCCGAGCAGCTCTTCACGACCGGGAACATCGGCGAGGCATTCGAGCTCAAGGAGGAGACCCGCGGAACCGACCGCTACGACGCCGCGCAGACGGTCACGTCGTTCTACGGGATGGTCGACCTTCCCCTCTTCGCCGGGGCGAGCGGCGCGCGCGATCTCAGCCATCGGCTCGGCAGCTTCGCGAGCCGGGGCGCCGCGCGCGTCGATCTCTCGCTGCCGGCCGAGCAGCTCTTCACGACCGGGAACATCGGCGAGGCATTCGAGCTCAAGGAGGAGACCCGCGGAACCGACCGCTACGACGCCGCGCAGACGGTCACGTCGTTCTACGGGATGGTCGACCTTCCCCTCTCGGCCTCGACGCGCCTCGTGACCGGGGCGCGCGTGGAGCAGTTCCGCCAGGACGTGGAGACCCTGGACCCGTTCTCCGGAACCATCGACCAGCAGACGGCCGACGTGCAGCGCGCCTCGCTCGACGAGACCGATCTGTTCCCGGCGGTCAACCTCGTCTACGCGCTGCGCGCCGATCAGAACGTGCGGCTCGGCTACAGCCAGACGGTCAACCGGCCGGAGTTCCGCGAGGTCTCGCCGTTCGAGTTCACCGACGTCGTCGGCGGCCGGGCCATCGTCGGCAACCCCGACCTGAACCAGTCGCTGATTCAGAACCTCGACCTGCGCTGGGAGTGGTTCCCCGGGGCCGAGGAAGTACTGTCGGCAAGCTTCTTCTACAAGCAGTTCGACGACCCGATCGAACGGACCGTCGAGCCGACCGCGCAGTTGCGCACGTCGTTCACCAACGCCGACACCGCCAGGAACGCGGGGATCGAGCTGGAGGCGCGCTCGCTCGTCGGCCCGTACGTGCTGGTCGGCGCCAACTACACCTACGTCGACTCCGAGGTGACGCTGTCGCCCGCCGCACGGCAGGTGCAGACGTCGCTGGTACGCCCGCTCGCGGGGACCTCGCCGAACCTGTTCAACGCGCTGTTCGAGTTGCGCGGCATGGGCTATTCGGGCCGCCTGCTGTTCAACTACTTCGACGACCGGATCAGCGACGTCGGCTCACTGGGACTGCCGGACATCATCGAGAAGGGACGCCACTCGGTCGACTTCGTCCTCGCGAAGCGCTTCGAGCGGGCCAGCCTCAGGGTGGCGTTCACGAACCTCACCGATCAGCCCTTCGAGTACACGCAGGGCGGCGACGGACCCCTGCAGCGGGTCTTCAACCTGGGGCGGTCCATGAGCTTCGGAGTCACCTATCACCCGTAGCGGAGACGCGGGCGCCGCGAGCGCACAGCAGAGGCGAAATCAGCGATGACCTGGAATTCTCGACAGTCCGTGGTGGAACCCCGCGTCGCACCGAGAGCGGCGAGGCGCCCGCGTGGCAAGGCGCGACGAGGGAGCATATCGGGCATATTCGACCGAGGAGCAACGCCGCCCACGCGGGATGCATCGCCGCTCGAATGCAGCGGGGCTTTCGCCACCGGCTGTCAGGCAGCAGGGGTGAGACGAACGATGATTCGGAATCCGACCGTGCGGCGATCGGGACGCCACGTTCTCGCGGCGGGCGCGCTGGCCGCGGCCGTCGCGTGGATCGGTCCATCCACGTCCGCCCAGGCCAACATCGACTGCCAGCCGCATGAAGACGATCGGCTCTGCATCGTCGGCGGGCGGATCACCGCCGACATGACGTTCACCGCGGACTCGCTCTGGCTGCTCGACGGCGCCGTGTTCGTCGAGGAGCCGGCGCGCCTGACGATCGAGGCCGGCACCCGGATCTTCGGCCGGTCCGAAACCAACGGCACGCTCATCATCGCGCAGGGCGCACAGATCCTGGCGAACGGAACCGCCGAGGCGCCCATCGTCATGAGCAGCGACCAGGAGCCCGGCGAGCGCGCGCGGGCGGACTGGGGCGGCCTGATCATCAACGGACGGGCGCCCCTCAACGTGCCCGGCGGAGAGGGCGAGGGCGAAGGCGATACCGGCATCTACGGCGGCGACGATCCGGATGACGACAGCGGGCACCTCTACTACGTCCGGGTCGAGTTCGCCGGCACGGAGTTCAGTCCGGACAACGAGCTGAACGGCATCGCGTTCCAGGGGGTCGGCCGGAACACCGAGGTCGACCACATCATGGTGAAGCTCAACAAGGACGACGGCCTGGAGTTCTTCGGCGGCACGGTCGAGGTGAAGCACGTCATCTGCTTCGCGATCGCGGACGACAGCTTCGACTGGACCGACGGCTGGCAGGGCAAGGGCCAGTTCATGATCGCCATGCAGATGGGCGACGACGCCGACAACGGCTTCGAGTCGGACAACAACGGCGACAACAACAACCTGACGCCCCGCTCCGACCCGACCCTCTACAACGTGACGTTGATCGGCGACCCCTACGACTTCCCCGGCGACGAGAGCGACATCGGCATGCTGCTCCGCGAGGGCACGGCGGCCACCATCCGCAACTTCATCGTCACCGGCTTCAAGGAGGCGGCGATCGACATCGACCACCCGGCCACCTTCGACCAGGTGGCCAACGGCGAGCTGACGCTCGAGAGCGGGCTGGTCTACGGCAACTGCCTCGTCGAGGGCTGCATGGGCAACTTCAAGCCGGACGACGACGACGCGGAGGCGGCGATCTCGACCCTGGAGTTCGTGACCGGCGCGAACGAGGTGGACTTCATCGATCCGCTTCTCGGCGAGCCCTCCCACCTCTGTCCGTTCTGCCCCTTCGACCTGCTGGATCCGACCCGCAACTTCGCCCCGCGGTCCGGGTCGCCGGCCCTGACCGGCGAGATCGCGCCTGCCGTGCCGCCGAACGACGGCTTCTTCGAGATCGCCAACTTCATCGGGGCCGTCGGCCCCCCCGGGTCCGGCCAGGAAGACTGGTACATCGGATGGACGGACTTCGCCATCAACTAGGCGCCTCTCTAATCGTCGTGTGGGCGGCGGCCGGCTGCGGCGCCGGTGTCGACGACGCTTCGCTGTCGCCGCTCCACAACACGCTCCCCTCCCCGGAGGCGCTGAGCGAGGCGGTGCTGGCGGCCCTGGCCGACGGCGACGCCGACACGCTCGCGAGCCTGGCGCTCTCCGAGCTCGAGTTCCGGACCGCCGTCTGGCCCGACCTGCCGTCGAGCCGGCCCGAGCGCGGCGTGCCGTTCGACTACGCCTGGGGCGACCTGCATCAGAAGAGCGGCAATGCGCTGCGCCGGCTCCTCGCACGCCACGGGGGAAGGCGCTACGAGCTCGTCCGCGTGGCATTCGAGGGCGAGGCGACGCCGTACCGGACCTACCGCGTGCATCGCGAGACGGTGCTCGACCTGCTCGACGAAGACGGCGAAACGGCGCGCCTCGCGCTGTTCGGCTCCATCCTCGAACGCGAGGGCGAGTTCAAGCTCTTCAGCTACGTCGTCGACTGAGAGGCCGGCGCCCGGACTCCTGGGCGACCGGCCGAACGCCTGCGGGCAAACCGGCAGCTTGATGTGTCCAGCTTATCGACGCATCGTCTCCATAACTCCACGCTATAGTATCGGACGGCGGGCCGTGGCGGATCCGGCGCGGGGCACCACCTGCCGCAAACGGGAACGGACCTCTCCGCCCGCACGGGCTGCCTCTTCGAGCACCATGGATCTCGCCGAGCTGCAGGTCTTCCTCGCCGTCGCCGCCGAGCGGAGCTTCTCGCGCGCCGCGGAGCGGCTGCACCGGACGCAGCCGGCCGTCAGCCAGGCGATCAGGCGACTGGAGGACGAGCTGGACGAGCGGCTGTTCGACCGGTCGTCGAAAGGGGGCCGGCTGACCGAGGCGGGCGAGCTGCTGCTCGACTACGCGCAACGCCTGACGGCGCTCAAGGCCGAGGCCGAGAGCGCGGTGCGCGAGCTGCAGGACCTGCGGCGGGGCCGCGTGCTGATCGGCGCCAACGAGGGCGCCGTGCACGTCCTGCTTCCGGTCGTCGAGCGCTTCCGCCTGGACCATCCTCACGCGCAGGTCGAGGTACGCCGTGTCTCCGCCCGGCAGGTGGCGAAGGAGGTGCTCAGCCGGTCGCTGGACTTCGGCGTGCTGACCTTTCCGCCCCGCGAACGGGGCCTGCAGTCTCTCTCGCTCGGCGAGGACGAGCTCGTGATGCTGATCGATCCGCGGCATCCGCTGGCCGCGCGACCGCGCATCACCATGGAGGAGTTCGGCCGCCAGACGGTGATCGCCCACAACGAGGCGTCGCCCGCGCGCGAGCGCGTGCTGCGGCTGTACGAGCAGCGGCACACCACGATCAACATCCAGATCGGACTGCCGAGCCTGGACGGGATCAAGCGTGCGGTGGAGATGGGCCTCGGCGTGGCCCTGTTGCCGAAACGTTGCGCCCTGGCGGAGATCGCCCGCGGGCAGTTGGCCGCGGTCAAGGTCGCCCAGCTTCGACTCCCTCGCCAGATCCGCCTCGTGTACCGGCGCACGGGCGAGCGTTCGCATGCCGCGGCGGCCTTCCTCGACGCGGCCCGGACGGTCGCCTCCGCGTAACATTCGATCCATGACCTGGATCCGTACCGTCGGCGTCGAGGAGGCCGCCGGGCGCCTGGCGCGAACCTACCGGCAGGCCGTCGAACGCGCCGGCCGCGTGTTCGGCATCGTGCGCGCGATGAGCCTGCACCCGCAGATGCTGGACGCCTCCATGGGGCTCTACCTCGCCATCATGAAGACCGACGCCGGCCACCTCTCGGGCCGGCAGCGCGAAATGCTCGCCACGGTGGTGAGCCGCGTCAACGACTGCCACTATTGAATGCTGTCGCACGCCGACGATCTCCGGGCCGAGATCGCGACAGAGGGAGGCGACACGGCGTTGGCCGACGCGGTCCTCTCCGACTGGCGCAACGCGCCGCTCGACGCGGCCGACCGGGCGCTGTGCGCCTACGCCGACAGGCTCACGCGGACGCCCGCCGCCATGACCCGGGCCGACCTGCAACCGCTGCGGGCCGCCGGACTCGACGACGCCGCCATTCACCACGCCGTCCAGGTCATCGGCTATTTCAACTACATCAACCGGGTGGCCGACGCGGTCCACGTCGAACTGGAACCCGAAATGCCTTCCTACCCCGACGGCTCTCGCTGACGGGCCGACGCCGCATGCCGGCCCGCAACGACAATTTTGTATACTCTCCTCTTCACGATGTCGAATCCGGTCCAACACGCTGGTCAACTCCGAGGGGGATTACGCAGATGCAGTCGATGACCCGTGGATGCTTCGTGTCCGCCGTCGTGCTCGTGGGCCTGTCGGTATTCGGGGGCTCTGCCCAGGCCGCCTCGTTCGACAACGTCGCGGGCTGGTGGGACAGCCTCGACTGTCCCCGGATGAACGCCGCGGTCAACGAGTACGACCCGGCCATCATGGCCTCGGGAATGGACAGCGGCTACTGTGCGATGTACGCCGACCTGGGCGAATCGGAGAAGTCGGTCGTCAACATGGCCGCCATGGAAATCGGCGGCGAATACGACAGCATCCAGTTGTGGTGGGAAGCACTGGACTGCCGGCAGATGAGCATCGCGACAGGCTACGCGCAGCCGGCGTACTGCGGGCAC
>WTFV01000266.1 GCA_011523845.1 Acidobacteriota bacterium | reverse complement strand
ACACCATCGAACCCATGTGACGAAAAACGGAAGTTATTTTTGCTCCGGCCCTTACCTCGCACCGACAGGTCAGATCGACGAGGCGATCGACGTCATGGGGCGGGCGACGGTCGAGGCGGTCCTGCAGATGAGCGCCGACAGGTGACGGGACCGAAGACGCAGGGCCGTGGCCGCGACCGGGAGGTGTACCGGCATGGCTGCAGGAAGGTCGGGTCGCCTTGAATCGGCAAACCGTTCGAATCACGCGCCAGAGCAACTGCCTCGAGCGCCGTCGGGCGGACGGTCGCATCCGCCGGCATTCGACCGTCCGCTTTCCCAACGTCGGGGGTGACGGACGTGCCAATCAGTGATGGCCGCCGCGCGCACGCCCAGAAGACCGGTAGGGATGGTCCATGAATACGCCTACTAGACCTGCTGTTGTCGACCAAGCCACGCTCGATTGGGAATGCTGGAGCGACCCCACGCTCGCTTCCAGGAGCGCGATCCGCTGGAAGCTCCTGATCACCGGCGAACGTACGGCGAGCCGGGGACTCGTCACCGGCGTGGCGCAACTCGCGCCTGGCGCGCATCTGCTACCTCATCGCCACGAGCCCGAGGAGACCTATTACATCGTCAGCGGTCGAGGGGAGATGGAGATCGACGATGACACGACCGCGGTCGGCCCCGGCTGCGCCATCTACATCCCTGCCAATGCCTGCCACGCGCTCCGATGCACTGGTCCGGAGCCGCTGCTCTTCGTGTTTTCCTTCGCCCGCGATCGCTTCGACCAGATCAAGTATCATTTGGTTCAGTAGCGTCGCCGTCAGAAGGAGACGGTCGCGGTCATCGAGATTGTACGTGGCGCGCCGAGCCACGCTGCGTTCTCGGTGATAGCGGAGAGGTACGGCTTGTCGAGCAGGTTGTTCGCCACGATCGCGAATTCCGTCGACCGGAGCAGGTCGCTCAACGCCTCGCCCGAGAAGCTGACGTAGGCGTCCACCAGCCAGTAGGCGTCCGCGTACCAGTCCGACCTCAGGCTGACGCGCCGCGACGACGTGTACTTGGCGCTCAGCCCCACGCCGAGCGGACCGCTCCGGTCGAGCGAGACGACCCACAGCCGGTCCGGCACGCCGGTAACGTCGGTCCCCGCCACGATGCCCTGGTCGGCGTCGACGAGCGGGTCGCCGCTCCCGATGTACTGCGAGTCGTTGAACGTGAAGGCGGTGTAGAACGACGTCTGGCGCGGCATCTGGACCGTCGCCGAAAACTCGATGCCGCTCGTGTCGATGCCACCCGCGTTGAAGTAGGCGCCGCCGCCCGGAATGAGGTAGTTGGGACCGGTCGCCGTTGCGGGCCCGAGGTAGAAGATACGGTTCTGGAAGTCGATCGCGTACCAGGTGGCGCTCAGTGCCAGCCGGTCCCCTGCGTACTGCAGCCCGACGTCGACGTTCGAGGCGGTCTCGGGCTCGAGCAGGTCGAGGCTCCGCCCCGGCACCTCGAGCAGCAGGCTGCTGATCGCCTTGAAGTTCTCCGCGTAGCCGGCGAAAAGGTCCAGACCCTCGACCGGCGTCTCGTAGGTCACGCCGCCGGAGAAGAGCAGGTCCGAGTCCGAATCGACCTCCAGGTCCGGATCGACATTGAACAGGTCCTCGCGCGACACGCCGACCAGGTACTGCTTGACGCCGCCGCTCAGCGCGAACGGCCCGGCGAAGACCGTCTCCTCCACGTACCACTTGAAGACGTGCTGCGGGAACTGCCAGTCGTACTGCTGCCAGTAGGGCTGCTCGTTCCAGTTGAAGCTGAGCGTCGGATCCAGAATCTGGTGCCAGTCGCGTCCCAGGTCCCGCCGCGTGTTCTCGTACCAGATGCCGGCGCGCAACGTGCTGCCCGCGACTCCGATGGGGGTGAACCACTCCTCGTCGAGGGTAACGCCGGCGCGGTCCTTGCCGTAGTGGCTGTGGCGGTAGGACTGCACCGCGGTGGCCCCGGGGTGGCACGCCGGGTCGACCGCCGGGCCCCCCGAGCCGTAGTAGTTGAAGATGTAGGACGAGGTGCACCCGGGCATCGGCCCGACGGCGGCGCCGTCCGGGCTCACGAAACGGATCAGCCCGAGCTGCGAGCCGCCCAGAACAGGCGTTCCGCCCATCAGCTCCGATTCCGGGCCGCCGCCGTCGTCGGTAACGTCGGCGATGTAGGGCGGCAGCCAGTCGCCGCGGCCCCGGTTGCGGTGGAAATAGCCGCCCAGGCTCAGCGAGGTCACGTCGCTGAACGACCAGTCCGCTTTCAGGTAGCCGAACGTGTTGTTCCGCCGCGTCTGCCAGCCGGGACGGTAGAACTGGTTCAGGTACGGCACGCCGGGCCACTCGCCGACCAGGCGGTCCCAGCGCGGGTTGGCCCGGAAGTCGGCATCGCCGTAGAGCCGCTGGTAGACATCCTCGTGAATGCTGTCGTACGAGAGGTAGCTGGTCAGATCGAGGCGTCCGTGCGACGAGACGAGCTTGGCGGCAACGTGCTCCCGCTCGTTGCGCGCCGAGCCCTCGACCCAGTCGGTCGCCTCCTGGCGAACCGCGGCGATCCAGGCGCGGGTGTCTCGGCCGAACAGCGGCCCCGTGTCGACCCGCATGGAGAACCGCTGCCCCTCGTTCTCGCCGAGCGTGGACGACGCGGTGTAGGTCCGTTCCGCCGCCGGATCGTCGGTCAGGTAGTCGAACGTGCCGCCCAGCGCCTCGACCGAGCGTGAGGCGATGTCGGCCGTCCCCTGCGACACCTCGACCCCGCCGAGATTCATCGGGTCGATGAACCGGTTCGCCTTCGAGCCGCTCCAGTAGTCGGACGTGCCGTTCGGGAAGCCGTCGATGGTCGTGCCGATCTGCGCCTCGTTGATCGTCACCTGGAAGCCGCGCACGGCGACGTTGCTCGACCAGTCGTCGAAGCCGTACGCGTCTCCCTCCTGCACCGACACCCCGGGGAGGTTGTCCACCACCGACGTGACGCCGGTGATGTCGGACTGCTGCATCATCATCGGCTCGGCGACGACGTTGCGCGCGAAGATGCGAGGCTCTTCGGCGACGACGCTGACCGTTTCGAGCAGGCGCGCGATCTGCAGGACGATCGGGACCATCGCGGTGGCGCCCGCAGCCACGGCGACCGGGAGGTCCACGGTCTCGAAGCCCGGCAGGATCGCCGTCACGCGGTAATCGCCGGCCGCCAGACCGGTCACTGCGTAGGAGCCGTCGGCGCCTGTCACCTGCTCGTCACGGACGCCGGGGCCGATCACCGTCGTCACGACGCCGGGCAGCGGGTCGCCGTTCGCGTCAACGACCGAGCCTTCGATTCCGCCTGTCGGCTGGGCGGACGCCGTCGCGGCAACTGAAAACGGCAACAGTACCGTGGCGATGCCACGCCGGATCGAGGTACAGAGGAGCGGTGTGATGGCCTTCATGGGCGCGGTCTCCCTTGCGCAAGTATCTCACTCTTGGTCAGTCTCTCTGGAGGGGTCCGATCCGGGCGATGTCGAGAGCATCGCTTTCGACCGGTGGGCGTTGGTCTTGAACGCATCCGGTCGGGCCGTTGGCAAGCCGGCGAGATGGCCGGCCGGCCGCGTCTTCGAGGAGGCGGCGGCGGTGGACGACTCCGACTGCGGACATGTCAGGGTCACCAGCATGTCGCACATCATCTCCGGCCGAACCCCGCCACCGTCATCGTCAAGCTGCCGGCCGCACTGCACGGGCAGTTCTGGGGCGCGGTCGCTGCACCCGGCCCTGGCAGGGTGCAGCGACATCCTCGGCCCGAAGGTCCGGCCCTTCATGCAGATCGCCTGTCTGCTGTGCGTTCCGGTTGGTCTCGAGCGCTTCGGCGACTCTTTCTCCCCGCAGACCCGCTGGCTGGTCGAGGCCCTGGGACCGAGGATCACCGCGCGGCGGTCGCGCCCGGGCCCAGGACCTCTCATCCACGGCGACTACCGGGGGGAGAACATGTTCTCCAGCCCCGACGTCCGCGGCCGCGTCGCTGCCGGCAGGCGATCCGGAGGTTCTCGAGTCGGACAACCCGTACCGGCCGCAGAGACTCGCCCTGCCCCCGACGCACCGGGTCAACAAGGGCGCCTCTCTCGACGGACCGCAATTCCTCGGGAACGCGTCCGTGAGCTCGGCTACCGCCGCGTTCTGGCCGGACGTGCTCTGGCCGGAGTATCACGGCTACTCGGAGGGTTGCACCCTCGTGAACGGCAGCTTCGGTGTGAAATGGAACAGCGGCGCCATCACGACGTTGTTGGAGGTGACGTACCTCTTCAACCAGAGCATCCAGGAGCACATCTTCGGCGACATCCCTGCGGCGCACGGTGGTCGGCGAGCTGCGAACCGGGTGTTCAACGCCGGTGGCGGCTGACGGCCGCACCGGTCCCCGAGTACGACCCGGCTGGCAATCGCGGTCGTGTTCGCCCCGCTGTACTTCCGAGCCTGAGCAGATCCACGCCGTCCCCGCCTCTGATGCACGCGTTGCTCGCCGTGTTGATGGATGAGCCGCGTCCTCGTCAGTCGCTCGAAGGCGTTCGCTTGCGACGGTGATCTGCGGCTCCGTGCGGGCCGAACCCAGGGGTTCCTCTCTCTCCCCTGAGAATCGAGAACTGGGCCATCGACGGCCGGAACTGGGGCCATGCCGCCGAAGCGCACTGGGCCCATGCTTTCCGCCGACCAGTGCCATTGCACTTCACGGTGACAGCGTGATCGCGGATCCAGCCTTCCCGCAGGGAAAAACATTGGGTGAGCGACCCCGGAACCGGGGTCGCTCACCCTCTGAACGATCGACTTTGAGCGTTCAAAACGCTCCTTAAGGCCATCTACTGGACAACTCAGTGTTTCCGGGCTAGAATCAGCGTGCCCGGCACAGAGAAGTACACTTCTCGGTACCCGCAGTCGGGACGCATCGCCCAGCGTGTCGTTATCGGGCCCACCAGCGAACTATATTCCGGCCCCAGTTCACTTTGGACGTATGCGCTGCATTCTCTCTCGCCGCCTTCGAGCGGTCCGTCTGAGCGGCTTGGTCCGCTCACGCTCGAGGCCGGGCGCGCTCTTCAGGGGCGTCCGTCCGATCCGCGGGGTTCCATGCGGGCGGTGGACGACGGTGTTGACCTCCCCGGCGTGCGCGTGCCTATGCTCTCCCTATGGGTAATGCTGGGCGCAGGACACCCGGTCCGGCTGTGCTGCTGCGGCTTCCAAACGACACGGCGGAATTGCTCGACCGGCTCATCGCGTCGATGGGCGCCATCGTCGGCAGGAACCGGGCCGCGATTATCCATGCGTTGGCTGTCTCGCACCCGAGCGGCGCCGCGGCGTTGGGCTGCCTGGCCCGGAGCCTGACGACAGGCGATGCCGGCGACTTGCCATGGACTCTCGGATCAAGCTCTGGAGCGGGTCCGGGCGGCGCATGCGGTCGAATCGGCCGAAGTGGCGCGGGCGCATGAAGCGTCGGTCTCGGCCGTGCGTGCCGAGCGGGAGCACGCGGTTGCCGCGGCGCAGGTGCGCCTCGCTCTCGATACGGTTGCGCTGGTCCCCGGCGGGACGGCATCAGACCTCAGGGCCTGTCCGATGCGGCACAGGAGGAGGTACGGGCCGCCGGCGATGTCGACGCCGATCACGGCGTTCGCTTTACGGCGGGCGGCGGTGTCCATCAGGTCGGTCAAGGCCAGCCTGCGGTTCTGGTTCATGGCCCTTCGGCAGGCGGTGGAGCGGTCGCCGCCGACGTCGCGGCGAGGGAATGCGCATCCTTCGGCCAGCTCCAGCTCAAGAGCGGTTCGGAGCGCATCGTCGGGCACGTAACGAGAATCCGGATACGGCCGGTCCGCGGCGTGGCCCTCGCTCGGGATGGCCAGCGTAGCGATCGGTGGGTCAATGCTCCGGTTCGACGTGGTTGAGGAAGCGGTGGGGAGGTTGTCGGAGCGGGGCCGGATCGGGTTGCCGGTACCGAGAGGGGTACTTCTCGGTGCCGCACGGGCTGTTAGACGGCGCACCGGCGCGTTTTGTTCCCGGCCGGCGCAACTTTCCCGGGGCCGTTGCGCTCGGCGGGTACTGGCAGGTTCGTGGGGCGCGCCACACTCGGCGCCTGTCTGGAGATGGCCGTCTCGGCGGGATGCCGGGTGGCGTACCGCTCGCCGGCCACGGCGGACCCGGTGCGTTCGGGCTGTACGTTGTGCTCGGCGCGAGGACCGCTCGGTGCGCAGGCGTTCGGGGGCATTGCCCTCGGTGCGTACTGGCGGCGCTTGAAGTCGCTGTACTCGGCGCGTTCCTGAAGCTGGGCGTCTGTGTGCGTGCAGGGCGCTGTCGGTGGTCCGGGCGTAGCGTCTTGAAACGGCGCCGCACCGGGTGCGTTGAGGAAAGGTGTCCTGCTCGGTGTGGACTCGGTCCTGATCGGCGTGCTGCCAGGTGTGGTCGCCCGAGAGGCGTACTGCTTGGCGGCCCGAGGCTGTTGCTCGATGCGCGCGGCCGGCGCGTCGGCCCGGATCTCCACGGATGCGCGCTGCCGTGTGCGCGCTCACCGGCATTGCCGGGGCGCCGCCGTGTGCGCCCATCGAGGCGGGTATCCGGTTGCGTGCCGGCTCGCTCCCGAGAGGCGTTCAGTGCGGGCGGCCGCGGGCGGCTGTGTGCGGGAGGAGGTCGTCCTGCCCGGTGCGGCCGCGTTGCTGCTGACCGGCGTGGTGCTCGATGCCGCTGCTCAAGGACGTTCGAGCCGCCGATGGCTCGCCGAGCACCAGGTCGTGATGCTCGGGACCGGGCTCCCCTCGATACGGCTCGTGGCCGTCAGGATCATGCGGGCGGCCCCCGGCTCAATGGCCCGCGGTTGCTGCTCGGCGCCTGTGGCCGTTGCGTTCTGCTCGGCGCCGGGTCAGTGCGGCTCGGTTGGTATGGACCGTTGTCCACTGGGCGTCTTCCTGCTCGGCGCGTGCGGTCAGTGCGGCGTCTCCGGCGGTGGGCAGGATCCGGATGGACGCCGCCCCACGGTCGAGCGTCGCCTCGTCGAGACCCTGCTCGGCGGTGTCGTTGCGTTCGTCGTCGGACACTCCAGGTTCAGGATGTGGGTGACGAGGGTCGATCCGACGTGCAGGTAACGTGCGCAGCCCCCCGATGTGATTGAAGTGCGGGTGCGAGGCGATCACCCAGCGGATCGGCTTGTCCGGGGCCAACTTCGTGATCTGTCGATGACCTGCAGGCTGCGCTCCTCGTCCCCGAGCGCCTCGAAGACGGCCACCGAAGTCGCTGAACTCGATGTTCACCGTGGTCTTGAGCCGCTGGATCAGGTTGCGGGAGTTGATGGCGGCGTCCACGCGGTACTTCCCGAACCTCTCGATCGCGACCACGTGCATCTTCTCGGGCATGACGACGTCGTCGGGCCATTCGGGCGCTGACGCGGGCAGGTCCCACGGCGTGTCGATCCAGGCCCTGAAGAGTTCGGACGCTCGGTGGCCGGGGCTCGGTGCGTGCGGACCGCCCGTCCCTGTGATGCTGGCCGGGTCATGCGCGGCCATGGCGAGACGGCGTGCCCATTCAGGCCGGATCCGCCGCCGGGGAAAATGTGGGCCGCCGCCCACAATTTTCGTGCGGCGTTCGAAAGGGGGCATCCGGCCCCGCATTGCGGTCCGGGCGATCCCGGGCCTGCCATCCGGACCGCAGTTGCCGGCGCACGAATTCCCGCGCAGCCGCCGTGCAGGGCTGCTGGTCGGGGGCGACGCCAGCGCCCCGCACCGGCGATCCGAAGCCGACGGCCCGGGCCTGTGCGTGACGCGTGCTGCTCGGCGCATTGACAGCTGCCTGTCCGTGCAGGAGCGCGTCAGTTCCTGTTCCCCCTGCGACGCTGACCGCGGCGCCGCCGGGTGCGTTTCCCGCTCGATGCGCGCGGTCAGCGCGCCGGTTCGGACGGTTCGAGGCTCTC
>WTFV01000087.1 GCA_011523845.1 Acidobacteriota bacterium | reverse complement strand
GGGCCGTCGAAGTCAACCATCACATCCGCGACACCACCTTCGCCGAAGACGCCTGCCTCGCCCGCACCCGGTTCGCCCCCGTCAACAACGCCATCTGCACCAACATCGCGCTCGCAATCATCCTGCACCGTACCGGCTTCGACAGCATCGCCGCCGCCACCCGGCACTTCGCCTTCCGCCACCAAGCGGCCCTCGACGCTCTCCTGCAACCCTGAACCCACGTCCGACGTCCGTCCTCCAGGACCCGTCTGCCCGCCTCGTCGGCCTCCCGACCGCTGAACCCTCGCCACAGAGCGCCGATCCATCCCGGGAGTCAACAGCACGGTCAGCAGCTACGCATCAACGAGATCGGAACCCCTGCCCGCCATCGCCTCGACCATCGACAGGGCCGCAGATGCGCCCGAGCGTGGGATAGTCCTGCCTCCTGGCGCCGAGAGGTTGATTCGCGACCGGCGATGACGCTAGACTAATGCTTCGAATCCAGTCGGGCGGTACTGTACGCGCCACACGCTCCCGTGTCGCGCCTGGAGGTGTTCAGATGAAGAAAGCCGCACTGATGCTGGTCGCGACGGCGGCCGCGGTCGTGGTGCTGCTCCCCGGCGTCGCCGCGGCGCAGGCGGGCGACGTGACCTTCCACAAGGACATCGAGCCGATCCTGCAGCGCTCGTGTCAGGTCTGCCACCGGCCCAACAACATGGCGCCGATGTCGCTGATGAACTACCAGGAGTCGCGGCCCTGGGCGCGCTCCATCAGGAACAAGGTCGTCGCCCGCGAGATGCCGCCGTGGCACGTCGACCCGAACGTCGGCATCCAGGACTTCAAGCAGGACCGCTCGCTGTCGCAGGCGGAGATCGACCTCGTCGCGGCCTGGGCCGATGCCGGCGCGCCGCGCGGCAATCCGGCCGATGCGCCGCCGGCCGTCGAGTTGCCCGACTTCGGGGCCTGGGAGATCGAGCCGGACGTCGTCGTCACCTCGCCGCCGCACACCGTGCCGGCCGAGGCGGGCGACTGGTGGGGCGACTACATCGTCGACTCCGGCATCCCCAACGATCGCTACATCAAGGCGATCCAGACCAAGGCGGGCGACCTGCGCGTCGTCCACCACGCGCTGACCTACGCGGTCACGGATCCTGACGCGCCGCTCAACGACAGCTCCAACGACTTCTTCCTGAACGAGTACGCGGTCGGCAAGAACGCCGACAAGTACCCCGACGGCACCGGCAAGATCTTCGAGGGCGGCTCGCGCGTCCGCTTCAGCTTCCACTACCACTCGATCGGCGAGGAAGTGGTCGACCGTACGGATCTGGGGCTGGTCCTCTATCCGGAGGGCGAGGTCCCCGAGAAGATCCTCTACTCGCGGCAGCTCGGGCAGGCCGGCGAGCTCGACATTCCGGCCGGGCAGGTCACGCGGCACGACGGCTACGCGACGATGTACCTGCCGGGCAAGCTGACCGGCTTCCAGCCGCACATGCACTTCCTCGGGAAGCGGCAGTGCCTCGAGCTCATCTATCCGAATTCGACGACCGAGATGGTGAGCTGCGTCAACTTCGACTTCAACTGGCACATCGTCTACAACTACGCGGACGACGCCCAGCCCGTCTATCCCGCCGGCACGAAGCTGCACGTCATCAGCTACCACGACAACACCGAGTCGCATCGCGGCAACGTGGACGCGCTGAACTGGACGGGCGGCGGCAGCCGGACCATCGACGAGATGGCCTTCGGCTGGATCAGTTGGTACGACCTGACGGACGAGGAGTACCAGGAAGAGTTGGACGCGCGCGCCAACAACAACGACTAGGAGTCTGCGCCGCACGATGCTGACGCAGGCGACGCTGGGCCAGCTAGTCGCGGTTGCGGAGAGACGGTTTGGACTGAAGCACTCTGCGGGGGGTCGCCTCCGCAGAGTGCTTTTTCGTTGGCAGGAGTTTGCGCCGCAGAGACGCAGCGGAGCGAAGTGCTGCGGCGCAAGGTCATGGAGCGGTGGGGATGGGCCGAAACGCCGAGCCAGCGAGGCGTTTCGGGGCGCTAACAGACAGAGGACATCATGAGGACGTATTCCCGTTGGGTGATCGCCGCCGCCGTCGCGGTCCTGGCCGTCGGCGCGGTGGGCGCCGCGCACGCGCAGGTCAACCCGCGCGACGTGCCGCTCGCGTCGCAGCCGCAGCAGCGGTTCGACGGCGGGCAGGACATCCAGCCCATCTTCGAGGGCTGGACGCGCAACGACGACGGCAGCTACCTGTTCCACTTCGGTTACCTGAACCGGAACTACCGCGAGCAGCCGAGCATTCCGGTCGGTCCCGACAACTATTTCTCGCCGGGTGACGAGGATCGCGGACAGCCGACCTACTTCTATCCGCGCACGCAGCGATACCAGTTCACGGTGCCGATGCCGGCGGACACCGGGCCCAATCCCGAGGACGGTATCATCTGGTCCGTGACGGCGCACGGCAGCGAGCAGCGGGCCTACGGGTGGCTGCAGCCCGAGTGGGAGATCGACGAGAACACCATCACGTCGAACTCGCGCACCGGGTTCGGGCGCCCGGTGGAGCTGTTGTTCTCGAACCGGCCGCCGGAAGTGGAGGTGTCGGCGAGCGCCGAGCGGATCGGGGTCGGCGAGACGCTCACCCTGACCGCCGTGATCCGGGACGACGAGCTGCCCTCGGAGCTGCCGCCGCGCCCGCCGCGTACGCGTCTTCCCACCCTGATCCCTCCGGAGGGCACGCCCCGCGTGCCCGACAACATCCAGTGGTACGAGAAGCCGCGCCCGCCGCGCAACGGCCTGTCTCTGCACTGGATCGTCTACCGCGGTCCGGACGACGGCGACTTCGAGCCGGACGGCTTCCAGCGCTCGGTCGAGGAGCAGGAGTTGGAGCGGGAGGTGGACGGCGTGCTGACCGCGCCGACCTCGTCCGACAATCCGGCCACCCACGTCGACGGGGACGGCTGGACGTCGGCGACGTTCGAGACGACGGTCACGTTCGACTCGCCCGGCACCTACACGCTGCGGGCCTGGGCGTCCGACGCCATGTTCCTGACGCCGGGCGACCTGACCGTCACCGTGCGGTAGGAGCCTGCGCAGCAGGAACCGCGCAGACGACGCACAGCAGGGCGGTAGCGCCCGCCACCGGCGAGGGAGCCTCACGCGGGGCTCCCTTCGGCATGTACGGGCCGTCGTCCTCGGGCGGCGTGCGACGCCGAGATGCACGGCTCAGCGGCGCGCGAGCGCGTCGAGGCGCCGCAGGAAGTCGTTCTCGTCCCGACATTCGACGGCGGCGCGCGCAAGCAGGGCGATCGAGAGGTCGGCGAATGCGCCGAGACGCCTCTCGAACCCGGCTGAACGGCGCACGTTCCGGAGGTCCAGGATCTCCCGAACGGCTTTGCACGCTCCTTCTCGCGCTCCTTCCGCTCGACCGGCGAGCCGGCTCTCCGCGCGTTCGGCGGACAGGAAGGGATCGTCATCCGGTCCGGTGCCGGACTCGGCGCCCATGGCGCGGCCCACTCGTCGGAGAGTGTCGACGGTGTCGCCCGACAGCGCATCCTCGTTCAGCGCCCGATGAATCTCCGTTGCGGACCACCCGCGGAACGCCCGGCTCGACGCTGCCGGGTTGTACCCGTTCGGACCCAGTAAGTGAATCGTCAGTCCCGCCTCGCGGGAGCGGGGGCTGCCGGGGACACGCCGGTCCGGCACGTCGACCCAGACCTCGGGAAATCCCCAGGACTCGTACAGCGCCAGCTTGCCGCGGCGGACGTCGGTGGTCAGATCGACCTCCAGAATCACGTCCGGCAGCTCGTTCCGGCCGACTTCGATGGCCGCGCCGAGCCGGCGGATCGTCTGCTGGCGCAGATACACGACCTGGTCGGCCTGCAGGATGCGCCGGCGCTCGCCGGCCTCGTTGCGGAGCAGGAGGTCGGCGTTGCCGAGCGTCTCGATGGCCGCTCCCCGCGCTGCTGCGATGCGCTCGGTGAGCCGCGCCAGGCGCTGCCCCGGCAGCTCGTGCCAGACGCTCACCGGCGCCCGGACCACCCACGCGGTCTCGGTGTCGGCGTCCCAGTATTCCAGGCGTCCGTCGTAGTCCGCGATCTCGTCGCGGGAGATGTGCACGGGCCGACAGCCGGGAAACTCGTGGGGGGGCGTGGTGGACGCCGGCGTGGCGGCGCCCGGTCTCGGACGCGCACCGCGATCGGTCAGGCGTGTCGCGGTCGCAGGGCGCGGAATCGCCGGTGCGCCAACCGCGCCGGTGCCTGCGGCATGTCGTGCGTCGCGTGTGGCTCTCGTCGGCCGGTCCGGCATGCGGGGCGCCTCCATCCCCACTCTAGGAGCTTGCGCCGTAGAACGCAACGAAGTGCGTTCCGAGACGCAAGCTCCTGGGGCGGCGGGGGATGGGGCCGAACACGGAGCCTTGCGACGGGTTTGGCGGCGCTGGCACGTTTCTTCCCGTACCCGGTCGGCCGAACGGCCGTGGCGATGGTCAGCCGCGCCGCCGCCGTCCTGCTCGGCCTTCCGACCGTTCGGGCGGGGCGCCGACGGCGCGCGCCATCAGAAACACCGCGCTGGCGAGGCAGGCCGCGCCGACCGGCACGAGGGCGATGCCGACCCCGGGGTCGCCGCTGTAGAACGTGACGCCGCCCGCGAAGAACCCGCCCGGCAGCAGCACCGTGGCCGCGCGGAGCGTCGCAGAGAGCAGGGGGATGCGTGCGTCACCGGGCAGCTCCGGCAGCGTACGCAGAGTCACGCCCGCCGCGACGTTGACGATTCCGAGCAGCGCGCCGTGCGCGTGCGCCAGCGTCCACATCAGCCGGCGGGTCTCGTTCGAGACGTCGAGATAGAAGCCGATCTTGAAGCCGTGCAGGGTCTCGAGCGTCGCCCCGAGCAGCAGGAAGACGAAGAGCGACCACCAGCCGAAGCGCAGGTGGCGGCGGACGTAGTCGGGTCGCGGCGGGGAAGGGCCGGTCGTCACGAGGGGCTATTCCCGCAGAAAGAGCGGGCGGCTGTCGCGCTGGTCGAAGACGCGCCGCATGGCCGCGGTGTCGAGCGTTCCGTCGGCGCCGAAGAGCAGCTCGGGATCCCGTCGCGCCCGGGCGCGCGGGCTGGCGCGCCACGCCCGCAGCGCACCGACGGCCGCCTCGATCCGTGCGTCCCGACTGCCGGTGAAGTCGTACTGCAGCGTCTCGAACCCCGGAATCGTGCGCAGCGACCGTGCGGAGATGAAGCGGACGGCGTCGTAGGGGTCTCCGAGGAGCTCGCCGAGATAGGGAACCATCCAGCTCGTCCCGGAGGCTTCCTGCGCCGGCTCCCAGCCGTAGCTCCAGGCGGTCAGGGCGCGCTGGCCGGCATCGCCGCCGAGCAGCCAGAGGATGGAGGCGGCCACCGACCGTTCGTCGTTGCCGAGGTCGGGGGGCGATTGACCGTACCAGTTCCGCATTTGCTCGGCCGACCAGGCGAGGGTGCGGTCCAGGTGACACAGGTTGCACGCGTTCGGCCGTCCGATCGCGACGCTCTCGCGCACGGATGGACTGGTGACGGTGTGGCTCCGGATGGCGCGCAGCAGGCCGTACGAGGTGTACGGCATGTGGCAGTTGTAGCAGCGGCTGCCGGCCGATGCCGGTGCGTGATGCGTATGGGCGCCGGGATCGATGGCGATGTCGTCATGACACTGGGTGCAGGCCGCGTCGCCGTCCATGCCGGCCGACACCTGGTGCGTGTCCGCCCACTCGGCGACGGTGCGCGGATCCTCCGGCGTCTTGTGCATCGTGTGGCACGAGAAACAGGAAAGCGTGCGTTCCGGCGTCGTCGCCTCGGCGAAGCAGGGCGAGTCGATCAGGCCGTTGTACTCGCGGCCGGACACGCGGACGAGGCCGTCCGCCCAGAACGACCCGCGCACGAAGTCGGGGTCGGCGGCGATCATTGCCCGCATGGCCTCCGATCTGCCGTTCACACGCGGGTGTGCGACGAAGCGCGTCGTTCGGAGCTCGTCACCGGGGCGATACGGCAAACCGGCGACGCTGGCCGCGCGCTCGGCCGTCGAGTCGGGAAACTCCCAGATGCTGTGGCACTGGCCGCAGACCTGCGACGAGCGTTGGGGGTCGAGGCGCGTCGGCTCGACGATGGTCTGATCGGGTCCCCCGCCGGCGTGAAGCCCGTAGCGGCGCAACGGGTTCCGGTTGGCCGTCACATGCGCCCCGGCCGGGCCGTGGCACGCTTCGCAGGCGATGCCGAGCTCGGCCACCGTCGTGTCGACCGTCTGGTCGCGGAGTGGTTCCGAGCCGAACGGCGTGTCGAAGCGCGTCTTCCCGTGCGTCGTGTGGCAGTCGATGCAGACGGCGTTCCAGTGCCCGTCGAGCATCGCCACGCCCTGCCCCGGCGGAGCCAGCACCACGGCGTTGCGGGGCGTCCAGCGCTCCTCGTCGAGCAGGTAGACGCCGGGCAGCACGTTGAGCGCGCGGTCGTGCCCCGTCGAGTACCAGTAGATGTTCTGGTGGTGAGAGCCGGTGATCATCACCACCTGCCTGGAGATGCGCGGGCGCTCGCCGGGGTCGCCCTCCCATCCGGGATCGTCGAACTCGGCCCAGAACTCGTCACCGCGGCGCGCAAGGTGCATCGGACGGCCGTGCACCGCGTCCACCACGACCCCGTCGAAGTCGGCACGCACCGATTCCGGGGTCGCGACCTGGGTCATCGTCCGGTGGAACGACCCGTGCCAGGTGGCGTACTGCGAGGGATGGCAGGCGCGGCAGCTCTCGGACGTTACGTAGCCGTCCTCGCCCACCTCTATCGGCCGGTACTCTATGGCTGCCTCGGGTACGAACGGTTCCAGCGAGACCGCCGAGGCAACGCCGAGGGCCGTCCCGACGCAGAGCAGCGCGGCGGCGGGCGCGAGTGTCCGGAGCCTGGAGCGAGAGACCGAAAGGGACCCCATCATGCCGTCGCTTGCCGATTATATCGATGGGGTGCCGGCAGGAGGCGGCCTCCGGGGGCCCGCCGCGAAGGCCCGGCTGCATGGAGCGACCATGTACACGCAAGCGGCCCGCCGCTCCATGCTTGCAGGAGACGGCGGGCCGGATAGCGAGCGGTTCGCTGCCGTCGCCTAGTCGATGGCGAAGCAGTAGTAGAAGCCGTTGCCGCCGGTCGCCTGCAGGTTGGCCTGCCCGCAGCCGCGCGAGCCGTGCGCGGTGCTCCAGTGGGTCGGGTTGGCGCCGCCGCCGGTCCGGTCGTGGTGGCCGACCAGGGCGCTGCCGTCCGCGGAGTTGCTCGTCCAGTTGCCGCAGGTGGTGTCGCCCTCGCCTTCCCAGGCCGTGCCGTCGAGCTGCGTCCCGGTCAGGATGTCGTGCATGTTCGGATCGTCGCCGCGGCCGTTGACGATCTCGCCCTTCTCGTTCAACTGGGTCTGCTTGGTCAGGTTGTTGTCGCCGAGCAGGTTGTCGACGCTCGACGCGATCTCGACGCCCTGCGCGTTGTACCAGGGCCCGCTCCCGATGCGATCGCGGGCGTTCACGCCGGTCGTGCCCGTGGTGCTCAGGTAGGCGCGCCAGGTCTTGCCGCCGACCATGGCCGCCTCGGCCAGCATCGAGCAGTGCGCGTCGGCGCCTTCGAGGCCGCCGAGGTTGGCGCCGTCGCCGGGGCCGGCGCTGGTGATGAAGAAGCTCATGCTGTTGGACTGCGTGGCGGCCGGCGCAGCGATTACCGCCGCCAGCGCCACCGCCGACAGCAGGGCGATGCCGAACGAACGTGTGCGTGTCATGGTGTCCCTCCTCTTGCGCGCCGCCGGGTTCATCCTCTCGGCGGAATACCACGCAAACCGGTGCGAGTGTAACGCAACGGCCGTTTCCGAATCACGACGGCGGAAACGGAGTGCTCGTTTACGGCCAGGCCTCGCGTGCGTTCGCGGCGCATCGGCCCGCCGCCGGGCGGAAGCCGGGTGCGCGCTTGCGGAACGGCGTAGTATTGGTGTCGTGATGACGCACGAATCTCGATTCCGGAGCCGGTGGATCCTGGCGGCGGCGTTGATCGGTCTGGCCGGCGGCGTGCCGTCGGCGGCGCAGAACCCGCGCGCGGTCCTCGACGGCGCCGTCAGCGACTTCGCGGCGGGTCGGCTGGAGGATGCCGCGACCGGCTTCGACGAGGTCGCCGCTCTCGTCCCGCGCGCGATGCCGCAACTGTGGCAGCGCGGGATCGCACTCTATTACGTGGGCCGCTACCAGGACTGCCGCGAGCAGTTCGAGTCGCACCGCCTGGTCAACCCCAACGACGTCGAGAACGCGGCCTGGCACTTCCTCTGCGTGGCGCGCGCCGACTCGCCGGGCGCGGCCCTCGCGGCGCTTCTCCCGGTCGGTCCCGACTCGCGCGCGCCGATGCGCGAGATCTACCGCATGTTCCGCGGCGAGCTGGCGCCGGAGGAGGTCATGGCGGCGGGCGAGCGCGCCGCCGAACGGGGCCGCGCGTCAGGGCTCTTCTTCGCGCACCTGTACGTCGGCCTCTATCACGAGGCGCTCGGCAACGACGCCGATGCGCGGGCCCACCTGGAGGCGGCGGCCGACGACCGGTTCGCGCCGGCCGGCGGCTACATGCACATGGTGGCGCGCGTGCACGTCGACCAGCTCGATCCTCCAGCGCCGCGGTAGAAGCCGCAAGTCACGGCAACACGGCGCTCACGACGGAGTTGCACCGCCTGCGCGCTCGGTTCCGGGCTGACGACTCCGCGCAAAAGTGCTACTGTCGGCTCTGGAACCGATCGAGCCGGGCTGGATCGGCGCGGGCCGACCCGGTGAACCGGGAATGCTGGAACAGCGCAAGGGGAGGCGACGAGATGCGTAGTGACATGCTCTATCGAGCCGGTATCGCGGCGGTGTTCGGCGCCGCCGTGGTGGTCCTGTCGGCCGGCAGCGCCGGCGCGTGGCAGGCGGTGGCGGTGGACACGGACGACATCGGCGGCGTGGTGACCGGTCCCGACGGCCCGGAGGCGGGCGTCTGGGTGATTGCCGAGACCACCGATCTGCCGACGCGGTTCAACCGCATCGTCGTCACCGACGACGACGGCCGCTACCTGATTCCCGACCTGCCGGACGCGACCTACGACGTGTGGGTCCGCGGCTACGGCCTGGTCGACTCGGAGAAGGTCCGGACGCCTCCCGGCTCGACGCTCAACCTGACCGCCGTCGCCGCGCCGGACGAGGCCGCCGCGGCGCAGTACTACCCGGCGGGCCACTGGCTGTCTCTGATCGAGGTGCCCGACCGCGATCAGTTCCCCGGCACCGGGCCCGACGGCAACGGCATCTCGCCGAACATGCGCAGCCAGGCGGAGTGGATGCGCACGGTCAAGTCGGGCGGCTGCACGGCGTGCCACTCGCTTGGCAACAAGGCGACCCGCGAGGTGCCGCCGGAGCTCGGCGAGTTCGACTCGATGGTCGCGGCCTGGGATCGCCGCATACAGTCGGGGCAGGCCGGCGGCTCGATGTCGAACGGGCTGAACCGGATGGGGCGCCGCGCCGCGCTGGAGATGTTCGCCGACTGGACCGACCGGATCATGGCCGGCGAGCTTCCCGAGGCGCCGCGCCGGCCGCAAGGCGTCGAGCGCAACATCGTCGTGTCGCAGTGGGACTGGGCCGACGAGAAGGCCTACCTGCACGACGAGATCTCGACCGACAAGCGCGACCCGACGGTCAACGCCTACGGGCCGATCTACGGCGCGCTGGAGGCGAGCGCGGACTACGTGCCGGTGCTCGACCCGGTGGCCAACGCCTCGAGCGAGATTCCCGTGCCGGTGCGCGATCCCGATACCCCGGTCGCGGCCGGGCCGCCGCTCGCGTCCTCGCCCTACTGGGGAGACGAGGCGATCTGGAACAGCCAGACCAACGTCCACAACCCGATGCTCGACGAGGACGGCCGCGTCTGGCTGACCTCGCGCGTGCGCGGACCGCAGAACCCCGACATGTGCCTCGAGGGCTCCGATCATCCGTCGGCGCAGGCGTTCCCCAACGCCCGGGCCAACCGGCACTTGGCCGTCTGGGACCCGGCGACCGAGGAGATGACGCTGGTCGGCACCTGCTACAGCACGCACCACCTGATCTTCGCCGAGGACGAGAACGACACCCTCTGGACCAGCGGTGGCGGGCCGGTCATCGGCTGGCTCGACACGAAGATGTTCCTCGAGACCGGCGACGAGGAGGCCTCGCAGGGCTGGACCGCCCTGGTGCTCGACACGAACGGCAACGGGCAGCGCGACGAGTTCACCGAGCCGAACGAGGCGATCGATCCGACAATGGACCATCGCGTCACGACCGGCTTCTACGGCGTGGCCTACAACCCGGTCGACGGGACCATCTGGGGCTCGTCGCTCGGCTTCCCCGGTTCGGTGCTGCGTCTCGATCCGGGCGACGATCCGCCCAACACGGCGCTGACCGAGGTCTTCGAGGTGCCGTGGGAGAACCCCGGCGCCGAGGTGCAGGGCTACTCGCCGCGCGGCATGGACATCGACCGCAACGGCGTGGTCTGGACCCCGCTGGCCAGCGGGCACATGGCCAGCTTCGACCGCAGCAAGTGCACCGGTCCGCTGAACGGTCCGGAGGCGACCGGGCAGCACTGCCCCGAGGGGTGGACGCTCTACGAGGAGCCCCTGCCGAAGTTCAAGGGCATCGACGATTCGGGCAGCGCCGAGGGCAGCTACTACACGTGGGTCGATCAGTTCGACACCTTCGGCCTGGGCGAGAACATCCCGATCAACACGGGCAACGCCTCCGAGGGGCTCCTTGCTCTCAAGGACGGCGAGTGGGTGATCATCCGGGTGCCGTATCCGCTCGGCTTCTACACGAAGTGGCTGGACGGCCGGATCGACGACCCGGACGCGGGCTGGAAGGGCCGCGGGCTGTGGGCGACCTACGGCACGCGGGCGCCGTTCCACACCGAGACCGGCAAGGGAACGCCGAGCAAGGTGGTGCAGTTCCAGCTCCGGCCGGACCCGCTGGCGAAGTAGAGCGGCCGTTGCGCGGCCGTGATTCTGCGCCGGAAGGGGTCGGTGCAGACGACGCTGTCTCGTTAGTGCCATGCGTATCGGCGTGGCGCGGCGTCCGGGCGGTTCCGGGCGGGCGCGCCGCGCCGTTCGTTTTTCCGGGGCTTTGCAGGTCTCCAGACGTACGCACGGGGGGCAGGTGCAGGTGGCGGCAGGAGCTCAGGGGCGACAATGAGCCAAGCTGTCATGTGTCAGACGTACGCACGCCGGCCGGTACAGGTGGCCGCAGGGACAGGTAGAGGTGACGACATGAGAGTCAAGCGGGGAATCGCTGCGTTGCTGTGCCTTTGCACGCTCGCCGTCGCGGCGCCGGCCGGGGCGGAGGTCATCGGCTTGCGCATCACCTCTCGCCAGCCGTTCGCGGACGACGTGCCGGACAAGGTGGGGCGCTACGAGCGGATTCGCGGTCGGGTGGTGTACGCCCTCGACCCGGAGCACGAGGCGAACCGCGCCGTCGTCGATCTCGGGCTCGCCGCGCAGAACGGCGAGGGGCGCGTGGAGTTCTACGGGGACTTCGAGATCATCGCTCCCCTGGACCGGTCGCTGGCGCAGCCGACGGTGCTCTACGACGTCAACAACCGCGGCCGCCGGCGGTGGGGCATGCAGCCGTTCTTTCTGCGGCACGGCTACGTGACGGTGTGGAGCGGCTGGATCGCCCAGGTGCCGCCCGATACTTCGCTGCTGCGGCTCGAGGCCCCCGTGGCGCTGGACGAGGATTACGTGCCGGTCACCGGGACCGTGCGCGCGGAGATGATCAGCGACGTGGCCACCGATCGCCTTGCGGTGTCGGACCGGCGGCAGCTCGCTTTCGAGCCGGTTGCCAGCGCGCTCCCGCGGGCGACCCTGACCAGGCGGCTTCGCGAGCGCGACGCACCCGAGCTCATCCCGCGCGACCAGTGGGAGTTCTTCCTCACCAGGCGGGCGCGCGAGGACAGCAGCGGTCTCATCGAGGGGGACGTTCGACTCGAGGGCGGCTTCGAGCCCGGCGTGATCTACGAGCTGACCTACGAAGCGTTCGGCTCCGTCGTGCAGGGCGCCGGGTTTGCGGCGATCCGCGACTTCGTGTCGTTCCTGCGCTACGACGATTCGTCGATGAACCCGCTGCGCGACGCGCGCGGCCGGCCCCTGGCGCGGCGCGTCATCGGCGAGGGCCGCTCGCAGAGCGGACGGGCGTTGCGGACGTTCCTGTACGAGGGGTTCAATGCCGACGAGCAGGGACGCATCGTCTTCGACGGCGTGATGCCGGTGGTCGCGGGCGGCGGCCAGGGCTTCTTCAACCACCGCTTCGCGTCGCCGACGCGGACGGCCACCGCGCACAGCGGCCACCTCTACCCGGTCGACGTCTTTCCGTTCACCTACGGCGACCAGACCGACCCGTTTACCGGCCGGACCGACAGCCTGCTGCGCCGCGCGCGGGCCAGCGGCACGGCGCCGAAGGTGATGCAACTCGACACCAGCTCCGAGTACTGGCACCGGAGCGCGTCGCTGGTGGTGACGGATCCGACCGGCCAGCGCGACAGCGAGATTCCCGGCGACGTGCGCGTATACGTTTTCGGCGGCTCGCAGCACGGCCCGGCCACCGGGCCGTCGAACCGCGGGCAGTTGCCGCCCAATCCCAACGTCTATCAGCCGTTCCTCGAAGCGCTGTTCCTGGCGCTGGACCGCTGGGTGACGGACGGCACGCTGCCGCCGCCGAGCATGCACCCGCGCGTCGCCGACGGCACGCTCGTCGGGTGGAAGGCCGAAGAGGCGGGCTGGGTCGCGCTTCCGGGCGTGCAGTACCCGACGGCGATTCAGCAACCCGACTTCCTGGACTACGGCGAGGAGTTCGCGACGAAGCGCCGCATCGACAACCATCCGCCGGTGCGAACCGGCAAACGTTACGGGGTAAGCATACCCGCGCTCGACGAGGACAACAACGAGATCGGCGTGCTGCGCATGCCCGCCGTCGTGGCGCCCGTCGCCACCTACACCGGCTGGAACCTGCGGAACCCGGCAATCGGGGCGCCCGACGCGCCGCTGGGGCTCGCCGGCGGCTACATCGCGTTCCCGAGGACGAAGGCGGAGCGCGAGGCGTCCGGCGATCCGCGTCCGTCGGTGGAGGAGCGCTACGGCAGTTTCGAGGAGTACCGCGCGCAGATCATGCGCGCAGCCGAGGCCCTGGTGGCGGAGGGCTACCTGCTCGACGAGCATCTGGCGGATGTCGAGGCGCGGGCAGAGGCCAACCGCGGGCTGTTCGACAAGTAGGCGGTGCTGGTTCGCCGGGTGGGGACAGCGAGTCGGCACGGACCGCGCTCATCGCGGGTCGAGCCGGTCTTCTTTGGGCCGTACTCTTTCGGATGTCGGGAGAGCAAGTCGGCACCGCCGCGCTCATCGCGGGAGCACCGTCACTGGTATAGTCCGTATCCCGATGGAGCGTGTCGCGAAGGACGAAGCCTGTCCGCCGGCGTGCCGCGCGATGGGTGAACGTAGCGCTCATTGTTCCGTCCGTGGGGAGCTCGCCCAATGAGGCTGCTCCATTACCTCGAAATCCGCAACTTCAAGCGTTTCGGCGACACGCAGCGCATCGAGCTCGATCACCCGGCCGTGCTCATCGGGCCGAACAACTGCGGCAAGACGACGGCCATTCAGGCGCTGGCCCTCTGGTCCCAGGCGGTGCGGGCGTGGCAGGAGAAGAAGGGGCAGGCGCCGCCCAAGGAGCGCACCTCCACGTCTCTCAACCGTCTCGGCATCGTCTCGGCGCCCGTCCAGCGAACTCGCTACTTCTGGCACAACGCCGCGGTGCGGACGGGTAACCGGGACATACGCCTGGAGATCAAGGTCGGCGTGCTCCATGAGAGGCGTGTGGAGCCGGTGACGATGACCTTCCGCAACCAGGGTGAAGACTTGGTGTACTGCACTCCCGATGCCGAGACGCTGGAGCGCCCCGAGGCGATTTCGGCGGCGGCGACGCTCCGGGTCGAGCTGCTCTATCCGATGTCGGGGCTGGAGACCGAGGAGCCGGTGCTGCAGCGTGGGCGGATCGACGTGCTCCTCGGGCAGGGGCAGACGGCACAGGTGCTGCGCAATCTGTGCCTGCTGGTGTGGCAGGACGACCGCCGGCACTGGGCAAGGATCACCGAGTGGATGCGACGCCTCTTTCACATCGACCTGCGAGAGCCGGCCCAGACCGCGAGGGGGAGTATCGACCTGCTGTATCGGCAGGAATCGATCAAGGAACCGCTCGACATCGCGCTGGCCGGACGCGGTCTGCAGCAGATGCTGCTGGTCTTTGCCTTCCTCTATTCCCACCCGGGAAGCGTGCTGCTGATCGACGAACCGGATGCGCATCTGGAAATCCTCCGCCAGCGACAGGTCTACGTCCTGCTGCGCGAGCTTGCGGCCGAGAACGCATCTCAGGTCATTCTCGCCACGCACTCGGAAGTGATTCTGAACGAAGCGCTCGACCACAACCTCACGCTGCTGCTGGCCGGTCGTGCTGACGATCTTGCGGCGAAGACCGACATCAGGAACACGCTCAAGCACTACGGCGCCGAGCACTACGTCCGAGCGCGGCAACGAGGGTACGTGCTCTATGTGGAGGGCGGCACGGACGTGGAGATACTGAAGGCGTTGGCCAGGAAGGCCGGGCATCCGGCGGCGGAGGTGTGGGACGGGCGCATCAACTCGTTCTATGTGCAGGACAATTCTCCCGGCGGCGGTCTCGACACGGAGCTGGCGCGCGTCGAAGGCGGTTTCGGGTTGACGCCGCGGCAGCACTTCTTTGCGTTGCGGAGCATGGCTCCGGCGCTCCGAGGGCTCGCACTGCTGGACAGTGACGGCAGGGAGCGCACGGATTCCGATGACGAGGGCCTCAGGATCTCCTACTGGCGGCGATACGAATGCGAAAACTACATCGTGACACCGGAAACCTTGAGAGGCTTCGCCCGTGATCGGTACGGGGACGCGCCGCTTCTCCTCGAAGCGCTTGGCGACGAGATCGACGAGGTCCTGGACGCGCTGATCCTGGAACGGGTCTTCGAGGGGCGACAGGGTGACTTCGACGTGTGGAAAGCATCGGATCCGGCTGCCCGTCGGCTCTTGTGGCTGGCGCGCACGGAGAGGCTCAAGCTCAGCACCTTCGCGGAGGATTTCTTTCGCAGGCTTGCCGCGCGGCTCGGGCACGCGATGCTGCTGCGCAAGGGAGAACTGCATCGACTCGTGGACTTTCTACCGGCCGACGAGATAGCCGAGGAAGTCAGCGTCAAGCTGGACCTGCTCAGAGACCTTTTCGCCGCTGCGCGCCCGGAGGAAGAGACATGAGCCTTCTCGATCACCAGGGCGGCCTCGTGCCCACGGTGCGATTGTTGACGCCGCGTGCGATAGGAATCGGCGTCGGAAGCGGTGTTCTCGTCGCCGTGGCGTTCCGACAGATCTACGGCGTGGCCTGGGGACTGGCCGTCCTGGATGGCCTCGCCGCGGGCGCGCTCGCGCTGGCGACTTCCATCTGCCTGCGCGACGGCAGATTCGCTGCCTTGATGGAGACAGGGCGCCACCGGCGCGACGTCGGCGTCATTCTCGCCTGCGTTATCGTGGCGCCCGCGGTCTTCATCGAGGACGCCCTTGGGATCGAGCTGCTCGACCGAGGGGACGGGTCCGCGCTCAGCCTGCTGTTCGCGTGCACAGGGTCCGCTGCCTGCATTCTGAGCGGCATCATGGCGACGTGGGCGCCGACTGACGGCAGCGTGGGCGCGGCCGGTCCGCCCCTGCATCGCGTGGCCCCACCGTACGGCGGCCATGGACCGATGACGCCCCGGCGGGCGTTCAGGGCGCAGTCATACGCAATCGCGATGGCAACCGGCGTACTCGTCTCAATCGTACTCCGGCAGTTCCTCGACCTGGCTTGGGGCCTGGCCATCCTGAGCGGGCTGGCCGCCGGCGGGCTGGCCCTGGCGCTCTCCGTCGGCCGTGACCTGGGCGGCCGCTGGTTCCACGCCACGGACAACCGGAGACGGTCCGGCGTCCGGGGTCTCACCTTCACCGTCATGCTGGCGCCCGCACTCCTCGTGCACCGCACCGTCGAGCTTCGCCCGGCCGACGAGTTCGCGGTTTCCTTGCTGTTCGCGCTCACCGCGGCGGCGGCCCATGTCCTCGGCGGCGTCATGGCGGCTCTGGAGCACCTCGACGGCGACCCGTCCGTGCCCTCCGATCCGCGCCTGCATCGCGTCACGCCGCCGCCCGGCGGCGGCGGTGGACGTCGCGGGCAGGGCCGGTGACGCCGAAGCCGCCGGCGCCGGGCACGCGGACGATCTCGTACTGGAGACGACGCGCCCGGCGGTGGGTGCACGACAAGAAAGTGAGCCCCCCGCCGGGCACGACACCGAATCGCCAGCCTGACGGTGGCAGCGGCGGTCATCTCACGAATCTGTCGCGCACCCCGCGGCGGTGGCGCGGTGGCGTCCTGGTCGGCGCACCGTCTACAATTACAGGTTGCGCGCCGCACTGCCGCATTGGCGCGCACGAGGAGATCCCAGATGCGTAGACGATGCCTGATATCGAGCCGCCTGCTGGCCGTGGCGGTTGCCCTCATCGCGTTCGCCGCCCCGGCCGCCGCCCAGGACGGCGACTGGACGCTGCCGCGCACCCCCGACGGCCAGCCTGACCTGCAGGGCGTGTGGGCCAACAACAACGCGACGCCGCTCGAGCGGCCACCGGAGTGGGCAGGCAAGGAGCGGCTGACCGACGAGGAGCTCGCGGAGCTGCGGGCCGCCGCCGAGCTGGCCGTGGACGACGGCGACGCCCTCTTCGGCGATCAGCTCGTTCTGGCCGCGATCCAACGCACGCAGGCGACCTCCTACGACCCGACGACCGGCAACTACAACCAGTTCTGGATCGTCGAGCGCGACTTCAACAACCGGACCTCGCTGGTGGTCGACCCGCCCGATGGCCGCATCCCGCCGCTGACCGCCACGGCGCGCGACCGGCAGGCGATGCTGCGCGCGCACCGGCGCGACCATCCGGCCGACTCCTATACCGACCGGCCGCTTTCGGAGCGCTGCGTCACCTACGGGGTGCCGCGGCTCGGCGCCGGCTACAACAGCTACTACCAGATCTTCCAGAGCGCCGACCACGTCGTCGTCTACCACGAGATGAACCACGACGCGCGCGTCATCCCGATCGACGGCACGCCGCCGCTCGACGACGACGTGCGGCTGTGGCACGGCGACTCGCGAGGGTACTGGGACGGCGACACGCTGGTGGTCGAGACGGCGAACTACTCGGCGAAGGCGACCTTCCGGGGCCTGTCGTCGGCGAACCTGCGCGTCACCGAGCGCTTCACGCGCGTCGGCCCGCGGACGTTGAACCACGAGGTCACCATCGACGATCCGACGACCTACACGCGGGCTTGGACGGTGCTGATCCCGCTGATGGGGACGACCGACGCGATCTACGAGTACGCCTGCCACGAGGGGAACATCGGCATGGACGGCATTCTCGCCGGCCATCGCGCCGAGGAGCGCGAGGCGGCGGGCGGTTCGCAGTAGGAGTCTGCGCCGTAGCGCGGTGCAGACTCCTCAGGGCTGGTTGGGCCGCAAGCGGAGCCGGAGGTAACGGTTGTCGGGCTAGCACTTCGTCGCCCGCCGCGCCGCGGCGGGTGCTTGTTGGGCCGGCGGCCCGATGGTCGCCGGGAGCGGGTTCCCTCGTCAGACCTTCCAGCACGGGCCGGTCGGACCGACCGGCCGCACATCGCCGGACCCGTGGCCGGCCCTGGCAGTCCGTGGAGGAACCCCGCGTGGCGTCGAGAGCGGCGAGGCGCCGGCGCGGCAGGCGCGACGAGGGAGCATATCGGGCGTATTCGGCCGAGGAGCAATGCAGCCCGGCCGGGATGCATCGCCGCTCGAATGCAGCGGCGCTTTCGCCACGCTGCCGGTGGTCCGTCACGCCGGAATCTCCCGGCAGGGACATGGCCTTGAACGCGCAATCGTCGACGAATCACAGCACTGCGCACCCGAACACTGGTCATGGCGCAGCACCAGGAGCGGAGGACCCTTCATGAAGGTCTGCGTTGTCGGCGCCGGGGCCATCGGCGGCTACATGGCGGTGCGCATGGCCCGCGCGGGGCACGACGTTTCGGTCATCGCCCGCGGCCCGCACCTGACCGCCATCCGCGCCAACGGCATGAAGCTGATCGAGGACGGCGGCGAGTCGGTCGCCGACAACCTGACGGCAACCGACCGGATCCGCGACCTCGGCCCGCACGACGTCGTGTTCCTGGCGTTGAAGGCCCACCAGATAGCGGCGGTGGTCGACGACCTGCCCGCACTGATGGGACGCGACACCTGCCTGGTGACGCTGCAGAACGGGATCCCGTGGTGGTACTTCCAGAAGCTGGGCGGACCCTACGCGGACCGCGTCGTCGAGACCGTCGATCCGGGCGGCGCCCTGTTCAACGCCATCGATCCCGACCGCATCATCGGCTGCATCGCCTATCCGGCCGCGGCAATCGCCGAGCCGGGCGTCATCGAGCACATCGAGGGCACCCGGTTTCCGGTGGGCGAGCTCGACGGCAGCGAGACGGCGCGTGTCCGGCGCGTGTCGGAGTTGCTCACCCAGTCGGGCTTCAAGGCGCGGGTGCTGACCGACATCCGCTCGGAGATCTGGCTCAAGCTGTGGGGCAACCTGACGTTCAACCCGATCAGCGCCCTGACCCACTCGACGCTGGTCGACATCTGCCGGTTTCCGCTGACCCGCTCGCTGGCCGCGGCGATGATGACCGAGGCGCAGGCGATCGGGGAACGGCTGGGGGCCGGGTTCCGCGTGTCCATGGAGCGCCGCATCGTGGGGGCGGAGAGCGTCGGCAGGCACAAGACGTCGATGCTGCAGGACGTCGAGGTGGGCAAGCCGCTCGAGATCGACGGGATGCTCGGCGCGGTGGTCGAGCTGGCCGAGGTGACCGGGGTCGAGGTGCCGACCCTGCGCGCGCTCTACGCGTGCGTCAGCCTGCTCAGCAAGACGATCGTGGACGAGGGGATCAGGATAAAGGGAACGCGGAAGTAGAGCCGGCTCGGTGCGGCAGCGCGGCGCGGGTGCAGCCCGGGGGCCATGCGGCGCCGATGGACGGGAGGATATGGAGACCGACACATGAAAGCGCTTGACGGAGTTCGCGTGCTCGACATGACCCACGTGCAGTCCGGGCCGACCTGTACGCAGTTGCTCGCCTGGTTCGGCGCCGACGTCATCAAGGTGGAGCGGCCCGGAGCGGGCGACCCCACGCGCGGGCAGCTCCGCGACATTCCCGACGTCGACAGCCTCTACTTCACGATGCTGAACCACAACAAGCGCAGCATCACGGTCGACACGAAGTCCGAGACCGGCCGGACCATCTTCGGGCGGCTCATCGAATCGTGCGACGTGCTGGTCGAGAACTTCGCCCCCGGCGCCCTGGACCGCATGGGCTTTTCCTGGGAGCGGATCCAGGAGATCAACCCGCGCCTCATCTACGCCTCGGTCAAGGGCTTCGGCCCCGGCCCCTACGAGGACTGCAAGGTCTACGAGAACGTCGCGCAGTGCGTCGGCGGCGGCGCCGGCACCACCGGCTTCGATGACGGGCCGCCGACCGTCACCGGCGCCCAGATCGGCGATTCCGGCACCGGCCTGCACCTGGCCCTCGGCATCGTCACCGCGCTCTTCCAGCGCGAGAAGACGGGCCGCGGACAGCGTGTCGTCTGCGCGATGCAGGACGGTGTGCTGAACCTCTGCCGCGTCAAGCTGCGCGACCAGCAGCGGCTCGCGCACGGTCCGCTGAAGGAGTACCCGCAGTATCCGAACGGCACCTTCGGAGACGCCACCCCGCGTTCGGGCAACGCCTCGGGCGGCGGCCAGCCCGGCTGGATCGTCAAGTGCAAGGGCTGGGAAGAAGACCCGAACGCCTACATCTACATCATCACCCAGGCGGCGGCGTTCGATGGCATCGCTCGCGCCATCGGCCACGAGGACTGGCTGGAGGACCCGGAGTGGAACACGCCGGAGGCGCGCCTCCCGAAGCTCGACACCCTCTTCGACGAGATCGAGAGATGGACCATGACGAAGACGAAGTTCGAAGTCATGGAGATCCTGAACCCGCTGAGCGTGCCGTCCGGTCCCGTTTTCTCGATGAAGGAGCTGGCCGAGCAGCCGTCCCTGCGCGGGACCGGCACGATCGTCGAGGTCGATCACCCCACTCGCGGGAGGTACCTCACCGTCGGAAACCCGATCAAGCTCTCCGACTCGCCGGCCGACGTCGTGCGGTCGCCGCTGCTCGGGGAGCACACCGAGGAGATCCTGACGTCGGTGCTCGGGATGAGCGCCGAGGAGATCGAGGCGGCCAGGGCGGTCAAGGCGGTGTGAGCGCCCGGAGGCGCGGCTGACGGTACTGGCGGAGGCGCGGCAATCTGCCAATCGGAAGGGTCTGCCGAACGAGCTCGCCGCCTGCGCAGGGAAACGGATTCCGCAGCCGCTCCTCAGCATGCGTCGCGACTCGGTCACCGCCCGCCACCGGTTGCCGCGACGCTGTTGCGGCCTCGTCAGCGGTCGCCGCGGCGCTGTTGCGGCCTCGTCAGCGGTCGCCGCGGCGCTGTTTCCGCTCGTGGGCGGTTGCCGCGGCGCTGTTGCTGCCTCGTCGGCGGTTGCCGCGACGCTGTTGCGGCCTCGTCGGCGGTTGCCGCGACGCTGTTGTCGCTTCGTCGGCGGTCGCCGCGACGCTGTTGCCGCTTCGTCGGCGGTCGCCGCGACGCTGTTGTCGCCTCGTCAGTGGTCGCCGCGACGCTGTTGTCGCCTCGTCAGTGGTCGCCGCGACGCTGTTCCCGCCCAGCCGCATCCTCCCGTATGAACTCCGCGCCCTTCTCGGCGATCATCACGGTGGGCGCGTTGGTGTTGCCCGACGTGATCCGGGGCATCACCGAGGCGTCGATGACCCGCAGGTTGGACACGCCGTGCACAGCCAGCCGATCGTCGACGACGGCCAGCGGGTCACGGCCCATCCTGCAAGTGCCGACGGGGTGGAAGATCGTCGTGCCGAGGTCGCCTGCCGCGTGCGCCAGCGCCTCGTCGCTGTCGACCTCGGGACCGGGCAGCCATTCCTGCGGCTCGAACGGCGTCAGGGCCCGCGCGGCCATGATGCGCCGGGTGAACCGCAGGCCGGCCACCGCGACCTGCCGATCCTCGTCGGTGGACAGGTAGTTGAGGGTGATGGCCGGCGCCTGCAGCGGGTCCGGATCCTTGATGCGGACGTGCCCGCGGCTGGTCGGCTGCAGGTTGGCGACCGACGGCGTGATGGCGTTGAACTTGTGCAGCGGGTCGCCGAACTTGTCGAGGGACAGCGGCTGCACGTGCCACTCGATGTTCGCGGACGCCCGCGACGGATCGCTGCGCGCGAAGGCCCCGAGCTGCGACGGGGGCATCGTCAGCGGGCCGGTCTTGAACAGCAGGTACTCCAGCCCCATCGCCACCTTGTCGACCAGCGAGTTCACCCGCTGGTTCAGGGTGACGGTGTTCTTCACCTTGTAGATGCTGCGGATCTGCAGGTGGTCGTGCAGGTTCTCGCCGACCCCGGCCAGGTCGTGAACGACCTCGATGCCGTGCCGCTGCAGCAGCGCGCCGGGACCGATGCCCGACAACTGCAGGATCTGCGGCGAGCCGATGGCGCCGGCGGCCAGGATCACTTCTCGCCGCGCCGTCAGCCGCTCGCCCGACACCAGCTCGACCCCGGTCGCGCGCGGGCCGGCGTTGCCCCTCTCGACTGCGAGGCGCCGCACCTGGGCGTCGGTCCGCACCGTCAGGTTCGGCCGGTGCATGACGGGGCGCAGGAACGCCTTGGTGCCGCTCCAGCGCCGGCCGCTGCGCTGGTTCATCTGGAAGTAGGCGTTGCCGAAGTTGTCGCCCCGGTTGAACTCGGCGATCCTCGGAATCCCGCACTCCTCGGCGGCCCGCCGCCACGCGTCGAGGATCTCCCAGCTCACCCGCCGCTCCTCGACCCGCATCTCGCCGCCGACCCCGTGCCACTCGTCGGCGCCGTGCTGGTAGTCCTCGGAACGCTTGAACACCGGCAGCACGTCGTCCCAGCCCCAGCCGCGGTTGCCGAGCGACGCCCAGTGGTCGTAGTCGCTCTTCTGCCCCCGCATGTAGATCATCGCGTTGATGGACGAGCAGCCGCCGAGGACCCGGCCGCGGGCGTAGCCGATGGTGCGGCCGTTGAGCCCCGGGTCGGGCTCGATCCTGTAGCACCAGTCGGTGCGGGGGTTGCCGATGGTGTAGAGATAGCCGACCGGGATGTCGATCCAGAAGTAGTCGTCCTTGCCGCCCGCCTCGAGCAGCAGCACGCTGGCGCCGGGGTCGGCCGACAGCCGGTTGGCGAGCACGCACCCGGCCGTGCCGGCGCCGACGATGATGTAGTCGTGCGTCACGCGGGGATCCTACACGAGCGGATTGGGCTCTTGTTTGTGTGTAAACAATAGGATATTCTGTTTGCGTGGGTCAGCTTCCGGTGGCGTCTGGTCCGACGAGAAATCGAATGATCGTCACCGACGCTTCGCCGCTGATCGTCATGGCCAAGCTGCAGCGCCTGCAACTTCTGAACGATCTCCATGGCGACGTGCTGATCGGACCTGTCGTGAAGCGGGAAACAGTTGACGCCGGCAGGATCGTCAGTGCCTGGGGTGTGGAGCAGATCGAAGCTGCTCTCGAGCGTGGCTGGCTGCGCGTGGCGAGCCTGACTGATGAAGAGAGTGGCATGATGCGGCGCCTGACGAGAAGCACAGGTCTCGATCCGGGAGAGGCGGAATCAATCGCGCTGGCGGGAGTGCGGCATCTGCGACTGATCGTCGACGACAAGCAGGCCAGGAGCGTGGCCGCCGCTGCCGGCATAGAGCACGTCGGCACCGCCGGGACGCTACTGGAGGCGTACCTGCACAGCCGTATGGGCATGGATGAACTGGAGGCCGCCCTCGCCGATCTGAGCCGGGTCTTGTGGCTCTCTCCGGCCGTTGTAGCCGAAATACTGAGGCTTGCACGGGAGACGACGCGATGAAGAAGGAACAGATGGTGGGCGCCCGGCTCCCCGCGGCGCTGGTCCGCGAGTTGGAACTCATCGCGGACGTCGAGCAATCCGACCGCTCGACCACGGTGCGCAAGCTGCTGTCGAACGCAATCCGGCAATGGAAGCTGGAGCACTACGTGCGGCTGTACGGCGATGGGAAGCTCACCCTTGCACGGGCCGCACGGGATGCGGGCGTGTCCCTGTGGGAAATGATGGACTACGCCCGCGCCAGAAAGGTGTCCGCGCAGTACGATCTGGAGGATCTCAAGCGGGATTTGGGGGCAATCCGTCGGGCGTGATCCTGCGGGTCGTGCATGGCTGCACAATTCGCTTCGGCTGCTTGACGAGCAGCCGCGAATTCCGGCTAGTCACGCCGCTGGGTTCGCCGGGCCGTTCGATCTTCTCTGGCGGGAGCAGTTAGAGCGCGCTGGTGCCGACCACGGTAATCTCACCCTCCGGTTGGTCGAACGCGAGCGGCCTGCTCGCGTACTGCGGCCAGCGTCTCCGATGTTGCTCGCGAGTTAGGAGCCAAGGATCGTCTGTGGCCCCACGCTTTGCATCCAGGCCGGCCGGGAAGCCCACGCCGCCAAACTCCGTGAGGATGTAGCGGTTGTGCAGCTTTTCTCCTTCTGATCGCTCTGTCAGACGAGAGATTGTCACCCGCTGTCGCCGCGGGAGCATGCGGGGCAGGCGGGTGCGGCAGTGCTCCTCGAAGTACTGGCGCGTGCCGTTCTTGGAATCGGCCTCCGTAAAGATATGCACCGTGGGCTGCTCGCGGGCAAGTCGCTCGTCAAGGCTCGCGGTGAGGCAGGCCGCGAGCACCCTCGTGTAGCGTGACCGTTGCGGAGCGAAATGAGGATCGACGAAGACGATGTCGGCCGCCATTCGCAACAGGTCACGGACAGTTCCAGCGATGGCTTCGGCTGTTCTTGGGATTGTCTCATGCGGGACTGACCAGAGGCTTGTGTGCTCGTCCAGCTCGTCGGCGACTAGGACGTTCCGGTGCGAAGCCCCATTGCTCCGCACCAAAATCGCGTGAAACGGAATCCGTCGATGTTCGTTCAGAGCGTTCTGCAACCAGGATTCATGGGGATTCCATTCCGCGCCGTGGCGCGTGACCATGACTTCGGACAACCTCCGTATCAATTCTTCCATCCGCTTGCGCTCAGAATCGTCTCTGCGGGCCTCCCAGACGAGCCGCTCCCAGTTCTGTGGCGGGTACCTCGACATGATGCGCGGCGACCCCAGGCCGAACTTCTCGCGGAAATACCGTCCGCTCCTGCGTTCGCTCCAAGTCGCAACGAGCTCGGGCTCGACTGCGTATTCGTGGAGCATCAGAAGAGCTCGTCGGCGCGCTCGTCGAAGAATCCCTGCGGCCAGCGGTCGATGAACTCGCCGGTTTGGTCGATCCGGAGCGGTGTCGCTCTGACCTCGCCTTCGACTCGTTCGACGAAGACGACCGACACCTGATCCGGCCGCAGCGCAGGCTTGCCCTGCGGCAGTTCACCGCTGTGTGTCTCTTCAATGCGTCGCAGCAGGCGCAACATCAGATGCTCGCTGTGCGTCTCGATGAGGAAAACTCCACCGTCGTCGACACCCTGTGCGAAGAGGTCGCCAAGCTCTACCTGGATCTTGGGGTGGACGTGGAGCTCAGGCTGCTCGATGCCGGTTATCCCGGGGCGCTCAGGATCGAGTGCGGCCACCACTACGGGCAGCACCTGGGAAATGCCAACACCGACACTCGTAGTCTCCATGACCAGTTCCGATTCTACTTCCTTCAGTCGGACCGTCGACCGCGTGTCAGCGTCGGCAACTGCCGTGATGAGCGCGCTTACGTCGATGTCCTCTTTGGGCACGCCCTGCCGAATCGACGACACACTGGGGTGATCGGCCGAAAGTTCCACGACGGTCTGTCGTTCTACGTGGTAGCCTGTGTTCAACCGATCGTCTCGTGACATCCAATCGTCTACGTCGCGGATCAAGTCTGAACCAACGGGGCCGGTGCGGCTCTTCCGAAGGACTTCCCATGCCGCAGAACCGTCGCTCCAGTGCGCTCGGCCGGTTGGATCCGGCAAAGGAGGGCGACCCAAGACTTCTCGAACGGCAACTGGCATTCCCAACTCCGCCACTGAATCATCGTCTTGCGTCGGGCGCACGTCGCGCATCGGCCCGATATACCGAAACGCGGCGAGTTCGTCCTTCACAAGCTGGCCCACGCCGACCATCAGGGCCGACGCAAAGTAGTTGAACTCAGCTTCGCAGTTGAACTCATCATCGCTTTCCGAATCGTTGAGAGTCGATCTCGGAAAAATAGGGAGGGTCTCTCCCCAGACCGGCAAAACGGACGGCTGAAGCAGAGCCCAGCCGCCCGGCCTGAAGACGGCAGTCTTCTCGTTGAATCCCGCCCGGGTGAACACCGAGTGTTGCAGGTTCGGAAGAAACCTTGCCAACGAAGGCTCGTCTGTTTCTGCTGCCGTTTCTATGCGCCCTACGCAATCCTCATCGACCCCGACAGCATAACTCTCCACACTCGGCGTTTTCAGCCGTTGATTCCAGCCTATGCGCAGCTTCAGCCAGCCGGATGTCACGGTGTCGGCGGCTTGGTCAAGTTCATCCTTCTCGATTGGCAGATACTGCATGTCGTCCGTGTGCAATTGACCGGAGAGGCTGCGACCTGCGAGGTCGATTTCGAAAGTGAGGTGCACGCGACGACCAGTGTCCTGTGCATGAACGAAACGCCGGAAACTGCCGAGGTCCACCTGTTCCCCACCGAGAGTCGTCTTGCCGGCGCCGACACTGTGCTGGCTGAGGATCTCGTGCGCATAGCAGACTGCGTGCAGGATCGTGCTCTTGCCCGCGCTGTTGCGTCCGAAGAGCAGTGTGATGGGCCGCAGGTCGATCCGCACCGGTCGGCCGATGCCCTTGAAGTTCTCGATCTCCATGGCCGTGATCAGCGGCCGTTTCCGTTGCGTTTCCAGGCCAAGCCGGGAGGCTGCGCCGGCGGGCCTGCCGGGTCGATCAGGGTCGGTCGGGAGTTCATGTTTGGCTGGCATGTTCACTTCCAGAATTCACGAAGTACCTCGAAAGACCAAGACTCCGTTCCAGCCTTGTGGTCACCATCTGACTCATGGGAGTTCGAAAGGCGGCCGCACCAGCCTGTGTCGTCGGCTGCCCTGATCGAATTCACGCTGTATGTCGTCACGGTCATCGCTGCCGAGGCGAGTCCACGTGGTGCGCCCCTTGCCGGTGTCGAAGCCGTCCGGCAGCAGAATCCCGACCAGATCGCTAATCAGGTAGCGATCGTGAAATCGCGTCCCAGTGGCCCACAGGAAGACTTTCGCGTGAAGGCCAGCGGAGCGTAAGGGCGCCATGAGTGCGTCCCGAAACCGGCGTTCGAACTCATCAGCCAATGAGAGATTCGAACGGGGTTCTTTCGGCGCTATGTGTGCGTCCCGAGACCGGCGTTCGAGAGGCTCGGGTTCCGGTTCGAACTGGCGCTTCGTAGGAACTCGGCGGTGAATCTCGACCAACGGTGCCGGTATCCGGTTGCCGGCGCGCTGGAGCAGTCTTGCAAAACCCGCGTATCGCGGCTCTGTCGGATCCAGATGCGGATCGATGAACATGAGCGAGTTCGAGCAGCGCAGCACCGGATCGAGGTGGGTCTCGTAGTCGGCAAGTGTGCGATCGAGTCTGGCCGAACAGTGTTGCCTGCCCCTCCACCAGTCTGCGCTCGACAATCGATCGATGCGGGCGACGATCTGCTCGGTCGCATAGTGCCCCTTCACCGGCTCCGTCACGATCACTCCGCCGGTGTACGGCTGCACGGCATGCGTAGCGAGAGCCTCGGCGCACCACTCCGCGTCGTCAGTTGGCGGATCGGGTCGCACGGGTGGGTACCGGACGAGGCGATTCTGTCGGGTCAGTTTCCTGACGAGTTCCGTTCCCCGACGATGCCACGTGCGCCCGCCCTCATCCGGCGCCGGCGCAGGTTGTCCCGCGGTCGCGTGGTCGTGCATCTGACGTCGGACGGGGCCGAAGAGTGCACTCCACAGCCCATCATGAAGATCTCGTACCAGACCGGCATTCAGTATCGTCTCCTTGATGTAGTCGAGACGAGCCTCGCACTCGTTGGCGTTGGAGTACGAAGTGACGTCGAGCACGTCCGGGGTAATGGCGTACTCTGCGAGGAGCGGCATCAGAATATCTCGTGCAGATCTTCTTCGAAGAAGCCGCCCGGCCATGCCTTGACCAACTCTCCACGCTCGTTGAGCGGCATCTCGCGAATCAGGGTTTCCGTGCCGTCGGGATCGATCTCCACGAAGTACACGGCAATGTCTTCCGGCCGCACCGTGGGGTTTCCGTTGCCCAGGGCGCCGTCGTACGTTTGCCGCATGCGCTTCATGAATCGCAGAAGCAGGTGCTCGCTATGGGTTTCGATCAGGAAGATCCCGCCCTTGGCCGCTTGCGATGCGAAGAGGTCGCCGAGTTCGACCTGGACCCGGGGATGGAGGTGGAGTTCCGGCTGTTCGATGGCGGTGATCCCGGGCCGGCCGGGGTCGAGCGCGGCTACGACGACCGGCAGGAGTTGGGAGATGCCGACGCCCACGTCGGGAACCCGGACATGCAACCTGTTTCTGGTCGTGACGAGATCGACCTCGCGCTGTGGCTGGCGGGCCGCAAGCGCGGCGGCGATCTCTTCGATCTCCTGCGACGAGAACTTGCCGCCTTCCATCCTGGCGACGAGTGCGGTCAGACGCCGATAGTTCCGCCTTGCGGACGCCACGCTCGCCTGGAGCGCCCTGCGGAATTCGGTGAGGAACTGCTCGACCTCGATAGAGGCTGCGCTTCGGTCGCGACTGTCTTCCATCTTGCGCGTCCATGCTTCGACTTCGTCAGGCAAGTCGTCACGGTCAGACCTCGCGCGGAGTCCGTCGATGATACCTGCCGTGTAGATCCACTTCAGTGCGTCTCCTTCCCACCTGCGCAGCAGGTCGCTCAGGCGTCGGCAGTACGCGTCCGTGAGTTCCTCCGACGAGCCGTCCATGTCCTCGCCCGCGCCGGTAATCTGCGATTCGATCTCTTGCGTGGATAGGGTCAACAGGCGCCGGAGGTCTTCAGTCAGACGTAGGTTTCTCTCGGTTTCCCTGCGTATCCCGGGTTTGATGTCGATGCTCTCGGGAGCTTCGAACTTCTCGATAGTGTCTTGGAGCACTTCGCGGGCCAGCTCGTCCACCGACTCGATTATCGATGTTCCTTCGGCGGCACCTGCGAAAATCTCGCGGAGCCGATCGCAGTGCCCGAGCGCGGCTTTCGTACAGTCGGGATCTGTCCTGTCGACGATGGCTTTCGCCTCTGCGCGACACCACGCGGCGAGGTCGATCGAGCCTTCTTCGTTCCCGAAGGTCTGCCGAAGCAGATGGTACTCGCGCATCTCCGAGACGAGCCCGGCTTCGTCTTCGTAGAGCGTTACCCTGGACCGCACGCGGAGGGCGTAGCCGGTGTCCAGTCGGTCCCGCCGCTCGAGCCACGTGTTCACCTCCTCGAGGAGGTCTCGGTAAGGTGTCTCGTGGAGGTAGGTCCAGGCGCGGGACCCGTCCGCCCACGATGCGGGGTAGGACGGCCGGGTTCCGACCGCGCCGCCGCCGTGGATCAAGTCGGCTGCGAACGTCTCGAACGCTCTACGGCGTGCCGACGATGCGATTGTCGTCTGCGGATGGAGGTCGCGGACCGGACCGATGTAGCGAACGCGCGCCAACTCGTCGCGGAGGGTCTGTCCGATGCCTACGAACAGAGCCGAGGCCATCACCGTGAATCCGGCCAGGTCGTATCCGCCAGCGTCACTCTGCCCATGGTCGTCCAGAAGAAGGATCTCGTTCCAATGGGGCAACGGCGAGAACAGACCCAAGACCTCCATGCAGGAATGCTTCCAGCCGCCACCGTCGGCCCCGGTTGCTTCCCTGAGGGGATCGGCGCGCGTGTCGGTCGGCGCTGACTTGGCTGCTCGCTCGGGGTTGACCGAGCGCGCGACGGGTCGAGGGCGCAGACTCCGTTCGAGCATAGGGTGCGTCGGGTCGAACTCCAGGGACACGCCGGTCGGCTGTCGTGGGAGGAGACGACCGACACGCGCGTCGTGGACGCCGAGCTCGTAGCTGGAGAGCACTGGTTGCTCGTCGTCTGTGAGCTTGGCCTGGAGCTCAATCCATCCGGACCCGGGTCTCTCAGACCCGTGGAACACGGACGAATCGGCATTTCCCTCGAACGTTTCCATCTTTTCGTCCAGCGCCTGAGGAATGCGCCAGTCTTCGAGGTTCAAATCGAAACGGAGCCGCACGGGCCGAGCGGGATCGTGCGCGTGGACGAGGTTGCGGAAGCCGCCCAGGTCGATCCGGTCGCCGCCGATTTCGGTCTCGTGAACGTCGACATTGCGATGACTCAGGATCTCGTGCGCGTAGCAGAGCGCATGGAGCACGGTGCTCTTGCCGGCGCTGTTGTTTCCGAACAGCAGGGTGATCGGCCGGAGCTCGACCCGCATTGGGCGTCCGATGCCCTTGAAGTTCTCGATCTCGATAGCCGTGATCAGCGGAGCCGCGTCGGCACGGCGTTCAGGTGCATCCGGCATGGTCACATCCAATAAGCAACGAGCGTGCCATCATCGGCGGCGCGCCCTGCCCGGAAGCGTCACATCGTACCGCTTCATCCAGTTGGTGAGCGTCTGGTAGCTCGGCAGGCCGATCAGCTCGGCTGCCCGCGTCTTGTTCCCGTTCGCCTCGTCGAGCGCGCGTGCCAAGTAGTGGCGGGCGAGGTCGGCAACCAGGGCCGGCAGCTCCAGCCCGTTGCCGAGCGGCCGGCCGAGCAGATCGGAGGGCTCCTCACGGATGGTCCGGAGCAACTCTTCGTGGACGTCGTCCGCGGCGACGGTCGCGGCGGGCGTCCAGAGCACGAGCCGGTCGACCGTCGCCTGCAGCTCGCGGACGTTGCCGGGCCACGGATGTCGCAACAGAAGGTTCCTTGCCGGCGGAGAAAGGGTCTTCTGCTCGACGCCGGGCTGATCGGCGAACTTGCGGTTCGCGGCGGCGAGGAAGTGGTCGATGAGCGGCGTCAGGTCGCCCTGCCGCTCGCGGAGCGGCGGGAGCCGGATGACGCCGGTGGCGAGGCGGTAGTAGAGGTCTTCGCGGAAGCGACCCGCCGCTACTTCGGCCCGCAGGTCGCGGTTCGTGGCGGCGATGACCCGAACGTCGACGAGGACGGGCCGGTCTGCTCCGAGCCGCCGGACGGTCTTCTCCTGCAGCGCGCGAAGCATCTTGACCTGTGCTGACAGCGGAAGCTCTCCGATCTCGTCCAGGAAAAGGGTTCCGCCACAGGCGGCTTCGAAGTGGCCGGCGTGGGGACGCACGGCGCCGGAGAACGCGCCGCGGGCATGGCCGAAGAGCAGCGATTCGACGAGCCCCTCCGGCAGCGCGCCGCAGTTGACCTCCTCGAACGGACCGCGTCGCCGGCGGCTCTCGGCATGAATGGCCCGTGCGAAGAGCTCCTTGCCGGTGCCCGACTCGCCCTCGATGAGCACGGTGACGTCGTGCGGAGCGATGCGCCGGGCGCGGGTACGGGCACGGTCCATCGCCGGGCTGCGGCCGATGATCCGGTCGAATTCGGGCGACTCGGGCGGCAGCCCGGCGGTCAGCCGGGTCAGCTTGTCGTCGGTCTCGCACAGCAGCGCCGGCACGTACTCGGCCGCGATGTCGAACGGCACCGAGACGGTCCGGACGCCGGTCTTCGCGTGCGACTGGATCAGCTCGGCCGCGAAGCGTGTCTTGGCCAGCAGGACCCATACCGCCTGCATGGCCGGCGTGCCGGGACTGACGTGAATGGAGAGATCCGCGTCCGCGCCGAACGTCTCGCGCGCGTACTCCAGGGCCCGAACGGCGGCGGCGTGGATGGCGCCGTAGTCGGTGGGATCGTCGAGGCGCTCGGTCCGCAGATGGACGGGAGGCGCGTCCATCCTCGCCAGCCAGTCGATGAACGCATGGTGCTGCGCAGGCGGGTAGTTCGACAGGAGCACGAGCGCGTCGAGAGGGCGATCGGCGACGACGCTGCCGATGGGACCGCGTCCGGGACGACTGCCTTTCGCGCAGTCGAGGTCCGTCTGGCCGATCCAGGCGAGGAGCACGGCGGACATGCTGCCGATCATAAGGTTTCTGATGCGGGAGAGATAAAAAGTTGTGCAGCGGGCGCCGGGCGCGCCGGTCGGCGCGTGACGACGAGTGAGCGAACAGGACGTGGCCGGCATCACGGGAACGCGAGAGCGTCGGGCGAGAGGGCCGGACGCGACAGGCGCCCGCAGGACGGGCCGCGAGCACGTCATCGGGTACGTCGATACTGCCGGGCGAGAGGCGGGACGCGGAGGTGCCTGAAGGACGGGCCGGCAGGGAAGCCGGGCGAGCGGTCGAGCAGTAGACTGGTGTCGCCTCGTCGGTGTGCGCCTGGTTCCCGCGGCGTAGACTTCTGGTCGAGCGTCACTCTCACATCACGGAGAAGCCCCATGCGATTTGCTTCCGTCCCGAGTCTCTGCCCGACATCCGCTGCTCCGCGGAGGACCTGCAGTCGGAGCATGCGATTCGCACCCGTTCTGGTTCTCGCCCTGACCATTCAATGCCTGACCGGCGCCCCGCTGGCCCAGACGCCCGACACGGTGTTCCTCGAGGAGCTCACCTGGACCGAGGTGCGCGACAAGCTCGCGGCGGGCGTCACGACCGTGATCATCCCTACCGGCGGGACTGAGCAGAACGGGCCGCACATGGTGCTGGGCAAGCACAACTACCTGGTCCGGCACAAGGCGGGCGAGACGGCCCGGCGGCTGGGCGACGCGCTGGTCGCGCCGGTCATGGCGTACGTGCCCGAGGGGAACGTCGATCCGCCGAGCGGCCACATGCGCTTTCCCGGCACGATCACGACGCCGCCCGCGGTGTTCGAGCAGGTCCTGGAGCACGCGGCGCGCAGCCTCCGGCAGCACGGGTTCGTCGACGTCGCGCTGATGGGAGACAGCGGCGGCAACCAGGCGTCGCAGGCGGCGGTGGCCGAGCGGCTCAACGAGGAGTGGGCGGACTCGCCGGCGCGCGTGCACCATCTGACCGACTACTACCCGGGGCCTGGCGACGAGTGGCTCATCGCGCAGGGTGAGCGGGAGGAGGACGTCGGGTCCCATGCCGGCATGCACGACACGTCGACCCTGCTGTTCCTCGAGCCGTCGCTGCTCCGCGTCGACCAGATGGCGCCCGGCAGCCGCGGCGACGGCAGCGGCGTGTCCGGGAACCCGACACGCGCGACCGCCGAGTACGGCCGCCAGATCATGGAGCTGCAGATCGACGCGGCGGTGCGGCAGATTCGGCGATTGCGAGAGACCAGCCGCGGGAACTAGTCCGCGGCTTGCCATGTTGCCCGTGCCGCTACCCTGCGCGCGCACGTGCGGTCGGCCCGAGCCGGTGAAGCTCGACGCGACGCGGGACGACACGCAGGAGTTCCTGGAGCGGCCGGACTCAAGGCCGGTTGCAGGACCCTCTGCAGCGAGGATCTGCAACACGGCCAGCGTCGAAGGCCTGACTGTCGTGGATCCGTTCCGATCGTCGATGGTCCTCTGAAGACACCCTCGGCGACGACGAATTCCGGGCGCGGCGACGTCACTCGAAGAGCTCGTTCAACCACGCCTGCCACAGGGGCTCTTCACGGGCGGCTGCTTCGGCCGCGGCGTCGCCGTACAGGTAGATTCCCAGCGAGATCATCACCTGATCGCCCGCCGCGAAGGTGCTGGGCGCGGCGATGCCGGGCAGAGGCTCGTCGAGCCGCAGCAGCGCGTAGGGCTGCCTACCCTCGGTGACGCGCTCGACGACGCCGGCGAGTGGCCGGATGCCTGCGGGCCGGCAGTTCCAGCGCTCCGACATGGCTGAACCGGGAATGCCGAGCGCCCCGGTCAGTTTGTCCCACGCATCGGAGACGGCACCCGGTGTGGTTCCCATCGCCCGGATGATCGCCGCAGGCCGCCCGCGGAAGTGGGTCAGATACAGCCGCAGAACGCCGAAGAAGTACGGCCAGCCCGATTCGGTGCCCTCGAGCTGATCGTCCCAGGCGTCGGTGCTCGCGAACAGACTGTGCACGACACGCACGAGGCAGACGCCGCCGGCGCGCGGCTCCACGATCCACTCGGTGGCCATGGGAGGCGCGTCGGGGGCCGGACCGGGCGCCTCGGCGGCGAACCGGCGCGGCGGGTCCCAGGCGGTCACGGTGCCGTCGGCATCCATGCCGGGCCCTATGTGACAGCAGAAGGAGCCGCCGACACGCTCCTCGATCTCGCTCGGGCAGAACCAGGCGGAGATGCCGGGTCCCGTGGCGATGGCCGCCCAAACTTCCTCCGGTGTGCCCGGGACCAGGGTCTCGACCTGGACTGAACGCCGGCCGGATTCATCGCGCTTGACGGTCATGTGGTCTCCTTCGTCTCCGTCGCCGGGAACCGGCGCTTCATCCATGCCTGCCACGCCGGCTCCTCGCGGGCGGCGACGGCGGGCGCCGCGTCGCCGTACAGGTAGATGCCGAGCGACGTCATCACCTGGTCGTCCATCGTGTATACGATCGGCGTGGCGATGCCGGGCAGGGGATCGTCGATCCGGAGCAGCGCATGCGGCAACGTTCCCGCCACGATGCGCTCGACGGTGCCGGACAGCGTCGGCGCGGCGTCGACAGGCATGCGCCAGGGCCGGCCCGCCGCCGCGTCGGCGATACCGAGCGCGTCGAGCAACGCCGTCCACGCGTCGCGCTCGGTCCCCGAGGCGGACCCCGTCACGCGGATGATCGCGGCGCGCTGCCCGCGGAAGTGCTTGAGATAGAGCTGCAGGATGCCGAAGAAGCCGGGCCAGTTAGCCTCGATGCCCTCGAGTTCGCCGTCCCAGTCGCCGGTGTCGGCGAAGAGGCTGTGGACGAGGCGCACCACGCACGTGCCCCCGGCGCGGGGTTCGATCGTCCACTCGGTGGCGAGTGCCGGGGCGCCCGGTCGCCAACCGGAGGCTTCTTCGATGCCCAGCCGGCGTGGCGGCTCCCAGGCGGTGACGGCGCCCGCGGCGTCCACGCCCGGCTCCATGTGCCAGACGATGCGTCCTCCGAGGCGTTCTTCCACCTCTGCCGAAAAGAACCAGCCGGAGATGCCGGGTCCGGTGGCGATCGCCTGCCAGACGTCCTCGGGCGTGCCGGGGACCTCCACTTCGAGCTCGATGGACCGGCGGCCGGACGCGCTGCGTTTCACGGTCATGCTGTCTCCTCGGTGGTCGGTTTCGGCGTGGCGGGACTGGCATGCGCGACGATCACCAGGCGATGCCGGCGGCCCCCCGGCGCCGTTTCGTCGTGGTAGCGCGCGACGAGCCGGGCCACCGTCGCGGCGAGCTCCCGGCTGCACGCGGCGCGCTCGGCCGGGGATCGGAAACGGATCTCGGTATCGATAGCCAGAGTCGCCAGCCGCTTCCCGGTCTCTCGCGACCGCCGCAGGAGCTGGCTCACTTCCTGGACGATGCGTGCGCCCAGCGCGATCAGATAGCCGGCGGACAGACGATCGCGCGTTCGGCCCGGGTCGCTCGCGATCGGGCCCAGCGCCGCCGGCGAGACGACGTACGATGCCGCCCTGGCTACCAGCAGGCGCTCGGTCAATCCTCCCCACCTGCGCTGCTCCGCCTCCTCCACCAATCCGTGCTTTTCCAGCGCGCGCAGGTGGTAGTTGACCTTCTGTCGGGCCAGGCCAACCCGGGCGGCCAGCGTCGCGGCCGAGATCGGCTCGGCCATCTCCGCCAGCAATCGGGCCCGCTTCGGGTCCAGGGTCATCATCGCGGCCGCCGGCTCGTCGATAACCTCGACGTCGAGCATGACGGCCATTGAACCATTGACAAAAAATTTTGTCAATGCCCGCGGGAGCTTCCCGAAAACGGCGATCGACTTCGGTCTGCGCCAGCTTGTGCGAGGCTACTTGTCGCCGCGGGTGCGGAACTCAGCAAGGCGAGTGCTGTCGACGAGGTGGTCCAGGTTCTGCAGCGTGAAGACCCTGCCGCGGGTGGCGAGCAGCAGCTTCTTCATGTCTTCACGGCGGACCTTGAATCCGCGGCCCCCGATGCAGGCGACTACGTCGAAGCGCGGCGGCTGGTCCGGAGCACGCTCTCTCCGAGACAGGCTGTGGAGATGCTGTATGCGCGTGACCTTGTCTCGCGCGGTCCCGTCATCCTCGGCAATCTTGGCTTCGATCACGATGTGCGGATTGAACTCGTCGGGCACGATGAAGTCGGGTGCCTGGTCGAAGCCGGAGACCTTCTCCGCGCGGCGGCAAGCGTCTCGATCAGGGGTTTCGCGTCGCCCATGGCGGTCATTCTGGATCGGACCTCGTGGAGTCGCTCGGACGTGGGCTTCGTCGAATCCCAGGTGTGGCGCAGGTCCCAGACCGCCATGCGGGTGAGGTGGCCGAAGACGATGCACCGGACATCGCCCGCGGACGGAGTCATGCCCGCGGCGCGAAGTTGAGCCAGGTCACTCCGAACCACCGTGGAGAGTCCGTCGCGATCGTCGAAGAGCGTGTCGCGGCGGGCCTGACCGTGGTCACGACACACGAAAATGGTGTCGACAATGGATGATCCTGTTCCGTGGATATGAATCGAGCCCCCCATTTCGGCCGGGCAGGGGATGGACGCCGAACAGATGAGTCCTGCGTCGAGGATGGCGACACCGACCGCGTGATACGGCTCCATCGCATTGTGGTGGAACGTGAACGCGAGCGGTGCGCCGGGCTTGAGGGCCTGGGCCATGGCGCGGTAGACCGCGGCCAGGCCCTCCGTGAAATGCTCCAGGTTGCGAGCTTGGGTCGCGTTGCCGGTGAGCTCGGCCGGCGACCGGGTCGATTCCTGCGTGAAGCCCTCCGCGACGGAGCCAGCAAGGCGACGGAGCCAGACGTAGCAGAAGTCCATGAGCTCGCCGTACTGGACGTTGCCGAAGTACGGCGGGTCGGTGAATACGGCGTCGAGCGAGTTCGGCGCGAGATCCAGTGCGGTCGAGCTCGCGCAGCGGATGGAAGCGCGACGTGGGCGCCTGCCGTTGTAGCGCTCGCCGATCCATTCCCCGGGTACGGGAACGATCGTCTTGCGACCCCGGCTGTAGTCGACCTCGAAGGGGGCATCGCAGAACCGCTTTGCTCGCTCGTACTTGGCGATGATGTTGGTCCAGCCGCCGGAGCCGACGCCGACGCCCGTGCGCGTGGTGATGCCTAGCAGGTTGGACTCGCACTGGACGAGACCGGCGGGGAAGCCATGGACGGAGAAGACGTCGAGTGATTTCAGCGCGGTCGTGTCGTACCGGCACAGCATGTTCTGGTACCGGAGCAGGTCGGAGAGATTCGTAGCGAGAGCACGGCGGATCCGTTGATCGGTGACCCTGGCGATGTGACGGGCGCTGAGTTCCAGGCCGAGAAGCTGCCGCGGGTTGAACAGCTCTCGGTAACGGCGATAGCCCCAGCGGTGCAGGCGGTCGGTCTCGTCGCCGGGTGGAATGGGCTGTTCCGGGACGTACTGCGATGTGATTGCCGCCCAGCGCGCACTGGCGGCTGCGTAACGGGCGAGGTCCTTCTCATCGGGTTTCTTGAAGAACCGGCCGCGGTGCTGACTCTTGCGGTCCGGGTTGTAGTACTCAATCGCGAACAGGCGGTGCCGCGGTGGCCCGGCCTCGGGCCGCGGATAACGAACGGCTTGCCCGCAACTGCGGCACGTGCACCGCTGGCGGCGAGCCGGACCGGCAATGGCCAAGGGGCTGGCACATCGCCCGCACGCCCCCGGTCGATCGCGGTCGGCCACCTCGGTGAGGTCGCCACAGCCCGCGCACAGCACGACGTGCTTCGGGTGGCGGGCGTTGCCGGCGACGAGATACCCGGGGAACAGATCGACCTCGGCGCCGCAGTGCTCGCAGTCGGTTGTCTTGACCCAGAGAAAGTACTTCACGGGCACGTCGGTATCGCCGTAGAGCGGGCAGTCCGTGACGTACGAGTCTCCGACTTCCACGGCGAGCTCCCGTACGAGAGCGTCGGCGGCGCGTCGGTACGCGGCCGGGTCGAGGTGCTCGATCTCTTCGCGGACCACCCACGCCGCCATCGGATTGATGTCTGCGCCCAGCACGTCACAGCCGACCCGGTTCGTTTCGAGCAGCGGAGTTCCGCCCCCCATGAAGGGATCCGCGATCGTTCGCCCCGAGAAATCGTTGGCTGCGAAGAAGGTCTCGGAAAGGGGGCCGTCGCCGAATTCCGCGAGCGTCAAGCCGCGAAACAGCGTACCCGGCCGCCGTGCGAACCACTTGTGAACGGCGATGATCGGACGGTAGTTCTGCTGAATCTGTTTCTCTCGGCGGGCCATCGCCGCGATGAACGCTATGTCGAAGCGGGTTTCGATGGACATGGCCGTCAGTCTTTGACAGACGGTGATGACGGCCTGACGCGCGTCCCGACCTGCCACAACGCCAACAGCGTGAAGACGAGGAACAGGCTGTCGGCGACCAGGTTGACGGCTCCCGAGAGTTCCGACAGCGCCAACAGATAGATCATCGCGTACAGGATTCCGCCGCCGGCTGCGAACGCCAGCACGCTCCCGAGCCAGTGTCGCTTCCAGAGCAGGGCGGCTGCGCCCAAGTACAGGGAAAGGAAGAGCATGTCCGGCCAGATCAGCGCTTCGTAGACGCCGGCCGGGAATGCGGCCGGCCGCTCCCAGGTGCCGTTGAGCACCGAGACCACCGCGAACGTCTGGAACAGGCCCCAGGTCAGGAACCAGCCGATCGCAAACCAGGGTCTGGTCGGTTCGCTGCGTGCAGTCGCCACGATATAGCCTTGCGTCACCTGACGGACGTGAAGCTCACGCCACTTCCGGCGTGAACGTCACATCCCCGGCGGCCGTGTCGCCCGGCGCCAGCACGATGATCCCGGTGTCCGTCCGCCCGGCGTCGGCCAGGTTGAAGCCGTCGATGCAGTTGGTCGCCGGCTCCACGCAGAAGAAGTCCCGGCCCGCCGGGGTGTAGACGACGAGGCAGGCGTAGACCGGATCGGCGTCAATGCGCAGCCGGGCGTTCCATTCGGGCCACTCGATGACGGCCTGCCCGTCGAAGCCGACGAAGTTGTTGTCGAGCGTGGTGGCGTCCGGGCTGAGACCGGCGCCTTCGAGCAGGAGCTGCGGGGGCGGCGGCACGAGGCTGACCGGCATCAGGCCGGCGTCGGCCTGCCACATCCGGCCGACGTTGGCGCGCACGGTGGCGCGCGGCGTGCGGACGAAGTAGGGGTGGAGGCCGAAGCCGACCGGCATCGGCTCCGGCGCCTCGTTGGTCACCGTGAAACGGATCCGGAGACGTTCGTCGGTCAGGTCGAAGGCCTGCTGCGCCGCGTAGGTCCAGGGCCACGCGTCGGCCGGGTGGCGGTACTCCAGCGTCAGGGCGGCGTCCGACTGCGACATGACGGCCCACGGCTCGCGCCAGGCATGGCCGTGGATGGCGTGCGGCTCGGGCCGGAAGTTCTGCGGGAGCTGGATGGTCCGCCCGCGGAAGCGGAACGCGGCGTCGCGGATGCGGTTCGAGAACGGCACCATCGGGAAGCTCGACGTGCCGCCCGCCGAACGGGCGGCGATGGCGTCGGGCGGCGCCGGGCGCATCCACTCGATGGCGGTTCCGCCGCGCTCCGAGGCGTAACGGGTGATGGAGCCGCCGACCTCCGGCGCCACGGCGAGGCGCGTCGAACCGGCCCGCAACTCGATGACTTCCGGTGTGTCCTGAATCATGGTGGGATCTCGGGATTCACTGATTTCCAGTCTAGGAGCTTGCGCCGCAGAAACGCAACGAAGTGAGTTCTGAGGCACAAGCTCCTAGGGTGGTGGGGGCTGGGGCCAAACGCGGAGCCTGCGACGGGTTTGGCGGCGCTACCGCAGCAGTCTTGTGGCCGTCGGGAAATCAACCGCTCCGCCTACGACTCCTTCTTCGGCCGCAGATTCGCGGCCAGCACTTCCTTGCGCAGCCGGATGCTGGCGGGGGTGATCTCCACCAGCTCGTCGTCGTTGATGAACTCGATCGCCTGCTCCAGGTTCAGCAGCCGCGGCGGGACCAGCCGCAGCGCCTCCTCGGCGGTGGACGCGCGCATGTTGGTCAGCTTCTTCTCCTTCGTCACGTTGACGTCGAGGTCGGCCGGCCGGGCATTCTCGCCGATGATCATGCCCTCGTACACAGTGGTTCCGGCGTCGAGGAAGATCTCGCCGCGCTCCTGCAGGTTGTAGATGGCGTAGGCGGTCGCCTTGCCGGCCCGGTCGGCCACCAGCGCTCCGGTGGGGCGTCCCGGGATCGGGCCGTTCCACGGCTCCCAGCCCGCGAACAGGTGGTTCATGATGCCGGTGCCGCGCGTGTCGGTGAGGAACTGCGAGCGGAAGCCGATGAGCCCGCGCGTCGGGATCCGGAACTCCAGGCGGACCCGGCCGCTGCCGTGGTTCACCATCCGCGTCATGGTCGCCTTGCGGTTGCCGAGCTGCGCGATGACGACTCCCTGGTAGTCCTCGGCCACGTCGATGACCAGCTCCTCGATCGGCTCCTCGGTCCGCCCGTTGCGCTTGCGGGTGACGATGCGGGGGCGCGAGACCTGCAACTCGTAGCCCTCGCGCCGCATCATCTCGATGAGGATCGACAACTGCAGCTCGCCGCGGCCGATCACCTGCACCTGTTCCGGCGAGTCGGTGTCCGCGACGCGTATCGACACGTTGCCCACCAGCTCGCGGGCCAGGCGGTCCCGGAGGTTGCGCGAGGTGACGTATCGGCCGTCGCGCCCCGCCATCGGCGACGTGTTCACGCCGAAGACCATCGAGACGGTCGGCTCGTCGACGTGCATCGGCGGGATCGGCCGCGGGTCGTCGGGGCTGGTGATGGTCTCGCCGATGGTGATGTCGTCGATGCCTGCCAGGCAGATGACGTCGCCGGCCGCCGCCTGGGCGACCTCCATCCGCTCCAGGCCGTTGAAGACGTAGAGCTTCGTGACGCGCGTGTGCTCGACCGCGCCGTCCAGCTTCGAGACCGCGATCGTGTCGCCCGTCGCCACCCGGCCGTTGACGATGCGGCCGATGGCGATCCGTCCCAGGTAGTCGCTCGCGTCCAGGTTGGCTACGAGGACCTGCAGCGGGGCGTCGGGGTCGCCCGGCGGAGGCGGCATCCGCTCGGCGACGGCGTCGAGCAGGGGCCGCAGGCTGCGTCCCGGCTCGGCCGGATCGGTGCTGGCCGTGCCTGCCCTGGCATTGGCGTACAGCACCGGGAACTCGATCTGCGCCTCGGTCGCGTCCAGGTCGATGAACAGGTCGTAGATCTCGTCGAGCACCTCGGCCGGCCGCGCGTCCGGCCGGTCCATCTTGTTGATGACGACCACGGTCGGCAGCCCCTGCTCGAGCGCCTTCCGCAGCACGAAGCGGGTCTGGGGCAGCGGGCCCTCCGAGGCGTCGACGAGCAGCAGCACGCCGTCGACCATCGTCAGGGTGCGCTCGACCTCGCCGCCGAAGTCGGCGTGTCCCGGCGTGTCGACGATGTTGATGACGAGGTCGCGATAGCGGATGGCCGTGTTCTTGGCCATGATGGTGATGCCGCGCTCGCGCTCGATGTCGATGTTGTCGAGGGCGCGCTCCTCCACGCGCTCGTGCTCGCCGAACACGCCGCTCTGGTGCAGCATGGCGTCGACCAGCGTGGTCTTGCCGTGGTCCACGTGGGCGACGATCGCGATGTTGCGGCGGAGGGGATTGGCGACGCCGGCGTTGGCGGGCGCCCTCATGGGGCGAGGGGCCCCGACGAAACGGTCACACTTCGATTATCGCATGGGGCCGGGCTCGGTCTGACGGGCCGAGCCCGACGTGCCCTCGCCGGGCCGTCCGCCGGTCCGCGTCCTGAATTGGGAACCGCGGGGTGTTTCGGCGGCGCGGAGCTCGCTCTTCGCGCCGTCCGCCGGCCCACCGGCCTGAGCACTGGCAATTTCCCTGTGAGGGGAATGCGGTCCGACGGATGCGTGGCCGCGCCGTCGGACCGTCGTCCAAAGCTGATATCGTTGACGGTTGCGGAACAGATTCCTGTCGGGAGGGTTGGGCATGAGACGCAAGTCCTTGGCAGTGGTGGCGGCGGTGGCAGTGGTCCTGGCGCTGATGCTCGGCTCCGGCGCACCGTTCGAGGGCGCCGCGATGGAAGCCGCCGGACAGCAGGAGATGACCGAGAATCCGTTCTTGACCGAGAGCACGCTGCCGTACCGGTTGCCGCCGTTCGACCGGATCGACGACGCGCACTACGGTCCGGCGTTCGAGCGCGGGATGGCAGAGCAGATCGAGGAGATCGAGGCCATCGCCGCCCAGTCGGACCCGCCGACGTTCGACAACACGATCCTGCCGCTGGAGCGTTCCGGCCGGACGCTGGATCGCGTCGCGCGGACGTTCTTCAGCCTTGCCAGCGCCCATACGAACGACGCCATCAACGGGATCCGCAACGAGATGGCGCCGCGGCTGGCCGCGCACACGGACGCCATGCTGCTGAATGCGGACCTCTTCGCGCGGGTGCAGGCGCTCTACGACCAGCGCGAGTCGCTGGATCTCGACACCGAGGCGCAGCGGCTCGTCGAGGAGTATTACGTCGACTTCGTGCGGGCCGGGGCGCGGCTGTCCGAGTCGCAGAAGGAGCGGATGCAGGAGATCAACGCGGAGCTGGCCGCGCTGTCGAGCCGTTTCACGCAGAACGTGCTGGACGAGGTCAACGCCTCGGCGGTGGTGGTGGAAACCGAGGAGGAGCTGGCCGGCCTCTCCGAGAACGAGATTGCGGCCGCCGCTGCCGCCGCCGCCGCGCGCGGCCTGGAGAACCGCTACGTCATCCCGTTGCTCAACACCAGCGGGCAGCCGGCGCTGGCGGCGCTCGACAACCGCGACCTCCGCGAGCGCATCACGCGGGAGTCACTCGCCCGCGGCAGCCAGGGCGGCGAGTACGACAACCGCGAGGTGATCACGACCATGGCCCGGCTGCGGGCCGAGCGGGCGGCGATGCTCGGCTACCCGAACCACGCCGCCTACATCCTGGAGCGCCAGACCGCGCAGACCGTCGACGCGGTCAACGAGCGGCTCGCCAGCCTGACTCCGCCCGCGGTGGCGAACGCCGAGCGGGAGGCGGCCGATCTGCAGGCGATGGCCAACGCGGAGGGCGCCGATCTGGAGCTGGCCGCCTGGGACTGGTCCTACTACACGGAGAAGGTGCGGGCCGACCGCTACGCGTTCGACGCGTCGCAGCTCCGCCCCTACTTCGAGATGGACAACGTCCTCGAGAACGGCGTCTTCTTCGCCGCCAACCGGCTCTACGGGCTGACCTTCGAGGCGCGGCCGGAGCTGCCCGTCTACCACCCGGACGTGCGGGTCTGGGAGGTGTTCGACGCCGACGGCGAGGCACTGGGGCTGTTCCTCGGCGACTTCTACGCCCGGCCGTCCAAGCGCGGCGGCGCCTGGATGAACGCCTACGTGTCGCAGTCGCACCTGCTCGGCACCACACCGGTCGTAGCCAATCACCTCAACGTGCCGAAGCCGCCCGCCGGAGAGCCGACGCTGCTGACCTTCGACGAGGTGACGACGGCGTTCCACGAGTTCGGCCACGCCCTGCACGGGTTCTTCTCGGACGTGGAGTACCCCTATTTCGCCGGAACCTCGGTGCCGCGCGACTTCGTCGAGTACCCGTCGCAGGTCAACGAGATGTGGGCCACGTGGCCGGAGGTGCTGGAGAACTACGCCGTCCACTACGAGACGGGCGAGCCGATGCCGGCCGACCTGCTGGAGCGGGTGCTGGCGACGCAGCAGTTCAACCAGGGCTTCGCCACCACCGAGTACCTCGCCGCGTCGCTGCTCGACCAGGCGTGGCACCAGATCACCGCCGACGAAGTGCCGGCCGCGGCCGATGTCGAGGCGTTCGAGGCGGATGCGCTCGAGGCCGCCGGCGTGGCGCTCGACGCCGTGCCGCCGCGCTACCGCAGCACCTACTTCTCGCACATCTGGAGCAGCGGCTATTCCGCCGGCTACTACTCCTACATCTGGAGCGAGGTGCTCGACGCCGACTCGGTCGAGTGGTTCAAGGAGAACGGCGGCCTGCTGCGCGACAACGGCGATCACTTCCGGCGGACCCTGCTGTCGAAGGGGGGCAGCGTCGACGCGATGACGCTGTTCCGCGACTTCAGGGGCGCGGACCCGGACGTGCGGCCGCTGCTGGTGCGCCGCGGGCTGAACTGACGACGCGGCGGGCCTCGTCCGTCCAGTACGTGGCGCGGGCCAGTAGGTGGGCGACCAGCGCGTCGCGCACCTCCGCCTCGACGTGCGGGCAGGTGTCCGCGACGTACATGCGCCAGTTGGTGACGTAGGTCCGCAGCCACCTCGCATAGTCGCGTTGCGCCGCCGTGCCATCCACCGCCGCGAGACCGCGCCGCGCCCACGTGTCGAACCGCGCCGTCGCCAGGTCCATCCACCGGTGTGCGTAGACGTCCGGCTCGCTGGTGACGACGTCGGAAGTGGCGAGGTCGGCATCGTAGCGCTGCAGCGCGGCCCGCGCGCGGGCGGTCGCCTCTTCCCAGCGCATGTGGCGGATTCCGCCGGCGGGGATAGGGTTGCCACCTTCCACCGGGTCCCGGTGCGACCAGCGCGGCACGGCGGACATCGGTGGCAGGCCTGCAATGCGGCGCTGTTCGCGCATCCGCCTCAGCGCAGCGCCAACGGGTCGCGCCCCTCCGGCGACGAGCAACTGGCGATGCACCGCGTCGCCGGGTGGGGACCCTGGCCCTCCTCGTAGGCCCGCTCCTCGGCCCGCGCCCCGATCAGCAGCCCGGGCAGCCCGTAATTGCCCTCGTGGCATCGCGGCTCGTAGTAGATCCGGTTCGGCTCGTCGGGCTGCCGGGCGAAGTCCTGGATCACGGTCCAGGGCCGGGTCCACACCGTAGGATCCTCGACCGTGGTAACCAGCTCCATGCTGTCCGGCCCCGTCCGCCGCCAGCGCTCGATCAGGTGCAGGTTCTCGCGCGATCCCCGGAAGTCCCTCTTCTCCGAGAAGTTCGTCACGTCTACCACGAGCGTGTCGCCCTCCCAGCGGCCGCGTGAATCGCCCCACCACTGGCGCACGTGGGGCGGCAGGTGCGGCGCGTCGGTGATCGGGATGACCCGGTTGAAGCCCTGACCCTGGCCGACGTCGTAGAAGATGGAGACGGCGCCCGGGGACTGGACGACACGAATGTGGATGCCGGTGAAGCCGCCGCGGAAAGTCGGGAGGTTGCCGCTCATGCAGCGCTCCCCGAGGCTGCGGTCCTCGGGCCCATCGGCGCGATTGATGTTGCTGACCGAGTAGTACGGCGGCTGCTCCTCGCGCCGGGGCGAGGGCGGTCCGTACTCGCCCGGACACCCGGGCAGGCCGTCCCGGCACACGACGGTGTTCTGCATCAGGGCCTGCTGGTACTCGTCGATCGCCGCCTGACGCGCCCGGGCCTCCGGCGTAATCGGGGGCACGCGCCCACCGGGCGGATCGATGACCATGCCGGTGCGGCGGCCGGTCGGCCGCTGCGAGGTGAAGACGGCATTGTAGGCGCCGGCCACGTCGGCCTCGGTTCCCCGCTCGGCGCGGACGTGATTGCCGAACACCGAGAACTCCGCGCGCCGGCGATCCAGCTCGGCCTGCTGCTCCGCGGTGTAGAACGCGGTCGCCACGCCCTCGGGGCGCTCCAGGGGGACCAACAGCGCGACGCTCCAGATCCCCTGGAAATCCGGCTCACCCCATGGCGTCCGCAGGGACGAGGCCGTGTCGGTCGCCTGCGTCTGGGCCGCCCGGAGCGCCGGTTCGCCCGTGCCGCCGGCCAGGGCGATCGCTACCAGCAATACGGCTGTCGCCGCCGCGCTCAGTGCCTGGAGTGGTCGACAACACATCGTGATCCCTCCTCCAACTCTCGAACGGGCTCCCAACGACGGTGCTACCGGAGTATGGCGTATATTGGCACGGTCAGGAGCGTTCCGTCAGGCGTCTTCCCGTCGCCGCGGGGATGCTGACCGCCCTCGCGCCGCGGAACGGTCGGTCGGAGCCCTGACGGTGGGGGCGAAGGGCCGACCGCGTGACGAGCCGAAAAGGAGCACGTCCATGAGAACGCGACGGTTCGTAGCGGCGGGAGCGGCGTCGGCACTTGTGGTCGTCGTAGGCCTGCTCGGCGCGACCGGGAGCGGCCTGTCGGGCCGGACTGCCGGCAGCCAGGCCGACGCGTCGATCAGGACGCCGTGGGGCGAGCCGGATCTGCAGGGGATCTGGACCACCGAGGTCGACACGCCGTTCGAGCGGCCGGATCGGTTCGGCGATCGGGAGTTCCTGACGCCCGAGGAGCAGGCCGCACTCGACGAGCAGCGCGCCGGGCTCATCGGCCGCAACCGCCGGGTCGAGCGGGGGACGGAGCTCGACGTCGCGGGGGCGTACAACGCGGTGTTCCTGTCGTTCAAGCCCACCGACCGGCGGACCTCGCTCATCGTGGACCCGCCCGACGGCAGGGTGCCTCCACTGACGCCGGAGGCGCAGGCCCTGGCCGACGAGGATCGGGCGTTCCGACTGGAGTTGCTGCGTTCGACCGAGACCTGCCGGACCGGATCCGTGGCGTGCCGCGGCGGCGAGTACAATCCGGAGCCGTCCCCCCGGCGCTCGGAGATGCAGCCGCCCCGCTACAACACCGGCCGGATGAATCGCCAGGACAACATCGAGGACGGCTCGCTCGGCGACCGTTGCCTCAGCGGCGGGATCCCCGAGTTCGGTACCGCGTTCGGCGGCAGCTTCCGGCGCATCGTGCAGACCCCGGGGGGGATCTCGATCTTCTACGACGTCGGCCAGGGGCAGGGCTTCCAGCGGAACATCGTCATGAACGGCAGCCCGCATCTGCCCGACCACATTCGCCAGTGGTGGGGCGACTCGCGCGGCCGCTGGGAAGGCGATACATTGGTCGTTGACGTCACCAACTTCAGCTCGAAGCGGGACTTCCGCGGGTCCCGCGAGAACCTGCACCTGATCGAGCGCTGGACCCGGACGGGACCGGATACCCTGGACTACGAAGTCACGATCGAGGATCCGGCGGTGTGGGTCCAACCGTGGACCGTCCGCCAGGAGTTCCGCAAGCAGAGCGACCGGCAGAATCGCATCTACTACGAGCCCCGATGCTACGAGGGCAACTACGGCTTCCCGGCCCTGCTGCTGGGTGCCCGCATCGCGGAGGAAGAGTACGCCGCCGGCCAGGGCCCGCATCCCGCGACGTTCGACAACGCCACCGACTTCGTAGGCGTCGAAGAGAACCCGCTTCGCTAGGGGCCGGGGCAGCCGGCTGCTTCCCAGGAGGTCGACATGCGCCATCGCCATGCAGCTACATTGACCGCCGTCGCCCTCGTGGCGGCGATGGCGGGCGGGGTATTCACGGTGTCCATGGGCCGGCTGTCGGGCCAGACCAGCCGCCTGGAGCGGCCGGAGCGAATCGAAGGACGTCCGAACTTCAGCGGCATCTGGCAGGCCAACAACGAGGCCCACTGGGATCTGGAAGCCCACGCCGCCCGGCCGGCAATGATTACCCAGCCGGGCGTCTATCCCTACGAGTACGCCCGGCTGCCGGCGCCGCCGGTCGTCGCCCTCGGCGCGGTCGCCGCCGTTCCGGGTTCACTCGGGGTCGTCCAGGGCAACGGGCGGATCCCCTATACGCCCGAGGCGCTGGCCCGCAAGCAGGAGAACGCCGAGAACTGGGTCGACCGGGATCCGGAAATCCGCTGTTACCTCCCGGGCATTCCGCGCGCCATGTACATGCCGTACCCGTTCGAGATCACCCAGAGCACGAACAAGATTCACATGGCGTTCACATACAGCGCCACCGCCCGCACGGTTCACATGGACGAGGTGGAGCTGCCGCCCGACTTCACCTGGATGGGCCACTCGGTCGGCCGTTGGGAGGGGGACACCCTGGTGGTCGCAGTGGACAACTTCCACGACAACGGCTGGTTCGACCGCGCCGGCAATCACCACAGCAGCGCCATGCGTCTGGAGGAGCGCTTCACGCTGGTGACGCCGAACGTGATCCACTACGAAGTGACGATCGAAGACCCGAATACCTTCACGCGTCCGTGGCGGATCGCCATGCCCCTCTATCGCCGGATGGAAGCGAACATGCAGCTCCTCGAGTTCCGCTGCCAGGAGTTCGCCGAGGAGTTCATGTACGGCCATCTGCGCAAGGAGCCGCTGGTCACGCACTGGGAGAGCGCCACGATGGAAATCGACGTCACGCGGAAGATCCCGGAGGGCGACGCGTTCTACGAGTGGTACTCGCGCTAGCAGTCCATTCGGCGGCCAGGAGCTTGCGCCGCAGAATGCGGCGAAGCGGAGTTCTGAGACGCAAGGTCATGGAGCCGGGGGGGGGGCGAAACTCCGAGCCTGCGAGGCGTCTCGGGGCGCTGGCTCGACGGATCGGTCGTCTCGGGCACGGATGCGAGCGAGCGTCCCGCGGCCCGGCGCTCGTGGGCTCAGGGGACACCCGCGAATCGTTCGATCCCTGCCCCCGAGGCGTTGTCGAAGGTCGCCGGGTGCGGTCCGGTTCCTTCGGCGTACCGCTGGTCCGCGATGCGGGCGGCGCGGAGCAGCGCCGGAAAGCCGTAGTTGCCCTCGTGACACCGGGGCTCGTAGTAGATGCGGTTCAGTTCGTCGCTCTGCTGCCGGAACTCCTGTCGCACCGTCCAGGGGCTGATCCAGACGGTCGGGTCCTCGATGGTCACCGCGTACTCCAGGGTGTCGGGGCCGGTGCGGGTCCAGCGTTCGACCAGATGCAGATTCTCGCGGGATCCGCGGAAGTCCCGCTTCGGACTGAAGTTGGTGACGTCGACCACCAGGGTGTCGCCCTCCCAGTGCCCGCGCGAGTCGCCCCACCACTGGCGAACATGGTCGGGCAGATGCGGGCTGCCGTTCATGACGATGTTCCGCTGGAAGCCCTGCCCCTGGCCGACGTCGTAGAAGATCGAGATCCCGCCCGGAGTCTGCACGATGCGCCGGAAGCTGCCGCCGAACGCCGTGCCGAACTCGGGAATCTGCCCGGCCATGCACCGATCCCCGAGCGCCCCGTCCTCGGGATGGTCATGCCGATTCATCCGACTCGTGTTGTACCGCGGAGGCAGTTCCGATCGCCGGGGCGATGGGGTCGGGTCGTATGCGCCCCCGGCGCACTGGGGGAGCTCGTTCCGGCAGGTCTCGGTGGACCGGAGCAGATCGAGGCGAAACTCGCGCTCGGCCGCCGCGCGCGCCCGGGCCTCGTCGGTCAGCGGCGGAATGCGGCCGTTCGGCGGGTCGACGATCAGCGAAGTGCGCCGGCCCATGTGCTTGAACGAGAGGAACGCATCGCTGTACGCGCCGGCAACGTCCCGCTCGCTTCCCCGCTCGTTCCGCCGGTCGCCATCGGCCTGCTGCTGGTTGTCGAGGGCCGCGGCGCGGCGCCCGTCGATCTCGGCGTATTCCTCGTCCGTCAGGAACTCGCGGTCCCCGTAGCGTTCCGCCCGCTCGAGTGGCGTGTCGAACTCTTCGGTCCAGATTCCCTGGAGATCGGGCTCGCCCCAGGGCGTGCGCGGCGACGTCCCGGCCTGGGATGCCGTCTGTCCCACCAGCGCGATACCAATCGCTGCCGACAGCCCCACGAAGACTACGAAGAGCGCACCGGCCAGCCGGACGTAATCCCGCACGCGCATTGGCTGCCTCCTACCCGAGCAGGGTGAGTCTATCGAGCGCCCCGAACACCTCGCGTGGCCGGCGTTTCGGCCCATCCCCCCCGCTCCATGACCTTGCGCCGCAGCCTTCGCTTCGCTGCGTTCTGCGGCGCAAGCTCCTGGCCTCAGACTACTCCAAACACGAAGCGGCGTCACCCGGCGGGCGGACGCCTCCATCCGGACCGTCACGCGCGGTCGTTGCAGTCAATTGACGATCGTCGATGGGTATTCTCGCGTCGTGTCCGGCCCGGCTCCTCGGCGGTTACGACGCGACCTCGACCGTGCCGCCGCGGGACTCGAACGCGTCGAGTATCGGCTGCAGGGCGAAGCGGAAATCGTCGCGCGCGAGCCAGACGGTCTCTCGCAGCCGCACGCGGCTGGCCCGCGCCGACTGCTCGGCGAGGCGGGCCAGCAGGGCGGTCGTCGATCCGTTCATCCGCGCCTCGACGAACGTCATGTACAGCCGCTCGCACGAAACTTCAAGGGTGCGCGCGCGGCCCCGCCCGAGGAGGATGAAGTCGCGGCGATTCATCTGCGCTCACCGATCGCCGCGACCAACCGGCCGCCGCCGGCCGGCGCCCGCTCCGGATTCGCCACGGTCAGCGCCCCGATACGCCTCGCTGGCTCGGCGTTTCGGCCCATCCCCCCGCTCCATGACCTTGCGTCGCAGAACTTCCCTTCCTTGCGTTCTACGGCGCAAGCTCCTGGCGCGGATCCTGGCCGCTTCCGGCCAGCGAGAGCAGCGTCCGCCGCACCAGATTCTCGACCAGCGGGACCTTGTAGCGGTTCTTCGGCAGGGGCCGGGCGCCGTCGACGGCGAGCCGCCCCGCTTCCGCCGCCAGCGACTCGGTCACCGCCCGCCCCGCCAGCAGGTCCTCGACCGCCGCGACCCGCCACGGCACGGGAGCGACGCCGCCCAGCACGACGCCCGCCCGGCGAACGCGGTCGTCCTCCAGTTGCAGCGCGAGCGCCACGCTGACGACGGCGTGGGTCCACGCTTCCCGGTCGAGCACCTTGGCGTAGGTGCTCCGCAGGCCGGGCGCGGCCGGGACCGTGACGTCGGCCAGTATCTCGTTCGGCTCGAGCACGTTTTCGCGCGTCACGTCGACGCGGGGGAGGGTGAAGAACGCGCCCGCCGGAACCACCCGTTCCCCGCCGGGTCCGACCAGGCGAAAGCGGGCGTCGAGGGCCACGAGGGCCGGGGCGGCGTCGGACGGATGGACGATGTAGCTTGGAGCGCCGCCGAAGATGGCGTTGAACTGGTTCTCGCCCGTCCGGGAGAAGCAGCGGTTTCCGCCGTGCTTGTAGCACGGGAAATTCTGGCGGAAGTACCAGCACCAGGGCCGCTGGCAGAGGTTGCCGGCCAGGGTGGCGACGTTGCGGATCTGGGGTGTCGCCGCCGATCCGGCCGCCTCGGCCAGCACCCGGTAGCGGGAGGCCACCTCCGGATGGGCGCTCAGCCGGGCCAGCGTCACCAGCCCGCCGACGCGCAACTCCGCCGGTCCCGGGACGATGGCGTCGAGGCCGTCCGAAGCGGCCAGCGCCCGGAGACTCACGAGGACGTCGGGCGACGCAAGGTCGTCCTTGATCATCCCGAGCAGGTCGCTGCCGCCGCCGATCGCGGCCGCCCGCCCGCCGCCACGCTCCAGGCGCTCGACGGCGTCGGCCAGGCTCTCCGGATTCGCGTTGGCGAGCGGTCTCACGCCAGCGCCTCCAGCACCCGATCGCGGGTCATCGGCAGCTCCCGGATCCGGCGGCCGGTCGCGTTGAACACGGCGTTGCCGATGGCCGCCACCACCGGGATGATCGGCGGCTCGCCGACGTTCTTCGCCCCGTACGGTCCGTACGCGTCGTCCGGCTCGATGAACCGGACCTCGATCTCGGGCGCGTCGAGGTGCGTCATGACCCGCGCGCCGTAGTATCCCGGGTTGACCGGAATCCCGGTGAGCCGGTCGTAGATCAGCTCCTCGTGCAGCGCCATGCCGATCCCCATCGTGACGCCGCCCTTCACCTGGCTCTCGGCCGTAAGCGGGTTGACGATGCGCCCGCTCTCGTGCATCGCCAGATACTCCAGCACCCGGATGCCGCCCAGCTCCGTGTCGACCTCCACCTCCGTGAAGTGCGCGGCCGAGGCGTAGCGCGCCAGGCCGTCGAGGACCGGCTCGGGCGTCGCCTGCGCGATCAGGGTCCGGCTCTCGATGGGGCCATCTCCATCTGTCGCTGCCATCTGGCGCTTGAGGTCTTCCGCGGCTTCGAGAATCGCGTGTCCGGTGTGGGTCGTCGTCCGGCTTCCCGACTCTCCGACGGAATACGGACACCGGTCGGTGTCGCCCCAGACCACGGTCACGTCGGCCAGATCCATCCCCATCGCCTCGGCCGCCAACTGCGCCATGGCCGTCTTGGCCGCGGTGCCGATATCGGTCACTCCGACATGGAGGAACAGGCGCCCGCCCTCCAGGCGCAGCACCGCGCTGCTGCGCCCGAGACGGGCCGCGAACATGCCGATCGCCATCCCCACGCCCCGCCGGAGCGGACCGGCCCTCGTCCCGGCCCGCCGCCACCGCGCCGCCCAGCCGAACCGGTCGGCCCCCTCGGTGAGGCATTCCCGAAGCGCCCAGCTCGTATAGGGCGTCTCGTCGTTGAAGGCGCGGGTCAGGTTCCGGAGATGAAAGTCGACGGGATCGATAGACAGCTCGTGGGCCACCTGATCCATGACCGACTCGATGCCCCAGACTCCCTGGGGATAGGCCGGGCCCCGGAAGTTCGCGGCGACGGTCATGTTGGTGTAGACCGGCGAGACCTCGCGGCGCACGTTGGGGCACCGGAACAGCTCGATGCCGGCGATGCCGCCGCCGCTCTTGCGGTGCGGGCCCATCCCGCTGTAGCCGCGGAGCCGGATCGCCTGCAGCGTTCCGTCGCGCGCCGCCCCCGCCTTGTAGTGCTGCACCGTCGGCCAGCGGCCGTGGACCCCGAGAAAGTCGTCCTTCCGCGTCAGCTCCAGCTTGACCGGGCGCCCCGCCTCCCGCGCGAGGAGCGCCGCAATGAGGTCGGCGTCCTGACACTGGTTCTTGTTGCCGAACCCGCCGCCCATGTACTCGCAGACGACGCGGACCTGCTCGGGAGGCAGCCCGAGGTCGCCCGCCATGTCCCGGCGGCAGTTCGAGATGCCCTGGGTCGGCGTCCACAGCGTGAGCCGGTCGCCCTCCCAATGGGCCACCGCCGAGCGGGGCTCCATTTGCGCGTTGCTGTGGTGCTTCGAAACGTAGGTCTCCTCGACCACGACGTCGGCAGCGTCGAACCCGGTCTCGACGTCGCCGCGCTGATAGACGTCGGGCAAGGCCTCGCCGTCGCGCCGGCGTGAGAGGTTCCCTCCCGGCTGGATCTCGACCGCCCCCGGCTGGAGCGCTTCTTCCGGATCGAGGACGAAATCGAGCGGCTCGTAGCCGACCTCGATAGCCTGGAGCGCCGCCTCGGCTGCATGGCGGTCGACGGCGGCCACGGCGGCCACCGGATCCCCGACGAACCGGACCGGGTTGTTGAACAGGTAGCGCGGGTTCTGCCGGTCGCCGCTGCGCCAGACGGTATCGCAGTTCTCACGCGTCAGCACGGCGTAGACGCCCGGCATCTCCCGCGCCCGGCGGGTATCGATTGCCGCGATGCGGGCATGGGGGTGCGGGCTCCGGAGCACCCGGGCGTACGCCATCCCCGGCAGCTTGACGTCACCGGTATAGCGCGCCGCGCCGGTGACCCGCTCGACCGCATCGATCCGCGGGCGGCCCTGGCCGACCACGCTCAGCGGGTCCCGAGCCGTCGCCCGCTCGGGTGGGCGCCCGAGGACCGCCGCGACGTAGCGGTTGTAGTTGGAACAGCGACAGATGTTGCCGGCCATGCCCTCCCGGACTTCTTCCTCGGTGGGATTCGGCGTGGCCGCGACCACCGCCCTGGCCGCCATCAACTGACCCGACGTGCAGAATCCGCACTGCGGGCCGTCGCCGGCGACGAACGCCTCCTGGAGCGGATCCAGCCGGCCGCTGTCGGCGAGCCCTTCGACCGTCGACACGGCGCGGCCGTCGGCCCAGACGGCGAGCTGACTGCAGGAATAGACGGGATCGCCGTCGAGGTGCACGGTGCACGCGCCGCACTCGCCGCGGTCGCACCCGATCTTGGTCCCCGTCAGGTCGAGGTGGTCGCGGATCAGCTCGGCCAGCGTCCACCGGTCCTCGACCTCGACCGTGCGCCGCACGCCGTTGACGGTCAGGGTGATGGTGCTGCGGGGCGGCGAATCGGCGGGGCTGCTCTGGGCTCCAAGCGGCGCCCGGGCGGAGGGGAGTGTCGTCGCCGCGGTGACGGCGGCGCTCGACTTGAGGAACGTCCGCCGGGAAACGGACTTCATGCTGGCATCATAGACGATTGACACGTCGGCGGATCGACACGCCGATGTTCCAGCGAGGCTCCGCCTCGGACGCCTGCTGGTAAACTCAGCCGGTTTCATCCATGCGCGGGTCCGGGCCTGCCGGGTGGGAACTCGGACCGAAGAGCATGTGGGGTCGGGCGTGATCGCTGCCGCGTGGCCACGGGGCCGGTTGGGGATGTGGGGATGGCAGGATGGCGATCAGTACGTGACTCGACGCCGCTGTAAAGATGCCGGCCGGTCAGGGAGTCTCGGAATCTGCGCCGCAGAACGCAGCGAGCGAAGTGCTGGGGCGCAAGGTCATGGAGCGGAGGGGATGGGCCGAAACGCCGGGCCGGCGAGGCGTTTCGTTTCGGGGCGCCGGACGCCGCCAGGGCAACCACGCACGACGAACCCTGCTTGCGGGATTGGCTGCCCGCGACGCGGTGGACGGCGGTGCCGTGTCGGGTCGAAGCAATTCGGAGACTGTGGTGACGGGAGGACAAGATGAAGCACCAATGGTCAGTAGTGGCGATGGCGATATGCGCCGTCCTGGCGCTCGCGGCGCCGGCGGCCGGCCAGGTCGGGTCGGCGGAAACCCCCGAGTGGGAAGTGCCCCGGATGCCCGACGGGCGCCCCGACCTGCAGGGCGTGTGGGCGAACAACGCCGCGACCCCGCTGGAGCGGCCCGAGGCCCTCGCCGATCGCGGCGAGCTGAGCGACGAGGAAGTCGCCGCGCTGACGCAGCACGCGCGGGAGCTGTTCAACGGCGAGACCGATGCGGCCTTCGGCGACAGCGTGTTCAACGCCGCGCTGGCGCAGAGTCAGGGATTCACCTCGTCCGATGCCGGAACCGGCAACTACAACCAGTTCTGGCTGGTCGACCGCGATTTCGAGAACCGCACGTCGCTCGTCGTCGACCCGCCGGACGGGCGCGTGCCGGCGCTCACCGACGCCGGCCGGGCGAGAACGGACGCAGCACGCGCACATCGACGCGACCATCCGGCCGACTCCTACACCGACCGGAGCAACTCGGACCGCTGCATCACCTACGGCGTGCCGCGGATTCGGGCCGGCTACAACAGCTACTTCCAGTTCGTGCAGACGCCCGATCACCTCGCGATCCTGAAGGAGCTGATCCACGACATCCGCATCATCCCGATCGATGGCCAGCCGCATCTCGACGACCGGATTCGGCAGTGGATGGGCGACTCCCGCGCGCGCTGGGACGGCGACACGCTCGTCATCGAGACGACCAACTACTCGGAGAAGAGCAACTTCATGGGGTCGGCCGAGAACTTCCACCTGGAGGAGCGCTTCACCCGCGTGGGGCCCGACACCCTGAACTGGGAGCTGACCTTCACCGACCCCACGCACTGGACGCGCCCCTGGACCGTGCTCATCGCCCTCAAGAAGACCGACGATCCCGTGTTCGAGTTCGCGTGTCACGAAGGCAACATCGCGATGGAGGGGATTCTCGGCGGTCACCGGGTCGAGGAGCGGGCGGCGCAGGATCAGTAGGCTCGACTCCTCCGACGAGGAGCCCGTGATGGCGGCGGTCCGCTGCCGACGATTCCCTACGTCGTCGCGGCGGGGCTGGCCAGCCCCGCTCCAGATGGGCCTACTCGTCCGCGTCCGGACCGGG
>WTFV01000029.1 GCA_011523845.1 Acidobacteriota bacterium | reverse complement strand
ACACGGGGGCTCTTGTGTCTGTACCGGAATCGGAACACGCCGCGAATTTTCCGGGATAGGCGGTCCAGAAGTCCCGCGCTAAACCGCGCAGGATGTACGCATACGGCAAGTAGCCATAGCCCTGCTCGCCCCAGGCACGGCCCCAGGAGTTGCGAATGATCAATGAAGGCACGACCGTGCCACCGACGCTGTGCTTGTCGTCATAGCCCACTGCAAGCACTGCGTGGCCTCCCGCAGATCTGTCGGTCGCGTCGGGAAACGGGATATCAGCCGCGCCGGATATCGAGCTGTACACGGTGAAACCGAAGGCGACCGGATAACCGCGACAGAGCACGTACTTGATGTTGTCCAGGATCTTCTTGGTCGTCAGACCGGCCTTGTCAAGCCGCACATACTTCATCGCCTTGAAGTTCTGAGCGTACGAATAGAGGAAGGACGTCGGCTCCTCCTCGAAACGGTCAACCACGTAGGGCCACAGCGCCTCCGGCGGCACGCCGAAGGCACGCACCGCGTGCATCGTGGAGCGCAGATAGGCGCCAGTATCACCGGTCAACCCGAGTAGGTTGCGAGTGACCTTGTAGACGAAAAGGCGTGAGCCATCAATGTGGCCCATACCCGCGCGCCGCATCATGTACTCCATCAGCCCAACCACTGACTGCGCGGTGCACGAGCCTAGCCGCCCCTGGTCCTCTATCGGTGAACAGTGAGCACGCAGATCGATCGTGGCGCCGCCCTGCAGGTCCGCCGCGCATAGCAGGTCGGCCAGCTTGACCTCACCGGTCTGCGAACTCTGGTCGCGACTATCGAGGTCGACATCTCGGAAGTCCGGTAGGTCAGGGTTCCAACCCATCGTGACAATGCGCCGCGCGCCGATCTCGGCGGGCATGTTGATGGCACTCGACCGGGGTGTCCATTGCGAGTTCGTCGTAGTCATTGCCCTCGCTCCTTCCTATCTGGTGCGGGCGTCGCAGGTGTACATACCACTTGCTGTTCCGGTGTTGTCGTGTCCCTCGCGCGTCATGTTGCTGTCTCGCGTCGTTCCTCCAGAGGCACAGACGCGACGGTTGCCTCCGCGCCTGCTCCGTAGCTGCTACCGAAGTGAAGCGTCAGTTCCTCGGGTAGGACTCCCGCTTGCTGGATGACGACGCTCTTTCACGGCGCTTTCTAACAAAGACCCTGATCTTCGACATCGCTGCCGTCTCCGATCGGTTTCAGCGCAAGCGCCACCTCAAGCGCAAGTCGACGCAGATCTCGAGTTTGAGAAACGGCAGCGGGATCCTCACGCAGCCGACAGTTACGGTCTTTTCCGACTCCCGTTCGAGATCGGCCCCCGGCGACGACACGATCTCGGACTTCTCGATTGCACTGACCACGTCTTGTTCAGTGACAATTTCACCACTCGTGCCGAAGGCGACCCACGGAGGACAATACCACCATGTCGGTCGAAAGTCCTCACCCGCAGCCTCTTTCTCCGAACCTTGGCAGTAAGCGGCAACGTGTTGAAGCGCACCATCGGCGCGGGCGGTCGTCACCCGCTTGCCGTCCACGAAGGCGTTGTGCGCGTAGCACGCGGCGAGTGCCCCCGTATAGAATGCCATTGGAGTAACGTACTTTCTATCATTGCTCCACTCTCGTTTCCGTGCCGGATCCTTGGGATCGAGATGCTTCTCGAAAGTATCCCGCAGCCTTTCTTTCAGTGCATCGATGACCCCAGGGTCAATCGTCAGCCCCGAGGGCGGCGACGGCGCGTAAAAGGAATACACGCCTCGTTTGAATTCTTCCGCACAGTCGTTCAACGCCTTTTCGACGACGTCGTTCTGGCCATCAGTCATCTTCTCTCCTTCGGACAGAGGACACGGCGTTGACCCGAGCCGAATCGTGCGTTCACTCGCGCATGGCCGCGTCCGGTCTCCATCGCACATCCGATCGTGCCGAGTTCGGGAGGAACGCATGCTTCCCGACCACGGGGCGGCTCGACCGAAAGTACCGTTATGTGTAGGGAAACGCTCGGGACGGGAAAACCGAACACGGGCTCCGAGACGGGCTCAGAGTCGGCGCAGTGCATCGATGAACGCACGTGCCGTGGCGGGGCGCGCCGACCGTCCAGCCGTCAGGATCGAAACGGCGAACGCGATCAACTTCTCAGAACTCGGGGAACCCGTCCTGGAACCCGTCCGTTTTGTCCCCTCCACCTTCGCCCCCGCCGGATCCATCCGTTGCCGTCGGATGGAGGCGGCGACCTCGCCGGCGCCGTCACCGATGAACGGGCGCCGCCCGGTGACCATCTCGTACAACACGACGCACAGGGACCAGACGTCGTCGGCTTCCCCCGCCCGCCGCCCGCACAGCACGTCGGGCGACATGTACGACAAGGTGCCGCCCGTCGGCTGATCCTGATCGTCCGTCAGGCGCGCCAGACCGAAATCGAGCAGCTTTGCGGCCCCGTCCGACGCGAACCCGATGTTGCTCGGCTTGACGTCGCCGTGCACGTATCCGGCGTCGTGCAACGCCGTGAGTGCCTCGGACAGGGCCACGACCACGCCGACTGCCTCCGCACCGGGCAGCGGTCCCTGATCGAGGCGGGCCGCAAGCGTGCCGCCGTGCAGGAACTCGACGACCAGCAGCGGGCAGCCGCGCCATGTTTCGAGACCGTGAATCTGTGCGATGGCCGCGTGCGCCACCGCGGCCATCGCGCGCGCTTCCTGCGTCAACCGCACCAGTCCTGGCCCCTCGCCGAAAGGCAGTGTCTTGACGGCGACGTGGCGCTGAAGGCCGATGTCTCGCGCCAGGTAGACCGCACCCATCCCACCGCTCCCGAGGCGCCGCTCCAGGAGGAACTTGCCCGCGAGCACCCCTGGAACCGGCGCCGCCGCATAGTCCACATCGCATCCGCACGGTCTCGCCGGACCCTCTGACGCCACGATTCCGCAGGCCGGACACTCGCGGGCGGGCGGCGCTTCCCGTCGACCGTCCGCCAGACGCTCCCGCGTGAGGGCGAGTCCCGCCGCCGCAGCCAGCGCGTGCAAGAAGTCCAGATCGACGGGGCTCAACCGCCCATCGTCGAACCGCCGGCCAATCGCCACGAGGCCGAGGACGTCCGACCCCGGACCGAAGACCGGCACAATCGCCGTTGCCGCCGCCGCGACGACCCAGTCCGCATCCCGGCCCGGCAGCAACGCGAACACCGACGCCCTATCGTCCGGATCCACACGGATCGGATCGTGGGTGGCCTCGAACACGTGTGCAATCGCCGATGTGCGCGCCAGGGACGCCACGTCGGCGTTCGGGGCCGTGAAGTGATGCGCGGACATCTCGGCGTCCGCGTCCGAGACCAGCAGCGTTCCACGCGCGCCGCAGCCCCGCCGCACGGTGGAGGAAATCACTTCCCCCATCTGCGAGACGGATGTCGCCTGCACGAGTTCGGAGCCGGCGGCGAACAACAACCGCCGGTGATCCGCGGTCTCGGGATAGACCCAGGCATCCAGGCGTACGAGCAGGCGCTTGCGACAGCCCGCCGCCAATGCCGCGGCGCCCACTGCCACGACGAGCAGCCGACCGGACGAGGTGGCCATGAGGTCGGCGACACTGCGGTCCGGCTGACTCGCGAGCAGCCAGCCCAATGCGCCCAGTGGCGTGGCTATCATCGCCGCGAGCAGACGCCGAGTGAGCAGACGCCTGTACGAGGCCCGCGCGACCATGCGTACGTCCAGAGCACGCTCGGCAAGGACGGCGTACGTCATCGACCACGGCGTCGAGAGGAGGAACGTGAACACCACGGCGCCGATCGCGTCGCGGTGTTCATCGCCGAACCGGAGCGCTGCCGGCCAGAGCGATTCGATCGTCAGGTCGAGCAACATCGGTGCGATCCCGACCACGATTCCCCCGATCAGCAGGGCGACCCGCTTGGCCTCGTCGGCTCTTGCGTCGCGCGCACGCCACACGATAGCCGCGATCGCTGACAGCATGAGAATCGAGAGCATTCCCCAGTAGGCGCCACCGACCGTCTGTCGGTGCAGCAACGGTAGCCACTCCTCAGGGAGGAAGGGCAGGTTCGCGATCCAGAGCCCGGCGCCGATCCAGGCGCTGAGGGGCGCCATCCGCCGTGCCAGATCATCGATCCCGGTTCGTCGATGGACCCGCGGAAACTCCCGGGCAAACGCCCACATGAGCGCCGGCTGGAAGACCTCGGGGAGAATCCACGGGTCAACCTCCGTGGCAGCCAGGAAAGCCGGCGGCCATGAGAATGCAAATGAGAACGACGACGCGCCCAGCGCAAACACTACGCCCAGCAGACGCGCGCGATGGTCGTGACGACCACCGATGAGCAATACCAGCGCGCAGGCCGACAGGGAAACGAGCGCCAACACTTGCAGCGCGGCGAACTGCTGCCCCAATCGCTGCTCCCACAACCATGGGATCATCACCAGCGATGCTCCGACCTGCAGTGCAGCCACGGCGACCAGGCCGCCGAGTGCGAAACGCAGGAACGACGTACCGTAGGAATCGCCTGATGGGTGGCGCCGGGGCGACTCGGCGTCCCGTGTCCTCCCTACGGCGGCGAACATCCCGGACAGCGCGCGGAGGTTGTCCAGTGCTCGGTATTGATCGACGGGTGCCGTACGGTGCGCTCGATCCCAATCGACTCGCTGGTCGGACGCGACGGCGTCGGCCACGTCGAGCAGGACGGCCTCGCCAGCCATCATTCCCCTGCCCTGCTCACGCCGTCATCGCCCATTTCCGCCGCGAGTCGCACCAGCGCGCGATTGAGCGCCATCCGCACGGCGTCGGGACTGGCCCTGCCATCGACGGCTGCAAGCTGCCTGAAGGAATACTCGAGCTCGAAGCGCCCGACGATCAACCGTTGGTCACGTCGCGGCAGTTGCTTCAGCGCCGACTTGTAGCGGTCCCACCTCTCTTCGAGGATGACCTTGTCGAGCGCAGAACGGCTGGCGGCGGCAGGGTGGCGTCCATCTGGCAGGCCGTCCACCGTGGGTTGCCGCACAGCCCGGCGCATCTCGTCCCGGATCCGGTTCTCCACCGCGTTTCGCAGGTAGGCCCGGAGCGCACCGTCGTGCTTCGGCTGGAAGCTCGTGAGCCGGGTGAACGTACGGTGCAGCGTGTCCTGCACCACGTCGCTCGTGTCGACGACGCCGCGCGCCCAGCGAGGCAGACGGCCCCGCGCCCAGCGCCGAAGCCAGGGCAGATACCGCTCGAACAGCGCGTCGCGAGCGGATCGGTCGCCGCGGAGCGCGCGGTCGAGAAGACGCACCGACGACGTGTCATCGCGACGCGCCGGGGGAGGAGGAGAAGCGGTCGGCGGCGGCTTGGACGCGGCGGGCATCGGGCAAGGGCATTCATTGTAGCTGTATGCAACCGGAGTTGCCCGTCCGGGCCAGCGAACGCTACTGCGGCAGGACCCAGCGCAGGATCGTCACGACCGCGCCGATGATGCCGAATGCTCCGAACAACATCATCCGCGCCATGCCGGCCTGCGCCTGGGCGATCTCGACCCTGATCCCGCCGAGCGCCTCGCCGAACCCGTCGTTCGATCTCTTGCTCTCGCCGATCGACTCCTTCATCTCACGGATCGACTCCTTCATCTCGCGGATCGACTCCTTCATCTCGCGGATCGACTCCTTCGTCGCGCTGTGCGATCGTTGCAGGTCCCTGATCGATCCCTGTTGGAGATCCCTGATCGATCCCTTGAGCTCGTCCAGTCCCGCCTTCAGATCCGCCTTCGTCACGAGGTTCGCCGTCGCGTCGACGAGCGTACGCGCCAGGGCCGCCGCCTGCGCGCCGCTGAACCCGCCGGCCTGGAGATTCTCCACCGCACGCTGCGTATCGAACGGCGGTGCGGGATCCGGGGTGCCCGTCGTCATTCCTCCTCCTCGGGCGTGATCGGTACGCCCATGATCGTCCGCCCGGACACTCGATGCAAGATCGCAGCCGTCGAACATCAGCGGTCGGGCGCGGCAATGTGGGCAGTCAGCGACCGATGGACCGGTGGGTCGGCGCGGCGCAAGAAACCGGCGACCAGGCCGCGACGTCCTGATCCCGCCGCCGGCCATTACGGTAGGTCCTTGGGCCAGGCAATGGGCGCCTGCGGGCGCACCCGATGGCGCGCCCGCAGTATCCTCTCTCGGAGGGTCGTCCACGCACCCCCATGCTGCACATCTCCAACCTCCACAAGGCGTTCGGCGACCGGGTCCTGTTCGACAAGGTCTCCTGGCAGCTACAGCCCGGCATGCGGGTCGGACTGTGCGGTCCGAACGGCGCCGGGAAGACGACGCTGCTCAGGATGCTGTCCGGCGAGGTCGAGCCCGACGCGGGCGAGATTGCGCGGCCGAACGGTCTGACGATCGGCTACCTGCCGCAGGACGGACTCAGCCACGCCGGCCGGACGCTCTACGAGGAGACGAGCCGCGCCTTCGAGCCGCTGCTCGCGCTGCAGGCGGAGCTGCGCACGCTGGAGACCCGGCTCGGCGACACGAGCCTGCCCGCGAGCGAGCACGACGCCGCGCTGGCCCGCTACAGCGAGGTCCAGACCGCGTTCCAGGATCGGGACGGCTACGGCATCGAGGCGAAGGTGGACGCCGTGCTGCGGGGTCTCGGCTTCGAGGGGACCGACTTCGGGAAGCCCACCGAGACGTTCTCCGGCGGCTGGCAGATGCGCATCGCGCTGGCCAAGCTGCTGCTCCGCAGGCCCCGCCTGCTGCTGCTCGACGAGCCGACCAACCACCTGGACCTGGAAGCGCGCAACTGGCTCGAGGAGTTCCTGGTCGACTATCCCGACGCGGTCGTGCTGGTGTCGCACGACCGCTACTTCCTCGACAGCGTGGTGACCGAGATCGCCGAGGTCGGCCTGCGCACGCTGACCGAGTTCCGCGGCACCTACAGCGCCTACCTGACGGAGCGCGAGGCGCGCATCACGCGCCTGCGGGAGGCGAAGAAGCGGCAGGACGAGGAAGTGGCCCGGATGCGGCTGTTCATCGACCGCTTTCGCTACAAGGCGACCAAGGCGAAGCAGGTCCAGAGCCGCGTCAAGATGCTCGAGAAGATCATCCCCGTCGAGGTGCCGCCGGCGCGCAAGCGCGTGCACTTCCAGTTCCCGGCCAGCGCGCAGAGCGGCCGGACGGTGATCGAGCTGCGCGACGTTGCGAAGGCATACGGCGACGTGCGGGTGTTCGAGGGGGCCGGCGTGCACATCGAGCGCGGCGACCGCGTGGCGCTGGTCGGCCCGAACGGCGCCGGCAAGTCGACGCTGATGCGGATGCTGTCGGGGGTGGAGGCGCCCGACCGGGGCGAGCGGATCGAGGGCTACCGCGTCATCACGCAGTACTTCGCCCAGGACGAGGCCGTGCGCCTGGACGGATCGCTCACCGTCTACGAGACGCTGGCGTCGGGCTCGCCGGTCGACATGGTGCCCGCGATCCGCAACATACTGGGCGGCTTCCTGTTCACCGAGGACGACGTCTACAAGCGGGTCAAGGTCCTCTCGGGCGGCGAGCGCACGCGGCTGGCAGTGGCGCGGATGCTGCTGCGCCCGTCGAACACGCTCATCCTCGACGAGCCGACGAACCATCTCGACATCGACTCGACCGACGTGTTGCTCGACGCCCTGACCGACTACGGCGGGACGCTGATCTTCGTCTCGCACGACCGCTACTTCGTCGACCGGCTGGCGACGAAGATCATCGACGTCGGCCGCGGCGAGGCGGTGCTGTACCCCGGCACCTACGAGGAGTTCCGCTGGAGCAAGGCGCAGGCGGCCGGCGACGGCGCGACGGCGGGGCAACGGTCCGGCGGTACAACAACGGGGCAACGGCCCGGCGGCGCGGCGGCGGGGCGACGGTCCGGAGGTGCGGCAACGGGGCAACGGTCCGGTGGGGCGGCGGCGGGGCGACGGTCCGGCGGGGCGACGACGGGGCAACGGTCCGGCGGGGCGACGACGGGGCGACGGTCCGGCGG
>WTFV01000278.1 GCA_011523845.1 Acidobacteriota bacterium | reverse complement strand
CGGAGACGATCAACTACCGCACCTTCAAGCCGGAGCGCGACGGGCTGTTCTGCGCGAAGATCTTCGGACCCGTCACCGACTGGGAGTGCCTCTGCGGCAAGTACAAGCGGATGAAGCACCGCGGCGTCATCTGCGACAAGTGCGGGGTCGAGGTGACGCAGGCCAAGGTGCGCCGGGAGCGCCTCGGCCACATCACGCTCGCCACGCCGGTGAGCCACGTCTGGTTCTTCAAGGGGCTGCCGAGCCGCATCGGCCACCTGCTGGACATCTCGCTGCGCGACCTCGAGCGCGTGCTCTATTTCGAGGCGTACGTCGTCATCGATCCCGGCGACAGCGGCCTGAAGCAGAACCAGCTCCTCACGGAGGAGGAGTTCCGGAAGGCGCTCGAGGAGGAAGGGACGTTTCAGGCGCAGATGGGCGCAGAGGCCATCAAGGAGCTGCTGCGCACGGTCGAGATCGAGGACCTCGCGGTCGAGTTGCGGCAGCGGATGCGCGAGGAGACCTCGGTTCAGAAGAAGCTGAAGTACGCCAAGCGCCTGAAGGTGGTCGATTCCTTCCGCCGTTCGACAAACCGGCCCGAGTGGATGATTCTCGACGTCATTCCGGTCATTCCCCCCGAGCTGCGGCCGCTCGTGCCCCTCGACGGCGGGCGTTTCGCGACGTCGGATCTGAACGACCTGTATCGCCGGGTGATCAACCGCAACAACCGGCTCAAGAAGCTGATCGAGCTCAAGGCGCCCGACGTCATCATCCGCAACGAGAAGCGGATGCTGCAGGAGGCGGTGGACGCGCTGTTCGACAACGGCCGGCGCGGCCGCGTGCTGCGGGGCGCCAACAACCGCCCGTTGAAGTCGCTGTCGGACACGCTGAAGGGCAAGCAGGGGCGGTTCCGCCAGAACCTGCTCGGCAAGCGGGTCGACTATTCCGGGCGCTCGGTGATCGTGGTCGGGCCGGAGCTGAAGCTGCATCAGTGCGGGCTGCCCAAGAAGATGGCCCTGGAGCTGTTCAAGCCGTTCATCTACAACAAGCTCGAGCAGCGCGAGATGGTGGCGACCATCAAGCAGGCGCGGGAGATGGTCGAGCAGCACGAGCCCGAGGTCTGGGACATCCTCGAGGAAGTGATCCGCGAGCATCCCGTGCTCCTGAACCGTGCCCCGACGCTGCACCGGCTCGGCATCCAGGCCTTCGAGCCGGTCCTGGTCGAAGGCAAGGCGATCCGCATCCACCCGCTGGTCTGCACCGCGTTCAACGCCGACTTCGACGGGGACCAGATGGCGGTGCACGTGCCGCTCTCGCCCGAGGCGCAGATCGAGGCGTCGGTGCTGATGATGTCGTCGAACAACATCATGTCGCCGTCGAGCGGGAGACCCATCGCGGTGCCGTCGCAGGACATCGTGCTCGGGTGCTACTACCTGACCAAGGAGAGGCCCGGAGCCCGGGGAGTCGGGCGAGTCTACGGGGTCGGCAAGGGAGACGGAGATCGGGCGGCGCCGCTGCAGGCCGCGCCCCGCAGGGCCGGCGAGAACGCCGTCGACGACGGTTCGCTGCCGGACCACGCCAGTCTCCGCGTCTTCTCCGGAGAGGACGAGGTGCTGCTCGCGCTCGAGTCGTGCGACGTCGAGACGCTGACGCCGATCCGCTTCCGGTTGTCAGGCCCGTACATGGACCTGACGGCGTGGCGCGACGATCAGGACGTGCTGCATGCGCCCGTCCGGGATCTCGATCGCGAGATCATCGAGACCACCGTCGGACGCGTCGTCTTCAACCACGCGCTGCCGGACGAGATCCCGTTCGTGAACGGCCTGCTCAAGAAGAAGGGACTCCAGCAGCTCGTGGAGTACAGCTACCTGCGGCGCGGGCTCGAACTGACGGTACAGATGCTCGATCGCCTCAAGGATCTGGGTTTTCTCTACGCGACGAAGTCCGGAATGTCCATCGGCATCGACGATCTCGTCATTCCCGACGAGAAGCCCCGCATGGTCGACGAGGCGCGGAAGAACGTCATCGAGGTCGAGAAGCAGTACAACGAGGGCGCCATCACGGATCGCGAGAAGAAGAACAAGATCATCGACATCTGGTCCGGGGTCACCGAGAAGATCGCCGACGAGATGTTCGTCGGGATGGAGACTCTCGACCACGACGGCCAGGCGTTCAACCCGGTCTTCGTCATGGCCGACTCCGGGGCGCGCGGCAGCAAGCAGCAGATGCGGCAGCTCGCCGGGATGCGCGGGCTCATGGCGAAGCCCTCGGGAGAGATCATCGAGACTCCCATCACTTCGAACTTCCGGGAGGGCCTGACCGTCCTGCAGTATTTCATCTCCACCCACGGTGCGCGGAAGGGGTTGGCCGATACGGCGCTCAAGACGGCGGACTCCGGCTACCTGACGCGGCGGCTGGTGGACGTGGCCCAGGACGTCATCATCTCGGAGATCGATTGCGGCACGCTCGACGGCATCGAAGCAGAGGCGATCGTCGAGAGCGGCGAGATCATCGAGCAGCTCCGGGACCGGATCAACGGCCGGGTGTCGCTGGAGCAGCTTCGCGATCCGGTCAGCGGCGAAGTGATTGCCGAAGTCAACACCGAGATCGACGAGGAGTTGGCGTCCGACATCCAGGAAGCGGGCATCGAGAAGGTGAAGATCCGGTCGGTGCTGACCTGCGAGTCACGCCGCGGCGTGTGCGCGCGCTGCTACGGGCGCGACCTGGGCACCGGGAAGCTGGTCGAGCTCGGGCTGGCCGTGGGCGTCATCGCCGCGCAGTCGATCGGCGAGCCGGGCACGCAGTTGACGATGCGGACGTTCCACATCGGCGGCACGGCGTCCGGGTCGGAGCAGTCGACGCACGTCTGCAAGCACGAGGGCAAGGTGGACCTCATCGGCGTGCAGGCGGTCTGGTTCGACGCCGCCGGCAACCCCGTGCCGGCCGACAGCCCGAAGGCGCGCGACGGTGTCGTGATGAACCGCACCGGGGAGCTCGTCGTCCGCGACGCCCAGGGTCGCGGACGCGAGCACTACGAGCTGGTGTACGGCGCCCTTCTGAAGGTGCGGGACAGGGAGACGACCGAGATCGGCGAGACGCTCGTGGAGTGGGATCCCTACACGCGCTCGATTCTGACGGAGCAGGCCGGGGTCGTCCGGTTCGAGGACATCGAGAAGGACGTCACCTTCGAGGAGAAGTTCGACGAGGCGACCGGTCTGACCGAGCGGATCATCATCGATGGACCCGAAGAGAAGCAGCCCGCCATTCGCATCGTCAGTGGGAGCAGGCGGCTGCCGGCCGCCGCGGAACTGCGGGTCAGGAGCGGCGACGAGGTCGTCGCCGGAAGAGTGCTGGCCGACCGGCCGGACGGCGCGCCCATCGTCGCGACCGGGCCGGGAAAGATCCGGTTCGAGAACATCGAGAAGAACAGCGAGACGCGCGTGGACGAGGCGACCGGCGAGAAGCGCCGCATCATCGTCGACGCGCCGGACGAGAAGAAGCCGCCGGTCGTCGTGATCGCCATCGAGGATCACCGCTACCCGCTGCCCTCGCGTGCGCACCTCATGGTGAGCGAGGACGACGAGGTCAACGCGACCGACGTCCTGGCGAAGATCCCGCGCGGCACGACCAAGACGAAGGACATCACGGGCGGGTTGCCGCGCGTCGTGGAGCTGTTCGAGGCGCGGAAGCCGCGCGAGCCGGCGATCATCAGCGAGATCGACGGCACGGTCAAGGACGGCGGAATCGTCAAGGGGAGCCGGAAGATCATCATCGTCCCGGACACGCTCGAGGCCGAGCCGAAGGAGTATGCGCTGCCGCGCGGCGTGCACGTCAACGTGCAGGAAGGAGACCGCGTCTTCGCGGGCGACGCCCTGATGGACGGGCCGCGGGATCCGCACGACATTCTCCGGGTGCTCGGCGAGAAGGCGCTGCACCGCTATCTCGTGAACGAGATCCAGGAGGTCTACCGGCTGCAGGGCGTCGCGATCAACGACAAGCACATCGAGGTGATGGTCCGGCAGATGATGCGGTGGGTGAAGATCGAGGAAGTGGGAGACACCGACCTGCTCGTGGACGAGCAGGTCGACAAGTTCCGTTTCGCAGCCGAGAACGAGCGCGTCCTCGGCGAGGACGGACAGCCGGCGACCGGTCGGCCGCTGCTGCTCGGAATCACCAAGGCGTCGCTGTCGACCGAGTCGTTCATCTCGGCGGCGTCGTTCCAGGAAACGACACGCGTGCTGACCGAGGCGTCGATCTCGGGCAAGGTCGACCATCTGCGAGGCCTGAAGGAGAACGTGACCATGGGGCGGTTGATCCCGGCCGGGACCGGGTTCGACTACTACCGGCAGGTGCGCATCGAGGCGGACGAGCCGCCGCCGCCGCCGGTGCCCGACGATCTGGACGTGGACGGCGAGATGGACTACTTCGTCGATCCGGAGGACCGGAGCGTGGCCAGGAGCACCATGCGCGCGCTGGATCCGCTGAGCCCCGTCGGGTCACGCGAGGCTGCCGCATCCTCGCGTGATGACGGCTAGGAGCGCGGCGCCTTGTCCCGCAGGCCGTTTTGGTGATAGTATCCGTGGGTTTTGTCGGGGTCGGGATACCCTATCTGGCCCTGAACCGTCCGAAAGAGGCGCGCGGTCGGATTCGGTCCTCTTTCCAGCGCTTGGCGCTCCGTGGGTGAGGCATCCCGGGTCGCCCGCACGGCGAGCAAACTGATTTAGGGTCAACTGGTCGAGGCGCCAAGCGGCCGTGACGGTCGCTTCAAGGTTTCGGCCGCAACATGTCGGGTGTCGGACGCTCCGCTGCCGCCGGCGGGCGTGACGTCAAGCGAGGAAGTACCGGTGCCGACGATTAGCCAGCTTGTCCGCAAGGGACGCGAGCGGGTCGTCAACAAGACGAAGAGCCCCGCCCTGCAAGGCTGCCCGCAGAAGCGAGGCGTCTGTGTGCGCGTGTTCACGCAGACGCCGAAGAAGCCGAACTCCGCGCTCCGAAAGGTGGCCCGCGTCCGGCTGACGAACACCATCGAGGTGACGAGCTACATCCCGGGCGAGGGTCACAACCTGCAGGAGCATTCACTGGCCCTGATCCGCGGCGGGCGCGTGAAGGACCTGCCCGGCGTGCGGTATCACGTCGTGCGGGGGACGCTCGATACGGTCGGCGTTGCGGGCCGGAAGCAGAGCCGGTCGAAGTACGGCGCGAAGCGCCCCAAGTCGTAGACCGGCAGGGGACGAGGGGAGACGAGCCGGGATGCCACGCAGACGAGAAGTACCGAAGCGCGAGGTGCCGCCCGATCCCGTGTACAACAGCACGCTGCTCACGAAGTTCGTGCGCATGATCATGAAGAGCGGCAAGCGGAGCGTCGCGGAGGGCATCGTCTACGGGAGCCTCGACATCATCAAGGAACGGACCGGCGACGATCCGATCAAGATCTTCAAGCGCGCGGTCGACAACACGAAGCCGAGCCTCGAAGTGAAGTCGCGTCGCGTCGGCGGCTCGAACTACCAGGTGCCGGTCGAGGTGTCCCAGAACCGGCGCCTCTCGTTGAGCATCCGCTGGCTGACCTCCTTTGCCCGCGGTCGCGGCGACGGCAAGACGATGGAGGAGAAGCTGGCGAACGAGCTGATCGATGCATCGAATCTGCGAGGCGGTTCGGTGAAGAAGCGCGAGGACACGCACCGCATGGCGGAAGCGAACAAGGCGTTCGCGCACTATCGATGGTGACCGCCATGTCCACTTCCGCCGACGGAAGCGTGAGCGGTATGCGGGTTTTCTTTGCGGCGAAGTCGCGGGAACGGAAGAACGGTGAGCACGGCTGATTCGACGATCGCAACGCCGAAGAATACGAGGTCGCGGCCGGCGTCGCGGCGGGCGACAGACGACATGTCCAGAGCGGTCCCGCTCGATCGTACCCGGAACATCGGCATCATGGCGCACATCGATGCCGGGAAGACGACGACGACCGAGCGCATCCTCTTCTACACCGGGATCACCTACAAGGTGGGCGAGGTGCACGACGGCACCGCCGTGATGGACTGGATGGCGCAGGAGCAGGAGCGCGGCATCACGATCACGTCGGCCGCGACGACGTGCGTCTGGCGGGACCATCGGATCAACATCATCGATACCCCCGGTCACGTCGACTTCACGGCCGAGGTCGAGCGTTCGCTGCGCGTGCTGGACGGGTCGGTCGCGGTGTTCGACGCCGTGGCCGGCGTGGAGCCGCAGACGGAGACGGTCTGGCGTCAGGCCGACAAGTACCGCGTGCCCCGCATCTGCTTCGTGAACAAGATGGACCGCGTGGGCGCCGACTTCGCCCGCACCCTCGAGTCCATCCGGACCCGCCTGGGCGCCAATCCGGTGGCGCTTCAGCTTCCCCTCGGCGCCGAGGATCGCTTCGAGGGGGTCATCGACCTCGTCCGCATGAAGGCGGTTCGCTACGTCGGCGGAGAATCGCTCGCCGCCGCGCCGGCGGTCGAGGACATTCCCGAGCCGTTGCGCGAGCAGGCCATGGCGTACCGGGAGCAGTTGGTGGAGAAGGTCAGCGAGGTCAACGACGACCTCCTGAACCGGTATCTCCACGGCGAGCCGTTGCCCGAGTCGGAGCTGCGGGCGACCATCCGGCGGCGGGCGATCGAATCGTTGCACGGCGAGGAAGCGCCGTTCGTGCCGGTGCTGTGCGGGTCCGCGTTCAAGAACAAGGCCGTGCAGCCGCTGCTGGACGCCATCGTCGATTACCTTCCGTCGCCGGAGGACGTGCCGCCCATCACGGGCACCAACCCCCTGAGATCGGAGGCGGACGACGACTACCTGGTCGAGCGGGCGGCGGACGACACGGCGCCTTTCTCGGCGCTGGCGTTCAAGGTGATGACCGACCCCTACGTCGGGCAGTTGACCTTCATCCGCGTCTACTCGGGGGTCATGAAGACGGGCGCGACGGTGCTCAACACCGGACGGGGCCGCAAGGAGCGCATCGGCCGCCTGCTGAAGATGCACGCGAACAAGCGCGAGGAGATCCGGCAGGTCTACGCCGGCGACATCGCCGCGGCGGTCGGTCTGAAGAGCGTCGGCACCGGCGACACGATCTGCGATCCGCAGCACGCGGTGGCGCTCGAGTCGATGGAGTTCCCGAGCCCGGTCATCAGTCTGGCGATAGAGCCGAGCACGAAGGCCGACCAGGAGAAGCTGGGGCAGGGACTGGCCAAGCTCACCGCCGAGGATCCGACGTTCCAGGTGCGGACGGACGACGACGTCGGGCAGGTCGTCATTTCGGGGATGGGCGAGCTGCATCTCGAGATTCTCGTCGACCGACTGAAGCGCGAGTTCGGCGTGGAGGCGAGCGTCGGGCGCCCGCAGGTGGCCTACAAGGAAACGCTGACCCGCCCCGCGGAAGGAGAGGGCCGCTACGTCAAGCAGACGGGCGGACGCGGTCAGTACGGGCACGTGAAGATCCGCGTGACCCCGGGCCAGTCGGGCGCCGGCTTCGAGTTCGTCAACGAGATCTTCGGCGGCGTCGTGCCGCGCGAGTACATCCGGCCGGTCGAGATGGGTATCCGGGATGCGATGACGACCGGCGCGCTGGCCGGCTATCCGATCGAGGACGTCACCGTGTCGCTGTACGACGGCTCCTACCACGAAGTGGACTCGTCGGAGGGCGCCTTCCAGATCGCGGGCGTGATGGCCTTTCGCGACGCCGCGAAGAAGGCCGGGGCGGTTCTCCTCGAGCCGGTGATGCGGATCGGGGTGGTGGTGCCCGAGGACTACATGGGCGACGTCATCAGCGACCTGAACTCGCGGCGGGGCAAGGTCCGCTCAATGGAGGCGCGGGGCGGCAGCCAGATCGTCAACGCGCGCGTGCCGCTGGCGGAGATGTTCGGCTACGCCACGGAGCTTCGTTCGCGGACGCAGGGGCGCGCCACGTACACGATGCACTTCGACCGGTACGAACCGGTGCCGGACGCCGTGAGCGAGCAGATCGTGGCGCGCATCCAGGGGAAGTAAGGATCTCGAATCGATGGCGAAAGAGAAGTTCGACAGGTCGAAGCCGCACGTGAACATCGGAACGATCG
>WTFV01000279.1 GCA_011523845.1 Acidobacteriota bacterium | reverse complement strand
CGGTGAGCGCCTCGGCCTGGTGGCGCAGGCCGGGCGGAATCAGCAGCACCTCCCCCACCGCCCCGGGGCCCCTGCGCCTCGGAACTCGCTTCGTTGCGTTCTACGGCGCAGTCTCGCGGCCGTCATCCTCCGGTGTCCTGACCGGCCCCGGCCGGCGTCAGCCATTCCTTCCGCACCGGACAGAACACGTGGAGCACGAAAGTATCGGTGAGCGCCTCGGCCTGGTGGCGCAGGCCGGGCGGAATCAGCAGCACCTCCCCTTCGCGCACCACGACCTCCTCGCCGCCGACCAGGCAGCGCAGCGCACCCTCCAGGACGTACTGCAACTGCTCGCTCTCGTGCCGGTGCGCCGGGACGTGCGCGCCGCGTTTCAGGTAGACCTGAACCAGCATCTGCCGGTCGCCCGACACGATCTTGCGCGAGATCAACTCCGTGACCTTGTCGAGCTCGAGCGCGGCCCAGCGATGGACGACCATGTTCGACGGCATCGGCTCCTCTCCGGCGCGGCCGGGATTCCTTAACTGTTGACAGAGAACGGGTTGTGCCGTTCCCTGCGAGCGCCGCGGGAAGGCGGCCGCATGATATGATTGGAGGTCGTGCACGATACGCGATCGAGCCGACCGTCTCCCGCCAACGCCCACCACGAGGATTCTGCACCATGAAGGGACCGGCGCTCACGGACGGGCGCGCCTCCCGTGCGGCTCTGGCGGTCGGAGCGCGCGCAGGCGATTTGTCCCGTGAGCAGCTCGTCCGGTTCTATCGGACGATGCTCCTGTCGCGCCGCCTCGATGACCGGGAGCTGCAGCTCAAGAACCAGAGCCTGAGCTACTTCCAGATCAGCGGGGCCGGACACGAGGCAGTGCAGGTGGCGGCCGGACTGGCGTTGCGGCGGGGCCACGACTGGGTATTCCCATACTACCGGGACCGTGCTCTGTGCCTGACTCTCGGACTCACCGCGAGCGACATGTTGCTGAACGCGGTGGGCGCCAGGGACGATCCGAACTCCGGCGGCCGACAGATGCCGACGCACTGGAGTTCGCCGACCTTGCGAATCGTGTCTCCGTCGAGCGCGTGCACGACCCAGTGTCTCCATGCGGTAGGCGCCGCCGAGGCGGGCGAGCTCCGGCCGCGGCTGCTGGGCATCGGGTCCGATTCGCCCTCGCTGGACGGTGAGGTGACCCTGGTTTCGCTGGGTGACGGCCAGACGAGCGGAGGCGAGTTCTGGGAATCGCTCAACACGGCCTGTACCGGCCGACTGCCGGTCGTCTACCTGGTCGAAGACAACGGCTACGCCATCTCCGTCCCGGTCGAGGTGCAGACGCCCGGCGGCGACATCTCCGAGCTGCTCGAGTCGTTTCCCGGCCTGCACGTCATCCGCGTCGACGGAACCGACGGCGTGGCCAGCTTCCGGGCGATGAGCGAAGCGGTCGCCTGGGCACGGGGACGCTCCGGACCCGCGCTGGTCCATGCCCGTGTCACGCGCCCCTACTCGCATTCGATGTCGGACGACGAGCGCCACTACAAGAGCGCCGCCGAACGCGAAGCGGAGGCCGCGCGCGATCCGCTGCGCCGCTTCGCCGACTTCCTGGTGACGGCGGGGCATGCAACCGAAGGCGACCTCGACGCCGTCGCCGCCGACGTCGATCGCGAGGTACAGGCCGCATCCGACCGCGCCGTCGCCGCCCCGAAGCCGGACCCGTCGACGGCGGCCCAGTACGTCTACTCGCCGACCGTCGACCCAGCTTCCGCCACGTTCGAGACCGTCCCCGCACCGGACCCGTCCGGCTCGCCGGAAACCATGGTCTCCGCCATCAATCGGACCCTCCGGGACGAGATGGAGCGCGACGCCCGCATCGTCGTCTTCGGCGAGGACGTGGCGGACGCCAGCCGCGCGGAGATCCTGTCCGAGGTGACGGGGAAGGGCGGTGTCTTCAAGGCGACGCTCGGTCTGCAGCGGGAGTTCGGCCGCGAGCGGGTCTTCAATTCTCCGCTCGCCGAGGCCAACATCGTGGGCCGGGCGATCGGGATGGCGATTCGCGGCCTGAAGCCGGTGGTCGAGATTCAGTTCTTCGACTACATCTGGCCGGCGATGATGCAGATCCGGGACGAGCTGACCATGCTCCGGTACCGCTCCAACAACGACTGGTCCTGTCCGGTCGTCATCCGCGTACCGATCGGCGGCTACCTCAAGGGGGGCGCCCTCTACCACAGCCAGTCGGGGGAGAGCATCTTTGCGCACTGCCCGGGGCTTCGCATCGCCTTTCCATCGACGGCCGAGGATGCGGCCGGCCTGCTGCGCACGGCGATCCGGACCGACGACCCGGTCCTCTTTCTCGAGCACAAACACCTGTACCGGCAGACCTACAACAAGGGGGTCTATCCGGGACCGGACTACACGCTGCCGTTCGCGCGCGCCGCGGTCCGGCGAGAGGGCGACCAGGTCACCGTCGTGACCTGGGGAGCACTGGTGCAGCGGGCGCTGCTGGCCGCCGAGCGGGCGAGTCGGGACGGGATCGACGTGCGGGTCATCGACCTGCGGACGATTGCCCCGTACGACTGGGGAAGCATCGCCGAAGCGGTGCAGGCGACCAATCGCGTCGTGATTGCGCACGAGGACCAGTTGACGTGCGGATTCGGCGCAGAGCTGGCGGCGCGGATAGCGGACGAGCTGTTCGAGCACCTGGACGCCCCGGTCAGGCGCGTCGGGGCGCTCGATTGCCCCGTGGCCTACAGCCCCGTGCTGGAAGAGGCCATCCTGCCGCAGTCCGACGACGTGCTCGACGCCATCCGGACGACCGCGCGCTACTGAAACGAGGAGGCCGCGCCGAGCATGCCGGCCCGTACCTGCGTCGATTCGGTCCTTCGCCGGCTCGTTACGGCCGTGGCCCTGGCGCTCGCGGCCCTGCCGCTGCTGACCGGCGCGCCGCGCGCCGCGCATCACGTCGAGGTGCTGCGATCGACCGGCGGGCTGCCGCCCCACATCGTCGGCGCCTTCCGCGAGCCCAGCGTCTTCCAGCAGGCGCCCGACGGGCGGTACTTCGTGTTCGATCGGCGCGGACAGTCGGTCCACCGCATCGATGCCGATCGCGCCGCGTCGACCCTGCTCGTGCAGGTCGGTCCCGAGGCCGGCCGCATCCTGGGCGCGAGCACGTTCGATCTCGGTCCGGATGCCCGCTTCGTCGTCGCCGACGCTCCCGGTGGGCGGGAACGCGTGCAGATCTTCGATCTCGACGGCACGCGCCTGGGCAGCTTCCGACTTCCGGGCCGCGCCGCGCCGCGCCTCACACTCGGCACGATCGTGCTCAACGGCGTCGGCTCGCTCGACTTCACGGGCCGGTCGATACTGATGAACCAGCCCGAGATCGGCGGTCTGATCACACGCTTCAGCCTCAACGGCCATCCCTACCAGACCTTCGGCGTCTTCCGCCCGACGGGCCACGAGGCCGACCGTGACCTGCATCTGGCCTTGAACAGCGGGATCCCGCTCGAGGGTCCCCGCGGCGACCACTACTTCGTGTTCCAGGGCGGCCGGCCGCTCTTCCGCAAGTACGACCGCAACGGCGCCCTGCTCTTCGAGCGCCACATCGAGGGCGTGGAGCTCGATCCCATCATCAACGCACTGCCGACGGTCTGGCCCAGGCGGCCGGACGACCGTGGCCGCGAGCTGCCGGTGGTTCCGCCGATCGTCCGCACGGCGGCGGTCGACCGCGCCGGCAACCTCTGGGTGGCGCTGGCGACGCCCTTCCTCTACGTCTACGATCCGTCCGGCGAGAAGATCCGCACCGTACGGCTGCAGGCTGCCGGCGTCGTGCAACCGTCGAGCATGTACTTTCCGGACGACACGCGGATGCTCGTGGCCCCCGGCGGCTACGAGTTCAGCGTGTGGTGACGGTCTCGACCGGGGCGGACACGGCCGGCCGCTGCACCCGCGTCAGCACCAGGCCGGCCAGCACGAGCGTCGCGCCCGCGAGGCGCGCCGCGCCGATGGGCTCCTGCAGCCAGACGAACGCCACCGCCATCGCCGCTACCGGCACGAGGTTGGAATAGACCGACGTGCGGGCGCTGCCGAGCCGCTTCACGCCGGTGTACCAGATGATGTGCGCCACCGACAGCGCCAGGAGCCCGGAGACGACGAGGGCCACCCACGCCCAGCCGCTGACCGCGCCCCAGTCGAGTCGCAGCAGGTCGGGCACGCCGAACGGCACGTAGCACAGCGTGCCGACCAGCGTCGCGTAGGCAGTCAACTGGAGCGGCGAGTAGCGCTCCAGCAGGGTGCGCGAGCCGGTCGTGTACCAGGCCCAGCACCACAGCGCAGCCAGCGTCAGGGAGTCGCCCGCAAGCGTCTCCGACGTGGCGCCGGCGCCCTCTCCGGCAACGAGGTACACCCCGGCCACGGCCAGCGCGACCCCCAGCCACTGGCGCCTCCCGACAGCCTCCGGCCGCCCGCTCACCGCGTTGAGCACGAGGACGGAGATCGGCATGCAGCCGAGAATCAGCGAGCTGTTGGCCACCGTCGTTCGCTCGAGGCCGCTGACGAAGGCCAACTGGTAGCAGCAGTGCCCGAAGAAGCCGAGCGCCGCCAGCCGGGGCCAGTCTCCACGGGCCGGAACCGCCTCCCCGTTCAGGCGCGAGACGGTCAGCAGCACCAGGCACGCGGTGGCGACCCGCAGCGCATTGAATCCGAGCGCGGGAATCTCCTCGATGGCGGCCTTGACGATAGAGAAATTGCTGCCCCAGATCAGCACGAGGAGAAGCAGGAGGCCGTCGAGCGGCGTGAGATGCAGACGCAACGCGCCGCGACCCGTCACGGACGGCTTCCTGACGGGCAGCCGGTCCGCCGGGCGCGTTGCGTCAATCGACGGCCCCTTGGTATCATTGGCTGTTTGTTCGGTCGCGGAGAGCGATCACAGGGCCCGACCGCTTCGTTCGGCGGGCCGACGGCGCTCGAAGCGCGGCAGGAAGGACATGCCCGGCGAGCGGGAGTCGTTCGTTGCGGGAAGCCTTCGGCATCTGCAAGACAATATCCGCAGGGCCGGACCGGCGGCAACGGCCAGCTACACGCTGGTCGGGGCCATCCTGCTGCTCGGCGGGGGCGGGCATCTGATCGACCGCTGGCAGGGAACGGCGCCCTGGGGTCTGCTGGTCGGCCTGCTCGCCGGCCTGATCGTCGGATTCTACGAATTGGCGAAGACGGTCTGGAAACGCGACTGATGGGGGGCGTCGGGACAGCCGCGTCTATTCTGGCCGCCGGCGGCGCGCTGGCCGCGCTGGTCGTGTCCGACGCGGCCGTCGAAATCGTGCTCGGGCTGGCGGCGCCGCTGGTCGTCGCCCTCGGCTCGTGGAGACTGATGGAAAGCGCGCACCGGCGCGGTCCGGAGCGCTTGTCGCGATTGATGGTCCGTGCGTTCCTGGGAAAGCTCGTGTTCTTCGCCGTCTACCTGACCGTGACCGTCGGCGCCTTCCCGCTCGACAGGACGTGGTTCATCGGCGCCTTCGCCATCTCGTTCGTGGTGCTGCATGTCACCGAGGCGGTGCAGCTTCAGCGCCTGTACGCCGGTTGACCGGACGAGAGCGGAGCGGACCTTTCACCCGACGCAACCCGACTTCAACAGACGCATGCAGCAACCCGACCACACCGAAGCGACGGAACAGGCCGCCGGCCACGTCGAAGCGGCGGAACCCGCCGGCGATCACGCGGCGGAAGGATTCAATGCCGGCGAGGTGATCATCGAGCACGTCGCGAACAGCTCGTTCGAGCACCCGATCCTGCATCTGCCGCCGCTCTTCGGCATCGACTTCTCGGTGACGAAGCACGTCTTCATGCTGCTCCTGGTGGCGACGGCGGTCTTCCTGCTGATCACGACCGCGGTGCGGCGCTACCTGCGGCAGGACCGGCTCGTGCCCGCCGGCTTCATGAACGCCCTGGAGTTCATCGTCGAGTTCATCCGGGACTCGATCGTGCGACCCAACGTCGGCGCGAAGTACGTCCGAACGTGGGCGCCGCTCGTGCTCACCTTCTTCTTCTTCATCCTGGCCGCGAACATGATCGGGCTGATTCCGATCTTCGAGGTGCTCGGCCTGATCGACCACTACGTGCTGCATACCGGCGAGCACTCGCTGGTCAAGAACATCGTGCACGGCGGAACGACCGCGACCGGAAACTTCAACGTCACCGCGGCCCTCGCCACCATCACGTTCGTGTCGATCATCGTCGCCGGCAGCCTGGCCCACGGCTTCATCCGGCACTGGATGAACCTGGTGCCGCACGGGCTCGCCTGGCCGCTCTACATCCTGCTGATCCCGATCGAGGTCATGGGCATGTTCGTCAAGCCGTTCGCGCTCACCATGCGACTGGCCGCCAACATGACCGGCGGACACATCGCGATCCTGGCCATTCTGTCGTTCGTGTTCATCTTCACCGAACAGTTCGGCCCCGCGGCCGGCATCGGGGTCGGCATCGGCGCCTCGATACCGCTCGCCGTCGGCATCAACGCACTCGAGATCATCATCGTCTTCGTCCAGGCGTACGTCTTCACGCTGCTGTCGGCCGTGTTCATCGGCATGGCCATCAACGTGCATCACTAGGGAAACGGAGGTTACCTGAATGGAAGAGCTTCACCTGCTCGGTGCGGGATTGGGACTCGGGATGATCGTCATCGGCGCGGGTCTGGGCATCGGCCGATTCGCCGCCGCCGCCGCCGAGGGGATTGCCAGGCAGCCGAACGCCGCGTCGCAGATCACCGGCGCCATCAACCTGCCGCTGTTTCTGCTCGAAGGCGTCGCGATTCTGGCCGAGGTCTTCATTCTGATCCTCATGCTGTAGGAACCGGATCATGGACAATCCGCTCGTCCAGCTCGATCCGGGACTGTTCTTCTGGACCATCGCGGTCTTCCTGACCCTGCTGTTCCTGCTGAAGAAGTTCGCGTGGGGCCCGCTCCTCGCGGCGCTCGACGAACGGCAGGCCGGGATCCGCAAGTCGCTCGACGACGCCGATACCGCCAAGCGGGAGCTGGCGGAGGTGCAGGCGAAGGCCAGCGCCCTCATCGGTCAGGCACGAACGGAAGCCGACGCGATCCTGTCGGAAGCCCGCGCCGACGGCGCGCGAATCCGGCAGGAGCTTCGCGACACCGGGCAGAAGGAGAAGGAAGCGCTGATCCGCGGCGCCCAGCAGCAGATTCAGCAGGAGCGGGACCGCGCCGTCTCGGAGCTTCGCCAGGAAGCAGTGGAGCTCTCGGTCATGATCGCGTCGAAGCTCATCCGGCGGAATCTCACCCGGGAAGACAACGAAGCGCTCATCGACGACGCCCTCGAGCAGGTCGATACCAACCGCGTTCAGTAGCTCGGCACGAGCCTGCGCGGCCGACGGTCGCGCAGGCTCGTCCGTCCGGCCATTTCCCCGTTCCCGGTTCCATCCGAGCAAACCCTCGACGGCCGCCCACCCTTCGCGGGCGGTGGAGGCGTCTCCCTCGGCGCTTTCCAAGCCCGGAGGGGATTCCCTGGATCAGCACGTACCGCTCCTGATTGCCGGCCGCGGCCCCCTGCTGGCAACGCTCACCCTCACCCGCACCAGCGCCGCCGACCGCGAAGCCGACGCCGAACTGAGCTCCTCGGAGACGCCAGCGTCGCCGTGGTCACCGTCGAGAACCTCGGCGACCGCGAGCTGCGCTTCGTGGTCGGCGAGGCCGCCCGCGAAAACGCGCCCGCCGACCGCGAAGCCGGACATCTGCTGCTGCCGGCACCCGGGAGACGGTGCGGCTCGAAAAACGCCGCCTACCCGCTGTGGGTCTGGAGCGACCCCCCGACCACGATCGGCGTGTCGGCGGCGCTGGCGAGGCAGGAGCCATCAGCTTCTGCGGCAGCCGGGCGCAGGTGGGGATCCGGGCGGGCCTGCGACGGGGCGTGCGGGAGGCTCCGCCTGCGCCTCGCGGCTATCAGGAAAGACCGATCGTCCCGACAGTGCTCAGGCAGATAATCAGGGCGGCAAGGGCCCCGGCCATCAACAACAACGTGAGCCCGACCACCGAAGGAGAAAGTTCAGGCTGTTTCGGTCGCAACGCAAGTACAACCAGGCACACCACCATCATGTTGCACAGGCCAGCAAACGACCCGCCCTCAACATCGGCGAGGAGCCTGACCCACGCCAGAAACTCGTCCACGCGGTGCTCACTTGAGTGAGAACTCGATTGCGGCGATCACCGCCACGACGGTCATGCCGACAGCAAGAACAACTGCAGCCTTGGAACCACGCTTGCTCAGAAGATAGTCCCCCGAACGGCGCCCATGAACGTGGGCGGCGATCGTGACGGCCGCATTCCCGGACCACATGATGGCGAGAGCGATGCCGGTCACGAGTGGTCCAGCGGCCGTTGCGATGGCGAAGGAAGCCAGGAGCAGCCCGAGGGTAACAAGCGACAGAAACGCAATAAATCCGCGCCGCAGGAGGACGAACCGTGGCCGAAGCCCCTCGCCGGCCGATGGCACGGGCCGAGGTTCGGCAGCCTTGACAGCGCCAACCGCCGCCCGCGCGACTTGCCGCTCTGACGACCCGAACACATCGCTCGCCTGGTAGAGCCGCGTGTTCACGAAGTACGGGTTCTGCTTGGTGTCGACGTCGGACAGCCGAGGCGAGAGCTCCGCTCCGCCACTCCAGCCGTACACCGAGAGCATGTCGGGCCGAGAGCCGCCGGCGTGGGAAGGCGTCGTGCTCGCGCTCATTGAGTTTCCTCGTCGCGCTTCCTGCCCGCCGTCGCGTACGCTACCAAGGCATTGCCGAGCGATTCTGCCGCGGACGGAGGAAGCACGAGGCGCACGGGGTATTGAATAGCGAGTGGGTTCTCTGCGAGGTACCGCGTGGTCTCCTCGCCGGACAAGTGGGCCACCTGAACCGGCGGCGCGGCGAGTCCGAGCGTTACGACAATCTCGAGGGGTGAGCCTTGCACCAAGAACACGTTCACTGGATATATGGGAACGTCGGCAGCGCCGCTCCAGTCGAGGGCAACCGGCATTTGCTCGCGCCCGTCGTTGCTCGTTTCCGCCATGCCTTGCAGTCTATCTCACGGGGCACGTGCGCATCCAGGGGAGGTTCACCGCCCGACCGTGGGTGACAAGCTGGTTCGCTTCGTGAGAGACGGGGCGCTCGCCATCGGCTGACGAAGAAGAGATTCGGCCACGGGAACCGCTCTGCCCGGCAGCCCCCGGACGACTCCACGATGGTTGCATCCAAGCCACGGACCGGGGTTCCGCCGACGCATCGACATCGACCGGTGGGAATGGGAGCAGGTAGTCCTGCCGGAATCCGCATGCCGTAACGGACCCGACGCGGCACGGATCCTATCGGAGCGCGGTGGTAGAGACTGCCGAGCCGAACATGTCGGCGGCGAGCTGGGCGTGGTCGAAGAGCAACTGCGGGTAGACGCCGAAGAGGAGAGAGCCGACGACCGCGATGACCAGCGCGGTCGCCATGGCCGGGCCCATCGCGATGTCGGAACCGACGGTCTCGTCCTTCAGCCACATGAAGACGATGACCCGGTAGTAGTAGTAGAGGGAGATGACGCTGTTGACGACGAAGATCACGGCGAGCCATACGAAGCCCGACTCGATGGCCGCCCCGAACAGCCACAGCTTGCCCATGAAGCCGGCCGTGGGCGGAATGCCGCCCAGCGACAGCATGAAGATGAGCATGGCGACCGCCGCGAACGGCTTGCGCAGATACAGCCCGCTCAGGTCCTTCAGCTCGTCGCCGATGACGTCCTGGCGCCGCAGCATGGCGACGACCGCGAACGCGCCGAGCTGCATGAAGATGTAGACCCAGAGGTAGACCATCGCCGCCGCGACGCCGCGCTCCGTCGCCGCCACCAAGCCGATCAGGATGTAGCCCGCGTGGGCTATCGACGAGTACGCGAGCATGCGCTTCGTGTTGCTCTGGGTGAGCGCCGCGATGTTGCCGACGGTCATCGTCACCGCGGCCAGCACCCAGAACAGCACCTGCCAGTCGGCGGCCAGGCTCGGCAGGCCTTCCATGAAGATCCGCAGGATCATGGCGAACGAAGCGGCCTTGGACGCGACGGACAGGTACGCCGTCACCGGGGTGGGCGCCCCCTCGTAAACGTCCGGGGCCCACATGTGGAACGGCACCGCCGCAATCTTGAACCCCATCCCGGCGACGAGCAGCACGAGCGCCAGCGACAGGATCAGCGACCGCTCGCCGCTCGCCAGCGCCTCGGCGATGCCGGCGAGGCTGGTCGTGCCGGTCACGCCGTAGAGCAGCGACATGCCGTAGAGCAGAATCCCCAGCGAGAACGCGCCGAGCAGGAAGTACTTGACCGACGCCTCGTTCGACCGCTGGCTCGGCTTCAGGTACCCCGCCAGGATGTAGAACGAGACGGCCATCGTCTCGAGGCCGATGAACAGCGTGATCAGATCGACGCCGCTGGCCATGAACAGCATGCCGAGGGTCGCGCACAGAATCAGGAAGTAGTACTCCCCGGGGCGTACCGCCTCGACGCGCAGGTACGACGGCGACATCAGCACCGTCATCAGCGCCGAAACGATGACGATCATCTTGAAGAACGTGGCGAAGCCATCGATGGCGAGCAACCCGGCCGATATCGTCGTGTCCACGCCGGTGAACCCGATGACCGCCGCGCCGGTCACGGACAGCGTGAGGAGACTCATGCCCAGCGTCGCCCAGTCCCGCCGCGGCAGAACGACGTCGATCACCAGGACGAGCAACGCGCCGCCCGTCAGCAGCAGCTCGGGCAGCAGGTAGTAGAAGTCGGCGGCAGTGAAACCGGCAGGCATCTCAGTTCCCCGCCGCAATCCGGCGCCCGCCGCCTCGTACCGGCATCTCGATCATGCCCGGCCCACCCGGATCGTCGTTGACCGCGACTACCCGCGTCACGGCAACGGCCTCCGCCGGCGTCTCGTCCAAGCCTCCCGCACGAGCCGCCCCGTTCGCCGCGATCGCGGCCGGACTCCCGGCCGCGCCCGCCGGCGCGTCCACGTCCATCACCGCCGCGAAGCGCGGCGTGTAGTCGCTGTCGACGCGCATCATGACCTTGTCCACCGAGGTCTCCAGCCGGTCGAGGAACGGTTTCGGGTAGAGCCCGATCCAGACCGCCAGGAGCAGCAGCGGCGCGAAGGTGACGAACTCGCGCATGCTCAGGTCCGGGAGGTTCTCGTTCTTGGGATTGGTCACCGTACCGAACATCGTCCGCTGGTAGAGCCAGAGCATGTAGGCGGCGCCCAGCACGATGCCGGACGCCGCGAAGAACGCCCACGTCTTCTGGACCACGAAGACGCCCTGCAGGATCAGGATCTCGCCGATGAACCCGTTCAGGGTCGGCAGCCCGATCGACGACATCGTCATGATGAGGAACACCGCGGCGTACACCGGCATGATCTTCGACAGCCCCCCGTACTCGGAGATGAGCCGGGTGTGCCGGCGCTCGTACACGATGCCGACGATCAGGAAGAGCGCGCCGGTCGAGATGCCGTGGTTGAGCTGCTGCACGATGCTGCCGGTGATGCCGACCGGCGTCAGGGCGAACATGCCCAGCATCACCATTCCCATGTGGCTGACGCTGGAGTAGGCGACCAGCCGCTTCCAGTCCCGCTGCGCCATCGCCACCAGCGCCCCGTAGACGATCCCGATGATCGACAGCCCGGCGACCAGGGGCACGAACGCGATGGTCGCCTCCGGCAGGATCGGCAGGCTGAAGCGGATGAAGCCGTAGGTCCCCATCTTCAGCAGCACGGCGGCCAGGATGACCGAGCCGGCGGTCGGCGCATCGGTGTGGGCGTCGGGCAGCCAGGTGTGGAACGGGAACATCGGCACCTTGACCGCGAAGCCCAGGAAGAACGCGAGGAAGATCCACCACTGCATGTCGAACGGGATGTCCAACTGGTGGAACTGCGTGACGTCGAACGTGTACACCCCGGTCACGCTGTAGTTGTAGAAGTAGACGGCGAGGATGCCGAGCAGCATGACGACGCTGCCGACCAGCGTGAACAGGAAGAACTTGATGGCGGAGTACAGCCGGTTGTCGCTCCCCCAGATGCCGATGAGGAAGTACATCGGCACCAGCATCACTTCCCAGAACAGGAAGAAGAGCAGGAAGTCGAGCGATACGAAGGCCCCGAGCATGCCGGTCTGCAGCGTCAGCAGGAAGATGTAGTACTCCTTGACCCGCATCGTGATGGCGGTCCAGGACGACAGCACCGCGATGACGCCCATCAGCGTCGTCAGCAGGATCAGCAGCACGCTGAAGCCGTCGACCCCGAGGAAGTACTCCGCGCCGATGGAGGGGATCCACGGCAGGCGCTCCACGAACTGGAACTCCGGGTTCGCCGAGTCGTACCGGAACCACAGCGGCAACGACACCAGGAAGCCGATGAAGACGAAGACGTTCGCGATCCAGCGGATCGCATCCTCCTGCCGCTTCGGCACGAACAGCAGCACCAGCGCGCCGACGAGCGGCGTGAACAGGATCAGCGACAGCAGGCTGGAGTCGTTACTCATGACAGTGTCCGATTACCGGGCGACGAGGAACCAGGTCACGAACGCGAACACGCCGAGCAGCGTGACGAACGCGTAGTTCTGAATCAGGCCGGTCTGCGCCCGGCGGAAGACGTAGCTGGCCTCGCCGCAGATCCAGGCGGTGAGGTTGACGAGACCGTCGACGACGTACTTGTCCAGAATATGGGACACCCAGGACGCCGCGATGGTCGTCCATCCGGTCCCGTTGACGGCGCCGTCCACCACCCGCTGGTCGACGGTCCACAGGCCCCCGGCGCTCCCCATGGTGCCCCGCACCACCGTCGCGTCGTACAGCTCGTCGACGTAGTACTTGTTGGTCAGCACGCGGTGCGGGCCGGCGAGGCTCTCCGCCAGGCGCTCGGCTGCCTCGGGACGCTCGACGTAGTTGCGGTACGCGAACCAGATCCCGCCGAGGGCGACCAGGACCGAGAGGCCCATCAGGCCGAACTCGCCCAGGAGCGACATGTGATGCGCTTCCTCGACGGCGTGCGCGCCCTGGGCTACGAAGCTGGGATGCAGGAAGTGCTCGATCGTCGCCGTCCACGGCCACACCGCCTCGAACGCGATCGGCACGCCCACGAAGCCGGCGAAGAACGCACCGACGGCCAGCACCACCAGCGGGATCGTCATCCAGCGGGACGCCTCGTGCGGTCCGTGCCATGCATGCCCGTGCCCGGCGCCATGATCGTCGCCGTGCCCGGCGTCGTCGTGCCCGGGCTCCTCGGCCCCGTGGCCCCACGCGGGACCCCGGTAGGCGCCGAAGAAGGTCATGTTGATGAGGCGGAACATGTAGAACGCCGTCAGCATCGCCGTTACGACGCCCAGCCCCCAGAGCACCCTGTCCGGCACGAAGACGCCGTGGTGCAGGAAGGTGCGAAACAGGATCTCGTCCTTGCTGAAGAAGCCGGACAACGGCGGAATGCCGGCGATGGCCACCGCGCCGATCGCCATCGTCAGCGCGGTGATCGGCATGTACTGCCGCAGGCCGCCCATCCGGCGCATGTCCTGCTCCTCGTTCATCCCGTGGATGACCGCGCCGCTGCCGAGGAAGAGGAGCGCCTTGAAGAAGGCATGCGTCATCAGGTGAAAGGCGGCCGCGCCGAACGCGCCCACGCCGGTGGCGAGGAACATGTAGCCGAGCTGCGACACCGTCGAGTAGGCCAGCACGCGCTTGATGTCGGTCTGCACCAGGCCGATGGTCGCGGCCACCAGCGCGGTCAGCACCCCGATCACGGCCACGATCTCCATCACCATCGGCGCGTGGGTGAACAGCACCGCGTTGCGGCAGACCATGTAGACGCCGGCCGTCACCATCGTCGCCGCGTGGATCAGGGCCGACACCGGGGTCGGGCCTTCCATCGCGTCCGGCAGCCAGACGTAGAGCGGAATCTGGGCGCTCTTGCCGGTGGCGCCGATGAACAGCAGGAGGCAGATCGCCGAGATGACGCCGAACCCGACCGCGGCGGTCTCCACCGGCATCTGCGACGCGGCCTCGGCCACCGCGCGGAAGTCGAGCGTGCCGAACGTGAAGAACACCAGGAAGACGCCGAGGACGAAGCCCCAGTCGCCGATGCGATTGACGATGAACGCCTTCTTCCCGGCGTCCGAGGCGCTCTGCTTGTGGTACCAGTAGCCGATCAGCAGGTACGAGCAGAGGCCCACGCCCTCCCAGCCGACGAACATGACCAGGAAGTTGCTTCCCAGCACCAGGGTCAGCATGAAGAAGCAGAACAGGTTCAGGTAGCAGAAGAAGCGGGCGACCCCGCCGCGCGGCTCGTGCTCGATGTAGCCGATCGAGTAGATGTGGATCAGGAACCCGATGCCGGTGACGATGAGCGCCATCATCGCCGACAGCGGGTCGAGCGTGAACGACCAGTCCACCGTGAACGAGCCGACGCCGTCGACCGTGTCGAGCGGAATCGGCGGGATCCAGCTCGCCACCGTCACCTGGTGGAACCGCTCCTCGGTGCCCAGCAACTCCACGAAGGCCCAAAAGCTCAGCCACAGGGCCCAGCCCATCATGAACGAGGCCAGCACGCCTGCGAGTCGCTTGCCGAAGAAGCGAATCCCCACCAGGCCGTTGATGGCGGCCCCGATGCCGGGCAGGAGCGGGATCAGCCAGATTGATTCCATGAGAGCAGGCTCACCAGCGCATGATCTGGATCTCGTCGATGTTCACCGTCTCCTTGTTGCGGTAGAAGGCGATGATGATGCCCAGACCGACGGCCGCCTCGGCCGCCGCCACCGCGATCACGAAGACGACGAACACCTGTCCGGCGAGATCCTGAAGCTGGTCGGACAGCGCGATCAGGTTGATGTTGACCGCGTTCAGAATGAGCTCGATCGACATGAAGATGATGATCACGTTGCGGCGCACCAGGACGCCGATGACGCCGATCATGAAGAGCGCGGCCGACAGGAGGCTGTAGTGCAGTGGGGTGATCTCGAGCACGCGCTTCCCTCTACAAGTGCCGCTTGGCCAGGACGATGGCTCCGATCATCGCCACCAGCAGCAGCATCGAGGCGACCTCGAACGGAATCAGATAGCTCGTGTACAGCACCCAGCCGAGCTGCTCCGTGTTGCAGCTCACGAGCGGGCCCGCCCCGCACTCGGCGAACGGCGTATCCGCCGCGCCGAGCGCGCCCTCGGTCGCGGCCGGCTCGCCGCCGCCGGAAGAGGCGACGACGATGGCGACGACCTCGAGCAGGACCGCGCCGGCCAGCAGCGTGCCGGTCCACGCGACGCGCCGCGGATCGGCGTAGCGCTCCGGGGCCTTCTTCAGGCTCACGAGCATGACGACGAACAGGTACAGGACGACGATGCCGCCCGCGTACACCAGCACCTGGATCACGGCGACGAACTCCGCGTTGAGCATGACGTAGAGCACCGCCACCAGCAGGAAGTTCACCACCAGGAAGAGCACGCTGTGCACGGCGCTGCGCGCGGAGATCACCATGATCCCCAGACCCAGAATCAGCACCGCGAGCGTCCAGAACACAATCGCTTCGGCCATCGGTTGCTCTTGCGCGCCTACAACGCGACCTTCAGGATACCGGTCACCACCAGGTTGCCGATCGCGATCGGGATGAGCACCTTCCACCCGAGCCCCATCAACTGGTCGTAGCGGTAGCGGGGCAGGGTGGCGCGGATCCAGATGAACACGTAGAGGAACAGGAAGATCTTGCCGATGAACCAGATCCACGCCGGTACGAGGCCGAGGAACGACAGCGCCGGCACGTTCGGGAACGGCGCGAGCCAGCCCCCGAAGAACATGATCACGACGACCGCCGAGATGACGATCATGTTGGCGTACTCGGCCAGGAAGAACAGCGAGAACCGCATCCCGCTGTACTCCGTGTGAAACCCGCCGGTCAGCTCCGTCTCCGCCTCCGGCAGGTCGAACGGCGCCCGGTTGGTCTCGGCCAGCCCCCCGATGAAGACCAGCATCAGCGCCACCGGCTGAACGAACGCGAACCAGAGCCCGCCCTCCCGTTGCGCCTCCACGATGCCGACCAGGCTCAGGGTGCCGGTCGTCAGGATCACGCTGACCAGCGTCATCGTGACCGCGATCTCGTAGCTGATGAGCTGCGCCGACGCGCGCAGGCTCGCCAGGAGCGGGTACTTGCTGTTCGAGGCCCAGCCGCCGAGGATGATGCCGTAGACGCCGATCGAGGTCACCGAGATGACGAACAGCAGGCCGACGTTGATGTCGCTCACGTAGTAGAACGGGTCCGGCCCGAACGGCACGACGGAGAACACCACGAGGGCCGGCACCAGACTCATGATCGGCGCCAGCGTGAAGACGTACTTGTCCGCCCTGGCCGGGGTGATGTCCTCCTTGAGGATCAGCTTGATCGGGTCGGCGATCGCCTGCAGGATGCCGTAGGGGCCGACGCGCATCGGGCCGAGGCGCGACTGCGCCCACGCGATGACCTTGCGCTCCATGAGCACCAGGAAGGTCACCGCCACCAGCACCGCGTTCAGCAGCACCGCGATCTTCAGCAGCGGGACGACGACGGTGTCCATCATGGCTACCGATCCACCTCGCCCAGCACGATGTCTATCGTGCCGATCAGCGCGACCACGTCGGCCACCAGATGTCCGGTCACGAGCCGCTTCAGGCCCTGCAGGTTGCAGAACGACGGCGGGCGGACGCGGAACCGGTACGGGTTGGTCGACTTGCCGTCGCTGACGATGAAGTAGCCGAGCTCGCCCTTCGGCGACTCGATCGCGTGATACGTCTCGCCGGCCGGCGGCTTGATCAGGCGCGGCACCTTGCCCATGATCGGGCCTTCCGGGATGCCTTCGACCGCCTGCCGGATGAGCCGGATCGATTCCCGGAACTCGTCCATGCGGATGAGATAGCGGTCGTAGGTGTCGCCGCGCGTGCCGAGCGGCACGTTGAACTCCAGCTCGTCGTAGGCGGCGTACGGCTCGTCCTTGCGCACGTCGCGCGGCACGCCGGATCCGCGCAGGGGCGGACCGCACAGACCGAGCCCGATCGCCTCGTCCCCGCCGATCACGCCCACGCCGCGCGTGCGCTTCAGCCAGATGCGGTTGTTGGTCAGCAGCGTCTCGTAGTCGTTCAGCTTGCCTTCCATCAGGTCGCAGAACGACAGCACCTTCCTGTCCCAGCCGGGCGGAATGTCGAGCGGGAGCCCCCCGATGCGCATCGCGTTGTAGGTCAGCCGCGCGCCGCAGAACTCCTCGAACAGGTCGAGCACGAACTCGCGCTCCCGGAACGCGTAGAGGAGCACCGTCATGGCGCCGATGTCCATCGCGTGGGTGCCGAGCCACAGGCAGTGGCTCGCGATGCGCTGCAGCTCGGCGAGCACCGTCCGGATGTAGCGGGCCCGGCGCGGCACCTCGATCTGCATCAGCTTCTCGACCGTCTGGCAGTAGCCGAGGTTGTTCGTCGCGGCCGCGACGTAGTCCATGCGGTCGGTCAGCAGGATGATCTGGGTCCAGTCGCGATTCTCGGAGAGCTTCTCGATGCCGCGGTGGATGTAGCCGATGACGCAGTCGGCGTCGATCACGCGCTCGCCGTCGAGCTTGAGGACGACGCGCAGCACCCCGTGCGTGCTCGGGTGCTGCGGACCCATGTTGATGACCAGCTCGTCCGTGTCGAACTGCGTCGCGCTCGTGCGTGGGGCTTCGAGGGTCATCGGCTCGGGTCCTGCGGTCTACTCGATCTCGCCGTCGGCAGCGGGCCCGGGGCCGGCTTCGTCGGGAAGATTGCGCACGCGGAGCCAGTCCTGGGGATTCTCCATCAGGAGCTCGCCCGGCCCCTCCAGGGGATAGTCCTTGCGCTGGGGATGGCCCTGCCACTGCTCCGGCATCAGGATCCGCCGCAGATTGGGATGATTCACGATGTTGACGCCGAACTGGTCGAAGACCTCGCGCTCCAGCCAGTCCGCGGCCGGCCAGAGCCCGGTCACCGACTCGACCGGATCCTCCTCGCCGACCCGCACCTTCACGCGAATCCGCTGCCGCAGCCGGGTCGAGTAGAGGCAGTAGACCACGTCGAACCGCTTCTCGCGCGGCGGCCAGTCGGCAGCGGTGACGTCGGAGCAGTAGTCGAACGCCGTCGCCGCGTCGTCCCGGAGGAACCGCATGACGTCGAGCAACCGGTCCGGCGCAACGATGACGGTCCAGTCTCCGACCCAGAAGGAGACCTTCAGGACCGCGCCGGAGACGCCGTTCTGCAGAGCGGCCACCATCGCGGGGATCTCCATGCCGTCCGGTGGAGCCTGATCCTCCGGCGCCTTCGGCGGCTCCGGCGGCGCCTTCGGCTTCGGCTTGGGGCGCGGTTTGGCGGCGGCCGCGGGCGCCTTGGCCGGAGCAGCCGACTTCTTCCCGGCCTCGCGCTTCGCCGCCGGTGCAGCGGATCCCGCAACGCCCGCCGCGGGCTGCCGATCCGCGCCGTCCTTTCCCGCCTGCGACCTGGTCTCGTCCGCCATGCCCGGATCCCGTCCCTCAGGCCCAGTCGAGCGCACCCTTGCGCCACGCGTAGAAGTAGCCGACCACCAGGATGAACAGGAACACCAGCATCTCGATCAGACCGAACAGCGCCAGCTCGTCCATGACGACGGCCCACGGGAACATGAAGACCGTCTCGACGTCGAAGATCACGAAGAGCATCGCGACCAGGTAGTACCGGACGCTGTAGCGGTCGCGGGCGTCCGTTTCCGGCTCGATCCCGCACTCGTACGGCTCGAACTTGACCCGGTTGTAGCGCTTGGAATGGAGGATCTGCGACACCATCAGCGTGAAGATGGCGAAGCCGATGGCCACCAGGATGAAGAGAAAGACCGGGATGTAGGCGTCTAGCATGGTCGTCGCGGACCCTTCCCGCCGTGCTGGCTCCGGCTCGCGGCTCTCTTCTCGCTCGTCGCCGGAACACGAGGCACCACGGCGGAACCGTACGGACCGGAAGGGTGCGACGTGCGGGCCAAAACCGCGCGGATTATTGCACGAGGCCGGGGGGCTGTCAAGGATGCCCCGGCGCGCCCCGACAAGCCGGAATCGGCGTTCAACCCTCGCGTTTACGGGGTTTTCTGCGCCGGGATCGCCTTGCCGGGGCCGGAAACGCGGACCTGGCGGTCCGTGGTGGAACCCCCGCGCGGCGGCGAGAGCGGCGACGCGCCCGCGCGGCAAGGCGCGACGAGGGAGCATGGCGGGCCCGTTCGACCGAGGAGCAACGCAGTCCACGCGGGATGCATCGCCGCTCGAATGCAGCAGGGCTTCTCGCCACGGGCTGTTATACTGCGAGTACTGAATGCCTGCCTTGCGACACGCCTGCATCGCGCTTGCGCTCGTCCTCGCCGGGGCCGCGGCGGCCGGGGCCCAGTCCGCGGAGCGCCGCATGCTCGTCTCGGTACTCGATGGCGACGGAGCGCCCGTGACGGGCCTCGAAGCAGCCGATTTCGAGATTCGCGAGGACGGCGCCGCGCGCGAGGTCCTGCGCATCGACCCGGCCGGGGCCGGGCGCCAGATCGCGCTCGTGGTCGACACCAGCGAGGCCGCGCTCCGGGCGACCTCCGATTTGCGCCGCGGGCTGTCGGCATTCGTGGACGGCATGCACGGAGACAACCGGATCACGATTGTCTCGTTCGGCGGCCGACCCCGCATTCTCGTCGAGACGACGAGCGACATCGAACGACTCCGCGGCGGCATCGACCGGGTCTTTCCGCAGTCCGGCGAGGCCGCGTACATGCTGGATGCCCTGTACGAGGTCGCGGAGGGATTCACCCGGCGCCTCGCCGACCGGCCGGTCATGGTGGCGGTGACGACCGGGGGCATCGACTACAGCAACCGCCGCAGCCGGGACGTGCTGGAACGCCTCGAAGAGAGCGGAGCCGCGCTCTACACGCTGTCCGTGGAGGCGCGTCGCGCGGGGTTCGGAATCGGACAGCCCGCGGGCGGCTTCGCAGGCGGCATCGACGCGCGCCAGCAGGAGTTCGAGCGCGATCGGGTCCTGGCGCAGGGCACGACGGACACCGGCGGGCGCCATCGGGATCTGTTCGCGAGCTCGGCCGTCGAACGGGCCATGCAGGAGATCGTCGCGGAGCTGCGCAACCAGTACCTGGTCGTCTACTCGCGGCCGGACACGCTGATTCCGCCCGAGGAAGTCCGGGTCAGCGTCGAGCGGACCGGACTGACGGCGCGCGGTATCCTGCTCCGAGACCGGGATAACCCGTAACCGCCGGCCCTCGGAGCCCGCGCCGGGGGCGGCACGGAAGCCGACATGATGCGCCGCGCCACAACCGCCGCCGCCTGCGTTGCCGCCGCCGCCATCCTCGCGGCCGGCACGGCCGCCCCGCAGCCGCCCGACGCGCCCGGCCAGCCGCCGGCGTTCCGCGCCGGCGTGGACGTCGTCTCCCTCAACGTGACGGTCACCGACCGCGAGGGGCGCTTCGTCACCGACCTCGAGCAGGCCCACTTCCGGGTGTACGAAGACGGCGTGCAGCAGGAGATCAACTTCTTCACGAAGACGCAGTTGCCGATTGCGCTCGCGCTGCTCATCGACACCAGCGCGAGCATGGACGAGAAGATGACGACGGCGCAGGAGGCGGCCATCGGGTTCGCGCAACGGCTGCGCCCCGAGGATCTGGCCGAGATCGTCGACTTCGACAGCCGCGTCAACATCCTGCAGCCGTTCACCAACGACGTCGAGCAGCTCGAGCGCGCCATCCGCAGGACGGCGGCGGGCGGATCGACCTCCCTCTACAACGCGATCTACATAGCGCTGCGGGAGCTGGCCAGGGCGCCGCTCCGGCAGACCGACCTGCGGCGCGAGGCGATCATCGTGCTGTCGGACGGCGAGGACACCTCGAGCCTGCTGGATTTCGACGAGGTTCTGGAGCTGGCCAAGCGCTCGAACACCGCCATCTTCTGCATTGGCCTGCAATCGGAGGAGAGCCGCTCCCGCACCGGGTTCCGCGAAGCGGATTTCGTGCTGCGCCAGTTGGCGCAGGAAACCGGGGGGCGCGCGTTCTTTCCGGATCGGATCGAAGAGCTGCCGGCAATCTACCAGCAGATCTCGGACGAGCTGTCCAGCCAGTACTCGGTCGGCTACATCTCCGGAAACCCGGTCCGGAACGGCCAGTGGCGCCGGGTGATCGTGCGGGTCGACCGGGAAGCGGCGTCCGCCCGGACCAAGCAGGGCTACTACGCTCCCCGGGGCTGACGCCTTCGCGGGCGGAAAGAGCCACCCATGAATGCGACCCCTCTCGCCCTCTATCTGGTGGCCTGGGTCGCCTACGCCGTCCATTTCGGCACGCGCAGTCCTGCGTCCGGGCGTATCGCGACGGTGTCGCTGGTGGTCGGCGCGCTCGTGCACACGTTCGTCATCGGGATGCAGACGATGCAGGTCGGCCACGTGCCGCTGGTCGGCACCACCGGCGCGATCTCGGCCTTCGTCTGGGTCCTCGCGCTGGCCTATCTCTACACCGAGATGACGACCGACGAACGGGCGATGGGCATCTTCATCGTGCCGCTGATGGTCGTCCTGCAGTTGATCCCGGCCATCACCAACAGCGTGGCGGCGCGCCCGCCGGTGCTCGAGAGCCGCTGGTTCGAGATCCACGTGTTCTCGCTGCTCGTGGCGTACGCCACCTTCGCCCTCGCGTGCGTGATCAGCATCACCTACGTGCTCCTCTTCAAGGAGCTCAAGGCCAAGCACCTGGGGGTCTTCTACGCCCGCCTGCCGTCGCTGCAGGTGCTCGACGGAATGAACAGCCGGGCGGTGACGTTCGGCTGGGTGTTCCTGACCCTCGGGCTGGCGGTCGGGGCGATCTGGCTGGTGCAGGTGCAGCCGGGCGCCGCCGACCCGCGCGTGCAGGCGATGTCGCTCCTCGATCCGAAGATCTTCACGGTGCTGCTGTGCTGGCTGGTGTACACCTTCTCGCTCTACGCGCGGCGGGCGTTCGGCTGGGGAGGACGTCGCGCGGCGTGGCTGTCGGCGGTGGGCTTCGCGATCCTGATGCTGAACTTCGTGCCGATCGGCTACTTCGGCACGGACAGCCACAACTTCTACTGAGGAGCAGTCTCCGGCGCACGCGCAGGCCACCGCATGCATCTCTTCCTGCTCGGGGCGAGTCACCACAGCGCGCCGGTCGACCTGCGGGAGCGCATCGACTTCGCCCGCCGGGGCATTCCGGAGGCGCTGGAGGAGGTCGTCGACGCCACGGGCCTCGCCGAGGTCGTGATTCTCTCCACCTGCAACCGCGCCGAGATCTACACTCACTCCGAGGCTCCCCGGCCGGTGGCCGAGAGGCTGTCGACCTTCATGAGCGCGTTCCACGACGTGCCCGAGCCCGAGCTGGCTCCTCACCTCTACGGGCGCCAGGGCAGCGACGCCGCGCGGCACCTCTTCCGGGTGGTTGCGGGACTCGATTCGCTGGTGGTGGGCGAACCCCAGATCCTGGGGCAGGTCAAGGACGCGTTCGCGATCGCCGCCGAGCGCGGATTCACCGGGGCGGCGCTGAACCGGCTGTTCCACACGTCGTTCACGGTCGGCAAGCGGGTGCGGCACGAGACCGGGCTGGGAGAAGGCGCCGTCTCGGTCAGCTACGCCGCGATTTCGCTGGCGCGCAAGATCTTCGGCGACCTCGCCGGTCGCCGCGCCCTGGTCGTCGGGGCGGGCGAGATGGCCGAACTGACGGCCACGCACCTGCGCTCCCAGGACGTCGGGCGGATCGGCGTCGCCAATCGGAGCGCGGCCCGCGCCGCGGCGCTCGCCGCCGAGGTGGACGGGCTGGCGGTACCGTGGGAAGAGATCACGGCCGAGCTCACGACCACGGACATCGTGCTGACCGCCACCGGCGCGCCCCGTTGGCTGCTCACCCGCGAGCAGGTCGCCGACGCGATGCGCCCCAGGCGCGACCGGCCGCTGTTCATGATCGACATCGGGCTGCCGCGCGACGTCGAGCCTGCCGCCAGCGAGGTCGAGCAGGTCTTCCTCTACAACATCGACGACCTGCAGTCGATCGTGCGCGAGAACCTCGCGCGCCGCCAGTCCCAGGTGGACCGGGCCGAGCTGATGGTGCGCGAAGAGGTCGACGCCTTCATGCGCTGGCTCCGTTCGCGCGGCGCCATCCCCACGGTGGTGGCGCTGCGGAGGCACTTCGAGCGGACGCGGCGGCAGGAGCTGGAGCGGCTCGCGCCCAAGCTCGCCGCGTTGTCTCCGGCCGCGAAGTCCCGCGTCGAGGAGGTCACCCGGCTCCTGGTCGAGAAGCTGCTGTCGTCCCCGACTCAACAGCTCAAGGCCGCGCCGAACGAGGATGCGGTCGCCGCCGACGCCGACACGATCAGTCGCCTCTTCGGACTCGACGAGGACGACGAACCGGCCGAGCGGCGGCGGGCGCCGGGGGAACGCGCCGCCGCCGGCGCCGCGGGACGTTCCTCCGCCGCGAGGAACCGGTGAGACGGCTGCGGATCGGCACGCGCGGCAGCCCCCTCGCCCGCTGGCAGGCCGAGTCCGTGGCCGCGGCCATGGGGCGGGCCGGCGGGCCAACGGTCGAGCTGGTTCCCATGCGGACGAGCGGTGACCGGCTGGCCCGCAAGCCGATCTCCGGCGCCGGCGGCAAGCGGCTGTTCGTCAAGGAGATCGAGGAAGCGCTCGTCGACGGGCGGGTCGACTTGGCGGTGCACAGCGCCAAGGACCTGCCGGCCGAACGGCTCGCGGGCCTGCGCGTGCAGGCGGTGCTGCCGCGCGAGGACGCGCGCGACGCGGTCGTGGCGCCGCGGGCGCATCGGCGTCCCGCCTCCGATCCGGCTGCGCTCTTCGCACCCGACCCGCCGCCGCGTATCGGCACGGGCAGCGTGCGCCGGACCGCCCAGCTCCTGCACGCGTACCCGCATCTCGACGTCGCCCCGATCCGCGGCAACGTCGGCACCCGGCTGCGCAAGCTGGACGCGGGCGGCTTCGACCTCCTGGTGCTGGCCGCGGCGGGACTGGTGCGGCTGGACCTGGGCGCGCGCATCGCGGTCCGGCTGCCGTTCGACCTCTGCATGCCCGCCCCGGGCCAGGGCATCGTCTGTGCCGAGTACCGCGACGGGGACGAGGAAGTGCGTGGACTGCTGGCGCGGATCGCCGATCGTGACGCGGGAGCCGCCCTGGAGACCGAACGTGCGCTGGTCACGGCCCTCGGGGCCGACTGCCAGGTGCCGCTCGGCGCCCTGACGACCGTCGCCGGAGACGACCTTCGGGCCCGCGGCGTCGTCGCCGCGCCGGACGGTTCGAGGCTGGTGCGCCACGAGGCGGGGGGATCGATTGCGGCTCCCGCGGCCCTGGGCGCGAAGGTGGCGGCCGGGCTGCTGGCGGCCGGCGCCGGGCCGTTGCTGGAGGCGGCGCGGGCATGACGGCCGGCCGGGCGCGTCCGCTGGCCGGAAGGCGAGTCCTGGTCACCCGACCACGCGCGCAGGCCCCCGATCTGGTCGAGCGGCTGGCCGTCCTCGGCGCCGAGACGGTCGCGGCGCCGGCAATCCGGATCGTCCCGCCGGAGGATGCGCGACCGCTCGCGGACGCGTGCGCGGCCGCCGCGTCGTTCGCCTGGATCGTGTTCACGTCGGCCAACGCCGTGGACGCCTTCATGGAGCGCCTGGGCGACGGCGGCGACGGCGCCGCGGACCTCGCGGGGGTCCGCATCTGCGCCATCGGACCGGCGACCGGCGCCCGGATCGCGCGCTACGGGCTTGCCGTGCACCTGGCCCCCGCCGATCATCGAGGCGAAGGAGTGAGCGCGGCGCTCCGGGCCGGGCGCGACCTGCGCGGGACGCGCATCCTGCTGCCGCGGGCGGACATCGCCCGCCCGCTGCTGCCGGACGCCCTGCGGGCGGCGGGGGCCGACGTGACGGAGGTGACCGCCTATCGCACGGTCGCCGCGGCCGGATGGCCCGGCCCCGTCGTGCGCGAAATGCTCCGCCAACGGACGATCGACGCGGTGACCTTCACGAGCGCGTCCGCCGTCCGCAACGCCGTGCAGTCGCTCGCCGCCGCGCAGGCCCTGGATCTGCTGCGTCCGCCCGTCGTCGCGGCGATCGGCCCGGTCACGGCCCGGGCCGCCCGCCGGCTCGGGGTGGAGGCAACGGTGGTACCCTCGATCCATACGGCGCCGGCGCTCGCGCAGGCGCTCGCGGACCACTTCACCGGAACGCCGGAGGCCCACTCCGCCTGATACGGGAACCCGAGCCATGACCACCACCGCTCCCCCGTCGGCCGAGTCCGCCGCCCCGCGGGCGGCGCGCCGCGAGATGCTGGACCTGCGGCAGCGCCCGCGACGGTTGCGGCGCTCCGCGGCAATCCGCGACCTGGTGCGCGAGACGCGCCTCTCGCCCGCCGCGCTGGTCTATCCGCTGTTCGTCTGCGAGGGCGAGGGGGTGCGCCGCGAGGTGCCGTCGATGCCCGGCGTACACCAGTTGTCGGTCGACGAGGCGGTCCGTGAGACCGCCGCCGCGGCGCGCGACGGCGTGCGGTCGGTCCTGCTGTTCGGCCTGCCCCGCAACGAGGACAAGGACGCGGTCGGCAGCGCGGCCGACGACGCGGCGGCGCCGGTGCAGTCCGCGGTCCGCGCGATCAAGCAGGAAGCGCCCGGCATGCTCGTCGTGACCGACGTCTGCCTGTGCGAATACACCTCGCACGGCCACTGCGGGATCGTCGACGGAGACGTCATCGTCAACGACGCCACCGTCGGCCGGCTCGCCCGCGTCGCCGTCTCGCATGCGGAAGCGGGGGCCGACGTGGTCGCGCCCTCGGACATGATGGACGGGCGGGTCGGCGCCATCCGCGAAGCGCTCGACGACGCCCGTTTCGAGGACGTCGCGATAATGACCTACGCCGCGAAGTACTGCTCGGCCTACTACGGCCCGTTCCGGGACGCGGCCGACTCGGCGCCGGCGTTCGGCGACCGGCGGACCCACCAGATGGATCCCGCCAACGTCGAGGAGGCGCTGCGCGAGGTGGCGCTCGACATCGAGGAGGGCGCCGACATCGTCATGGTGAAGCCCGCGCTGCACTATCTGGACGTGATAGCGCGGGTCAAGGAGGAGTTCGGCTATCCGACCGCGGCCTATCACGTCAGCGGCGAGTACGCGATGCTCAAGGCGGCCGCCCGCAACGGCTGGCTGGACGAGGACCGGGCGATGCGCGAGGTGTTGACCGCCATCACCCGCGCCGGGGCGGACATCGTCATCACCTACTACGCCCGCGAGGCGGCGCGGATGGCGCGCTGACGGACGTCGGGTAGCATCGAGCATGATCCGGCGGCCGATCCCGATGCATCCGACTATCCGCCGCTCGGCGGCCTGCTCCCTGCTGGCCGCGTGCCTGGCCGCCTGCGGCCCGGAGACGGGCGTGCCGCCGGGTCCGCAAGGGGAATCTGCTCCGCCGGCGGAGTCCGGCGTGGAGTGGTTCGTCGACGGGGCCGCACAGGTCGGCCTCGACTTCGTCCATTTCAACGGGATGACCGGCCGACTCTACCAACCGGAGATGATGGGTCCGGGCGCCGGTCTGTTCGACTACGACAACGACGGCGACCTCGACGTGTACCTGGTGCAGGGCGAGCTGCTCGGCGCCGGCGCGCCCGTGCTGGCGCCGCGCGCGGATCAGCCGCCGGGCGATCGGCTCTACCGCAACGACCTCGAGATCGCCGAAGACGGAGCGCGATCGCTCCGGTTCACGGACGTGACCGACGAGGCCGGTATCGCCGCGCCCGGCTACGGGATGGGGGTGGCGGCGGGCGACATCGACAGCGACGGCTGGATCGATCTGTACCTGACCCGCTTCGGCCGCAACGTGATGCTCCGCAACCGGGGAGACGGCACGTTCGAGGACGTGACCGAACGGAGCGGTACGGGGGATCCGGCCTGGGGGGTGCCGGCCTCGTTCTTCGACTACGACCGCGACGGCCGGCTCGACCTGTTCGTCGGCAACTATCTGGGCTACACCCTGGCGAGCCACACGCCGTGCTACGACCGGGCGGGGGTGCCCGACTACTGCCCGCCGGAGACGAGCCGCCCCCACCCGGACATCCTCTACCGCAACCGGGGCGACGGCACGTTCGAGGACGTGACCACGACGGCCGGTCTCGCCGGGCAGTTCGGGCCGGCCCTCGGCGCGGCGACCGCGGACTTCGACGGCGACGGGTGGATCGACCTCTTCGTGGCCAACGACCAGCGCGAGAACCAGTTGTGGATGAACCAGGGCGACGGCACCTTCGTCGACCGGGCGCTGGCGGCGGGAGCCGCGCTCGGGGCGGGCGGCAACGCCAAGGCCGACATGGGAGTCGACGCCGGGGACTTCGACAACGACGGCGACGAGGACCTCTTCATCACCGAGCTGTCGGGCCAGGGCAGCACGCTGTACGTGAACGACGGCGCCGGCCTGTTCCGCGACCGCAGCGCCGCGCTCGGCATCCGCGCCCCGAGCCTGCCCTACACCGGTTTCGGAACCGCGTGGATCGACATCGACAACGACGGCTGGCTCGACATAGTCGCGGTGAACGGCGCCGTCGTGCTGAACTTCGAGACGTTCGGGCCGGACAACCCATTCGCCCTGGACCAGCGCAACCAGGTGTTCCGCAACCTGGGCGGCGCGCGCTTCGAGGCGGAGACGGACCGCGCCGGGGCGGTGTTCGAGCTGTCGGAGGTGAGCCGCGGCGCCGCGTTCGGCGACGTCGACAACGACGGCGACACCGACATCTTGATGGCCAACGCGGCGGGACCGGTGCGCCTGCTGCTGAACCAGGTCGGCAACCGTCGCCACTGGCTCGGTCTGCGGCTGCTCGACCCGGAGACGAGGCGCGACGCGGTGGGCGCACGAGTCGCCGTGGTCCGCCCCGACGGAACGACGCTGTGGCGCCGTGCGCGCGCCGACGGCAGCTTCGCGTCCGCGAACGATCCCCGCGTGCTCGTCGGACTCGGCGACTCCGCCGGCGTCTCGCGGGTGCGGGTGTTCTGGCCGGGCGGTGAGGTCGAGGAATGGACGGACGTGCCCGCGGACCGCTACACGACGCTGACACGGGGGACCGGATCGCCATGACGCGCCCCCCGCTCCGGAGATCCCCGGCTGCGGCATCCCCGCTGGTTGCGGCCGCCATCGCGGGTCTGCTCGCCAGCGGCTGCGCACCGGCCGACGAGGCCGCCCCACCCGCACCCGCGGCCGGCGCGGTCGACGCGGCGGACCTGCCGCCGCTCGTCATGCCGGACCTCTCCGGCCTGCCCGAACCGGTCCGGACGCAGGTCCGCGAACGGCGCGACGCCCTGCAACGCGCCGAGGACACGGGCGCATCGGCCGGGGCCCGGGCCAACGCCTACGGCGAGCTGGGCCTGATCCTCATGGCGACCCGCTTCTACGACGCCGCGGAGACCGCGTTCGACCATGCGCAGGCGCTGGCGCCGCGGCAGATGCGCTGGCCCTACTATCTGGGGCAGCTCTACCGGACGACCGGCGATCAGCCGCGGGCGGTCGAGCGCTTCGAGCGCGCGGTGGAGCTCGATCCCACCTACGTCGCGGCGCTCGTCCGTCTGGGCGAGCTCTACCTCGACGAAGGGCGGGCGGAAGAAGCGGAGCCGTTGTTCGAGCAGGCGCTCGCGGTCGATCCGGCGTCCGCCCCGGCGCTGTCGGGTATCGGTCGCGCCGCGCTCTCCCGAGGCGAGACCGCGCGGGCCATCGAACATCTGGAGCGTGCGCTCGCCATCGGACCGCCGGCCTGGGACATCCACTACAACCTGGCGACGGCGTACCGCGAGGCGGGGAATCCCGAGCGGGCGGACGAGCACCTGAGCCAACGGGGCGGCGACCCGCCGGAGCCGCCCGACCCCTTGATGCGGGCGTACGAGCGCCTGTTGCGGAGCCCGCGCGCCTACGAAACGCGCGGCGTGGCGGCGATGCAGGACGGACGGACGGCCGAGGCGGTGGAGATCTTCCGCGAGGGACTGGCCCAGACGCCCGACGACGCGTCGCTGCGCCAGCAGCTCGGCGCCGCGCTCTTCGCCCGCGGCGACGCCGACGGCGCGGCCGAACAGCTCGAGGGGGCCCTGCGCCTCGATCCCACCCTGGCCCGCGCGCATGCCGGCCTGGGGACGCTGGCGAGCATGGGCGGGCGGTGGGTCGAGGCCATCGAGCGTTTCGCCGCGGCCGTGGAGCACGACCCCGACTACCTGGAGGCGCGGCTCGGGCTGGTGGACGCGTATCGCGCCGCCGGGCGCCCCGAGGACGCGCTAACCGAGCTCGACCGGGCAATCGAGCTCGCGCCGGGCTACGCGGACGTCTGGCTGGCTCGCGGGCTGCAACTGGTCCAGCTCGGCCGCTACCGGGAGGCCCGCGACAGCCTGGACGAGGCGCGCACGGTCCATCCCCGCCATTCCGGTCTGGCCGATCTGCTGGTTCGGGTCCTGGCCGCTTCCCCGGACCCCGCCGCACGCGACGGGCGGCGGGCGCTCGAGATCGTCGAACTTCTGCTCGAAGCGCCCCCCAACCCGACCCTCGACGAGACCGTGGCGATGGCGCTGGCCGAGGCGGGCCGCTACGCGGAAGCGGCCGAACGGCAGCGTCGCGCGATCGCCGCCGCGGAACAGGCGGGATATTCGGAGATGGCCCGCGCCCTCGCCGGGACGCTCGCCCGTTACGAGCAGGGACGCCCTTCCCGCGCGCCGCTGGGCGGCCCGCAGCCCTGACCCGTCGGGCGCAGACTCCTGTCCGCGGACTGCCACAGGATCCAGATTCCTGGATCGAAGACACGGAAACCCGGACGGCCAGTGTTCCCGGGCGAGCTGACACATGTCAGGTCTCGACACGGAGAGTGCCTAATGCACGGGTGTCGACGATGCAACGGCACGGGGACTGCCGGCCGGAGTGAAGACGGCACGGCAATTGCTGTATAGTTTCCCGTCTCGCGTGCGTTCGAGGCCGGCATGCCGCCGGCGAACCTCGGCAAAACCGCACCACATGAGGAGGACACACTCGTTATGCGACTCGTGAAATCGTTGCTCGTCGGCACGGCCGTGGTGCTGTTGCCGGCGACCGGCTTCGCCCAGAGCGCGTTGACCGGAGAAGTCACCGACAACACGGGAGGCGTCCTGCCGGGCGTCACCGTGGAAGCGTCCAGCCCGGCGCTGATCGAGGGCTCGCGTATCGCGATCACCGACGGCACCGGCCGCTACAACATCATCGACCTGCGCCCGGGCATCTACACCGTCACCATGACGCTGCCCGGGTTCTCGACCTTCGTGCAGGAGGGCATCGAGGTCCAGGCGTCGACCAACGTCACCATCAACGGCGCGCTGTCGGTCGGCGCCCTCGAGGAGACCGTCACCGTCTCCGGCGAGGCGCCCATCGTCGACGTGCAGAGCGCGGCCCGTACGGAGGTCATCCAGCGCGACGTCATCGACGCGCTGCCGACGCCCCGCAACACGCAGTCCATCGGCTACCTCGCGCAGGGCGTGCGCCTGACCCGGCCGGACGTCGGCGGGGCGCAGATGATGGAGCAGGTCCGCATGTCGGTGCACGGGGCCACCCCGCGCCACACCACCATGCAGGTCGACGGCATGATCGTCAACTCGCAGATGGGCGACGGCCTGATCATGAACTACAACAACCAGGCGCTGAGCCAGGAGATGGCGATGACCACCTCCGGCAACAACGCCGAGGTGGCGGCGGGCGGCCTGCGCCTGAACATGATCCCGAAGGACGGCGGGAACCAGCTCGCCGGGACGAACTACGTCGGCTTCACGCTGAACGAGAGCTGGCAGGCCGACAACTTCACCCAGAATATCCAGGATCTCGGCCTGACCTCGAACCAGGGCGTGACCAACATCCACGACATCAACCCGGCCATCGGCGGCCCGATCCTGCAGGACAGGCTGTGGTACTTCACGTCGGCCCGGGCCATCTCGGTCGACGAGCTCTTCGCCGGCGCCTTCCAGCCGACCCTGCGCACCGACGTCAGCCCCGAGGTCATCCAGGACTACTTCAAGCGCGGCGCCAGAATCACCTGCGAGGACCCGAACGCCAGTATCGGGTGCGTCGGCGACCACCCGGCGGTGGCATCGGCGACCCGCGCCGTCTCCGAGCAGCACGTCCGCAGCGCGTTGTTCCGCCTGACGTCGCAGGTCTCGCAGCGCAACAAGGTGTCCGCGTACCTCGACCGCATCTTCAAGTGGAAGAAGCGCGAGTTCTCGGCCACCCGCGAGCCGATCCAGGCGGCCGGCTTCCGCGATCCGGGCCAGGCGAACTACCACACGTTCCAGGCCAAGTGGACGTCGACCATCAGCAGCCGCGCGCTGCTCGAGGTGGGCTACTCGCAGGTCTACGAGCGGCTGCTCATCGCCAGCCAGCCCGAGTCGGCCCTGCGCGAGGTCTTCCCGGACAACATCCCGCTGCCGGACCTGCGCGCGGCGACGCCGAGCAACCTGCGGACCTGCATTCAGACCCCCTGCTTCTGGGACGCCGGCTACAACCAGACCGGTCCGTGGTTCCAGAACGCGGTCATCGGCGACCTGTCGACCGGCCTGCAGACCAACAACTACTGGGGCGACATCTGGATCACGCCGTCCGACCGGCGCTACCCCAACGCGGCGCTGTCGTACGTCACCGGCTCGCACAACTTCAAGGTGGGCGTGCAGTGGTCGTTCGGCAACGACGGCGACACCCGCAACCGGCTGGGCCACCTCAACATGCGGCCGTACGCCGGACTCCCGCAGCCGTGCGACCCCGACCCGTCGGTGCCGTGCGAGGCCCGTCACGGGATTGACGCACTCAACTACCCGACGAGCTGGAACACCACGGTGCGGGCGGACCGCGGCTTCTACGTGCAGGACACCTGGACGCTCGACCGGCTGACCATCAACGCCGGCGTCCGCTACGACCACTTCGAGTCGCTGATCAACACGTTCCGCACCGGCGGCGCCCTGCAGGGCGGCCGCTTCATCAGCCAGCGGGCAGCGCCGGAGATCCCGGCCACGCCGTACTGGAACGACATCGTGCCCCGCATCAGCGCCACGTACGACCTGTTCGGCGATGCGCGGACGGCGCTGAAGTTCTCGATGAACAAGTACATGCGGCCGTACGCCAGCGGCCACGCCGAGCGCTACTCGCCCTACCGCGAGGTGAGCGACCGGCGCCCCTGGTTCGACTGCGTCATGAAGCCGTCGGTCCATCAGACGGGCCTCGACAGCGACCCGCGCGCCGCCTGCGCCACCGCGGCCGACCTGGCCGGCCTGCCGGCGTCGCCGGACTTCTACCTGAGCACGAACTACGACGGTATCGTGCAGGACCACGAGATCGGCCTGGTCGGCAACAGCACGGTGTTCCGTGAGGGCGGTGTCGCGATTCCGTCCTCCCGGCCCGACCCCAATCTCCAGCGCGAGTACAACTGGGAGTACAACGCCGGCATCCAGCACGAGCTGCTGCCGCGCGTATCGCTCAACGTCGGCTGGTACCGCCGCGTCTTCGGCGACATCGAGGCGCGGAGCAACGCGGCGCTGCAAACCTGCGACTTCCTGAACGCGCAGGCGGGCGTGCCGTGCGGAAGCTGGATCCCGTTCGCGGTGAACTTCGACGATCCGAACGGCCACGTCACCCGCCTCAGCAGGCTCGGCCAGAACATCGTCATTTCGCCGCAGCCCTTCCTGGCGTTCGACCTCGATCCGGCCTATCGCGGACTGGTCGACAACCTCGACGTCACGTCGGACATCAACCGCAACTACTACAACGGGTTCGAGGTGAGCCTGAACGCCCGCCTGCCGAACGGCGGCAACGTCTTCGGCGGGTGGACGGCGAGCCAGCACATCCAGGACACCTGCGGCCTGGTCGTGAACCCGAACGGCGTCAACATCGAGGATCCGATTCGCGGCTCCGACGAAGGCATCCGCCGCGGCGGCCGCTTCTGCAACCAGAGCGAGCTGGGGATGCCGTTCCGCCACGACTTCAAGCTGTTCGGCGCCTATCCGCTGCCGGGCGACTTCGAGTTCAGCGGCTCGATCCAGGCCTACTCCGGCGGCGAGCGCGAGCTGACCTGGTCGGTGCCGAACGCCTACATCCCGCACGGCGCGCCGACGGCGCGTCCGACGGTCCAGTTGTTCCAGCCGGGCACGAACTACCTGCCCTACTGGACGCAGGTGGACATCGCCCTGCGCAGGATCTTCCGCTTCGGCGGCGTCGAGTCGTCGGTGCAGGCGGACATCTACAACCTGATGAACTCCGCCGTGGTCGTCGACGAGACCGAGTCGTACGGCGGCGCCTGGGGCCGGCCGACCCGCCTGCTGCAGGGCCGCCTGTTGCGCATGGCGTTCCAGGTGAACTGGTAGTCCGACCTCCGGCTCGCGGTTGAGCCGTTATCCTGAAAGGCCGGTGGGGACTTCCCCGCCGGCCTTTTTTCTTCTACGCTCTCCGCGCACCCGACCGTGGTTTGACCTCTGCGCCGCAGGTGCTACCCTTGGTTGGGGGTCCGGGCCGCGGCGCTCGCGCTGGCGCAGACACGGCCCCGATGTCGCATCGTCCGCTCGGCGTCCGTCGTCGTCCGTACTCGTTGCAGTCGCCGTCGTCGTCGCTTCCCGTCGTTCTTGACCGTGCTGCCCGCCGGCAGACGTTCAGGGCGGAGATATCGACGTTCGCGCAACCGCATTCACGAGGAGGAGAGATGACAGTCGTCAAGTGCGCGCGCGGCGCATTGGCCGCGCTCACCTGCCTGGCCCTGCTGCCCGCGGCAGCGCTCGCCCAGAGCTCGATCACAGGCGAGGTCAGCGACAACACCGGCGGCGTCCTGCCGGGCGTCACCGTGGAAGTCTCCAGTCCGGCGCTCATCGAAGGCAGCCGCGTCGCGATCTCCGACGGCACCGGCCGCTACACGGTCATCGACCTGCGGCCCGGCACCTACTCCGTCACGATGAGCCTCCCGGGCTTCTCGACCTTCGTGCAGGAGGGCCTGGAGCTGCAGGCGAACTTCACCCTGACGGTCAACGGGGCGCTGTCGGTCGGCGCACTCGAGGAGACGGTCACGGTCTCGGGCGAGGCCCCGGTCGTCGACGTGCAGAGCGCCGCGCGCACCGAGGTCCTGCAGCGCGACACCATCGACGCGCTGCCGACCCCGCGCAACACGCAGTCGATCGGCTACCTCGCGCAGGGGGTGCGGCTGACCATCCCGGACGTGGGCGGCGCCCAGATGATGGAGCAGGTCCAGATGATCTCGCACGGCGCCAACTCCGACCACTCCGTCATGCAGGTCGACGGGATGGTGGTCAACGCCGAGCTGGGCGACGGGCGGATCATGAACTACAACAACCAGGCGCTGAGCCAGGAGATGGCGGTCAGCACCTCGGGCAGCCCGGCAGAGGTCTCGGCCGGCGGGTTGCGGCTGAACATGATCCCGAAGGACGGCGGGAACAGCTTCAGCGGCTCGAACTACATCGGCTTCACCGACGGCGGGTGGCAGGCGAAGAACCTGACGCCGACGTTGAACCAGCTCGGGCTCGAGTCGACGCAGGGCGTCTCGAACATCCACGACGTCAATCCCGCCATCGGCGGACCGATACTGCGGGACAAGCTCTGGTACTTCACGTCGGTCCGCGGCATCTCCGTCGACGAGCTGTGGCCCAACGCCTTCGTTCCGACGTTCCGGCAGGGCGCCTCGCAGGCGGAGATCGAGGAGTACTTCCGCACCTTCGACAGGAACCATCCCGCGGTGGAGAGCCGGGAGGACGCCATCGTCGAGCAGTACGTGCGGAGCGCGCTGTTCCGCCTGACCTCCCAGGTCTCCCAGCGGAACAAGGTGAGCGCGTATCTCGACCGGATCTTCAAGTTCAAGGCGCGCGAGTTCTACGGCAACACCGAGCCGATCCGGGCGTCGAGCCACCGTGATCCCGAGTTCGGGAACTACCACACGGCCCAAGTGAAGTGGACGTCGACGATCAGCAGCCGCGCGCTGCTCGAGGTCGGCTACTCGCAGGTGTACGAGCGGCTGCGGCTCGGCTACCAGCCGAACACGCCGATCGAGGAAGGGGGCGCCGGGCGACAGCTTGCGCATCCGAAGCCGGACGACCTGCGGACCTGCATCTACACGCCCTGCTACCACCCGCTGAGCTACGACCAGACGCGGGGGTGGTTCGATGACGTCCGCTTCCAGGACCGGGGCACGGGGCTCACGACCCATGCCTACACCTACGACATCCTGGTCACGCCGGCCGACCGGCGCTACCCGAACGCGTCGTTCTCGTACGTCACCGGCTCCCACAACTTCAAGGTGGGGATGCAGTGGTCGATGAGCAACGGCGGCATCGGCTTCGACGGCAACGGCAGCCTGCTGGCGCGGTTCAACGAGGGCGTGCCCGAACAGGTCAGCGTCTACAACCTGCCGGCCTACTACAACACCTACGTGCGGGCCGACCGCGGCATCTACGCCCAGGACACCTGGACGATCGACCGTCTGACGATCAACGCGGGCGTGCGCCTGGAACAGTTCCGGTCGGGGAACGACACCTACCGCGCCGGCGCCGGCATCGGAGGCGGCCGGTTCATCGGCGGGCGCCTGTTCGACGCGCAGGACGTGGAGCCGTTCTGGAACGACATCGCGCCGCGGTTCAGCGTGGTCTACGACCTGTTCGGCGACGCGCGGACAGCGCTGAAGTTCTCCGTGAACCGGTTCGTGAAGCCGTACACGAACGGCTTCGCGCGCCGCTACCATCCCATCTCGCTTCAGTCGGATACCCGCGACTGGTTCGACTGCGCGCTGCACCCGGACATCCACACCGGCGGCGCGGCCCGTTGCGCGACGGGGGCCGAGCTCGCCGCGCTCGGCATGCCGGACTACACCGGCACCAACGGGGACTTCATCGCCCAGGACCACGAGATCGGCACCGTGGGCACGAACGCCAAGCCTTTCGTCACGGGTGCGCTGTCCGACCCCGGCACGCGGCCCGACCCCAACCTGGAGCGGGAGTACAACGTCGAGTGGAGCGGCAGCGTCCAACACGAGATCGCGCCGCGCGTCTCGCTGACCGCCGCCTGGTACCGGCGGGTCTTCTACGACATCGAGCACGCCCGGAACATGGCTCTCGCAAGCTGCGACATCTCGACCGCGGTCGTCGGCGTCCCGTGCGGCGACTGGATCCCGTTCAACGTCACGTTCGACGATCCCGGCGGGCGGCTGGCCTACCTTGGCGGTATCGGCCAGGCACCGACGCTGGCCGGCAACTCGTTCCTGGCGTTCAACCAGGATCCGGCGACGAGGACGCTGAAGGACATCGTCCACGTCAACTCCGACGTCAACCGCAACTACTACAACGGTTTCGAGGTGAGCCTGAACGCGCGCCTGCCGAACGGCGGCAACCTCTTCGGCGGCTGGACGATGCACCAGCACGTGCAGGACACCTGCGGGCTGACGACGAACCCCAACGGCCAGGTCGAGCGGGACATGATCGACCGCAACCGGACCACGCTCCGCGGCGGCCGATTCTGCGATCAGAGCGCGCTCGGGATCCCGTTCCGCAACGACTTCAAGATGTTCGGCGCCTATCCGCTGCCGGGCGACTTCGAGTTCAGCGGCTCCATCCAGGCCTACTCGGGCAACGAGCGCGAAATGCGCTGGACGATCACCGACGCGTACTATCCCGGCGGCGATCTGACCGACAACCAGTCGGTGCAGATGTTCGCGCCGGGCAGGAACTACTTCGGCTACTGGACGCAGGTCGACCTCGCCGTGCGGAAGATCTTCCGGATCGGGACCTACGAGTACTCCGCGCAGCTCGACATCTACAACGCCCTCAACGCGGCCGCCATCATCGCCGAGAACGGCTCCTTCGGGTCGGGCTACGCGACGCCGACGCGGCTGCTGCAGGGACGCCTGGCGCGCGTGGCGTTCCAGGTCAAGTGGTAGGAACAGCCTCCACGTCGAGCTGAGCGTTTCCGCTCGCGGCCGGTGGGGCAGGTCCCCACCGGCCGTTTTTCTTGCGGCGCGACGAATCACGTTCCGTCACGAAGAGCCGAGCGTTTCGCTTCCGGCCGGTGGGGCAGGTTTCCCCACCGGCCGTTCTTCTTGCGGAGCGACCAATCCGTTCCGTCAGGAAGAGCAGCAACCGCAACAGCCGCGGCCGCCTCGGCGTCGAGTCGGGTCGGCAACGCGGTATGATGGTCCTTGCGATCACGCGGCGGTACCAGGGACACACCCAAGTGGCCACGGCGCAACCCGTCTTCAAGTTCACGTACGAGGACTACCGGACTGCGCCGCCGGACAAGCGCTACGAACTGCTGGACGGAGAGCTGCTCTTGACCCCCGCCCCGGATCTGAAACATCAGGACATCCAGGCGGGCCTGGGAAGCAGGCTGCGCCGGTTCATCGAGGAACGGAAGCTCGGGAAACTCTACTTCGCCCCCTGCGACGTGGTGCTCTCCGACACCGACGTCGTGCAGCCGGACCTGCTCTTCGTCTCCCGCGAACGCGGGCGCCTGCTGAGTGGCGGCGACAACGTGCGGGGGGCGCCCGATCTGGTCGTCGAAATCCTGTCCCCCGGCACCGCCGACCGGGATCGCGGCTACAAGCGGGCCCTCTATGCGAAGCACGGCGTGAAGGAGTACTGGCTGGTCGATCCGGTAGCCGAAACCGTATCGATCCTGCGCCCGCGCGCCGGCGCGCTGGTGGTGGCGCACACGTTCGGGCGCAACGAGACGCTTCGCTCGCCCCTGCTCGCCGGCTTCGAGCTCGACCTGGACGACGTCTTCTCGTCGTGAGCGCGGGCACGGAATTCCCGAGACGCCCCGACTATTCGATCTCGAACGGAATGCGCAGGCCGACGTCTCCACCGACGGACAGCTCGTAGGTCCCGCTTGCCCAACGGCCGGTGGGTGCGGCGAAGAACAGGTACCCCTGCACACACCTGTACTGGTTCACGTCCGCGAGCGAACGCCGGACGCCACCGTCCACGAAGAATTGCAGCTCGTTGGCGCACTCGCCGGGAGATCGGTTGGCGCCGCCCCGGAGTTGAAGCAGCAGCGGCAGCAGGCTGGTTCGTTGCCGGCGATAGGTGTGATGCGAGATCAGCGGCGTTGGAGATCCGTCAGGCCGGATGACGTGGACGTCGTCCGGCCGGAACGTCATCGCCTCCCCCACCTTGCCCTGGATCGCCAGGTCGATGGCCAACCATTGCGGATCGTGCTCGCCCGGAAAGTAGTAGCGGGCCGCCCAGGCGCGCAGATGGCAGTCGTTGAATCCCGTCACCCCGAGATTGATCCGAAACCACTTGCCGGGCTCCGAACACTCGTGGGCGCCGAGCCCGGCAACCTGCAGGGCGAAAACGAGCAGGAAAGCCGCAAGTGCGCCCGGCAACCGCCGCTGCATCCAGCCAATCGCCGCACGCCGGGGGAAATGCCGCACCTTCCGAGAATAGTCCCGCCCGCGTGGCAGGTCCAGCCCGGCCGCGACACCGAGCGGGTTCAACGCGCGACGCCGATCCGGCACCTGAAGTACCCTGTCGGATATGTACCGTGCAGCGTTTCCGGTGGCGGCGTTGGCGGTGGCGAGCCTCATCGCGACCGGATGCCGGACGCCATCCGCTCCCGCACCGTCCCCGGAAGGGCCGGCGGACGCGGGGCCGGCCGGCCCCGTCACGTTCACGCGACACGTGGCCCCGATCGTTTTCGAGCACTGCGCGACGTGCCATCGCCCCGGCGGCTCGGGCCCGTTCACTCTGTTGAGCTACGACGACGCGGCCCGCCGCGCCCGGCAGATCGCGGAGGTCACGACGAGCGGCTTCATGCCGCCGTGGCTGCCGGAGCCGGGCTTCGGCGAGTTCGTCGGCGAGCGGCGCCTGACCGACACGCAGATAGCGACCTTGGCCGCATGGGCCGAGTCCGGCGCCGCGGAGGGCAACGCATCCGATCTCCCGGAGCCGCCCGCCGCCACCGACGGCTGGGCGCTGGGCGAACCGGACCTGACGGTGTCCCTGCCGGCGCCCTACACCCTGCCGGCGGACGGACCCGACGTGTTCCGCAACCTCGTCATGCCGCTGCCGGTCGGCGAGACCCGCTGGGTGAGGACGGTGGAGCTGCGCCCCGGCAACCCGCAGTTCGTGCACCACGCCATCATGGCGGTGGACGACACGACCTCGTCGCGGCGCCGCGAAGCCGAGGAGACCGAGCAGCCCGCGCAGCCGGGCTTCAGCGGCATGGAGATGGGCCTGGCCTTCATGCCGGACGGCCATCTGATGGGCTGGACCCCCGGCATGGCCCCGAACCCCGGCATCGACGGGCTCGCCTGGCGCCTCGACCCCGGCACCGACTTCGTGCTGCAGCTCCACATGCTCCCGTCCGGCCGCCCGGAGATCATCGCGCCGGTGGCCGGCTTCCACTTCGCGGACGCGCCGCCGTCGGGGCCGCCTCTCTACCTGATCCGGCTCGACGCCGACCACCTGCTCGACATCCCGCCGGGCGATGCCGCCTTCGTCGTCTCCGACGCGGTGCGGTTGCCGATCGACGTCGAGGTGCACGCCGTCTATCCGCACGCGCATTACCTGGCGAAGTCGATGGAGGGCCGGGCGACGCTCCCCGACGGAACCGAGCGGTGGCTCATCCGCATCGACGACTGGGACTTCAACTGGCAGGACGTCTACCGCGTGCGCGAACCGTACGTGCTGCCGGCGGGCACCACCCTCTCCATGCGGTTCAGCTACGACAATTCGGCCGCCAATCCGCGCAATCCCAACGATCCACCGCGACGGGTGCGGGCGGGCAACCGGTCCTCGGACGAAATGGCGCACCTCCAACTCCAGGTGCGCCCCCGGCGCGAGGCCGACCTCGTGCTGCTGCGAGAGTCGCTCTACCGGGACGCAATACGCCGGAACCCTGCGAACCCCTGGTCCTACTATGAACTGGGGAACGCCCTGTTGGAGCAGGACCGCCTGGACGAGGCGGCGCGGCAGTACCTCGCGGGACTCGCCGCCGACCCGACGCACGTGCCGTCACGCAACAGCCTGGGCGCGGTGCGGGAGCGGCAGGGACGGCTGGACGAGGCGGCGGTGGAGTTCCAGGCCGGCGTGCGCCTGGATCCCGGCTTCGCCGACGGGCACTTCAACCTGGGAAGCGTGCGGCTCGCGCAGGGGCGCCTGGAGGACGCGGCCGACCACCTCCGCGAGACGCTGGCGCTGGAGCCCGCCCACGCCGCGGCGCATACGAACCTGGGGCACGCGCTGCGCGAGCTCGGCCGGCTCGACGAGGCAGTGACCCATCACCGCGAGGCGTTGCGGCTCCGGCCGGGCTCGGCCGAGGCGCACAACAACCTCGGCAGCGTGCTCGCGGTCAGCGGGCTGCTCGGCGAAGCCATCGACCACTTCCAGCGCGCGCTCCGCATTCAGCCGGACCACCTCCAGGCCCGCCGGAACCTGGAACTCGCCCGCGAGATCGTGGCCGAGCTGGAACGGGCCGGGCTGCGCTGAACCGTCGAAGCGTCCCGCCTGACGCCGCGCCAAACGCGTCGCAAAGCTCCGTGCCTGGCCCCAGCCCCAACCGCCCCAGGGCCTGTCTCGCGTTTGGAGGCCCGATCCGCCTTCCAGGAGTCTGCCCCGCTTCTACGGCGCAGACTCCTACTCGATGCGGATGGGATCGCCCTGGTTCGCGAGATCTATCGCGAGCTCTTCCGCCCCTTCCGGGTAGTCGTTCTCCCGCAGGATGTAGGCGATGATGTCGTTCAGCTCCTGGGCCGTCAACCGGCCCGGCGCGTCCTGCGGCATCGTGGCGTTGGTGAAGTCCGCGAGCTCCCAGAGCGTCGCGCCGCTCCATCCGCCGGTGAAGCCCGAGCCCTTCAGGCCGGGCGCCATCTCGCCCCCGAACAGGTTCGTGGCGTGACAGGCGGCGCACTGGGCGCGGTAGGCGGCCCGGCCGCGGGTGGCCTGTGCGTCCGTGTAGACGCCGTCGTTGACGGTGCGCTCCTGCGCCACCGCCGGCGCCGGGAGGGCCGCCGCAACGACCGTGGCTGCGAACAGGACGAGAGCGAATCGACGTGTTATCGAAACTGACATGTACTCCACTCCTGGCGCGTATTCTGTCACATTCACCGCCGCCGGGAAGCCGAAGTCCCATTGGATCCTGCGGTCAGCAGCCTCCGCCGCGGCCTCCAGTCACATTCACCGCCGCCGGGAAGCCGAAGTCCCATCGCTCAGCGTTTCTCGACCAGCAGGTCGAAGTCCTGACCGTAGGCCAACGCACCCGGCAGCGCATCGAGCCGCTTCACGAGGCGGCGGTAGTGGAAGTACGGACGCCAGGCCCGCACCCGCCGGTGATGCGCGGCGATCTCGGCGTCGATCCGCGCGGCCTGCTCCTCCCGGGGTTCCGGCCCCGCCGCCGCCACTTCCTCGCGACCTGTTACAGCCGATGGGCTACTTCCGGAGGTCAGCAGAGGTTCCGGTTCCGCTGCCACTTCCTCGCGACCCCGGGGTGCAACCCGCTCGCCGCCGGTCGCGCCGGAGGGCCTGCGAGCCGCGAGCGCCGAGCGCCGGATCACACCTGTCCGGCTGCTCCGGCCCGGAATCGTGCCGAGCGCCCGCAGTCCGCGGCGTATCCCGATGGACCGGACGCGCAGCACCCGGAACCCGACGCCGCCGAGCAGCCGCAGGAGCTGCTCGCGCGAGAAGAACGACAGGTGTCCCTGCCCCAGGCTCGGGAGCGCGTCCGGCCCCAACTCCGCCGCCGCGCGCCGCAGGGGACGCACGTCCGCCTCTCCGTTCGGGGTGATGACCCGCAGGCGGGCTCCCGGCCGCATGATCCGCCGCGTCTCCTCCAGGTGCCGGCGCGGGTGGGCGACGTGCTCCAGCAGGTCCTTCTGCAGTACGTAGTCGAAGGTCGCCGCCGGCAGCCCGGCCTCCTCCAGCGTTCCGCGGTACACCCTGACTCCGAACCGGTCGCCGGCATACCACGCGCCGAACGCCGAGAGCTCGACGCCTTCGACCTCCCAGCCGGTCCTCGGCTCCAGCGAGGCGAGCAGAAAGCCGAGTGCGCTGCCGACCTCCAGGAAACGCCCTGTCGGAGCCAGCCCCCGGAGCTCGCGGGCGAGAAAGAACGCCTCGCGATCGTAACGTTGCCGCTGTCGGGCGTACCCGGCGAAGCCGTGCGCGGACTGCGAGTCGAAGTAGTCCGCGCCGTACAGGGCGTCGAGCGCCGCCGCCCCGAGCCGCGGCCGCACCTGCCGCATGCCGCAACCGCCGCACCGGTGTATCCAGACCGGCCCGACGCCGGGCAGTCCGACCTCGAGGAGCGGCCTCATGCCGCCGGCGGCGCCGCAGACGTCGCAGGGATCGGCCATGCCGGGGCATGATATCGTTCGCAGCGCTCATGCCCGCGTCCGAGTCCACCCGTCTCTTCAACCGCGCGCGCCGGGTGCTGCCCGGCGGCGTCAACAGCCCGGTGCGCGCGTTCGCCGCGGTCGGCGGCCGGCCGCCGTTCGTCGAGCGCGCCCGCGGCGCGCGCCTGTACGACGCCGACGGACAAAGCTACATCGACTACGTGATGTCGTGGGGACCGCTCATCCACGGACACGCCCCGCCCGAGCTCACGCGCGCGCTGCGTTCCGCCGCGGGGCGCGGGACCAGCTTCGGCGCGCCGACCGCGCTGGAAGTCGACCTCGCCCGGATCGTCTGCCGCCTCGTCCCCTCCATCGCGCTCGTGCGGTTCGTCAACTCGGGCACGGAAGCGACGATGAGCGCGATACGCGTTGCGCGCGCGGCCACCGGCCGCGACCGGATCGTCAAGTTCGCCGGCTGCTACCACGGCCACGGCGACGCCTTCCTGGTGCAGGCGGGCTCCGGCGCCACCACGCTCGGCGTGCCGACCAGCCCCGGCGTGGCCCGCGCCACGGCCGCCGACACGCTGATTGCCGCCTACAACGACGTGGAATCGGTCGAACGCCTCTGCCGCACCCACCGCGAGAGGATCGCCGCCGTCATCGTCGAGCCGATTGCCGGCAACATGGGGGTGGTGCCGCCGGCCCCCGGCTTCCTCGAAGGGTTGCGAGACCTGTGCGACCGGCACGGCATCGTGCTGATCTTCGACGAGGTGATCTCCGGCTTCCGCGCCTCCCGGGGAGGCGCGCAGGCGGTCTACGGCGTGATGCCCGACCTGACCTGCCTCGGGAAGATCATCGGCGGCGGCCTGCCGGTGGGGGCGTACGGCGGGCGGGGCGATCTGATGGAGCGCGTCTCGCCGGCGGGACCCGTCTATCAGGCCGGCACGCTGTCGGGCAACCCGCTGGCCATGACGGCCGGCGTCTGGTCGCTGTCGAGGTTGTCGGCGCCGCTGTACCGCCGACTGGACAAGCTCGGTCGCCGGCTCGCGGAAGGCCTCCGGACGGCCGCTCTCGAGACCGGCGTGGCGCTGACGGTCAATACCGCCGGCTCGGTACTGACCCCGTTCTTCACTGCCGGACCGGTGACCGACTACGCGTCGGCGACCGCGGCCGACACCGAGGCGTACGCCGCCTTCTTCCGCGGCATGCTCCGGCGCGGCGTCCACCCGCCGCCGTCGCAGTTCGAAGGCTGGTTCCTGTCGGACGCGCACACGGAACGGGACGTCGACCGTACCGTCCGGGCGGCGCGCCAGTCGCTCGCCGAAATCCGTCCGGCCCCTCGGGAGTCCGCGCCCCAGCGCCCCGAAACGCCTCGCTGATTCGGCGTTTCGGCCGCGTTGTCGTCGACCACGTCAACGTCGGCGCGGCGGAATCGGGGCCAGCAATCCATCTACGTGGCCCAAGGGGTGCGAGCAGCGGGTGGGAGCATCCGCAGCAACTCGGGATTCGTGCGAGAGGCGCGGACGACACCGTGCGCGCCGTTGGTGAACGCACAGCACACGCTGACACCACGACGGGAGGGGGGAAGACAAAGGGCTCTGCGTCCTTGCGGCTGCAGAGCCCTTCCGCTCAGTGCCCCCCGACAGCTTGTCATCGCAAGCCGGGGACTGCTACCCACGGGTGGGTAGTCTTTGAAGCCCGATTCATCGGGAACGTTGTACAGCATTATGCATCGACGTCCTCTTCGTCAAGCCCCGAGAGGTTCATGATTTCCTCGCGGAGGCCCAAGGCTCTCAGCACTCCATCGCGGATCGCGTCGAGGTCTGCCTCAAGCACCTGTGGCGGTGGGGTGACGTACCCGCCCCGGCGTTTCACTTGGCTCAGCCGGTCCAGGGAGACCGTGTAGAGCATGTCGCACTTCGCCCAGGACAGCTTCGAGCCGAGCTCGACAGGCACCGAGCGAGGATCCATCAGGTGATGGAAGAGCTCCACCGGATTCGGAATCTGGGTGCTCAACGGCACAACGGTGTAGAGCCCAGGCCCCCTCCGACGTCTCGGAGAAATGACGACTACCGGTCGTACCTTGGTCATCTCCGGAACCTTGAACCCACGAAAATCGCACATCAGCAAAGTGCCTGGGTCGGGGTGAAAGCTCACAGGCATCGGGCGATACTACCCGTTCCCCGGCGCAGCGTTACCCTTCGGGGATCCATGAACCGCCGTCCGGAGATGGGAACGTGGGCGGGACATGGCCGGTTGACTTGGTGCGGGCCGAGCGAGACGCCGCGGGCTCGCCCGCGGCGCAGACTGGTCGACAGCGCGGGCGAAGGGACCGGTGAGCAGCCGGAGGCCCTCGCCACGGCCGGCGGCGTTGGCCTTCGAGGCCGCACGCGGACCCGCAACTGCCCGGCGCGCGCCGTCGGCGTGACGTCGCCCCGAACCAGCGGCGATCTCGGAGCAGCGCAGCCTGGCGCAGGCCGCCAGCGCCACAATCGCGGTGTCCCGCCGGCCCCGCGCCGCGGCCGTCTCGGGCGTCTCCGGCCCCGGTCGCGGGGCTGCGATCGGCCGGCCGCCTGCATCGGTTCGCACGGCTTCCCCTAGCTGCCCGTGGTGTAAGTCCCCGCTGCATTCGAGCGACGATGCATCCCGTCTGATTCATCTTGCTTACCGAGAGGAATCGTGGTAGCGTTTTCCCCGGTAACCGAGAGGAGCATCCGATGGCCAAGCAGTCGAACGCGGGTCAGGGAACGTCGGAGGCCAGCGAGTGGATGCCGTCCTCCGGCGCCGCACTGGAGCAGGTCTTCCAGGACGTCCGCTTCGGGCTGCGGTTGCTGCGCCGGGAGCCCGGCTTCGCGGCGACCACGGTCCTGACCCTGACGCTTGCGATCGGCGCGACCACGACCATCTTCTCGGTCGTCGACGCCGTGCTGCTGCAGCCGCCGCCGTTTCCGGAACCGGACCGCCTGGTGACGCTGTGGCAGACGGATCCGAACAACGGCAACCGCCCCGCGGAACCGGCGCCGGCGAACTTCCTGGATTGGCGCGAGCAGGCGACGAGTTTCGAGCAGGTAGCCGCGATCGAGCCGTTCTCGTTCGACTTCACCGGCGACAGCGCGCCCGAGGTGTTCTATGCATCGCTGGTCACGGAAGGGTTCTTCGAGGCGCTGGGCGCCGGCGCCGCCTACGGCCGGACCTTCCTGCCCGAGGAGTTCCGGCCGGGCAGCGGCGTGGTCGTCCTGACGCACGGATTCTGGGAACGACGCTTCGGTGGGGACACCGGCATCCTCGGCCGGTCGCTCACGCTGGACGGTCAACCGTACGCCGTGGTCGGCATACTGGCGCCGGACTTCGAGCTCGGTCTCGAGCGCGGACGCGGCCAGCGGGACGTCTACGTGCCCAAGGCGATCGCGGAGTACGAGACCTTCATCCGCAGCAGCGGCTGGTGGCACGTGATCGCGAGGGTCCGGCCGGAGGTCACTCTCGCGGCGGCGCAGGCGGAGATGGACGCGATAGCCGCCAGGCTCGCCGCCGACTACCCGCGGACCAACGCGGACGTGGGCGCGCGCGTCGTCCCGCTCCATACGCAACAGGTCGAAGCCGTGCGGCCGGCGCTGCTGCTGCTGTGGGGCGGGGTGGCGCTGGTCCTTCTGATCGCCTGCGTCAACGTGGCGAACCTGATGCTGGCGCGCTGCACGCGGCGGGCGCAGGAGTTCACGATCCGGACCGCGGTGGGCGGCGGGCGCGGCCGGCTGTTGCGGCAACTGCTGACGGAAAGCGTGGTCATCGCGGCGCTGGGGGGTATCGGCGGCGTCGCGCTGACCGTCTACGCGCTGGAGGCAATCGTGGCGCTGATGCCCGCGGATGTACCGCGGGTGGCGCAGATCGCGGTCGACGGACGCATCCTCGCGTTCGCGGTCGGCCTCGTCGCGGCCACGGCGGTGGTGTTCGGACTCGCTCCCGCCCTCCAGATGTTCCGGCAGGACGTCGCCGGCCTGTTGCGGGCGCAGCGCACCGGCGCGACCGTCGCGCAGCAGCGGGTGCGGCGGCTGCTGGTGGCGGCCGAGGTCGCCCTGGCGCTCGTGCTGCTGGTCGGCGCGGGTTTGCTCCTGCAGAGCTTCACGCGGCTGGTGAACGTGGATCTGGGCTTCGCGCCGGGGAACACGGTGGCGCTGCAGGTCTTCGCCTGGGACCGGCAGGCTGACGACGACGCGCGCGTGAACTTCTTCCGCGAGACCCTGCAGAACATCCGGGCCCTGCCGGGGGTGGCCGCGGCCGGCGCCGTCTCGTCGTTTCCCCTCGGACTGGCCGACATCACGATCGAGACCCCGCTCACGATTCACGACAGGCCGCCGCCGCCGTTGGGCGAGGAGCCGTCCACGGCCATCTCGCAGGTGACTCCCGGCTACTTCGATACGATGCGGATTCAGCTCCGCGCCGGCCGGCGGTTCGACGAACGGGACGACGCCGAGCGGCCGGGCGTCGCCGTAGTCAACGAGACGCTGGCGCGGAGGCACTGGCCGGACGGCGATCCGCTGACGGAACGGTTGACGGTGCAGGTATGGGGACAGGCGTTCGACGCGGAGATCGTCGGCGTGGTCGACGCGACGCGCGCCCAGGGCTTCGACAGCCGCCGCCGCCCGGAGGTCTTCATCCCGCACGCGCAGGGCAGCGCGAGCGGCGAGATGACGTACGTCGTGCGCACGGCCGGCGATCCGGCGGCCAGCGTGGCGGCGATTCAGGACGCCGTCCAGGCCGTCGATCCGCTCCAGACTTTCTACAGTGTCGCCACCGTCGACCAGCTCCTGTCGGATACGCTCGCGGCCCGGCGATTCACGACGACGCTGCTCGTGCTGTTCGCCCTGGCGGCCCTGACGCTCGCCGGGCTCGGCATCTACGGCGTGATTGCCGTGGCCACCGCGCAGCGGACGCGCGAGATCGGCCTGCGCCTGGCCATGGGCGCGCGGCCGCTCGACGTGGTGCGCATGGTCGTCGTCGGGGCGCTCGTCCTGGCGGGTTCAGGCGTCGTATTCGGCGTGGTCGCGGCCATCTGGACCTCGCGGTTCCTCACGAGCCTGCTGTTCGAGGTCGCACCCACGGATGTCACGACGCTGGCCGGCGTCGCCGTGCTGCTGCTGCTCGTGGGTGCGTCGGCGGCGTGGCTTCCGGCGCGACGGGCCGCCCGGGTGGATCCGCTCGTTGCGCTCCGTACGGAGTGATCGAATCGGCAAGAATCCAATGGAACCTGTGAAAGTGCAGGTCATGCAGGCCCTTCGGGACAAGCGGAGAGGAGCCTCGGAATGAGCAAGCCATCGAACCTCGTCCAGGGAACGCTGGATCTTCTGATTCTGAAGATCCTCGACCTGGAGCCGCGGAGCGGATGGGCCATCGGCCAGCGCCTGAAGCAGGTCTCCAAAGACGCGCTGCAGGTGAGCGACGGCTCGCTCTACCCGGCGCTGCACAAGCTGGAGCAGCAGGGCTGGATCAGCGCGGAGTGGCGGAACACCGAGAACAACCGGCGCGCGAAGATCTACTCGCTGACGCCGCCCGGACGCCGCTACCTCAGGCAGGAGGCCGCGAACTGGGAGCGGCTGTCGCAAGCCATCACCCACGTCGTGCGCCTGACAGAGGCGTGAGGCATGCCCTGGGAGCGCTGGCTGTACGCGTGGCGAGCCCGGTTGCGGGCACTCCTCGACCGCGGCCGGGCGGACCGTGAGCTCGACGACGAGCTGCAGCATCACGTCGCGCGGGATATCGAGGCGCGTTGCGCGCGGGGCGTTCCGCGCGCCGAATCCCGCCGGCAGGCGCTGGCGGCGCTCGGCGGCCTGGTGTCGACCAGGGAGCACGTCCGCGCGTCGCGTAGCGGCGCGTCTCTGGAGGCGGGCCTCCGGGACGTCCGCCACGGATTGCGGCTGCTGCGCCGGCATCCCGGCTTCACGGCGGCCACGGTGCTGACCCTGACGCTGTCGATCGGCGCGACGACGGCCATCTTCTCCGTCGTCGACGCCGTGCTTCTCCAGCCGCCCTCCTTCTCCGACCCGGAGCGCCTCGTAACACTCTGGCAGACCGATCCGGACAACGGGAACCGTCCTGTGCCGGTCGGTCCCGCGGATTTCCTGGACTGGCGAGACCGGGTCCGGAGTTTCGAACGCGTGGCGGCGATGGATCCCTGGTCGCTCGATTTCATCGGCGCAGGCGAGCCGGAGATCACGGGATGGCTCGTCACGGACGGCTTCTTCGAGATGCTGGGCGTCAACGCCGCCCACGGTCGCACGTTCCTGCCGGAGGAACACCGGCCGGGCAGCGGCGTCAGCGTCCTCCGAGGTTCAGCCGCCGTCCCGAGCCAGTCAGGGTCGGAGGAACACCTGCCGGGCAGCGGCGTCATCGTCCTGACGGACGGTCTCTGGCAGTGCCGCTTCGGGGGCGAGGCGGACGTCATCGGGCGCTCGCTGATGCTGGAAGGCGAGTCCTACACCGTGATCGGTGTGCTCGGTCCGGACTTCGAGCTGGGCCTCGAGCGCGGCCGGGAGGAACGCGACTTCTTCCTGCCGAAGACGTTTTCGGAGTTCGAGAGCTCGAGCCGCGGTCCGGGCTGGTGGCGCGTGATGGGACGGCTGCGCTCGGAGGTGACGCTCGCCGAAGCACGGGCGGAGATGGACGCCGTCGCGGCCCGGCTCGCCGAAGCGCACCCGCGCACGAACGCGAATGTCGGTGCTCGAGTGATCCCGCTGCAGGCGTGGCAGGTCGGAGGGGTGCGGCCGAGTCTGCTGCTGCTGCAGGGCGCGGTGCTGTTCGTCCTGCTGATAGCGTGCGTGAACGTCGCGAACCTGATGCTGGCCCGCTGCACGCGGCGCGCTCCCGAGTTCGCGGTGCGGATGGCGGTCGGCGGCGGACGGGGCCGCCTGCTGCGCCAACTGCTGACCGAGAGCGCCGTGATCGCGGCCCTGGGAGGAGCCGGCGGCTTCGCCATCGCCATCGCCTCGCTCGAGGCGATGGCGGCGTTCATGCCGGCCGACGTGCCGCGTCTGGGGCAGGTCGCCGTGAACCCGCGGCTCCTAGGTTTCGCCGCCGGCCTCGTCGGGGTGACGACTTTGGCGTGCGGGATGGCGCCCGCCCTGCACGTCGTCCGGCAGAACGTGCACGACCTGCTCCGCGGGCAGCGCACCGGCGCCAATGCGCTGCAGCAGCGGCTGCGCCGGGCACTGGTGGCGACGGAAGTCGCCCTGGCGCTGGTGCTGCTCGTCGGCGCGGGCCTGCTCGTGCAGAGCTTCGTGCGCCTGGTGAACGTCGACCTGGGCTTCGCCCCGGCGAACACGATGGCGCTCCAGGTGTTTCACTACCGCGACGACGGGCTGGCGGCCACCGCCAACTTCTTCCGCGAGACCCTCGACGGCATCCGCGCGCTGCCCGGTGTGTCCGCAGCCGGGGCGGTATCGGCCTTCCCGCTGGGATTGGCGGATCTGACGCGAGAGAGTCTGCTGCAGCTTCAAGACCGGTCGCCGTCTCCGCCGGGAGAGGAACCGTCGGCCGCCGTTGCCGCCGCGACGCCCGGGTACCTGGACGCGATGGGCATCCCCCTGCGCGCGGGCCGCTGGTTCGACGCGCGTGACGACGCAGAACAGCCGCCCGTGGTCGTCATCAACGAGACGCTGGCGCAGCAGCACTGGCCGGATTCGGACGCGATCGGCCGGCGCGTGTCGCTGCCCGTGGCCTTCAGGGGACGGATCGACGCGGAGATCGTCGGCGTCGTCGGCGCCATCCGCCGCGGGGGGTACAGCACACCCCCGCGTCCGGAGGTGTTCGTTCCGCACGCGCAGGCCCCGGACGGCTCGATGACCTACGTCGTGCGGACCACCGGGGATCCGGCGGCCAGCGTCGCCCGGATCCAGGATGTCGTCTGGGACGCCGACCCGTTGCAGACCTTCTACAGCATCGCAACCGTCGAGCAACTCCTGTCGGACACGCTCGCGGCGCGCCGGTTCACCACGACCCTGCTCACGCTGTTCGGCGTAGCGGCTCTCGTGCTGGCCGCCCTCGGCATCTACGGTGTGATCGCGGTCGCCACGGCGCAACGGACCCGCGAAATCGGCCTGCGTCTGGCGATGGGCGCCGGGCGCCGCCACGTCGTGGGGATGGTCGTCCGCGGGGCGATCGGCCTGGCCGGCGCGGGGGTCTCGCTCGGTCTGCTGGCGTCCCTGCTCGTCTCGCGCTCCCTCACCAGCCTGCTCGTCGACGTCGCGCCCTTCGATGTCGCGACGCTGGCCGGCGTGTCGGCGCTGCTCCTGCTGGTGGCGGCGGGCGCCGCATACCTGCCCGCGCGGCGCGCTGCCCGCGTGGACCCACTCGCGGCGCTCCGAATGGACTAGTTCAGTTCCGGGCGCCGGCGGCCAGGACGGTCACAGGCCTCTGGAACTTCCAACCATGCGACGTGCGTATCTACATATATAGAGAGTCTTTGCATAGAAAGGCAGGGGTGCAGGGCATGGCCGAGCGGAATCCGGAGATGTTGCGCGGCACGGTCGAGTTGCTGATCCTGACGACGCTGCGCGGCGGTCCTCGCCATGGCTTCGGCATCGCGCGCTGGCTGGAAACGACCTCGGACGACGCGCTGCAACTCGAGGAGGGCTCGCTCTACCCGGCACTCCATCGCATGGAGAGGCGCGGTTGGCTGGAGTCCGAGTGGGGGATCTCGGCGAACAACCGGAAAGTGAAGCTGTACCGCTTGACGTCCCGCGGCCGCGCTCGACTCCGGAGCGAGACCGAAGGGTGGGCGGCGTTCGCGGCGGCCATCGGCAAGGTGCTGCGGGCCGCGGAGGCTGTCTAGGAGCTTGCGCCGCAGAACGCAGCGAAGCGGTTCTGAGACGCAGGTCATGGTGAGGACGGGATGGGCCGAAACTCCGAGCCTGCGAGGCGTTTCGGGGCGCTGACGGAGGCGTGCAGATGAAACGGACACCGATGTGGCGGCGCTATCTCCGGTTCTGGGGCTCCGACGTCCGCGCGGATGTCGACGCGGAGCTCGACCATCACCTGCGCGAGCTCACCGAGAGGCTCGTGCACGAAGGCCGTGGCCCGGCCGAAGCCAGGGCGGAGGCCGAGCGGCGGTTCGGCGACTACGCGCGGGTCGAGGAGGCCTGTGTGGACATCGACCAGGAGTGGGAACGCCGACAGCGCTGGCGGCAACTGTTGGCCGATCTCTGGCAGGACCTGCGGATCGGCGCCCGTACGCTCGCGAAGAACCCCGGATTCACGCTCTCGGCCGTAGTCGTCCTCGGTCTGGGGCTTGGCGCTTCGACCGTGATGGTCAGCGCGATCAACGCCGTGTTCATTCGGCCGCTCCCCTTCCCGGAGCCGGAGCGGATCGTCAGCGTGGTCTACCAGCACCCGCGGTTCGGCCCCAACCCGTTCCATCCGCAGAGAAGCGTCGCCCTCCTGCGCGACCGCAGCCGTGCCTTCTCGATGCTGGCGGGCATTGGTGTGAGTCCAGGCGTGAACCTGGTGAGCGAACATGGCTCCACGTTCATTTCGAACCTGGAGGTCACCGCCGGCTATTTCGAAGTCCTCGGGGCGCGGCCGCGGCTGGGGCGGGGCTTCTCGCGCGACGACGAGGTCGATCGCTCGACCGTGGTGCTCAGCAACGACCTTTGGGTCAATCACTTCGACGCCGATTCCGGGATCGTCGGCACCGATGTACGGCTCGGCGGAAGGCCCTACACGGTCATCGGGATCATGCCTCCCGACTTCTGGTCGTTCGAGGACGTCGAAGCCTGGACGCCGTTCCGACCCGATCCGGAACGCGGTGACCAGAACTACCGCCTGATCGGCCGGCTGGGGCCGGGCTGGACCTATGCACAGGCGGAGGCGGAGCTCCAGGCGGTCGGTGGCGGTCTGAGAGCGATGTTGCCGGCGGCCGTATGGGATGACGCGCGGCTCGTCCTGCGATCCCATCAGGACCATCTGGCCTCGGGCAGTGGAGGCATAGTGTGGCCGTTGACGGCTGCCGTCGTCGCGATCCTGCTGCTGGTCTGCGCCAACGCGGCGGGGCTGCAGGTGGCCCGGGCTGTCGGCCGCCGGCAGGAGCTGGCCGTCCGCGCCGCACTCGGCGGAGGACGCGGGCGGCTGCTTCGCCAGCTCCTGACCGAAAGCGTGCTGCTGGCGACGGCCGGAGGGGCGGTCGGCGCCGTGGCCGCCGTGCTGGGCGTGCCGGGGCTCGTCGCACTGCAGCCGCGGCTCGCAGTGTGGGGCGTGACCGTCGATGCCGCGGTGTTGGGTGCTTCGCTCGGGATCGCCCTGCTGACCGGCATCGTCTTCGGATTGCTGCCCGGCGTGCTCGCGGTACGGGTCGAGCCTGCCGACGCGCTCCGCGGCGGCCAGTCGCGCACGGTGAATGCCGGCCGCGCGTCCTGGGTGCGCCGATCGCTCGTGGTTTCCCAGGTAGCCCTGTGCACGGTGCTTCTGGCGGCGTCCGGGGTGTTCGTGCGGGCGTTCGTGGGACTCAGCGCGTCGGATCTCGGGTTCGACCCGGCAAGTGTGCTGGTCGCCCGCGCGTCGCTCCAAGGACCCGCGTACGGGTCGCGTGACGCCGTGACGACGCTCTATCGCCGCACGCTGGCCGAGATCGAGCGGTTGCCCGGCGTCGAAGCCGCGACGGTCGTCAACAACCTGCCGGTTGAGCGCGGTCTCCAGATGGCGTTGCCCCGGCGGCCCGACAACGTGACGGAACCGGCGGGGGCCGATTGGCGCTACGTCGCCGGGGACTATCTCGAGGTCCTGCGCATCCCGCTCGTGGCCGGCCGGGCGTTCAGCCAGGACGACCACCGCGCGGCCGCAACACCGGTAGCCCTGGTCAACGAGACGTTCGCGCGGCGTTTCGGCGGCGGACGGACGGTGCTCGGCGCGCACTTGCAGATGAGGGCGATCGAGACCGAGGACCAGGTGCGCGAAGTCATCGGCATTCTCGGAGACGTACGGACGCGAGGGGTCACCGCGACGCGGCCGACCGTGTTCGTGCCCGTCGAGCAGGTACCGGACGACCTGCTCGTCGAGGTCCACGAGTTCTTCCAGGTGAACTGGGCCTTGCGGACACGAACGGGTGGGAGCGGCCTTGTCCAGAGCGTCGATCGGGTGATCAGGGAGGCTGACCCGCTGCTGTCGATCACCGCGTTTCGGACGATGGACGAGGTGATTGGCGGGGCCCTGGCCGCCACGCGCTCCCGCACATTGCTGCTCGGCCTGTTCGCCGCCGTCGCCCTGGCCCTGGCGGCCGCGGGGCTCTATGGGCTCGTCGCTTACGCGGCGGCCCAACGGAGGAAGGAGATCGGCCTTCGCCTCGCGCTCGGCGCCTCGGGTGGGCGAGTGACGGCGCGCCTCGCGCTGCAGGGGATGGTGCTCGCCGCGACGGGAGGCGTCGTGGGAGCGGGGGCCGCCGTACTGTTTGCCGAGGTCCTCCGGCGCATCACGCCCGATGCGCAGCCGCTCGATCCCTGGACGGTCGCCGCGGTCCTGCTCGTCCTGGGCGCGGTCAGCGTAGCGGCCACCGTCGTTCCGGCGTACCGAGCGACACGGGTGGATCCGATGTCGACGCTCCGCGCAGAGTGACATCGCCGGTCTGCACTGGGCCGCCTCCCCTTGCTTACCGAGATGAGAAATGCCAGACTATACACGGTAACCGAGAGGAGGCTTCCGATGGATATCGCCCGCCCCGATCTCGCCCGGAAGAAGCGGATGCGCCACAGCCTCTACAGCGTCTCGGCGCTCATCGTGATCGCCCTGGTCACGGTGGGGGTCTCGCGCCTCGAGCCGGCCGCGCCGCGCGTCGACCGCGACACCATCTACCTCGACACCGTGCAGCGCGGTCCGCTGGTCCGGCAGGTGCGCGGCACCGGCACCCTGGTCCCCGAGCAGATCCGCTGGATCCCGGCTACCACCGACGGGACCGTCGAACGCATCGTCATCCGGCCCGGCGCCTTGGTCGCCCCGGACACCGTGATCCTCGAGATGAGCAATCCCGAGCTGAAACAGTCCGCGCTGGAAGCGCGCTTGAATCTCGAAGCGGCCGAGGCGCGCTACAGCAACCGGCAGGTGGAGGTGGAGCGCGAGCTCCTCAACCAGCGGGCGACGCTGGCGACCATCGAAGCGCAGCTCAAGACGGCCCGCCTGCGGGCGGACGCCGACGGGCAGCTCTTCGCGCAGGGCCTCGTCGCGTCGCTGCAACTGCAGCAGTCGCAGTCGGCCGAGCAGGAGTTCGACACGCGCTACGCGCTCGAACGGGAACGGTTGCAGATGGCCACCGACACCGTCGAGGCGCAGCTCGCAGTCGAGCGGGCCGAGGTGGACCGCCTGCGGACGCTGTACGAGCTGCGGCGGCGGCAGGTGGCCGACCTGCACGTGCGGGCCGGAATGCCGGGCGTGCTGCAGCAGGTGCCGCTCGAAGAAGGGCAGCGCATCACCACCGGCACGAACCTCGCGCGGGTCGGCGACCCCGCGGTGCTGAAGGCCGAGCTGCGCATCGCGGAGACGCAGGCCAAGGACATCCAGATCGGCCAGTCGGCGGCCATCGACACCCGCAACGGCGTCATCGCGGGCCACGTCACCCGCATCGACCCGGCGGTGGAGAACGGGACGGTGACGGTCGACGTCGCGCTCGACGGCGAGTTGCCGCGCGGCGCGCGCCCGGACCTGACGGTCGACGGCACGATCGAGCTGGAGCGGATGGACGACGTGCTCTTCGTCGGCCGGCCGGTGTTCGGGCAGGAGGAGAGCGTGGTCAGCCTGTTCCGGGTGGAGGCGGACGGGGTGCACGCGTCCCGAATGCGGGTGAGCCTGGGGCGCGCCTCGGTGAACAGCGTCGAGGTGCTGGAGGGGTTGCAGCCGGGCGACCGCGTGGTCCTGTCCGACATGTCCACCTGGGATCAGTTCGACCGGGTGCGTATCGACTAGCAGTCCGTGCCGTGCTCCGTGCGCCGCCTGCGGCTGGAAGACCGGCGCCGGGCAGGAGCCTCACATCCGAACGGAGGTATGGCGAGATGAGCGAAGCGACAGCCCTGATTCAGTTGGAGAACGTCTCGAAGATCTTCTACACCGACGAGGTGGAGACGCATGCCCTCGACGGCATCGATCTGTCCATCCACCCGGGCGAGTACGTCGCCATCTCCGGTCCGTCGGGTTGCGGCAAGTCGACGCTGCTGTCGATCCTGGGTCTGCTCGATTCGCCTACCACCGGCGACTACACGCTGAACGGACACCCGGTGGCGCAGCTCAGCCAGGCCGACCGGGCGTGGACCCGCAACCGCGAGGTCGGCTTCATCTTCC
>WTFV01000260.1 GCA_011523845.1 Acidobacteriota bacterium | reverse complement strand
CGAGGCGCGTCAGGCGGCCGAGGGCCAGCCGGTTGCGGACGACTCGATCGTCGTGTCAAGCGACACTCAAAACTGACCCCCTGGCGACACCGAAAACTGACCCCCGAAGAAACGGCGTATGTAGACGGTTCCGCCGGGAGCGAAGGTCTGTCTGCGGACGGTGGGTTCCGAGCCGGACGTTGGTGTTGGTCATGCCGGACCGGGGTACCCTCGCGAGACGGAACGGCCTGGCTGAGCCGGACGGTGTGGTCGACGACAACGCAGTGGAAAGGGCGTTCCGTCGAGCGACAACCCGAGTGCCGCGGAAGGCTCGTCTGGCGCACGCGGCGACGGTGGGACGGTCGGTGTCGGTGGCTGCGCCAGGCGTGCCTGGAGGCGGCGCTATCGCGCGCGCGGACCACGTCCGGATGGGCGTTGACGCTCGGCCGCGCGCGAATCCTCCGCTCCGCAAAGCCGGGGCAGACTGGCGCGTTGGTCTGCGGAAGGACGAGCCGGTGGCTCATCGAGATCCTCCGGATGAACGTCGTTCCCGTGTCAGTCATCGACGACGACCGCTGTGGGGATACTTCGACGGCCCCCCTGTAGATACGGCACACGGTCCCGCAACAGCAGTTCGCCTCGCGAAGCCGAAGGCGAGCCGTGTACCTGTCGGCACCATTTCCCCCGAGTGTTTCCAGCTCAACCACGCACCGTTACGTAACGCCTTGACACCGGCGAGCACACGGTCAGGCTGGGCGGCCCGACAAATCCGACCGGAAGCTTGTCGCCGGTGGTCTAGCCGTCACGCCCGAAGCCCCTGGGAAGCTCAACGGCCTCCAGTTCCGACAGGTCCAGATCGCAGACCTGATCGAGCAACTCCGCGGTCGCGGACCCGGCGAGGGATTCCGGCAACGCGTCCCGCCACTCCCGGTACTGGTCCTGCAGCACCAGGAGCGTCCGCACCGCGTCGTCCCACTGCTGTGGCCGCGACCTCCGGTCCGCCGGCCGGCGGTACCGGATCCGGGACTCGCCGGCCTGCCGCCGCTCCCGGTAACGCGCCTGCCGCTCCGCGTTCGTCAACGCCACGACCACTCCACACCGTTACGTAACGGACCGGTGACAGGCGGCTCGGCCCCCGGACGTTCACGACATCGAGCGTCGGCAGGCTCGACCGCTGCCGCGTTGCAGCGGGCCGGCCCGCCTGACAACCGCCACGCCGGCCGAAGGGCGGCGTGGCGCGGCACCGGCGCGTGAGCGTGAGTCCCTGTCTGTGCTCGCCATGATGTCGGTCGCGTGGTCATGACGACGCCCCCGAGCGGGTCTCCGACGCGACAGGCTTCGGCACCGGGACCTTCAGCGCGCCCGCCCGACGCTTCTCCCGCAGCCGGTAGCTCTCCCCGGTGATCGTCAGCACGTGGCTGTGGTGCAACAGCCGGTCGAGGATCGCGGTGGCGACCACGGCGTCGCCGAACACCTCGCCCCATTCGCCGACTGAGCGGTTCGACGTGATCAGGATGCTCCCGCGCTCGTAGCGCCTCGAGACGAGCTGGAAGAACAGGTGCGCGGCATGCGCCTCGAAAGGGAGGTATCCCAGTTCGTCGCAGACCAATAATTTCGGTTTGGCGTAGAAGGTCAGGCGGTCCTCCAGCCGCCCCTCGCTGTGCGCCTTGACCAGCGCCGCCATCAGCGCCTGGGCCGTCGTGAACAGGGTCGAGTAGCTCTGCCGGATCGCCTCGCGCCCGAGCGCGATCGCCAAGTGCGTCTTCCCGACCCCCGGCGGGCCGAGCACAAGGAGCGCATCGCCGTGCGCCACCCACCGCGACGTCGCCAGTTCCCGCACCTGGCGCCGGTCGACGCTCGGTTGCGCCTTGAAGTCGAAGTCGGCGAGCTCGCGCACCATCGGGAAGCGCGCGATCTTCAGCGCCATCTCGATGCGCCGCTCGTCCTTGCGCGAGACCTCCCGCTCGACGAGCAGCGCCAGCGCCTCGCGCAGCGTCAGCTTCTTCTCCGCCGCCTCGTCGAGCAGGTTGTCGAGCTGGTCGCGGATCGCCGTCAGCTGCAGCCGCGTCAGCCAGCCGACCAGCGTCTCATGGTCCACGCCAGCCATCAGAAACGCCCCCCGGCAACGGCGGCGTACTCGTCGAGCGGACGCAGCAGCTTCGGTTTCGGCCGGGTCGCCGCGGTCTCGGCCGGACGCGGGCCGCCGACGACGCCGACCAGGTGGGCGCGGTCGGTGACCCGCGCGTGGCGTCCCTCGTGCTCGACGTGCTCGGCGACAACCCTCGGGCCGTGGTGAACGCGCACCCGCCGGCCGCTGACCACCACCCGCACCCGCTCGCCGATCAGACGCCACGGCACCGAATAGGCGTTGGTGTCGACCACCACCGCGCAGTCGGCGTGGACCGTCCGGATCAGGTCCCGCAACTGGCCGAACGGCGGCCGGTCCGCACAGGGACGCAACAGCGCCGCTTCGCGCTCGAATCGGATGAGGGGAACTTCCCCGGTGGTGCCGTGGCGCCGCTTGTCCGCAATCTCGCGCTGCCACCACCCCAGATGCGCCTCCATCCCCGTCCAGCTGTCGAAGCGATGTCCTGCAATCGCGTTCCGCTTGACGTAGCCGACACCGCGCTCGTCCTTCCCCTTCGTCCGCGCCCGGTACGGGGCACACGCCCGCGGACGGAACCCCCAGTAGGCGGCGAATGCCAGGAACCGGTCGTTGAACTCGACCGTGTGAGTCTTCGCGTCATGATCGAGCACCAGCGGCCGCGGGTTGTCGATCTTATGTGCCCGCGCACGATATGTGGCCGCGGGCGCGACGGGCGAAGACCTGTGAGGCGGACCTCGAGCGGGCGGCCACATAACGGGTCACAGCGAAGCGAGCCAGGACAGCAGTGCCTGGTCGTTGTGCCAAATGGATCTTCGGCGGGGTGAATCCGTAGCGGTTGCGACAGGCTCGCAGAGTTGCACGGCTGCCAGCTTCGTGCGGATTGTGATCTCGGCGTACCGGTTGGTCGTGTCCAGGTGAACATGACCGAGCCAGCTGCGGATCACGTTGACGTCGACTCCGGCTTCCAGGAGGTGGACGGCCGCCGTGTGTCGGAAGACATGCGGGCTGATGTGGCGTCTGGTCGGCGGGCCGAGGCTGTCCAGGTGGCGGGTGTGGCGACGCACGATCTTGTAGATGCCGAAGCGTGTGAGGGCACGCTCGCCGCGGGACACGAAGACGGGCATCGTAGTCGATGGCGCGGGCCGTCTGGTCTGGAGCAGGTCCTCCAGCAGTTGAGCCGTCTGCGGCCAGAGTGGACAGGTCCGCCACTTGTCACCCTTGCCGTGCAGACGGACACTGGGCTGGCCTTGCAAGTCGAGGTCCGCGATGCGCAGGTCGGCGACCTCCTGCACGCGGGCGCCGGTGTTGTAGAGCAGCAACAACAGGGTACGGTCACGCAGCGCGAAAGGTCCGGCGGACGGCAGTCGGCGGAAGAGCTGGGCGATCTCCTCGCGCTCGAGGAAACGAGTCTCGGCTGGGGCGGTACGCTTGACGGCAATCGCGGCGACGCGCTGGGCGACCGCGAGCAGCTCGGGGCACCGCTGCGCGAGAAACTCGAAGAAGGTCCGCAGGATCGTGAGTCGATGGTTACGGGTGCGCCGGTGATTGTGCCGTTTCTCCTCCAGGTGCAGTAGGAAACGCTGGACCCGCTCGACGGTCAGGTCCTCGGGCATGAGTTGCGTCAGCCGACAGGCCCGGTCTTCGGCAACGAACGTGAGAAAGAGCCGTAGCCCGTCCCGGTACGCCTTGGTCGAGGCGGGGCGGAAACCCTTCTGGAGCGGCAGCTCATCCACCAGAAACGCGTGCAGCAACGCACCGAGCGAGGTTGTCATCGCGGCACCTCCTCGAGGACGGGCTTGGCCCACGTGCGAAACCGCTCGCTCGCATGACTCAACAGCTCCGGCGTCATCGTGAGATAGACGGCCGTGGACGCCGGATTCACGTGGCCGAGGAAAGTGGCGAGGGACAACAGCCGCGACCGGGGGTCGAGCCCGTTCCGGTACCAGCGCAGCAGCGTGCGGGTCGCAAACGCATGGCGCAGGTCATGAACCCGTGGGCCGATAGCTCCGTCGGGAACGACCAGGCCCAGTTGCGGCACGAGCCGATGGAACGTGAGACTGATGGTGTCGGCGCGGATCGGTCGCCCGCTGCGCTGCGCGAACACGGGCATTTCGGCTGAGAGAAGTTGCTGTTGCTGCGCGCGCCGCGCCAGGTGCGCGGTGAGCAGCGTGTCGATCCGCGGACCGTACGGAACGAAGCGGCTCTTGGCGAACTTCGTGTCCCGAATGTGAAGCACGCGCCGAGTGGCGTCGATGTCGCCGACGCGTAGCCGTTCGACTTCCCCCACCCGCAGGCCCAAGCCGTAGAGCAGGGTGAAGATGGTCCGGAAGCTCGACCCGCGGCAGGTTGTGAAATTGTTGTCCGGTAGCCGGCCCGCCACGTCGAAGAGGCGACGAGCGGCCGCGGGGTCGAGGAGGAACGGAAGGCGAACGCGAGTCCCGCGGCGCGGCTTCGAGCGCACGGGGGAGTCCAGCAGACGCTCCTGGCGAATCATCCAGTCGAAGAATCGGACCAGGGTACCGTGCAGGTGGTTGTAGCTTCGCGGTGCCGGCCGTGGCCGGGAGACGAGAAAGTCGTCGATCGTCGCGGGGGTGACGTCAGCAGCCGTGGCGATGCGGTGCTGCACAAGGAAGCGGTCGAATAGCCGCAAGGCGCTCTCCTCGGCCCGGTACTGACGACCGAGGGCGCGCTTGTACGCCAGGAAGGCTTGTATCCCGTCAGCGAAGACGCTGCGAAATCCGGTCCAGAGGCGGCTCATACGACCTCCTCCTCACCGTCGCCGCAGGCGACCTCGCGCAGGGTCTCGATGGCCACCTTGCTGTAGACCTCGGTCGACGCGGAACTGCGATGTCCGACGTAGTCGCCGATCGACTTCAAGGGCCACCCTGCATCGACGAGGCGCTGAACGCAGGTATGGCGCAGTGTGTGCGAACCGGGCCTGGGAACGACGATGCCCGCCTGCTGCAAGTAGTAGGTGACGCGGCAGGACACCGCATTGAACTCAATGGGCTCGCACGGTGCGATGACTCGGAAGAACACGCGGCGCGACTGAGTCGTCGGCCGGCCCGACTTCAGATAGTCGATGATGGCCTCGCCAACGAGCGGGGAGAGGGGATAGGCCGTCGAGTGGCCGGCCTTCCGCTCCGGGATGCGGAGGCGGTCGTGGGACCAGTCGATATCGTCGAGCGTAAGCGCGGCGACCTCCCGCGCCCGCAGGCCGTAGGTGACGAGCAGGAGCAGCATGGCGTAGTCGCGTCGCCCCACGACGGTGCGACGATCCACCGCCTCCAGCATGCGTCGAACCTCGTCCCACTGAATCGACCGCGGCACCGAAGCAAGACGGTAGACCCGCGGGGTTTCTACGGTCTGACTCAGGTCACGCGCGACGAGCCCTTCGCGATGGAGGTACCGCAGGAACACACGCAGCGAGACGCACCGGGTCACGACGCTTGAGCGTGAGAGATGCCGGCTGCGATCGGTCAGGAATCCACTGATGACAACTGGCGACAGCGCCTGCAGGTCGTCGAGCCCACGCTCGCGCAGATACGCGGCAAGCTGTCGTAGATGGTGGGCGTACTGCCTGAGCGTCGTAGCGCGGACGCCGCGCTCGTCACGCAGGTAGGCGAAGAAGCCCGGCACCCGATCGATGAACGGCTCCGCCAGCACCGGGCGGCGCGTTCCGACGAAGCCCGGCACGACCAGCCGGAGCATCTGCTCGATCGGCCGCCGGATCTCCTGCGCCAGTCGGGGGCGTGCCGGTCCCGGGGCACGCCGGTGATCCGGGCGGGTGATCCAGTGCTCTACAAACGCAGGAACCACGGGCGGAAGATCCGCGTAGCACTTTGCGCCCCGGTCGTAGGCGAACGTCCCGAAGCGGAGCAGGATCGGTACGCGGTGACCGAGACTCCTCGGGGCATGGCCACGCTCCAGGAACCACGTGACGTACTGCTCGATGGCAGCACCGAGCCAGGATGACCGAATGAGGTCGACTGTTTTCGGGCGGGCGTAGCATCGTTCCAGCATGGACAACCTCCTCGCGCTCTCGGCGCTCGGCGATCATCCCGTGCCGACGTGCCCACCGTTATGTGGCCATCGGAAGTGCCACGGCCCCGCTCCACCGGATCGCTCCACCTGCAGCGCCACATATCGTGCGCGGGCACATAATCCGGATTATGTTTCCGGGAACATAGTCGATCAGCACCTCCTTGGTCACGCCGCCGAAGTGACGGAAAGTACCCTCCAGGCCGCGAAACCACGCCGACTGACGCTCGTGCCTGAACGCCGCGACATAGCAGCGGCGCGAATAGCCCAACGTCGCCACGAACAGGAAGACGCGCACCCGCTCGTCAGCAATCGGCACCCGCAACTGACCGAAATCGATCTGCAGCTGGCGTCCCGGCGGCGTTTCGAACCGCACCGTCGCCTTCGCCTCGGCCGTCAGCAGCCGACGCCACGGCGCCACCGCACGCTCGACCGTGCGCAGGCTTACGTCGATCGACTGCTCCCGCAGCAGGTCCTGCCGCACCACCTCCGCGTTGCCCCGGTGTCGGAAGAAGCGCTCCTTCAGCCATTCCTCCTGATCCCCGAGCTTGCCGCCACCGGCCCGTCGGCTGTACGTCATCCAGCCGTCGGCCTCCACGTAGCGTCGCACCGTGTTCTTGCTGCACCCGAACTCCCTCGCGATGCGCTTCAATCCCCACCCGAGGGCGTGCAGATGCAGCATCGCCTCCACCTCGTCCGATTTCATCATGGTCTGTGCCCGTGGCCTCCTCGTCCACGGGCCGACATCCTCGCATCCCTTCATCTGCTGACTCCTCCTTGGACAAAGGGGGTCAGTTTTCACTGTCGCTGGGGGGTCAGTTTTCCATGTCGCCTGACAGTCGTGCTGACCTACGACAGCAAGGGTGTCGTGCTGCACCGCCAGGACCTGCGCGAGGCGACGCGCAAGGAGGCCGAGAAGCGCCGGCGGCAACGCGAGCGTCTGTCGCCGTTCCAGCGCCTGAAGCCTGGAGAGAAGAAGTACTCGAAGCGCATGGCGACGGTGGCCGCCGTCTACACGACGGCGCCGTTCGTGCGCAGCCCGGAGCAGTTCCTGGAGAGCTTGATGCCGCCGCAGCCGCCGGCCAAGGTCGGGAACAAGCCCGGAACCCGGCCTGTGCGGCCTCGGCCGGAAGCCAAACGGGTGTGGGCGAGCCTCGAACGCGAGGCCTGGGAGGTGGTCGCCGACGCGACGTTGGAAGCCGAACACCGGGACCCCGAGCACGTCAAGCCCTGGGTCGTGCTGGTCGATGGCGCCGAGATGCAACTTGCGAATGCGAGAGCGGCCGCCGCCGCCCGCGGCGTCGAAGTCACGGTGATCGTCGACATCATCCACGTGGTCGAGTATGTGTGGAAGGCGGCGCAGGCGTTCCACCGCGCAGCGAGTCCGGAACTGGCGTGCTGGGCGTGGACGCGCGTGCAGCGGATCCTCGAAGGCCAGGCCCGCACGGTGGCGTCGTCGATGCGGCGTGCGGCGACCGTTGCCGGCTTGTCGCCGGAGGCCCGCAAGCCGGTGGATACGTGCGCCGGCTATCTGCGCAAGTATGCGCCGTATCTGCAGTACGACCGCTACCTTGCGGCGGGCTATCCGATCGCGACCGGGGTGGTCGAGGGGGCCTGCCGGCATCTGGTGCGCGACCGGATGGAGCTGACCGGCGCCCGCTGGCGTCTGGCCGGCGCCGAGGCGGTCCTGAAGCTGCGGGCGCTGCGAGCGAGCGGCGACTTCGACGCGTACTGGGACTTCCACGAGGCGCGCGAGTACGAGCGGAACCACGCTCGGCAATACGCCGACCGGACGCCACCGCCGTTCAGCGAGCCCCCCGAACCCCCGTCCCCGAGACGCCTCCGGCAGGTCAAGTAGCTCTTGTCATGCTTTTTCCCGCGACAGCGACCCCTTGCAGCCGGCGACGGAAAAGAGCCACACCCCTGGGTGTGGCTCTTTTGCATAGACGATTTTCTGCCCACTTTACAGGCGTTTCTCC
>WTFV01000030.1 GCA_011523845.1 Acidobacteriota bacterium | reverse complement strand
CCGTTGCGGGACCGGGTGTGCTCTATAGCGAGACTACAGGCACTTCTAGGAAGTTCTTTTTGCGCCGATCCTTACGGGACCGCTGCAAGGCCGACCTCATCAGCGAGCACGGTCTGACGTCGGCCCGCCATCGCTTCGTCGCCCGACTCGGCCGGTTGATGGACGCTCCGCCGCCATGGTCCGACGCCGAGCGCTTCGCCAAGCACTTGGCCAACGAGTTCCCGGTCGTGTTCCTCTTCCTGTGCGACCCGTCGATCGAAACCCCGAACTCGCGCGCCGAGTCCGCCATCCGCCCGGCGGTGGTCACACGCAAGGTTTGCGGCGGCAACCGCACGCGCAAGGATGCCGACACGCAGCGGGTGCTGGCCAACGTCGTGCGCACCGCCGGCCAGCGCAAGCTCGACCTGCCGGACCTGATCGGAACGCTGCCCCCGCCGCCCTGCTGAGCAGGCTGCCTCGACGGGACTACGCGACCCCCCGGCTGAAGACGACGCTGGTCCAGGCCGCGTGCGCGGCGAGCCCGAAGAACGGCAGGTATCTGCAGGCACAGTATCGGCGCCTCAAGGGTCGGCGCGGCCTCAAGGAGGCCACCGTGGCGGGTGCCGCCTCCGTGCTGACCGCTGCCTACTTCATGCTCCGCCACGAGACGGACTACCACGACCTCGGCGGGAGGTTACCTCGCGCACCCCGACGCCGAGCCGCGTCAAACAGCGCCTCCTTCGGCGTCTGCGGGACCTCGGCGTGGACGTCGAAGTGAAGGCTGCCAGAATCCGTGTTCAACCGTGAGTTTCTCTGTGGCGCAATTGCTAATCGCATGCTATCCTGTCGCCAATGGTTATCCCGGCGCGACCGATAGTCAAGTCGCTCACGCAGCGAAACTACCCCACCGTTTCGCCGCCCTGCAGGCTGGTGCGGTGGTTCAATCGCCGCGGTCGACACCGGGAGCGTCGACCAACCAGATGGCGACTGCGCTTGAGGCCTCTGTCGTCCCCGCAATGCGTGACTAGTAGACCATCTTCTAGAGAAGTTGCCCGTGCCGCGGTCCGTTCCCTTAGCTTTTTCCGGGCGCGAATCAGCGACACCACGGACATGTTGCCTACGCGACAGTCCACTAGTGTTCCGCACGCTCGAATTCCGAATACGATGAGCGCAGGTTGTACGACATCAGGACGCACGTCGCGAAACCGCGAACCAGAGCCCGGCCTGAGGAAGGCGTTATCTATGGCTTGCGCTCTGCTAATGCTTGCGGGTCTCCTGTGCTCAACCACTTCGGCGTCTGCACAGGAAAGTAGCTTGGCAAGTTTGGAGCCACTGCCTCTTCCCCACCGTGGCGACGATGTTTCCAAGGTAGTCGATTGGCGGCATACCGACAACCGATGGCTCTTTGTTGCCTACGAACACGAAGTCTACGTGCGATCACCATGGGGATGGGATAAAGTTTGGGAGCTCGTGGATGATTACAATTCGATTCGCGCCCTAGGGAGTATCAACTTGGATGGATCCGAACACCTATTGATAGGGACCGACAACGGAGTTTGGGAGGTGCTTTGGGCACGGCGCACTTCACTGCCCGATCGGTCATGGACGACGATGTCCCCCTACGACTTCCGATCTCGCAAACTGCTTGGCGCGTCCCATCCAAGGGTCTCTAGCATCGTCTATCCCGGGGGAACCGGCGTAGCAAAGGCGTACGTTTTGGCGAATGGAGGCAAATCGCACCCGGTGATAGTCCGCGATGGTCACCTGGCACTAGGCGCCCCGTTGTTCAATGGTGAGTTGTTTCAGAGTCTGGAATGGCATTCGGGCCTAGCTGGGGTAAGCTACGCCTGGCCTTACTCAGACGACCTACTCTACGAACTCGACGAAAACGGCCACTTGACAGATGTGCCAGTGGATTTCGGAGAGTTAGCAAACAATAGCGGCGGTGTCGCGATAGAAACTATTGCCATTGATCCAATAAGACACTTCCTTTACGTGTTCACAAGACTTAGCGGTACCTTTCTCGCTCAGTTGGATCCGCAGTCGGGCAGACGCATCTCTGACTTCTTCCGCGTAAGGTACCTGGACGGCTTGAAGGTCGTCTTTGCCGATGTAGTGCTTGGTCGCTTGCTCGTCGTCGAAGAAGGCGGGCGACATCGGCCTGTGCATTGGCAACAGACTCTAGGTTTCGATTTTGGTCGCTTGCAAGATATAGCGGCTACTATGGTATTCGAGCCTGCCCAATCCGATTCCTTTCCAGAAGGGATTGTTCCGAGCAATGTAGCGCGGCCGGCCGAGGATGTCCTCTGGGTCAAAGATAGCGCGCAAGATTTCTGGGAATGGACGCCCAACAGTTGGACCAAGCTTCAACCCCAGAATCGTCCGGTCTGGCGGGATCTCCTATTGCAGGACATTCGCCCAGGACGTCCGGCCCCACTTATTGTGCCGGACTGGCTCCGCGAACAACTCTTTTTCAATGCCGCTCAGGAACCGATTGTACAAACGCATGTTGGTGTTGGTGCCAATAGTGCCCTCCACTCGTTGGTAGACGATCCCGAGGGTCGGGGAGTATGGGCAATCGAGGCACCTTTTTCGGGGATGGGTTCGCTTGGATATATTCGTTTCGCTACAGGCCATGGCATGATCGACACGGCTGACCGGCTGTCCGGAGGCCATTCCATCGACGTGGCGAGATTAGCCCACGAAACCAAGTCCGGCCAAAAATACTGGCCGTGGAGCCGTGAAGGTGGCGTTCTCCTGCCCATGGGCAGCGAATTCCTCTACGGCGTTTCCGGTGAATGGACACTCGTTGAGTTACCGTTCAGTTCAGATACGTCGCTAAGGGATCTCACGCCGGGCGCCAAGAGCTCTTCTAGCGCATGGCTGGGACTTCGCCGAACGTCTGACGGTCGGAGTCAACTTGTCCGCATCGACATAGGTCCGAACCTTCAGCAATTGCAGTTCGACTCGGTTGGCGATCCGTTTCCAACCCATGTCAACGTGTGCCTTGTAGCAGACGACACTGGCAACGTTTGGCTCGCCCATAGTGTCGACGGTGGCTGGATTCTTGCCCGCATTCGACCGAACACCGAGCAGCCGGCCGAAAGGCTGGTGGCCCCGACACTACCAGAACCTCCGCGCTGGGTAATTCGGGAATTTTTTCCTCCTGAGCAACCCGATTCCGTTTTCATAATCTCGGACACTGGTTATGTGGACCTTTCTGCCGGCACCGCCGCGAAGTGGGTTCAACTTATTCCGCAGGACGGCTGGCCGAAGACGCGGTTCACCCGGCTGTACCCGCATCCAACGCATCCGCTGATCGGGACACAATCGTTTTATGTGTCGGGACCAGGACGATTGTATGCTACGATGCACCATTTGAGGATAAACGGTCGCTCCATGGCTATCGAGCCTTGGAGGTCTGAGATCGGGCCACTGGCGAAAAGGATACCGAAGAGTAGCGGGTGGCCGGCGATGGATATTCACCGCTCAACGCCGCCTGTTCTAGTGCCATTCGACGATACTTTAGGTGGTCCAATTGAAGGCGGGCACCTTGGCGTTCAGGTGGAGTTGCGCGGTCTTGAGTCGGTCCAGGATGCGATACTGGCCGGAGTTGATTCTGGGGGTGGGAAGCGACTAGCAGTCATCCACGGGAGTCAAGTTGTTTTCGTCCAGCCGGCCAGGGGTTTGAGTTGGTTTGGCGAACGGCGCGCGGTTCCCATCGGTCTGCGCGCGCTGGGCGAAGACGGCGATGTCGGCGTATGGGATCTACGGGACAATTGGCCTCCGGAGCAGCTTTCGGGGGACGTCACGCGTCTCGAGTTGCGGACGAGGCCCGACTATGCGGACTGGTGGATTCGGTCGCCGGCTGCGACTGCGGGCCGTGCGAATGGGGACGCTCCGTGGATCGATGCTGACGACGGCGGGGTGATTCCGTTTCAGGTGGCGCAGGGAAATGACTACTACCTTGAAATTCAACGTGCGGATCTCGCCGGACTGCGCGAACTGGGGACACAGGCTTTGGTGTTGACTATCGATGCAATACCGGTAGTCGTTCCCACGGGATATCGGTACATCTTGGGCGTCTTGGGCGGAATCATCGTTGTCGGTATGGCGGTGAGCCTTAGTTTGGAACTCCGGATGTGGATGCTTGCAGCGGCGGGGAGGCGTTGGAGCCTGCGGAATGGCGACTGCGACATTCGAGTTGAGATCAGGGGTAGCGGTCCCCAGAGCTTGCCACGGCTCACTGCACGAACGGACCGTGCTGCCGTTGAGGTTGCCAGCCTGGAACTTGGTCCGGCCGTGAAATCCTGGAGAGATGGAGCCCGCGAGTGGGCTAGTAGCAGTGGGTTGCGGGACGCTGATCGAGTTCGGGTGGAAGTTGAGCCACATCTTTTTCTGAAACCATGGTCGCAATGGTTGGGAAGCAATTGGAGCGAGGGTGCGTCAGCGGTGATCGCTGGACAAGTCGTCAGTTCCACTGCTGGGAAGGTGAGGTTGCCGCCTCCGTTTAGGCGGATATGCTTTGGACCTGTTTCATATGCAGGTGACCGTGAACGCGGAAGAGCTATGGGGCTTGTGGATCGGGAGATCGAAATTGTGTCGTCAGCGTTTTGCAGTCATGTTGCTGAGGTTCAGGCGAGGGAATCGACACCGGGCGGCTTGACGCGATTGCTGGCGAGTAGTGATATCGTACACGTAGCGTGTCACGCGACGCTGGAGGCGATTGTCTTGTGCGGCGGACAATTTGATCACGTGGCATTGCGTAAAGCCACCAGTGCCGGGCAGCTTCGCTGCAAGCTAATTGTCTTGAGTGCATGTGAAATTGCAGGGCAAGAAGATGCTACGACATCGTTGGTATCGGAATTTGTCAACGGAGGAACTAATGTGCTTGCTGCCAATCGGGATGTTGACTCGGCGGTCTGCAACGCTTTTTTTTCAGAACTTTATGACTACTTTATTCCTAGGACGACGCGCAGCGGGCCGTCTATAGCGGACGCTATCCGGCACGCTGTTGGGCGGTGCGAAAAGCGATTCAGCGAGTGGGAGGATGCGGATTGGCGGAGAGGGATTGATTCCTTTGTTCTTTTCGGTGATCCGAGTCTTCACTACGGCCGAGTAGTCAAGACTGGGGAGAACTGAGGTGGTATCATGACGTGTCGACTATCGAGACTCGCAGCAGGTAAGGTCAACTGGAAAAGAATACACGATAGCACCATAGGGTTGCGAAGCAGACGCGGGGAGACGAGTTCGGAGACGGAAGGCGGGCGCGAGATTGGAAATGTTCCGGATGAGCAACGGAGACGACTCGAGCGCGTGTTCAAGACAGCCCGGAGTGAGTTTGACTTGGCTCTGAGTGTACTTCGACGGGTCACATACTGGATGATTGGGTTTCTTTTCGCCGGCTTTGCTGTGGGGGTCGTCGGAGGCATAGTCGCTGCCCTTGGAGAGTATTACGGTGGTGGAGCACTATCGGTGAGTGGACTGGTTGGTGTGACGGCCCTTGGTAGGGAGGTCTGGCGACTGGGCCGGGATCAGGCCATGTTGGCGCTGATACCGGCGAAATACGAGCTGGCATTGGAGCTGGCGCGCACGCAAAGACAATACGACTTAGTTCTGGAGCGATTTCTGGAAGAGACAGATTCGCTCCGAGGCAAGGCGGCGGGCAGCAGTTAACGGGATATTGTCAAATGTGGTGAGTAGTCGTTTCCGCCTCAGCCCCTGTGTACACACTGCGATGGCACGCCATGACGGGGCGGACAAGAACTGAGACATGCGCGCTTCATGCACCGAACCGGTCGCGGCAAGGTGCGCCGGGATGACGGCCTGCGTCAGCAGCGTCCGGTCGAGGCAGCCTGCTCAGCGGGCGGCGGGGGCAGGGCGAGTGCTTCGGGGACGACCGGCTTCTGCGCGCAGCATCGTTGCGAGCAGGTGCGGCAGGTCGAGCTTGCGCTGGCGGGCGGTGCGCAGGACGCTGGCCAGCAGTTGCTGCGTGTCGGCGCTCTTGCGCGTGCGGTTGCCGCCGCAAACGTTGCGTGTGACCACCGCCGGGCGGATGGCTGGCTCGGCGCGCGAGTTCGGGGCCTCGATCGACGGGTCGTACAGGAATAAGGAACAGGGCTGCGAACTCGTTGGCCAGTTGCTTGGCGAAGCGCTTGGCGTCGGCTTATGGCGGCGGGGCGTCGATCAGCCGGCCGAGTTGGGCGACGAAGCGACGGCGGGCCGACGCCAGACCGTGCTCGCTGATGCGGCCCGCCTTGCAGACTGATCAGCGCCAAGTACCTTTGCCGGTCGTGTTGCCTCATTTGAGGATGTTACCCGCCATCCTCAGAATGATCCTACCCGCGCCGGGTCGACGCGCGGGGGGACCGGTGTTCGCGGTGTTCCCCCGGTCCGTTACGTAACGGTGGAACAATCGTCTTGTATTGACGAACACAGAGCGGCAGGCGCGGTACCGGGAGCGGCTGACGGCGGGCGAGTCCTGATTACCGCCAGCCAGCGGACCGGAGAATCGCGAGCGATCACGGCGGAACGGAGGGGACGACCTCCGCCGAAAGCGTACCGGTCAGTTGGCCACGTGTTCAGTGGCCGGAAGAGTCCGCCCGGCGGATCGCTCTGGAGCGGAGCACGCCGCGGCACGCGGCGTGCTCCGGGCCCGAAGGTCGCATGGGTCTGGGACGAATATAGTACGGTCGCCTCCGGTCCCGGTGGGCCGCCATCGCCTTCCCGGCGTCCCCCGCGCACGCGACACCATGCGCTCCACGCGGAGCCAAGCCTGCCAAGCCCACCGGCTTGTCGCCGCCGTTTGACGCCGACTCCAACGGGTTCCCGTCCGGCGGGCCATCCGGAATCCGGCGGTCTGCCGCGTCCCGTGGGCTCGTGGACGGCCGGGACGCTCCGTCCAGGCCAGGCCGCAAGGCCAGAACTGCCATCTGAGTCCACCCTTCGAAGCTGGGTCATGGCCCATTCTGGAGTTGCCCCGACTATGCAGAGCTTCAGCATAGCTGGGGCAACTCCATGTCGCGGAATCGGCCCCTCCCCGCTTGGGCAGTCCAAGCGGACACGCAGGTTGGGGCGGTCGTCCGGCACGAACGCCCCGACTTCCGCGGCCGGGATGACAAGGACGGATCGGTGCGGGCGGTTCAAGAGCTGCTCGAGAGCGAGTGCGACCCTCGGCCCCGGGTCCGATGCGGCGACGACGGCTGAGGTGTGGTGGCGGCCCTGCTCGCCAGGGGATGCGCCGTGCGGAGGCGACCGAGCCCGATCGCGTCACCGGGACCGCCGCAGGACAGCGCCGCCGGAACGGGGATAAATCCCGGGAAGACCCGGGCGATGGACGCCACGCCCAGGAAGGAACGCCACCATGCGATTGTCAATGGTAGTGGCAAGATGAAAAGGGACCCCGTGGCCATCTGAAAAGGGACCCCCTGAGCACTCACGAAATGGCGGTCCTGTGGCGATGGATCGAGGGACGAGACACGGTTCGTCTCGTCGACATTGCCAGGAGGGACGCGGAGGTGATCAGGATGAGTCAGTGGGCCGAGATCCGCCACCTGCATCTGGTGGAGGGAGTACCGAAGAAGGAGATTGCGCGGCGGCTGCAGCTGGACGTCAAGACGGTGCGCCGCGCCGTGGACCAGCCGACGCCGGCGGAGCGGGTGTCACCGCGGCGGTCCTGCAGCCTGGACCCGTGGCGGGACCAGATCACGCAGTGGCTGCGCGACGACTCGAAGTTGAGCGCGAAGCGGATCCGGCGGTTGCTGCTGCCGTTGGCCGGTGCGGTCTCCTCGCGGACGGTGCGTCGCTACGTCGCGGCGCTGCGCAGGCGTGTCACGTCGAAGGAGGCCTTCGTGCACCGCAGCGTGGCTCCCGGCACGACGATGGAAGTCGACTTCGGCGAGTCGTGGGTCGACATCGGCGGGACACCGTGCAAGGTGAAGTACCTGGTGGCGACGCTGCCGTACTCGAATGCGTATTTCGCCAAGGCGTATCCGGTCGAGCGGCTCGAGTCTCTGCTCGACGGCATCGAGTCGGCGTTCGCCTACTTTGGCGGCGTGGTCGATCGCGTGGTGATCGACTATGTTCCCGGGAACATAGTCGATCTTATGTGTCCGCGCACGATATGTGGCCGCGGGCGCGACGGGCGAAGACCTGTGAGGCGGACCT